>NZ_JAQQEU010000037.1:0-72405 GCF_046026895.1 Paraburkholderia sediminicola
TTTCCTCGCCTGATCTCCTGGGATTGAAACGCGCAGATGGCTCTTTCGCTCGTCGACAAACTGGTGGTGGCAATCTCGTCGCGCGCGCTGTTCGACTTCGAGGAAGAGAACCGCGTGTACGAGGAAGGCGACCTGCACGCCTATGAAGCCTTGCAGCGCGACCGGCTGAACGTGCCGGCCAAACCGGGCGTCGCGTTTCCGCTGATCCGCAAGCTGCTGGCATTGAACGCCGGCGGCCATCGCGTCGAAGTGGTGATCCTGTCGCGCAGCGATCCGATCAGCGGATTGCGCGCGTTTCATTCGTGCCGTGAACATGGGCTGGCGATCGAGCGCGGTGTCTTCACACGGGGACGCGCGCCATTCGGTTATCTGAAGCCGTTGAACGCATCGCTGTTTCTGTCCGCGAATCAGCAGGACGTGCGCGACGCGCTGGCCGCCGGATTTCCCGCCGCGCGCGTGTTGCCCGAATCGGCGAAAATGGCGAGCAAGTATCCGGACGAAATCCGCATTGCCTTCGACGGCGACGCCGTGCTGTTTTCCGACGAAGCCGAGCGCGTGTTCCAGAAGGACGGTCTGCGCGCCTTCGTCGGCCACGAGACTCATAACAAGGACCTGCCGCTCGCGGACGGTCCGTTGAAGCCGCTGCTCGAAGCGCTGCACCGGCTGCAAAAACTCGCGGACCAAGCCGCGCCGATGCATATTCGTACGGCATTGGTGACGGCGCGCTCGGCGCCCGCGCACGAGCGCGCGATCCGCACCCTGATGGCGTGGAACATCGAAATCGACGAAGCGATGTTCCTCGGCGGCCTCGACAAGAGCGCATTCCTGCGAGAGTTCGAGCCGGACTTTTTCTTCGACGACCAAATTGGCCATTGCGAATCGGCCCGCGTCGTGACGGCGACCGGGCACGTGCTGAGTGGCATCGTGAATGCATCATGACACCCGAACAATCTCCGCTGGGTAAAGCCTCCACTTACACCGAACAGTACGACGCGTCGCTGCTGTTTCCGATTGCGCGCAAAAGCGCGCGCGAGGCGATCGGGATCGGCGCGCAATTGCCGTTTTTCGGCACGGACATCTGGAATGCGTATGAGTTGTCGTGGCTGAACAAGCGCGGCAAGCCGCAGATCGCGGTGGCGACTTTCTTCGTGTCGGCCGACTCGCCGAACATCGTCGAGTCGAAGTCGTTCAAGCTCTATCTGGGCTCGTTCGCGCAGACGGCCTTTGAATCGATCGAGGTGGTGCGCGACACGCTCAAACGCGCTGTGTCCGCGGCTTGCGGCTCAACTGTGTCGGTTCATCTGGCGACGCCGCACGAGTTCGGCAAGCTGCAAATGGAAGAGTTCGAAGGCCTGTCGCTGGATCGGCTGGATCTGGACGCCGAGGTTTATCAGCCGGACGCTTCACTGCTGAGCGCGGCGCACGATGAAGCGCCGGTAGAGGAAACGCTGTTCTCCAACCTGCTGAAGTCGAACTGCCCGGTGACCGGACAGCCCGATTGGGGCAGCGTGCAGATTCATTACGTCGGGCCGCAGATCAATCAGGCGGGACTGCTGCGCTACATCATCTCTTACCGCAATCACACCGGCTTTCACGAGCAGTGTGTCGAGCGGATTTTTATCGACGTGATGAAAGCCTGCAAGCCGGTCAAGCTGGCGGTGTACGCGCGCTATACGCGGCGCGGCGGGCTGGACATCAACCCGTTCCGCACCAACTACAATTTGCCGATGCCCGACAACATGCGTCTGGCCCGGCAATAAAAAACCATCGGGAAGTCGCTAAGGGCCTTCCCCCTCGGCGACTGAAACCCATCAAGCCGTCGGCTTCTTATAAGCGACGCAATCCACTTCCACCCTGCAGTCGATCACCATCGACGAAACCACACAGGCGCGCGCCGGCGGATTGTCACCGAAGTACTCGCGGAACACCTTGTTGAACGACGCGAAGTCACGCGGATCGTCGAGCCACACGCCGCAGCGCACGACATGCTCCGCGCCATAGCCTGCTTCCTTCAGAATGGCGAACACGTTCTGAATCGCCTTATGCGATTGCTCGACGATCCCGCCATTGATCACTTCGCCGTTTTCCATCGGCGTCTGACCCGACACGAACAGCCAGCCGTCCGCTTCGACTGCTCGTGCAAACGGCATATGCTGACCGCCCGTTCCCTTTCCGCCTTCAACGCCATAACGCTTCATCATCACACTCCTCATAAAGTCCGGCGCGGGCTCGGCACCAGCGCCGCGCCCGCCACGATCAATCGATTAAAAAATCAGAACGCGCCGTGCGCGTCGCTCTTCGACGCCGCGCCGCGCGCGACGAAGTGACCGGCCCGCTCGCCCGTGACCGCGCCATCGCGATACGTCAGCACGCCGTTCACCCACACCGCGTCGATGCCGTCCGCTGCCTGCTGCGGGTTCTCGAATGTCGCGGCGTCGCGCACTTTGTCCGGGCTGAACAGCACCAGGTCGGCGTGATAGCCGATGTGCACCTCGCCGCGCTGCGTGAGGCCGAAGCGACGCGCCGACAGGCTGGTCATCTTGCGCACGGCCTCTTCGAGCGGCAGCAGACCGGCGTCGCGCGCGTAATGGCCGAGCACGCGCGGAAACGCACCCCACAAGCGTGGATGCGGCAGCGGATCGTTCGGCAAACCGTCCGAGCCGACCATCGTCGCGGGATGCGACAGGATGCGTCGCACGTCCTCTTCCGACATGTTGTGATACACCGCGCCCGCCGGTAGCAGGCGCTTGCCCGCTTCCTGCTGCGTGACGCCCCACTGCGCGGCGATCTCCGTCAGGAGCTTGCCGGCCATCTCCGGATGCGGCTCGGACCACGTGATCGTGATGTCGATATCGCCCGTGATCTGCTTCAGAGCCAGCGTCGACGAACTGCGGTTGTACGGATAGCAATCGCAGCCGATCGGCTGCATGCTCCGCGCGCCTTCGAGCGACTGCAGCACTTCTTCGCTGCGTCCCCAGTTCGACGGGCCCGCGCACTTCAGATGCGAGATCACGACCGGCACATGCGCATGACGGCCGATGCGGTACGCCTCGTCCATCGCGTCGAGAATCGCGTCGAACTCGGTGCGCATGTGCGTCGTGTACAGCGCACCGGCGGCGGCGAGCGGCTCGGCCAACGCCATCACTTCTTCGGTCGGCGCGGCGAACGCCGAACCGTACGCGAGCCCCGAGCTCAGACCCAGCGCGCCGTTGGCCAGCGCCTCTTCGAGCTGCGCGCGCATGCCGTCGATTTCCTGCGGCGTCGCCGCGCGATCGAGCCGGTCCATCTGATTGCTGCGCAACGCCGTGTGCCCGATCAAGGCGCCGACATTCACCGCCGGACGCGCGGCGTTGACCGCCTTCACGTACTCGGCGAAGGTCGGGTACTGGAACGCGCCGCGCTCACCGAGCAGGTTCATCGGATCGGGCGGATCGCCCTTCAGCGTAACTGGCGACGCGCTGATCCCGCAATTGCCGACGATCACCGTCGTCACGCCCTGCGTGATCTTCGGCAGCATTTGCGGCGAGCGGATCACGTGCGTGTCGTCGTGCGTGTGCACGTCGATGAAGCCCGGCGCCAGCGCGCGGCCCTCGGCCTCGATCACTTCTTCGGCGAGCCAGTTCGACAGATTGCCGATCGCGACGATACGGCCGTCGCGGACCGCCACGTCGCGCTCGACGGGCGGCGCGCCGGTGCCGTCATAGAGTTGCCCGCCGACGATCAGCGTATCGGCGGCTTCGGGATGCGAATGCATGAATCAGTCTCCTAACGGTTGTCGATCGCCGCCGCCGCGGTGCGCGTCGAGCGCGTGCTTCATGCGGCGCAGCAATTCACGGCTCTCGTCACCCTGGCTGACGGCAAGTTCGGTGACGAGCACATCGAGCGCCATCATCATCGCGTAGCGCGACGACGACGGCTTGTAAATGAAATCCGTCTCGAACGCGACGATCGGGATCACCCAATCAGCGAGTTGCGCCAGCGGCGAGGTGGGCGCGGTCAGCGCGATCACCGTCGCGCCGTAGCTGCGCGCGATCTTGCAGTTCTCGACCATCTCGGGCACCCGCCCGGTAGTGGACAACGCGATCACCACGCACTCGCGCGACACGGTGCTCGCCACCATGCGCTGCAACAAGCCGTCCTGATAGGTCGCGACCGGCCGGCCGAGACGCACGAGCCGAAACCGCATCTCGTCGGCGAGCGCGGTCGAGCCGCCGCCCATGCCGAACACGTAGATCATGCGCGCCGCGCGCAGCGCGGCCGCCGCGTCGCTCAAAGGCGCCTGGCGCAGCAGCCGATGGTTGTGCGCCAGCGCAGTTTGCAGTTCATCGAACACGCGGGTCGCGATCGGCTCGGGCGCGTCGCCGGGGCGGCCCGGCTGCAGGAAGCGCTGACCGACCGCGGCCGCTTGCGCGAGTCGCAGCTTCAGCTCGCGCACGTCACGGCAACCCACCGCCTTTGCAAAGCGCGTGACGGTCGCGACGCTCACCTCGGCCTGCTGCGCGAGCGCGCCGATGCTGGCACGCGAAGCGCCCGTCAGATCGTCGAGGATCAGCGCGGCGACCTTGCGCTCGGCCGAACGCAGTTCGGGCGCGCATTCGGCGATGCGCGCGACGATGTCGAAGGTCAGCGGTTCGGCGGTCAGGTTCATTGCGGACTGTGGGGGAATCGCGCGGAGGCCTGCGCCGACTTGCAACGCGCCTTCGGCCAACTTGGTACTAAATAACATTTCTCCGACCATCGTACTTTCGGTAACATGGTAAAGTCAAATCCGATTCAATTTAACTGGTCGATGGAGCAAGGAGACATGAAAGTTACAAACTATCAAGGCGCAACGATTGATCCTTATAGCAAGGGCTTGGGCATGGTTCCGGGCGCCAGCATCCAGCTCACGGACACCGCGCGTCTCGAATGGAATCTGCTCAATGAAGACGTGAGCCTGCCCGCCGCCGTGCTGTACGCGGATCGCGTGGAGCACAACCTGAAGTGGATGCAGGCATTCGTCGCGGAATATGGCGTGAAGCTCGCGCCGCACGGTAAGACCACCATGGCGCCGCAACTGTTCCGCCGTCAGCTCGAAACCGGCGCGTGGGGCATCACGCTCGCCACCGCGCATCAGGTGCGCGCGGCGTATCACGGCGGGGTCTCGCGAATCCTGATGGCCAACCAGTTAGTCGGCCGCCGCAACATGATGATGATCGCCGAATTACTGAGCGATCCGGACTTCGAATTCTTCTGCCTCGTCGATTCGGTCGAAGGCGTCGAGCAGTTGGGCGAGTTCTTCACTTCGGTGAAAAAGCCGCTGCAAGTGCTGCTCGAACTCGGCGTGGCGGGTGGCCGCACGGGTGTGCGCGATGCAGCGCAGCGCAACGCCGTGCTCGACTCGATCGCTCGCTATCCCGACGTGCTGAAGCTCGCGGGCGTCGAGTTGTACGAGGGCGTGCTGAAGGAAGAGCACGAAGTGCGCGAGTTCCTGCAAAGCGCGGTTGCGGTCACGCGTGCGCTCGTCGAAGAGGGGCGTTTCGCGCGCACGCCGGCGGTGCTGTCGGGCGCGGGTTCGGCGTGGTACGACGTGGTCGCGGAAGAATTCGTGAAGGCGTCGGAGACCGGCAAGGTCGAGATCGTGCTGCGCCCCGGCTGCTATCTGACCCATGACGTCGGTATCTATCGGAAGGCGCAGACGGATATCTTCGCCCGCAATCCGGTGGCGAAGAAGATGGGCGAGGGTTTGCTGCCGGCGCTGCAATTGTGGGCCTATGTGCAGTCGATTCCCGAGCCGGATCGCGCGATCATCGGTCTGGGCAAGCGCGACTCCGCTTTCGACGCGGGCCTGCCGGAACCGGCGCGCCATTATCGTCCGGGGAGCGTTGCGCCGCGCGATATCGCGGCAAGCGAAGGCTGGGAGGTTTTCGGCTTGATGGATCAGCACGCGTATTTGCGGATTCCCGCCGGCGCCGATCTGAAAGTGGGCGACATGATCGCGTTCGACATCTCGCACCCGTGCCTGACGTTCGACAAGTGGCGTCAGGTGCTGGTGCTCGATCCGGCGTATCGCGTCACCGAGGTGATCGAAACTTTCTTTTGATGGTTCCGCGAACGGCGCGCTGGGCGGTGATGCGGCGCGCCGTTTGCGGCAGGGCTTGCCGTGTCAGACAAATGAGCTTTGACGGGGCCGGCGATTCAGCGAGCGTTCCGCCCACGCTCAGGCGCCTTGAACGCGGCGCGCCCGATGTGTCATCGGGCGCGTGAATCACGACTGACGCGGCGCGCCATTACCCGCAGCGTCAGCCGCCTGCCCGACAACCGCAACCGCCTCAGCAGCGGCGTTCGCCGCAGCCGCCACTTCGCCGATCCTCGCCTCGAGCATTTTTAACGCACCCGACAGCGCGCTCAACGCTTCATCCGGCAGCGCGGCCATAGTGTCGTGCAAGAACGCATTGCGACGCGGCAAGCTCGCCTCAGTCGCGGACTGCCCGGCTTCCGTCAGGCGCACATTGGTCACGCGGTTATCGCGCGTATCCATGCTACGTGCGATCCAGCCCAGTCCTTCCAGCGTCTTCAACTGCCGCGTGAGCGCGCCCGGATCGACTCGCAGGCGCTCGACCAGGCGCTTCTGCGACGACTCGCCCGCCTGATCGTGCAAGGCGAGCAGAATGCGCCAGCGCGGCAACGGGTGGCCCACTTGCGTCTCGAATGCCGACATGAACGCCCGATAAGTACGGCCAAATTGCTGCATGACGGCGACGCGGTCCTGTTCTTCCATGATGTGCTCAGTAAAACGATGAATCTGACAATCAGTCCGCGTGAATCACGGGCTCGAGCTTGCGCTGCAGTTTGATCAGCGGCACACGGCGGCTTTGCCATACCGACACCACCGCGATGATCGCCGCCATCGCGAGACCCAGATGAATCGCCCCGACGAGTGCTTCGCGCGCGCTTTCCAGCAGCATGGCGCCGTTGTGGCCCGCATGCGTCAACTGTTCGACCAGGGTGGTTTGCGCGTCCCGGTTGATCAGGATTTGTGGATCGGCGAGCTCGGCGAACCAGTGCGATGCGTTCGCGCTCTCGAGCGCGCTGCGCACACCGCTCGCGTACATATGGCTGATCAGCGTGCCGGTCAGCGCCGTGCCGATCATCCCGCCGATCATCCGCAACGATTGCAGAAGCGCCGTCGCGATGCCCAGGTGTTCGCGGCCGGCGGTCTGCTGCGCGAAGATCGTCAGGTTCGGCATCACGAAGCCGAGCCCGAGGCCGCCCACCACCATGAACGCCATCAGCACCCACTGCTGCATGGAACGCGTCGCGACGACCACGCCGAGACACGACAGTGCAACCAGCGCAAAGCCGATGTACAGCATCAGATTCGGATTGCTCACGCGCGACACGATGCGCCCGTTGGCGATACTGCCGATCGTGATGAACACGACCAGCGGCGTGATGACGAGCCCCGCATCTTTCGGCGACATACCGAAGCCGCCCTGGAACAGCAGCGGCGCGTAGAACAGCAGCGAGAACATGGTGAAGCCGCCCAGCACGGCCAGCGTGAAGAGCGCGGCCAGGCTGCGGTTGCGGAACATGTCGACCGGCAGGATCGCCGTCGGGCAGCGCTTTTCCCACTGCCACAGCGCGTAAGCCGACGCGATGCTCAACGCGAGCAGCGCGAGCGCGCTCAAGGTCACGCCATGTTTCGGCAGCAACTCGACGAACAATTGCAGCGAGCCTAGCGCCACAGCGATCAGCGCGGCGCCGGGCCAGTCGAGCCGCATCTTGCCCGTATGCTCGACGTGCCGCAGATGCGGCAGGAAACGCCAGACGAAAAACAGCGACAGCAGGCCGACCGGCAGATTCACATAGAACACCGAGCGCCAGCCGTAGTACTGCGTGAGAAAGCCGCCCAGCGACGGCCCAACGGCATTCGCAATGCCGAACGCCGAACTCATCAGCACCTGCCAGCGCAAACGCACGACCGAGTCGGGGAACAGATCGGGAATGCAAGCGAACGCGGTGCCGACCAGCATGCCGCCGCCGATGCCCTGCAAGCCGCGCGCGAGCACCAGAAACAGCATGTTGTTGGCCGCACCGCACAGCACCGACGCCGCGGTGAATACGACGATCGACGCGATCACGAACGGCTTGCGTCCGTAGTAATCGCCGAGGCGGCCGAAGATCGGCACGGTGATGACCGAGGTCAGCAGATACGACGTGGCAACCCACGCGTACAACTCGAAGCCTCTGAGTTCCGACACGATGGTGGGCAATGCGGTGCCGACCACGGTCTGGTCGAGCGCGACCAGCATCGTGACGAACGAAATGCCGAGCATCGCCAGCAAGGATTCACGGAAGGGTAAAACTTGCCCACTCGAGTGGTGAGCCGCGGTATGAACAGCCATTTTTGATGGAGCAACAGTTGACTCGTCAAAAGATTGGGAATCATACCACGGTGCGACGCTCTAAGCGGAACGTGCCGTCGCGAGTCATCGTGCCGGCAATTAACCGAAGAATGCCCACGATATGACGCCAGGGAGGCACATGCAGCCGAGTTCGCTCGCATTAACGTTATCGGAACAGGACCTGAATGCACTGCGGCGCGCGAAACACCAACTGGAGAGCCCCGCGCTGGCGATGAAGCTGGCGAGCATCGTCGGCGCGCCGCTGGAGAAGCTGTTGGGGCGGCTGCCGGCGTACGCCAACGCAAAAGTCACGGACGCGACCGAGCTGGCGTTGCGCAAGTGCCTGTCGATCGCGCTGCGCACGCTGGGCCGGCGCGACGCCGGCCCGTTGATCGCGCCCGACAAACCGAGCAACCTGCTGCACAAGTTCGCGGTGGCGACCACCGGTGCGGCCGGCGGCGCCTTCGGCGTGTTCGCGCTGCCGGTCGAATTGCCGGTCACGACCACGCTGATGTTCCGCTCGATCTGCGACATCGGGCGCAGCGAGGGCGAGGATTTGTCGTCGATCGAAACGCAACTGCAATGTTTGACGGTGCTCGGCATGGGCGGCACGTCGAGCGAGGACGACGACGCCGAGCTCGGCTACTTCTTCATGCGCGGCGCGCTCGCGCAGGCGGTGTCGAAGGCGTCGTCCGAAATCGCGACCAAAGGGTTCAGCTCGCATGGCTCGGCGGCGCTGCTGCGGCTGCTCAACGCGATCGCCGCGCGCTTTTCGGTGCAGGTGAGCGAACAGATCGCCGCCAAATCCATTCCGGCGATCGGCGCGGTGCTGGGGGCGATGGTCAATACGGTGTTCATCGACCACTTCCAGCAGGTCGCGCACGGGCACTTCACGGTGCGGCGGCTGGAGCGGCAGTACGGCAACGAAACGATCGAGGCCGTGTATCAGACTCTCGATATCACGCTCGACGTCTGAGCGGCCGCTTGCGCGGTGTTCGCGGGGCGGCTCGTCGTGCGTCGCACGAAGGCCGCCGCGTGCGCGAGCGCACGGCTTGCTTCCGGGATGAACGGCGCGAGAATCGGCCATACGTGCGGCATCTCCTTCCACACTTCGAATTCGCAGTCGACCCCCGCCGCGCGCGCGTTGTCGGCGACACGTTGCGAATCGTCGAGCAACACTTCCGTGCTGCCGGCCATCATGAATAGCGGCGGCAAGCCGTGCAGGTCGGCGTAGACCGGCGACGCGTAAGGAGCGGTGGCCGGGCTGCCGCCGAGATAGACCTGCGCAGCCCGCGCGATCGCGGCGCCGCAGAACATCGGATCGACGCCGTCGTTGCCGCGGATGCTCGCGCCGGTCGCGGCCAGATCGGTCCATGGCGAGAACAGCAGGCCGCCTGCCGGCAGTGGATCGCCGGCGTCGCGCAGCGCCACCAGCGTGGCGAGTGCAAGACCGCCGCCGGCTGAATCGCCGGCTATCACGATCGACTCGGGCGCGGTATCCACCGCGATCAAGCGTCGATACGTCGCGAGCGCGTCATCGAGCGCCGCCGGGTAGCGATGTTCGGGCGCGAGACGGTAATCAAGCGAAAAGACCCGCGCACCAGCGCGTGTCGCCAGTCCGAACACGATCGAGCGATGGGTGCGCGGTGAGCAGAAGTAGTAGCCGCCGCCGTGGCAATACAGCACGGTGGCTGCCGGCGCATGAGCAGCCGGCGCGCCTTCGCGCTCCAGCCATTCGCCGCGCAGAGGCGCGTCGTGCGCGCCGTACGTTTCACGCAAACGCCAGCCGTGCGGCACACGCGGCGACCAGACGCGCTTCGCGGTCAGTGCACGCGCTCTCTCGACATCGAAACGCGGCTTGAGTGTCTCCGGTCGAAACTGCCTGCGCAGATACCAGCATGCGAGTGCACTTTGCCAACTCATCGGGACGCGCTCCTTCGTAACACTGTCCCGTCATGGTACGTGCGTTAAGCGCTGCGCTTGTGGACAGTGGCTTCTAATGCCGGGCGAAGGCCTCGCCACCCGGGCGTCGCGAGCGTGCCGCCTAGTTCGCCGGCAAAACCTGTCCGCGAATCTCGCCCATCGGGTTCTGCGCGGTGTGCACGTTGAAGTACCACTGCCCGGCCATCAGATCCGTGACCTGCTGCTCGGTGAGCTTGGCCGCTCCTTTGACCGGGCTCTCGAGCGCGCCCTTGTCGATCGGCACCTGGATCTTCGCGTTCTGACCGACCGGCGCGGGCCCGTGGAAATGCGCTGCGGTGGCCGGGCCGCTCAGACCTTCGTAAGTGATGGTCCATTGCAGCGATTGGGTCGACGTATCGAAGGTGGCGTTCAACATGCCATGTCCGTGGCTCACCCGGGGCGGCACTTCGCTCGAAGGTTCGAGGTCCGCCTTCAGATCGACCGTGTCCGCGAACGCGACACCCGATGCCAGCGCCCACAACACCACAGCCAGATTCAGTTTTCGTAGCGTAATCATGGTCTTCTCCGGACGTTGATGCACCGCCGCACCGATCGGTCGGTCACGCGCGGCGCTACGCCATACTAGTGCAAATCGTTGGTGCATGTTGGTGTGCGGGAACTGGCTTGACCGGCGCCAGTGTTGAGGCGTGTTCGCGGCGGCCGCTGGCTGGGTGCGGGTTGGGTAGTTGTCCGTAGTGGTTCGCGCAGGTGATCGTGGGACAAGGCGCTCGGGAACGTGTGTGCGAAGCGGGCGGTTTGAGCGCGCCTGTGCGTTAAATTCACGATCACCCGAGCGGCCTCGCCAGACGATTTCATCGCCTTATTCGAACAGTTAATTGCAAATTTTGAACTGAATCAATCGCGGCATCTCGGCTATGCTTTCGCTTGCGAGAAGTGACTCCTTCATCGAAGGATGTCTCCAAATCTTTTAACGCGGCTTCGGCCGCGTTTTTTTTGCCTTCCCGCTATTCGGCCTGATTTTCACGCGTCCGCCGCAAGCTCTCCAACAGCAACGCTCTACGCGAGCAAAGCAGCCTGCTGCTCGATGCCGTCGAGCATGGCGCTGCATTTGCCGATCAATGCGAGCCCTTCGCTACGCAAACGCTCCGGTGTTTTCTCGGCGATATCGCGGCGATATTCGCCGAGCGCTTGGGCCAGCGGCGGATATTGCAGCACGCTTGCGGCTCCTTCCAGTCGATGCAGCCACTCGCGTAGGGGCGCAATTTCGAAGCGTTCGAGCAACGGCGACAACGCCTGGACATCTTCGCGCACGGACGCGACGAACGCGTCGAGCAAGGCCTTGACGGTCGATTCGCTGCCCCACAGCTGCGTCATATGGGTCAGGTCGATCGGGACGAACGGCTGCTCCGCGTCGCGCACAACGGGCCCGACGATCGCCGGCACGCTCTGCGGTTCCACGGGCGCGGCCTGCGACGCGCCCTGCGACGCGGCATCGGAGCCGAACCAGCGGCTCAGGTAGTCGCGCAAGGTCGCGAGCCGGGTCGGCTTCACGAGGCTGTCGTCCATCCCCGCGTCCCGGCATTGCCGCAGATCGTCAGGCGCGGTGTTCGCCGTGATGCCGAGGATCGGCAACCGGGACGCGCCGCCCTGTTCGCTCTCGCGCACGCGCCGCGTGAGTTCGTAGCCGGACACGTTCGGCATATGGCAATCCGTGATCAGGCAGCCATAACTCGTGCGCTCCAGCGCGCTCAGCGCCTCCGCGCCGTCGTTCACCACGTCGCACGCGAAACCGAGCAAAGCCAGTTGATGACGAATCAGCTCCAGATTGACCGGATGATCTTCCGCGACAAGAATCAGCCGGCCGCTGGTGATGGCCCGTTCGCGATCCGGCGCCGTCGCGACGCCTTCGGCCGCACGCGGCATACCGGCCGCGGGCCGCGCGACCGACGGCAGCCCCGTCATCGCCGCGGCGCACGCCGCGCCAAGGCCGCGCCACGAGATTGGATTGACGCTCAAGCGCACCTCGTTGTCGAGAATGCGGTAGCCCGTCGGCTTCGGCTTCTCGGTCAGGCTGATGATGCGGGTGGCCGGACCGATGTTCGCGGCCAACTGTACCAGCAGGTCTTCGCTGACGAACAGCAGATCCGTTCCGGTCAGCGCGGTGCGATCGCGTAGTTCGGCGGCGTCCGCTTCGAGGCTGCGCAAGTGGAGCCCAAGCGCCTCGCCGAAGTGAATCAGCGCGCGGCCAACCCGCCTGTCAGCGGTCATCACGATGGCGCGCTTGCCGCGCAAGCCGCTGACATGCGAGCGCTGCGCCACGACCGGCATGGTGAGCCGCAAGATCATGCACGTGCCGCGGCCAGGTTCGCTGCGCAACGCGAGCGTGCCGTCCATCAGATCAATCAGCTTGCGGCAGATCGTCAGCCCGAGGCCCGTACCGCCGAAACGCCGCGTGGTCGACGACTCCGCCTGCACGAACGGCTCGAACAGACTTGCCTGCACGTCGGGCGCGATGCCGATGCCGGTGTCCTCCACGGTCATTTCGAGCGTTTGGCCGGCGTCGCTCTGCTCGACGATCACCACGCCCACGTCGACCTCGCCCTTCGGCGTGAACTTGATTGCATTGCCGACCAGGTTGAACAGGATCTGCCGCAATCGCACGCTGTCGCCGCGCAGCGTGGCCGCGACTTCCGCCGCGATATCCACGCGCACCTTCAGCCCCTTTTCGTGCGCGCGGCCCGCCAGCAGGCCCACGGCGTTGTCGACCAGTTCGCGTATGTCGATGGGCTCGGCTTCGAGCGTCAGCCGCCCCGCTTCGATCTTCGAGTAGTCGAGCAGATCGTCGAGGATCTGCAGCAGCGCGCCCGCGGACTCGTGAATCAGGCTCAGCATCTCGCCTTGATCCGTATTGAGCGGCGTGCGCTCCAGTACCTCGACGAGACCCAGCACGCCGTTCATCGGTGTGCGGATTTCGTGGCTCATCATCGCGAAGAAGTTGTCTTTCGCACGCGACGCGGCTTCGGCCATGTCGCGCGCACGCGCGAGTTCCTCGGAGCGGGCGCGCTCCACGCTGGCGTCCACCCAGAAGCCGCTCCACACGACGCTGCCATCCGCCTCGCGGCGCGGCACCAGTTCGGCGCGCACCCACGTGATCTGCTGCTCGCTCCTGAGGCGAAACTCCATATGCACCGGCGTTGCGCAGCGCGCGGAGCGCTCCAGTTCAGCCACCACGAACTCGCGGTCCTCGTGCGCTACCCGGTTGAAGTCGACCAGGGCGTGATGATTCGGCGACCCGTCGTAATCGCCCAGCAAATGCCGCGCGCCGCCGCCGATATACGGAAATGAATACGCGCCGCTCGCGCTGCGGCGCAGCTGAAATACCACCGCCGGCAACGAGCGCGTCACGTCGAACAGAAGCCGTTCGGTTTCGCGCGCGAGCATTTCGGCGCGCCGGATATTGGTGATGTCGACCATCGTGCCGACGAGGCACACGGGTTGTGCGTCGCTGCCGTAGCACACGCTGCTCCAGAACAGACCGTGGCGCGCGTCGCCGGCGCTGTTTTCGAACTGCAATTCCACCTCGGCGGTGCCGCCTTTGAGCACTTCGTGCGTCATGTCGTCGAGGATCCGGCTGTTCACTTCGCCCCATGTGCGCACGTCCATCGTCGTGCGTCCGAGGACGGCCTCGCGACGCTTGCCGCACGCTTCTTCATAGGCCCGGTTGACCGCCAGATACCGGCCCTTCAGGTCCTTGGCGACGAACGCGTAGGGCACCGTCTCCATCATGGCTTCCTGGAAATTGACCTGCAGCGCGAGTTGGCATTCGGTTTCCTTGCGCAGTCTGACCTCGCGTTGCAGCAGCAGATAGGCGCGCAACGTGACCAGCAACACCACGCCGATGCCGATCAACACCGGCAGCAGACGCACTGCGGTCACACTCCATACGCCTTTGTCCGGTCCGGCGCCGGTCACCCATTTCTGGCGGATACGCTGCTTCTCCGCCGTCGGCATGGCCTGCAACGCGCGGTCGATCATCCCGGCGAGCGGCCGCAGGTCCGAACGGACCGCGAAGTTGAGCGAGTCGGATTCGCCTAGCGTGCCGAGAATCTTCAGAACGCCGGCATAGCGGCGCTTCATCTGGAAATCGACGGCTGCCGCGTTGTCCACCGTTACGTCCGCCTCGCCGTGCGCGACCATGCGCAGCGCGTCGTCCAGACTGGGCGCGACGACGATATGGTCGGGCGCGATGGCGTCGAACGCATCCGGATTCGAACCCGCCACGTGCGCCGAAATCACGGCGCGCCGCCACACGACATCGTCGAGCGGGCGCGCGCGCGGATCGCCCGCGCGCCCGACGATCACCAGCGGGTCGCTTTCGTAAGCGCGGCTATAGCTTGCATCGTTCAATGGCGGCCCATGACTGGACGCCGTGGCGAGCATCGCCAGTTCGCCGCGCTGGAAAGCTTCCACGATGGCGGGCCAGTCGGACAGGCGGGCGCGGTTGAACACGATGCCAAGCGTGCTGCTCAAATAGGCCAGATACTCCGCGGTGATGCCGGCGGGACGGCCGGAGTCGTCGACCAGGCTGAAAGGCGGCCAATTGCTGTCGAAGCCGATCTGCAACGGCGGCAATGAACGAAGCCACGCCTTCTCTTGCGCCGTCAGCACGAGTTGACGCGCCGCGCCGGCCGGTTCCGCGTTGAAGTTGCCGGACAGCCAGCGCACACGAATCGCCGCGCCTTCGGCCGGGTTCATCGACGCGAGCGCGCGATTGAGCTGATCCCGCAGCGCGGTCCTCGCGCGGGGCACGCCAAAGCGTAACTCTGCAATCGCGCCGGCTTCTTCGAACGCGACATGCAGACTGCGAAATTCCTCGGTGGCCAAACCGTACTGGACGACCGGGGTGAAACCGAAATAGGCATCGGCTTCGCCGCGGACAACTGCGGCGAGCGCCGCGCGCGTGGTCGCGTAGGCATTGATCTCGGCGCGCGGAAAGCTGTCGCGGACGGGTCGCTCGAGCGCAAAGCCCCGCTCGATTGCAACGCGCGCGCCGGCGAGTTCGCGGCGGCTCGAATAGCGGTCGCCGTCGCGGCGAACCACGGCCGAGATGGAAGAGCGGAAGTACGGCGCCGTGAAAATGATGCACTGTTCGCGCTCGGGCGTGCGCGCGACGCTCATCAGCAAGTCGATGTTGCCCGCGCAGGCGGCGGCGAGCAGTTGCGGCATGTCGGGAAACACCTGCGCTTCGATCGCGACGTTCGGACCCACCAGCGCGCGCAGATAGTCGCCGCTGACGCCAGTCAGCCTGCCGTCCTGCAACATGTCGAACGGCGCCCAGCCACCCGCGAGCACGCCGACGATCAATTTAGCGGGAAACGCGCGCGCGGCGGGGATACGTGCGCCACCCCCGGACGGTTCGGCGACGGACGAGATCACGGCCGCCGATAAAAACAAGGCGAGCAGAAACCACGACCCGCGCCGCAGCATGCGCTTCACGGCGATGCGCTGGAGAGGACGCACGATGAACAGGATGAACGGTGCGCGGGCGTGTTCACGCCGCGTCGCGCTGGCCGCCCGTTAGCGCCGCTGCGGACGGATCGGCGTTGCCGTGCAGAAACGAAAACAGAACGCCGGCCGCGATGCCACCCGACAACGGCGCGGCCCAGAACACCCACAGCTGATCCAACGCCCAATTGCCGACGAACAGCGCCTGAGCAGTGGAACGGGCGGGATTGACCGAGCCGTTGGTGATCGGAATGGACACCAGATAGACGAGCGTCAGACAGGCGCCGATCACCAATGGCGCGATCGACACCATGTTTTTCCGAGCGGCGATCAACAGGCACACCATCACGAACGCGAAGGACAGGATGAATTCGATCGTCAGCGCCGAATGCAGTTGATAGTCGGCCGGCGAGTGGGCGCCGAAACCATTCGCGGCGAATTCGCTCGCGCTCAGCGTGAAGCCCGGACGGCCGCTCGCCACATAGGAGAGGAGCGCCGCAGCAGTGATGGCGCCGAGCGTTTGCGCGGCGATGTACGGCAACAGGTCGCGTACCGGAAAGCGCTGCGCGACCGCGAAGCCGACAGTGACCGCGGGATTGAAATGCCCGCCGGAATCGGCCCCGAGCGCATAGCTTGCCGTGGCGAACGCAAGACCGAACGCCAACGACACTTCAAGCCCGCCATACCCGTGCAACGCCATACCGGACTCCAGCACGGTACTGCCACATCCCGCGAACACCAGCCACGCTGTTCCCACGCCCTCGACCCACAACCGTTTACCTAGCGCGATCATTCCCTCTCCTGTTTTTCTACGTACGAGGCAGACGGCACCGCGCGATTGCAACCAGATCGCTGCCCTGAAAGTTTTCGGCCGGTCCCTCTGAGGATGACGGAATTGCCCGACGCCTTCGGGCAAACATCTGGCACACAGGTAATACGGCCTATTAATTTGCAATTATTGAACGGCGCCCTCTTCAGACGAATCAGAAAAGTCTTAAATCATTGATTTTCTGAGAAATTAAATAACCACCATGACTCAACCCCAAGTTAAACATTGTTAAACCAATCCGATTTTCCTTGCGTAATTGATTAAATCAATTTCTGTTTCAAGTCCGAGTTTGCGCATTGCGCTGCGCTTTTGCGTGCTAATCGTCTTGCCGCTGCGTTGAAGGCGTTGCGCAATCTCATGCACCGCCACGCCCTGCACGGAAAGCTGGAAAACTTCCCATTCACGCGGACTCAGCGCGCCGGTGTGAAGCTGCGGCGCGAGTTCCGCTGCGTCCAAAGCGGCGCGCACCTGCGGGGATAGATGAACACCGCCGACGACGACCGCGGTAATTGCCT
Source organism: Paraburkholderia sediminicola (assembly GCF_046026895.1). Lineage (GTDB taxonomy): Bacteria > Pseudomonadota > Gammaproteobacteria > Burkholderiales > Burkholderiaceae > Paraburkholderia > Paraburkholderia sediminicola_C. The sequence continues at coordinate 17,160 of NZ_JAQQEU010000037.1, forward strand.
GGATCAAGGTTTCGGCTGTGTCGCGTTTGTCGACGATTCCGGTCACGCCGATCTTGCACAGGCCCGCCAGCAAGTGGCCGTGGCAGATCATCGTGAGCACCACGACGTACGGATGCGGCTCGCGACGCAACAGACGGCGCAGAAACGGCACCGCGTTGCTGCCGCCGTCGAGCCCCGGCATGTCGATATCCGAAATGACGACGTCGCACGCGTGGGCGTCGAGCAGCACGGCCAGGCCATGGGTGTCGGCCGCCTCGCCGACCAGTTCGAGGTACGGTCTGGACTGCAGCAGGTATCGGATGCCGGCGCGCACGCATTCATGATCGTCGGCCACGATGACGCGGATCTTGTGTGTCATGTGTTGTTGTGTAGTCGACCGGCACGCTCCGCACGCAGGGTGCTTCCCCGGAGTCACGCCGATACTTCTGCGGGTTCGTCGCGCGGCGGCGCGACAGGCGGCGGGCTTGTCAGCGGCTTTGAACGCATCCTTCAGTCAGCACGCCGTGTTCGGCGGCGAAGCGAAACAGCTCCGCGTCGGTTTGCAGCGAGAGCTTGCGCATTGCCGTGCATTTCTGAGCGCTGACTGTCTTGACGCTGCGCCCGAGGCGCGTGGCGATCTCGCTGACGCCGAAGCCGGACGCGTACTGCGTGAACACTTCGAGTTCGCGGCGCGACAGTGTGCCGCGAACGAAATCGAGGCGCTGAGCCAAGGTTGCGTCGGCAATCAGCGCGCGCACCGCCGGCCCGACATAGCACTCGCGCGCGAGCGCCATGACGACCGCCACGTGAATCAGATCGATCCGGTCGCGCTTGCTCACCAGCCCGTCCACACCGAGCGAAATGACCTGCTGCAGCGCGGCCACTTCGGTTTCCATGGTCAGCACGATGAGCGCGACGTGCGGATAGCGCGACTTGAATTGCTTGACGACCTCCAGCCCGCAGCCGTCGACACCGACCGGCATGTTGAGATCCATCAGCACCAGATCGCAGGGACTGCGATCGACTTCCACGAAGAGTTCGGTGGCATCAGCGGCGCACCCGACAATCTGCATGTTCGTATAGCTTCTCATCAGATTTTCGATCGCCAGCAGAACCAGTGGATGGTCGTCCGCGATGATGGCTCGAACAGGTGTCCTTATCCCAGCGGTGTCGTTCATCGTCTCCAGCTCCTTGATGGCCTGATTTTCCGTCGCCCTTTTCGGCGCAAACGGCTCTGCAAAGATAGTTGAATATCCCTTCGCAGATAAAAATCAGATCGCTCTGAAATAACTGAAAGCAATTGCATCCATCAAATAACTTAGACATCCGATTCAAATTCAGGAATGCCGGGGCGTGCGTGTTGCTGGCATCGCGCGCAAGCCGGGCAGAATGAATGCGGGCAGTTCGCCGGGATAATTCGAAGCTGAGTTGCGATTTATCGCATTCGTTGTAGGAATGACTGCGCATGCGCTGGAATAAGCGAAGCCATGCGGTACGCTTTAACGTGCCGCGTGACAACGTACCAAGCTGCCAGAGCGGCGATAAAATCACCCTCCGGCGATAACCTGATAGCTGATTTCAGCAATAAAAGAGACAAAATTATTATCCCGACGAGTTATGTTCGACTTTCTCACGTCGCCCATTTCCGGTTAAGAGACCCCGACTCCGCGCGACTAGCGCCGCGGCTGCGCCCGCGTCAGGTGGCGTCGCAGGCTCCTGCCGTTTGCGCGGCGCCCTTGGGCCCCGCGCGCGGAAACACCGGCAACGCGATCAGCGCGCACGCGCTGGCCACCGCCCACACGATCGGCCACGAACCGACGGACAGCAGCGGCGGAATCGCAAGCGGCGTCAGGAACAGCATAAGAAACACACAGGTATTGCCGATTGCGAGCGCCGTGCCCGCGCGACTCGTCCCCGCCAACGTGGCGAGTTCCGTGAAGGCGACGCCGTGCCATGCCGACGCGCTCACGCCGCCCAGCACGATCATCAGCGCGGACATCATGGTCATCGCCGCGTGTTGCAAACCGGCCAGTCCGGTCAGCAGCGCCAGCAACGCGAACAACCCGGCGGTCATCAGACTGCAGGTGCGCATGCACCCCCGGCGATTGCCCCGCCGATCGGTCCAGCTGCCGCTCCAGACCCGCGCGATCGCGGCGCCCGTCTGCACCGCGGCCATCGTCACGTTGATCGCCAGCACGCCGGCTCGGCTGAAGTCATGCAGGAACACCGTGCCGAACGTGACGACGGCGATTTGCGGCACGCACAGCGCCCCAGCGCCGAGCGCCACGCGCCAGATCCGCGTGTCGCGCAACGGAGATATCCTGGCGGGCGCGGTGGCTGGCACGCTGGCGACACGCAGCGCCGTGCTGGCTGCAGCGTTTGAGCCGTGCAGCGCCGCGCCGGTGGCCGCGTTCGACCCATGCGCGTGCCGGACTGTCCGCGCGGCGCCCTCCCCATCGGCGCCAACGTGCGACGGTTCATGCAACCACCGCCACGCGAACAGCGCCGTGATCGCGCACGCGAGCGCCAGTACCGCATAAGCGCTCGCAAATCCGCAACCTGATGCGAGCGCCGGCAATATCAACGCGCCGAGCCCGCCGCCCGCGGGCACCGCAGTCTGCCGGATGCTCATCGCCAGCCCGCGCTCGCCGTCACGAAACCACGCCATCACCGCACGGCCGCTCGATCCGTTGACGCTGCCGCCGAGCAGCCCGACCAGCAGCAGGCCGAGCGCAAGCGTCGTCACGCTGGGCACACGAGCGCCGCTCGGCGCAACGAACAACGCGAGGCCGGCAAGCGCGGCGGCAGTCGAAAGCAGGCCGAGCAGCAACACCCGGCGATCGCCCCAGCGGTCGGTCAGCAAGCCCCACGGCAACTCGCTGACCGCAATGCCGAGCCCGAGCATGCCGAGCACCAGCCCCAAGCCGTGATTGTTCAGGTGATAGCCCGAACGCAAAAACACCGCCGTGGTCGGAATACCGGAAAAAGCGGCGGAAAAACTGGCGTTCGCCGCGAATCCCAACCCCCAGCACCTTCCAACGATGGCTCGCATGGCCAGAACCGATCTGTTACCCATGACACCCCCTTGCAAAGAATTCTGGGGGTATCCTACGGGTGGGCTTTCCATCGGAAAAGCCGGAAATTCAGATGACTTCCATCGAATATACCGAATCATGCGCCAGCGTGGATTCGACCTCGCGCAGTTGCGCACCTTCGTCGCGGTCGCCGAATCGGGCAGCGTGTCTGCGGGCGCGCAGCGCGTGTTCCTCTCGCAGTCGTCGGTGAGCGAGCAGTTGAAGAAACGCGAGGAGCGCGCCGGCCAGCCGCTCTTCGTGCGCAGCAAGCAGGGTGTGAACGCCACGGCCGCCGGCAGCCGTCTGCTCGACCACGCGCGGCGCATCATCGCAATGAGCGACGCGGCGTTCGAAGACCTGCAAGGCCGTTCGCTCGATGGCGAACTGCGCATCGCGATCACCGACTATTACCGCCCGCACGACATCGCGCGCATTCTCAAAGCGTTCTCCGAACAGCACCCGCGCCTGAAGCTGCATGTCACCGTGCTGCCGAGCGCCGTGATCGACAGCAACGCCGATGACGATGCGTCGTTCGACCTCGGCCTCTCGTTGCGGCTCGTCACCGGCAAGCCGCACTCGAGCGGCCGGCGCGGCGGCGCGGCGAGCACCGTGGTGCGGCGCGAAAAGCTGCTGTGGGTGAGCGCCGCCGACGCCGCGCCGCGACCGGCCATGCCGTATCAACTGGTGTTGCTACCGTCGAGCTGTCAGTTGCAGCGGTTCGTGGTCAAGCTGCTCGACGAGCACGACGTGCCATATCTGGTCTCGCATTCCGCGTCGGGCGTGGCGGGGTTGCAACTGGCGTTGAAGGCCGGGCTCGGCATTTCCTGCCTGAACGAATCGTCGATCGGCGGCGGGGTGGTGGCCTGTGCGGCGAACATCGGGTTGCCCGCATTGCCCGCGGTGGAATTTCATCTGCTGCCGGCACGTCCCGGCGAAAGCGAACGCGTGAGCAACGCGCGGATGGCCTTGATGCGCCTCTTCGCGTGACGGGTATTTGATCAACATCAAACAATCACGTTCGCGCGATAGCAGTTGCGCAGACGGAGGCCGCAAAATAGGACGTTGAAAGCGCTCTGACTGCCGCCTATGATGAACAGACGCACGATTTGCCGATCTTTGTCTGCTATTGACGCTGCGGATAGATTGCTGCAACCTGCAACACACTGCCGCACGTTTCAGGTGCCATTCCCGCAGCCCGAAAGTCGCCATCCACCGGCGCATTCAGGCGGATCATTGTTTGAGTCAAGCAATTGCATCGCGCATCGAATATTGTTTCGCCATCCAAATTAAATCCGTTCCGATTTGCAGTAACGCAGTCGTCATAAGAAAAAAACTGGCAGACCCGCGATGCGTCGTCCGTCGGATTCGCGAATGGATCCGCGAGCGCACGCATGAGAACCAAATCGAGAAAAGAGAACGTTCCCCAACGAGGCTTGGCGTGCATCGTAGAACTATCGGATCTTCGGTACTGTTCGCGTTTTACGTGCTGTGGAGCGGCGCGGCGCTGGCGGCCGGCGACGCGCCCGGCGCGATGCCCTCGGGCATGGACGAGCGCGTGCGCGCCTGCACCTCCTGTCACGGCGTGCAGGGCCAGGGCCGCAATAACGATTACTTTCCGCGCATCGCCGGCAAGCCAGCGGACTATCTGTTCAATCAACTGACCGCCTTCCGCGACGGCGGCCGCACCTATCCGCCGATGGGCTACCTGCTCGCGTTTCTGCCCGACGACTATCTGCGTCAGATCAGCGAGTACTTCGCCGCTCTGCAACCGCCCTATCCTGACGCCGATCACACCGAGGTCTCGCCCAAGGTGCTCGCCGCCGGCCAGCAGCTAGTGATGCACGGCGACCCGGCGCGCAAGATACCCGCGTGCATCGCGTGCCACGGCGCGCGCATGACCGGCACGCAGCCTGGGATTCCCGGCCTGCTCGGGCTGCATGCGAGCTACATCGCCGGACAGATGGGCACATGGCGCTCGGGCACGCGTCGCGCGCTCGAACCGGACTGCATGCATACGATCGCGGTCAAGCTGAGCGACCGCGACATCACCGCGGTATCGAGCTGGCTCGCGCGCCAACCGCGTCCGGCCGATCCACGGCCCGCACCGGCGGCCGCTGAGCGGCTGCCTCTTGCATGCGGGAGCCAACCACAATGAAGCCGATACTTTGCTTGCTGGGGTTGGGTCGGGCCACGATCGGCGGTGGCGGCGCCTGGATGCGCTCTGGCTCGCGGTTTGTTTCGTGGTGCTTCCTGAGCGTCGTCTCGTGCTGCTTCGCAGGTGGCTTGTCGAAGCGTTGCACGTGGTTCATGTCGAATCGTTTTGCGCGTCGTTTTACGAGCCGTTTTTCGCGCGCCTCGTCGTTGCGCGCTTCGCGCTGCGTTGCACGCGCTACGGCGGCACCACGCCGTCGCGTGGCGGCATCGCTCGTTTCCGGCTCGCTGAGCGCGTGCCTCATCGCAACCGGTGGCGCTGCGCTGCTTCGTGCGCTGCATACGCCACTGATCGCCGAAGCCCGCGCCGCCGACACCGCGACGCCAGCCACATCACAAGCCCCGCCCAGCCCCTTCACTACCATCACCCCCGCCCATAGCGACCCCAACGACACGCGACCCGACATCGTCAAACGCGGCGAATATCTGGCGCGCGCCGGCGACTGCATCGCCTGCCACACCGCGCCGCGCGGCAAGCTGTTTGCCGGCGGCCTCGCGATGGAAACGCCGTTCGGCACGCTGTATTCGCCGAACATCACACCGGATGCGCAATACGGCATCGGCACGTGGAGCGAGCAAGCGTTCTTCAAGATGATGCGCACCGGCCGCAAACCGGACGGCACGCTGATCTATCCCGCGATGCCGATCGCCCAGTACACCAAGGTCACCCGCGAGGATTCGAATGCGATCTTCGCTTTTCTGCGCACCGTCGAGCCGGTGCGCCAGCCCAATCGCAAGCACACGCTGCGCTTCCCGTTCAACCAGCGCGATCTGCTATACGGATGGCGCACGCTGTATTTCCGCGAAGGCGAGTTCCAGCCCGACCCGACCAAGTCGGTCGAATGGAATCGCGGCGCGTATCTGGTCGAAGGGCTCGGACACTGCGCGATGTGCCACACCAGGATCAACATGCTCGGCGGCTCGTCGCCACGCGAGCAGTTCGCCGGCGGTCTGATCCCGGTGCAGAACTGGTACGCGCCGTCGCTGACATCCGACAAGGACGGCGGCCTCGGCGACTGGAGCATCCAGGACATCGTGGACCTGTTGCAGACGGGCATCTCCGCGCGCGGCGCCGTGTATGGCCCGATGGCCGAAGTCACCTATCACAGCCTGCAGCACATGAGCGACGACGACATCCGCGCGATGGCCGTCTATCTGAAGTCGCTGCCGGACAATCAAGGCCGCAAGACCGGACCGTCCGCGAAAGTCGATCCCAAGACTTTCGCGCTCGGCAAACAGATCTATGCCGACAAATGCGCGCTGTGCCACGGCGCCAACGGCGAAGGCCAGTTGCCGCATTACCCGCCGCTCGCGGGCAATCAGTCGATCGAAATGGACTCGGCGGTGAATCCGATCCGCATCGTGCTCAACGGCGGCTTCCCGCCTGGCACGAAACGCAACCCGCAGCCGTATGGGATGCCGCCGTTCGCGCAGGAACTGAACGACGCCGAGGCGGCTGCCGTGGTCACCTATATCCGCACGGCCTGGGGCAACCACGGCCAGCCGGTGATGGCCCGCGAGGTCAGCGAGTTGCGCAAGGCGCCGCTACATTGAACCGCCGCACTGGAGAACTCCCGAGATGGATGCGAACGACACCCGCAACGCGCCACCGCCCACCGACGACGAAGTGGAACGCGTCGTCGCGGCCGGTCCGCATGGCGCCATCGCGCTGGCCGGCATCGCCACCGTGATCGTCATGGCGATCTGGTTCGGCTTCTACTTTTTCGCGTTCCTGCCGCGCGGCGTCGTTCACTGACCATGTCGACCAATCCCAATCATCAACCGGATAGCGGCCACGCGGTCGCGATGCGCGCCGAGCGCCGCTGGGCGATCTTCGCGGTCGGGCTGATCGTGCTGATGCTGGCCGTGATCGTCTTCTCCGGCCTGCATTGGGCGATGATGCCGCCGTCGCGCGTCGAAACGATCGACCCGGCGCGCCTGCAACTGTCGGGCGAATTCGTCGAGGACAATCTCGGCAGCGCGGTGCAGCCGGACGGCTCGGTGATCGTGCGCTTCATCGCGCAGCAGTATTCGTTCACGCCGCAATGCCTGCTGGTGCCCGCCGGCACGCCGATCACGATCCGCACCACCAGTGCCGACGTGGTGCACGGCCTGCTCGTCACCGACACCAACATCAACACGATGGTCGTGCCCGGCTACGTCGCCACGCTGAACACGCAGTTCGACCACCCCGCCGATCACACCATGCCGTGCCACGAATTCTGCGGCTTCGGCCATCAGACCATGTGGGCGCATGTGAAAGTGATCGACAAAGCCACCTTCTTCGAGCAGACCCGACAATCACGGAGGCTGAGCTGTGTTTCACGCTAAGCGACTCGTTCTCGCGCATTTCTGGCTTGCCTTCATCACGTTTCTGATCGCGCTCTTTCTCGGCGCCTGGCAGATGCTGGTGCGCAGTCCGCTGGTGCCGTGGATCGGCGACCCCGAGCTGTACTATCGCTCGGTGACCGCGCACGGTTCGGTGATGGCCTACGTGATGCCGACGCTGGTGTCGATGGGCTTCGGCTACGCGATCGTCGAACTCGCGCTCGCGCAGCGCCTCGCCGGCCTCAAGTGGGCATGGGCCGCGTTCATCGTGCTAGCGGTCGGCGCGGTGATGGCGATGGTGCCGGTCGCGCTCGGCTCGGCCTCGGTGCTCTACACCTTCTATCCGCCGATGATCGGCAGCCCGTTCTATTACCTCGGCGTGGTGCTGGTGGTAGTCGGCTCGTGGATCTGGGTCGCGCTGATGCACGTGAACCTGCGCATCTGGAAGCGCGCGAACCCGGGCAAGGCGGTGCCGCTCGCGATGTTCGCCAATGTGGCGGGCGCGTATCTGTGGGCGTGGACCGCCGTCGGCGCGGCGCTCGAAATCCTGTTCCAGATCCTGCCGGTCGCCTTCGGCCTGACCCGCACGATCGACGCCGGCCTCTCGCGCATCCTGTTCTCGTGGACGCTGCATGCAATCGTCTACTTCTGGCTGATCCCGGCGTACATCGCTTACTACACGCTGGTGCCGCGCGCGATCGGCGGACGGCTCTACAGCGATGCGATGGCGCGCGTGTCGTTCGTCCTGTTCCTCGTGTTCGCGATGCCGATCGGCATCCACCATCTGTTCGTCGATCCGCAGGTCGGCTCCGGCTTCAAGTTTTTGCACGCGGTGTTCACCGGCATGGTGTCGGTGCCGACGCTGCTGACCGTGTTCACGATTTGCGCGTCGGTGGAAATCGCCGGCCGGCTGCGCGGCGGCACGGGCGCGTTCGGCTGGCTCACCGCGCTTCCGTGGCAAAACCCGATGATGCTGGTGATCGCCTTCTCGTTCGTGATGCTCGGGCTCGGCGGCGCGGGCGGCCTGATCAACATGAGCTATCAGCTGAACGCGACGGTGCATAACACGCAGTGGGTGACCGGCCACTTCCATCTGATTTTCGCCGGCGCGATCGTCATCATGTACTTTGCGATCGCGTATGAACTGTGGCCGCAATTGACCGGCCGCGCGATCTGCTCCGAAAGACTGGTGCGCACGCAATTGTGGCTGTGGTTCATCGGCATGATGACGGTAACGCTGCCGTGGCATTACGTTGGCCTGCTCGGCGCGCCGCGCCGCATGGCCTTTTACGACTACTCCATGTCGGGGATGCAGGACCAGGCGTTCTGGGTCGGCATGTCGGCGGTGGGCGGCCTGGTTCTGGTGGTGTCGGGCGTGCTGTTCGTCTACATCCTCGCGAAGTCTCAATTCGGGCCGGCGGTGCAGCCGCAGGCGTTCCGTTTCGCGAGCGCGGTGCATCCGGCCGAACGGGTGCCCGCCGCGCTCAATAGCTTCGGCCTATGGGTGGCGCTGATGATCGGGCTCACCGTCGTCAACTACAGCGTGCCGATCGTGCAGTTGCTCAGACTGCCGCAGACCTCGGTGCCGGCGGTCGTCATCGGAGCGCAGCGATGAGTGAGGAACGCGTCTTCAGCTTGCGCAACCCGTGGTTCACCTGGAGCGTGGGCGGCACGCTTGCGATTGCGGTCGTGGGGATTCTGATCGGCTTCATCTGGCTGCCCTCGGCGAGCAGCGCATTCGGCGACCGCGGCTTATGGGCGACGATCTGCGGCGCCGCCGGCGCGCCGTCGAACTGGTATAGCGGCGCCAGCGCAGGCGGCCCGGTGCCGAGCGAGGTGGTCGTGCTGCCGCCCGGGCACCCGACGCGCTCCAGCGCGGATTCGATCGGCCGCGGCGCGACGATCGCGACGCAAAACTGCTCGATGTGCCACGGCGTGGTCGGCACGCCGCCGGTCACGGCGCCGGCGCTGGCCGGACAGTACCCCGACGCGGTCTACAAGGAATTGCGCGACTATCAGAGCGGAATGCGGCAGAGCGCGGTGATGCAGGCGATCATCGCGGCGCGCAGCGATCAGGATCTGCAGGATCTCGCGGCTTACTATACGTCGCTGGCGCGAGGCCCCGCGGCCGAGACGCCGCGCGTCGGCGAAGAACCCGACTCGAACGCGGTGCGGCTGGCGATGCAGGGCGATCCGCAGCGCAATATCGCGCCTTGTGCGGCTTGTCATGGCGAGCTGGATCGCAAAGGCGCGGCGCCGTGGCTGGGCGGACAGTCGTCGACTTATCTCGCGGGGCAGATGCGCGCGTTTGCTTCCGGCGCAAGGCACAACGACATCAATGAACAGATGCGCAACGTGGCGCGGCAGTTGACGTCGGCGGAAATAGATAGTTTGGCTAAGTATTACGCGGCCATGCCGTAACGGCGCGCCCACGTGCGCGGCGCCTGTCGTCCCCGCAGACGTCAAGCGCCGCCGTGCGAAACGGGCATTCACGTCAAGCCGTGGCGAACTCGCTTGCGTCGTTCGACTTCGGCGCAACGGCGGCAGTTGCATGCCGCCCCGCGAAAGAAGCAGCGGAATCGCTGCCCGTCTGGAACACCGCCACCGCCGCGGACAAACGCCGCGCTTGGTCTTCCAGCGAACTCGCCGCCGCGGCAGCCTGCTCGACCAGCGCGGCATTCTGCTGCGTCACCTCGTCCATCTGCGCGACCGCGAGATTGACCTGATCGATGCCGGTGCTCTGCTCGGTCGCGGCCGCCGCGATCTCGCTCATGATCGAACTGACACGCGCGATCGCGTCGACGATCTCGCTCATCGTCGAGCCCGAGCGTTCGACCAGTTGCGAGCCGGCCTGCACCCGGGCGGTCGACGCATCGATCAAGCCCTTGATCTCCTTGGCCGCCGCCGCGCTGCGCTGCGCGAGCGAGCGCACCTCGCTCGCGACCACCGCGAAGCCGCGCCCCTGCTCGCCCGCGCGCGCCGCTTCGACCGCCGCGTTCAGCGCGAGGATATTGGTCTGAAACGCGATCCCCTCGATCACGCCGACGATATCGGCAATGCGCCGCGAGTCGTCGACGATGCCATGCATCGTCCCCACCACCTGCTCGGTGAGGTCGCCGCCCTGTGCGGCGAGGCTCGACGCGCCCTGTGCGAGCGAACTCGCCTGCTTCGCGTTGTCGGCCGTCTGTTTGACCGTCGACGTGAGTTGTTCGATGCTCGCCGCCGTTTCTTCGAGCGAGGCGGCCTGCTCTTCGGTGCGTTGCGACAGATCGGTGTTGCCCGCGGCAATCTCGCTCACGCCGGTGTCGATCGATTCGGTGCCTTGACGCACGGCATTCACCGTCGTGATCAGCGACTCCTGCATCTTGCGCAACGCGGCCGCGAGACGGCCCATTTCGTTGCTGCTGGTCACGTCGATGCGGCTCGTCAGGTCGCCGTTGGCGATCCGCTGGAACTGCGCGATGGTCGCGTCGACCGGACTGACGATTGCGCGCACCAGCACGAAGCGGCCAAGCCACGCTCCCAGCAGCGACAGCACCATGCCGGCCGCCACCGCAATGGAGATCGCGTAGAACAGGTCCTGCGCGTCCTGATAGCGCTGTGCGCCGTGATCGATCTGCAACTGTTCGAGCGCGAGCATCGCCTTCTCGTACGCGCCATAGAGCGACGGCAGCTTGTGCGCCTGCAATTGCTGGAATGCGTTGCGGTCGCCCGACTTGAGCGCGGCGAGCGCCGGCTCGAGGCCCTCGTGCAGGAAGGTGTCGCGCTTGGTCTGCATGTCCTTGATCAAGCGCTGTTCGTCGGCATCCGCGCTCGCGCGGCTCACATAGTGGGCCAGCCGATCGTTGGAGGCTTTCTGGTACTGGTCGAAACGCTTGAGCACGGCATCCGCGCCATCCTGATCGTTCAGCTCGACCAGCGATGCGTAGGTGGCCAGTGCCAGACGCAGGCGCAGCAGCTGTCCGGCGCTGCCTTCGAGGTCGGCGACGGCTGGGGTGTCCACGGTGTACATCTGCTGCAGCGACGCATTGCTTGCTCGCAGCGACAGCAGCCCCGCTGCGGCGCCGAGCATCAGCACGACGCCGAAGAACGCGATCATCAGGGTGAGGCTGGTGCGAATCGACAGATTTTTCAACATCGGACTTGTCTCCATGGGGTTGCCTGGCCGATGGTTCAGAAGCGGCCTCGGCCACGCGTGCTGCGCCCAAACCCCATTCGGCCAGGCCCGCAACTTTTGTCTAAAATTTAAGCGAACACCACATAAAGGGACTACGGCGGGATCACGGAAAACTTTATGGTTGATGGCGCAAACCGTTTCGCTCCATCAATATTCGGACGAGCGGGCGCGAGACCATTCGCGCAATACCTCCTTTTGCGGGACTGTCCGGGTTTGCGGCGCGTTGCAGTTGAGGGAAAGTGGCGAGGCGCGTGTCTTCGGAGCATTGACATGTCAGAAGTCGGTTCGGCTCTACTGGTGTTCGCGTTGTTGCTGATGGCGACCGGTATCGGCGTATGGGTGCGGCCCCTTCTGCCCGAGGAACACAAGGCGCACGAGACCGTGCAGCTCATCCAGCTGGTGATCGGCATGCTGGTGACGTTTGCCGCGCTGGTGCTCGGCCTGCTGACCGCGTCTGCGAAGTCGAGCTTCGACACCGCGTCCAACGATTTGCGCACCTTTGCGGCCGATCTGATCGAATTCGACACGACCATGCGGGAATTGGGCGGCAATACCGACCAGTCGCGGCATCTGCTGCGGCAGTACACGGCGGCGGCGATCGCGTCGACGTGGCCACAGGAGCCGGCGCCGAGCGGCGAGTATCCGAAGGACATCGGCACGCAGGGCAATACGCAGAAGCTCGAGAACGTGCGGCTCGGCGACATGCTGACCTCGGTGGGCCGCGAGTTGCGGCAAGTGCAAACGCAAGATTCGTTGCAGCAGCGCGCACTCGAAGATGCGCTGACCCAATACCGGCGCGTGGTGGACGCGCGGTGGAAGATCATCGAAGAAGCGCACAGTTCGATTTCGCAGCCTTTCTTCAAGACGCTGACGTTCTGGCTAGGCGTGATCTTTCTGAGCTTCGGCTTGATCGCGCCGCGTAACACGCTGGCGCTCGTCACTATTTCACTGGGGGCAGTGTCGATTGCTTCGGCGATCTATGTAATCGTCGATCTGGATACGCCGTTTTCGGGGCCCATCGTGATTTCGAGTTCGCCGATGAGAGATGCGCTCACGCATTTGAGGCAGTGATGACGGGCACGGTACGTCCGCCGCGTTTGTTGATTGGCCTGCCGCGTGAAGTACGGGCGTCGCCTGTGTTCGTCACCGATGCAGCACCGTTCGCCAGCAGAAGAATGGCCCCGGATCTCCCTCTTCCGAGAGAGACCGGGGCCACCTTTACATTTCGATACCGCTTCTCTAGAACGGTTATGGTTACCTAAAAATGTAAATAGCGCTGGATGTGAGTGAGTGAAAGGCTTTCAGCGGTCCACTACGTTTGAGCTGTCAATAAAGTAGCATTTTCACCGCCTTTATTGACACTTTCAAGGCTTTGCAGGGGGCTCACGTGAAGGTATGTTAGCAGTTGAGCCGTAAGTCCAACCTGTCGGAAGTGCGCCTTGGGCAGAGCCTCCACGGCTACTCTTGCGGCCTCAGCATCGCCAACCAAGATGACCTGCTGACGCGCGCGCGTGATGGCAGTGTAAAGAAGAGTGCGGTCCAGCAACCGGTTGCCCGTAACGGGCACTATCACCCGGGGCCACTGCGACCCCTGCGCCTTGTGGACGGTAATCGCGTATCCCAGTTCGAGGTCATCGAGCATGTATTCGAAGACCGGTCGGCGCTCTCCGTCGTCCCAAAGAATCCAGCCAATCGCGAGCCCGATATCATTGCCGGCATCGTCGCTGAGCATTCGCGGCGTTTCTTCAATCTGCACGAGCCGACCAAGCGAACCATTCTGCAAACCCATTGACCACAGATTTCGCGTGCAGAGCATCAGGTCACCTACATGGAAGCCGGTGCGAACCGCCGACTCGTGCTCGTCACTCCAAACGACCAGCGGTCGCGAGCTGACAGTCAGGGCGCTCTGACATGTCAGGTTCAAGGTTCGAGTGCCATCGGGACCGCTTCGACGGGCACTGAGAATCTGGGTATTTTCAGGGTCCAACTGATACAACCGCAGAACCATGTCAGCGATGCTGCCCGGCCCATCAGGGCGTTGGTTCGGGCAGGACAACATCGAAATCGGTGCTGTCCGGTCTGCGGGAAGAGATGGCCATATTCCGTTTCGAATCGCCTGCGCCGCCTGGGCGATTGCGTCGCCGTAGCGTTTGACCACTTTCAGTTCCGCTGACGCAATTTGCGGCAGACCGACGAGCGCGTGCAGGACGAGTCCGGGACCCACCGGCATCAATTGCGCCTTATCACCGACCAGAAGCAAGCGGGCATGCGGCGGCAACGAGCTGCACAGCCGATGCATGGTAACGATGTCGACCATGCTGGCTTCGTCGACTACAACGACGAGTGGGCCGTCGAGGGCGTCACGACCCACGTTCTTCAGGAAGCTCGCAATGGTCGACGCTGGGCGCCCCGTCGCCTCCTGCATGCGCTTGGCCGCGCGTCCCGCCAAAGCCATCTGGTAAATGCGAACACCGGCTTTCTCGTAAGCGGTGTACACGGCCTTCAGGACCGTCGTTTTCCCGACACCAGCGCCCCCGGTCACAAGCGCGAAGGCGTTGCCCGCTGCAACGTAGACCGCGTCACGCTGTTCATCGTTCAGGGACAAACCTTCAACCGTTTCGTACCGCTGGATGAGTCGCTCAAGCTCGATGTCGGTCAGCAGGGACTGGACTTCCGGGTCCATGACCCGCTGCGCGATGGCTTGCGCCACAGCAGTCTCCATGACCAACGGACCGGTAGGATGAATCGTGTCGTCGCCACCAATTACATAGCTGCCATTCCAGTGGCCCTGGTCGAGCGCGGCGTCGATTAACGTTCTCCATCGAAACTGCGGCGTCTGCGGGCCGAGCACGCCGACAAGACGGTCCACAAGCATCGCCCGAGTTGCGCATGTATGACCCGAATCAAACAGCCGGTATAACGCTTCCTCGACAGCGCCACGAAGCCTTCGGTGGTCGTCCAATCGTAATCCGAACTTCGACCGGGCAAGGCCGTCGACCGACTTCCAGGAGGCACAGAACGAGATGAGGCGGTACGGGTCTTCTTCTATCTTTGCCGACGCTTCAGCGCCGAAGAATTTAAGGATTTTTCGGCCAATAGATGTTTCAAAGCCGCGCCGCTGGAGCCACTGCAGCGTTCGGGTGTTTCCCTGCAAGGCCCAGGCCGCGACCGCCTGTTGGGCCGTCTCCTCGGTGAGCACAGTTGCCAGCGTTGCGACATCGCCGTCGTCGAGCAAAGAGTACAGCCTGCTGCCGAACCTCTCCCATAGCTTTCGGGCTTTGCCATACCCGATACCCCGAAAGTCGTCGCTTTCGGCCATCATCGTCACAACGTACTCGCCAGAAGGAAGCAGCAGCTCCAGCGCAGTGGACTCAATTTGTCGCTCAGAAACCTCGAAGCCGTTGACGAGGTTCGAGCGCTGTCGGCATGGCCCTTCGACATGCCACCATTGGCCAACCTGCACTCGGTTTTCGCCGAGCAACATTCCCGAAGCACGCACAACGTAGTAGGCGCGGGCGTCGAGCACATTGCCCTGCGGGTCGATGGATGTGCCTGCAAAGATACACCCACCCATGCCGCGAGGATTCTGGCTTCGGATAGACGTGACGCGCAGCATCAACGCGGTATTCACCGGAGGAGTCTCCCGGTTGTCGCGAGGGCTTCGTCCAGCAGCGCATATTTTTCCAGCTGACGCTTCAGTTCACTGTTCTCGGCGCGCAGCGCGGCGTTGTCAAGCTCAAGCCGGCTCAGGCGTTCCGCGTCTATCGAAGCGCGCTGCCTGCCGGTTTCACGCAGTGGCAGCTCGCCCCCTGCGTCGGGCAATTTTTGTGCGCGGGGTGGCAACACGCCTGTATGCCGCAGCTCGTCCTCTTTTGCTTCCAGAGCCTCCTTGATGTCTGGGTTCTGGCTCAACGCGGATTGTCCGAACCCGCACTCCTTCGCAATCTCCCTCCGGGACAACACGCCCCGGTTGACCATCGCACGGAATTCTGGCTCGGTCTTGCTCGCAAGCCATGTCTGGAAGATGGCGAGGTTCTCTCTACCGACCTGTCGCCCGCTAGGCATTTCTTCCTCCTTTGCCGGCGCGAGTCCGTTTGGCCTCTGCCATCGCATTGCTTCGCTCGCGGTCAACTGAAGGTAGAGGTTGGTTCAGATAATCCTCTGTCAGGTTCTTTTTGGAGGCGTTGTGAACCCACCGCACGAACTGTTCAAGGAGCGCCTGATTTTCAGCCTGAAGTCGCTGATTCTCCCCTTCGAGACGGGCTACTTCATCAAGGGCAACCTTCAGTTCCGGCGGTCCGTCAAACGCTGTTGCCTTCTCCGGGGCTGAGGACAACGCGCGTTTTCGCACTTCGAAGGCAAGGCGGATTCGCTCGTGACCATGCAACGCCTGTCGTGTGTAGCGTAGTCTGTAATGCCGCTCAATGGCATCAATGTACAGGTCCCACGTGAGCTTTCCGCTCCAGCCGTCAAGCAGTGACGCGATGTTTCCGACAGTCTCGTCGTCAAGGTTCCTTGTCCTCACACGCTTCATTCCGTCACCTCCTCGCTTTCGGTCGTGGTCTCCGATAGACGAGGTGCCGGGGATTCGGTGAGGGCGGCACGGGCCTCATCGGCGAAGTCCAGCCGCGAAGCCTGTTCCGCACGCACAGGCAGGATGACCGAACCCACCGGGACCGCCGGATTGTCGATGATGGCCAGAAGTGCTTCAATCGTGGCGAGCGTATTGCGGTGTGTCTTGAGCCACTCCTCGGCGCCATAGTCACCGTCCGCCACCGCCTGTTCTGCATCGGACGCCAGTTTGATTGCTTCTGCGTGCGCCTGGCGCAGGCGCTTTTCCTTCTCCGCCTCGCCTTTGACGCAGAACTGCTCATTGCAGTTCAGGCAGTCGCGATGTATCTGGCAGGGCGACATGACATAGTCATGGACGCAATAGCCGTAATCCGTCGTATGCGCGGTCGGAATCTTTAGCCGGCCAAACTCGTCGCGCGGAATCAGAATGCTCTGTGAAGTCGTGGTAACAGGTCCGAACATCCTTGCGTCGTCACCGACGATGCTACGAACCCGCGCCAGAAGCGATTGGGTGGATTCATGGTCGTAGGCCTCGTTCTGGCGAATGTCTTTGCGGCCCGACCACTTCGCAATGTCCAGCTGACTCATGCCCCCCATCTGGGCAAGGGTGTTCAGGTAGTTCCGAAACTGATGCGAATGGACGCGGATGGGACTGCCATCCTCTTCGAAGAGACCGCACTTGTCGAAGATTGACTGAATGCCAGTAGTCGAACGGGCTCCGAGCCGATTGTGTATGTGAGGGTGACCAATTGGCTCTATCACGCAGCGGAACACTGCCTTTTTAGCGTCAAGAGTGTTACGCAACATGACGCAGAGCGCCTCGCTGTACTTCAAACCGGTCGCCTCGTTCACGACAGGGAAACCAGGGGGAAGCATCTTCAGAACGGCTGACTCGAGGTCCGCGAATCGAACGAACAACCGCTTTGGCCCCTGCCGGTGAAGAGGGACGTCATTGGCCTCGCACCATTCGCGAGGCGAGTTCATCGACACCGCATCAGCAAACAGAATATCGGCTACTTCGCGCGTTGTGAGCCACTCCTTGTTGCGCAGCGCCTCGAGTTCCTTGTTGGCAAGATAGATTTTCGATGGATTCGCTTCATACCACTTCGCTACCTGGCGCGCTTCATTGGTCAGTGTCCGAATCCGACCCAACGCTTCCTTGGCTACGTCGACCATCGACGGCACAATCCACTTAATCATGGGCTCGGCGCCTTTGGCCGGGTACCATTCCAGACCGTAACGTTCCTTGTTGTGCTTTTGGTCGAGCTCGGTGCGTTCGCAATTTTCGCGCAACAGTAGCGACTCGTTTATCCGGTCGGGTGCGCAAACCAGAAGCGCGGTCAACGATGTAACGAGCACATCCGCAGGGTCGATTGCGAGCCGAAACGCCTTCGGCAAAGCGTCAAGCGCAGCGGGAGTGGGAAGCTTGCTGAGGCGAATGTCGTCAGCCTCCTTCCCGACCTTTTTCCCACTTTCGGCCGGTCGATTGATGGGGTTTTTCCAGCTGACGAGGGTCGCCGTCAGCCTGTTATCGCGTGAGAAGTCTGCAACCATCTCAATCTGTTGCCCGGCGCGATAAGCAGTGTCAGGGGAATCGAAGCGAGCCTGTGCCATCTGAGCCGCGCGGTTCAGGATGTCGGTATCGATGGCGACCGGATTCACCGTATCGGTTTCGCAGAGGGCGGCTTCAATCAGGCGTAGCGCGGCCACGCGTCCCGATACAGCCTTGGTCGGGCGCATCGCATGCTGATAACGCATATAGGCCTTTGCGAACGAGCGAAACGGCTCACGCATCATTGCTGGTCGGCGCGAATCGCACGTTTCCAGGTTACTGAAGACAAGCCGAAGTTCGCTGTATTTCCCTTTAATCTCTATGTTGGTTTCCCACGTGTCGCTCTCGAAGTCGAGCGTTGCACCGAATATCGTCAGGTGATTCCGGCAAACGTCAATGAAACCATCAAGATTCTGCTGAGCATCCAGGTCGGCGCGCGGAACGAAGGTCACCACCTTATCCATTGGAGGCCTCCCGTGCGGCTTTGGACTCTTCGCACAAAGCCACCACCTCGGCTACAGCGAAGATAGTTCTGTCGTTGATTGAGGCAATGCGCGGGTCTGCATCTTTCATCAACCGGTCACGGTCCGACAGCAGATAGTCGAGGACCATTTCGTGCGGACCGTCGAGCCACGGTTCGAAGCTGCCACACGTGTAACAGGCTATCGGTTTAAGGAAACCGCAAGGGCCGTTCTTGCCGCAACTGGACATGCACTTCAGGGACTTCGTGATTTGGGGCGCACGAATCTCACTCGCCGGGTCGAAGGCTCGTGTCGCTTCAGCAGGGCCAGCAATCAGTTTGCCAGCGAACGCCTGTGCGAGTGGCGCCATATACATAGCCATTGCACGGTCGATACGTTCAACGATTTCTGCCGTCGACTTTACATAGACACCCACGTTTTGCGTATCGGAATGGTCTAGCAGTTCGGCGATAACGAGCTCAGAGTGTCCCTCCTGCGCGGCCCTCGTGCCAACTGTGGTCCTGAATCGTTTGGCCCCGACCTTGATGAAATCTCCCGTCCGCTCGGACACCACATTCAGGCGGCTTAACGCGTCTGCCAGCATGATGCCGATTTCAGCTGACGTCTGGTGATATGCATAGCCATCCGGGGCCTCGCCAATATCGGCGGATGGAAACAACGGTGCGGCATTGGGGTCCTTCAATTTCCCCTCAAACTGTGCTTTCAGCTTCTGCGCATACCGGAAGACGTGCTTCCCTATCTGAGGGGTAAGCGCGCGCACCTTGAACTCTTTTCGAGGCTTACTATCCCGCCGCTTTCCGCGCGGCACGCTGATGTAATACGTTTTGATTCCGTCGTTATCAACTGACTGTGCCACGTCGCTCACTTTGAGGACGGCGTACTGGACCGGCCGTTGCCCGAGCGCCATGAAGAGCCAGCACAACACGTACTCAGCATCGGATACGTCACCATTCCCGTATGCACGATTCAGGTTGTGCTGAAGCGCTTCCAGCTCCAGGTCAGTGAAGGGGCCCTTGGTCGGATGACGCGTTGTCACGTCGACCCCTTTCGGATTTCCCTTCAGTCGAAGCTGCTTGAGCTGATGGGCCGCATCGGCAGTGACTCCTGCATAGCCCATCGCGTGCCATTGCTCGAGGAACCCTGAAACCGCCCCCAACTTGTACTCATGCGCCTCGCCAAGCGAACCTCGAAAGTTAAGAATGTCGACGGCGTTGATTTCGCCTATGACGGTCCGCGTGACGTCGAACTTGGCCTCGAACAAGTTGCTTGCACGCTGAAACATGTTACGAAAGTGCCACAGTGACGCATTTCTCGCGTACCAGATAAGCGTCGCCTGGAACGCAGTGAGAAACGAAATCGACAGGGGCGGCAGCTTGTCGAAATGCAGTCTCACCCTCGCTGCCGCTTCACGAACTTCCCACATTGTTCCGGTCGTGGAGAACACGGCGCCGCCGCGCGTCGTGACAAACTCCGGAACGACACCAAAGTAAGGCTGAACGGCATGGCTGGGATTATCAGTCTTCGTCGACATCGGCGGGCAGCTCCATGTTTTCCTGCATTTGGAGAGACGCCTTGCGAGCCTTGCGCTCGGTGTGACGTCCGTTGTAAATGTCACCTGTCTTCGACGTCGGGTTCCATCCCATCAGCCGAGAACGCATCTTCTTCTCATATTCGGGGCTCTCGCCTTTTTCATCTATCAATACAGAGAAGTTAAAGTTCCAGGTGTGCCGCAGCAAATGAGGGAAGATGGACCCCAGTTCGGGGTGCCGGTCACACAGTTCTTCGAATACCGCGTAGAGCCCGGACTTCGACAGCGGTGCTCCGCCGCTGGCGACAAAGAGAAACGGATGTGTGCGCGCTTTCACATAGGTACGCCGAATCTCCATGATGTAATAGCTGGTCGCTTTGGCCAGCTTCGGGGCCATCACCAGCAAACGGTCATTGGTCTTCGTGTTGGGCTCGTCAACGCGCGGGTCTTCGTCATCGTCTGGCCGCCGCGCGATGAACACCTGGTTTTGCCGCAAATCGACATCGGCAACTCTGGCGCCAAGCAGCTCGCCTCGGCGCAAACCGAGACCGAGAAACCAGCGAATGATAAGTTCGTTGCGGACCTGCATCCGATACGTCTTCCAAGGGTTATCCGGGTTCGGATTTTTCGGAGTTGCGGGTCTGATGACCTCCCACAGCCGCTCCTGCAGCGCTTCCTCAAGCGCCATGCGTTGCTGCGTGCTGTTCCTTCCACTTGTATGGGGCACCCGTGCCCGCAAGGCAGCAACCACCGTGTCTTTCGCTGAAACTAGCGAGGCTCGGGTGGGGGAATTTGTCGAGAGGTTGGGAAGATATCGGTCAGCCTTCCAGCCGAGGAAATTGGCTATGTGGCGTAGCCGTAATGCTGCGGTGTCCCGGTCAACCGCTTTTGCGGACTTCTTTGCTCGAGCCCGCCGCGACTCAAGCGAGTGCACGTTAGTCTTTCTCGATGGTCGAGGCTCTTGCTCTGCTTCGACGATGGCCTCCATATCAGCCAGAGGGCGCCCGCACCATTCGACCAGCGCGTCGAGTTCCCCCATTTCCAAGAAACGGCCTTCTCGCATTCGCGCGTCGAGGTCTAGCGTCTCCTTATCGCAAAACAACGCGAAGACCTTTATTGAGCGGACAACCTGCTCGAGGGTCGCGCTCGCCGCATTGACCTGTCGGAATTCGCTGAGGGTGAACGCAGTGACGTCAAACGAAGGCACGCGCAAAGGACCTTCCCGCAACAACGGGAAGCGCTCACCCGAAGCAAAAACCACACGTTCGATGGTGTACGGAGCAGTCATTATTTACCTTTTAAAAGGTAACGCCTTCGCCGCACAGTACCAGGAGCAAGAAAAACTGTAAATAAGAAAAAAGCCTGTAGCGGATTGGGCTACAGGCCTGTTGTTTACGCACTACAAAAGGTAACCTTCAGAACGGAATATCGTCATCCATTTCATCAAACCCGCCGCCGGCCGGCGCGCTCGGGCGGCTCGCGCCACCACCGCCGCCAGCGCTACCGCCGCGCGAACCGCCACCCGACATCGCGCGACCACCACCACCGCCGCTACGCTCGGACGGCTCACCGCGGCTATAGCCGCCTTCATCGCCGCCGCCCATCGACGAACCGCCGCGACCGCCCAGCATTTGCATCTGCTCGGCGACGATTTCGGTCGAGTAACGATCGGTGCCGTCCTGCGCCTGCCACTTACGGGTGCGGATGCGTCCTTCGAGGTACACCGACGAGCCTTTCTTCAGATATTCCGAAACAATTTCCGCGAGGCGGCCGAAGAACGACACGCGGTGCCACTCGGTGGCTTCCTTCATCTCGCCGGACGCCTTGTCCTTGTACCTATCCGTCGTCGCCAGGCGAATGTTCGCCACTGCGTCGCCGCTCGGAAGATATCGGACTTCCGGATCGGCTCCGAGATTGCCGACGAGAATGACCTTGTTCACGGATGCCATGAGTTTCTCCTGTTGATTCCGTTACGGGCGGCGCGGCAATGCGGTTCGCGTCTCATGGCTCACGGGCCCGAGACCGGAATCACGCCTTTGCCCGCCGCCGGGTGAGTTCTGGGTGAATTCGGGATGTGCCCCCGAGTGCGCTGTATTACGCTTTGCGCGGCGGCTGTTTCATCTTTGCGGCGATTATAAGCCAGCAAAAGACGAGCCCCGAACAGGCGAAGAACACCGCGCTTTGTCCGTCCACTTTCAGCAGCCAGCCGCCGATCATGCCGCCCAGCGCAAGACCGATCGACTGCGTGGTGTTATACACGCCGGCCGCCGCGCCTTTGCGGGTTCCGGGCGCCAGTTTCGACACCAGCGAAGGCTGCGACGCCTCGAGAATATTGAAGCCGAGAAAGTACACGAAGAGGATCGCCGCCACACTGAGAATCGTATGCGGAGCGACGCCCAATAACAACTGTCCGATCAGGATAAGACCGATCGCGGACAGCAGCACGATCTTCATCTTGCCGCGCTTCTCGGCGGCGATGATCGCCGGCACCATCATCACGAAAGACAGGCCCATCACCGGCAAATAGACCTTCCAGTGCGAAGCGACCGGCAAGCCGCCCGCTTCTAAAATGCGCGGCACCACGAGGAACAGCGCGGTCTGCGTCGCGTGCAGCACGAGCACGCCGAAGTTCAGGCGCAGCAATTCGACGTTGTGCAGCACTTCGGCGAACGGCGCGCGCACGTGCACCGGCTTCGGCGCATCGGGCACGACCCACAGCACAAGGCCGATCGCGAGGATCGAGAAGATGCCGACCAGCGTGAACAGCCCGCTCATGCCGAGCCAATGGAACACGATCGGCGCGCCGACGATCGCCACCGCGAACGACACGCCGATGCTGGCGCCGACCATCGCCATCGCCTTGGTGCGGTGCTCTTCGGACGTGAGGTCGGCGATAAACGCGATCACCGCCGACGACACCGCGCCCATCCCCTGGATCACGCGGCCGACGATGATCCACGTCATGTCGTGCGCGCCCGCCGCGACGAAGCTGCCGAGTGCGAAGATCAGCAGGCCGGTCGCGATGACCGGCTTGCGGCCGACCTTGTCGGAGATCCACCCATAGAAGATGTAGAGCATCGACTGCGTGACGCCGTAAGCGCCGAGCGCGATGCCGACCAGCAGCACGTTGTCGCCGCCCGGGATGGTCTTCGCGTAGATCGAGAACACCGGCATGATCATGAACAGACCCAGCATGCGCAGCGCGAAGATGGCGGCAAGCGACACGGTCGCGCGCAGTTCAGGCGCGCTCATGCGTGTGGAAGTGGCGGACGGATTGGACATCGGGAGCGTTGTTTGGATGAGCTGGGCGGCACACTGCGGGCGACTGGCGGCGGTCAACCGGCAACCGGTCCGTTGGGACGCCCGCGAGCCGGCGGCTTGACACGTGATGGGCGCAATGCCCTTGGCACGGCTTTCGAGCCGTCAGCCTCGCAGCACTGCGCTGACGCTTCGCTGTGCCTTGTACTCGCGGAAAACGGCCCCAGTTAAACCCCTTCCCCGCGGCGCTAAACCGCTGCCTTACAGCCTGCCTCGCGCGTTGTTTCCGCTGTCAGGAAGCCGTAACGGCGGCCTTGAAAAGTCGTTATAGTAGCAGGTTTAGCCTCTTCCTCTTTCCGCCAGTTCATGGAATAAATCCGTGGAACAAATCCGTATTCGTGGGGCTCGCACCCACAACCTGAAGAACGTCAATCTGGACCTACCGCGTCACAAGCTCGTCGTCATTACGGGCCTTTCCGGCTCGGGCAAATCGTCGCTGGCGTTCGACACGCTCTATGCGGAAGGACAGCGGCGCTACGTCGAAAGCCTCTCCGCCTACGCGCGCCAGTTCCTGCAGTTGATGGAGAAACCGGACGTCGATCTGATCGAAGGCCTGTCGCCGGCCATCTCGATCGAACAGAAAGCGACCTCGCACAATCCGCGCTCCACGGTCGGCACGGTCACCGAAATTCACGACTATCTGCGCTTGCTGTTCGCGCGGGTCGGCACGCCCTATTGTCCCGATCACGAGATTCCGCTCGAAGCGCAAAGCGTGTCGCAAATGGTCGACGCGGCGCTCGCGTTGCCGGAAGAGACCAGGCTGATGATCCTCGCGCCCGTGGTGGCGAACCGCAAAGGCGAACACGTCGAACTGTTCGAGGAAATGCAGGCGCAGGGCTTCATCCGTTTTCGCGTGCGTTCGGGCGGCGGCACAGCCAATGAAGGCGTCGCGAAGATCTATGAAGTCGACTCGCTGCCGAAGCTGAAAAAGAACGACAAGCACACGATCGACGTCGTCGTCGACCGGCTGAAGGTGCGCCCGGACATGAAGCAGCGCCTCGCTGAATCCTTCGAAACGGCGCTGCGTCTGGCCGACGGCCGCGCCATCGCGCTTGAAATGGACACGGACAAGGAGCATCTGTTCAGCTCGAAGTTCGCCTGCCCGATCTGCTCGTATTCGCTGCAGGAACTGGAGCCGCGGCTCTTCTCGTTCAATAACCCGATGGGCGCGTGCCCGGAATGCGACGGCCTCGGCCAGATCACCTTCTTCGATCCGAAGCGGGTGGTCGCGCATCCGTCGCTGTCGCTCGCGGCGGGCGCGGTGAAGGGCTGGGACCGGCGCAACCAGTTCTACTTCCAGATGCTGCAAAGTCTCGCGGCGTTCTACGAGTTCGACATCGACACGGCCGTCGAAGACCTGCCGGAGAAAGTCCGCAAGATCCTGCTGTTCGGTTCGGGCAAGCAGGAGATTCCGTTCTCGTATATCAACGAACGCGGCCGCACCTCGGTGCGCGAGCATGTGTTCGAAGGGATCATCCCGAATCTGGAGCGGCGCTATCGCGAGACCGACTCGGTCGCGGTGCGCGAAGAACTCGCCAAGTATCAGAACAACCAGCCGTGCCCGGCCTGCGCCGGCACGCGCTTGCGTCGCGAAGCGCGCTTCGTGCGGATCGGCGCGGACGGCGACGCGCGCGGCATCTTCGAAATCAGCGGCTGGCCGTTGCGCGATGCGCTCGGCTATTTCCAGACGCTGCGGCTGGAAGGCTCGAAGCGCGAGATAGCCGACAAGGTCGTGAAGGAAATCGTCGCGCGGCTGATGTTCCTGAATAACGTCGGGCTGGACTACCTGTCGCTCGAACGCAGCGCGGAAACGTTGTCGGGAGGCGAAGCGCAACGGATTCGCCTCGCGTCGCAGATCGGCTCCGGCCTGACCGGCGTGATGTACGTGCTGGACGAGCCGTCGATCGGCCTGCATCAACGCGACAACGACCGGCTCATCGCCACGCTCAAACATCTGCGCGATCTGGGCAACTCGGTGATCGTCGTCGAGCACGACGAAGACATGATCCGCATGGCCGACTACGTGGTCGACATGGGCCCCGGCGCGGGCGAGCACGGCGGCATGGTGATCGCCGAGGGCACGCCCAAACAGGTGCAGGCGAACGCGGCGTCGATGACCGGCCAGTACATGTCCGGCGCGCGCAACATCGAATTCCCCGACGAGCGCAAGGAGCCGGACGAGCGGCGCCTGCGCATCGTCGAGGCGCACGGCAACAATCTGCAACGGGTCTCGCTGGACCTGCCGGTCGGCCTGCTCACCTGCGTGACCGGCGTGTCCGGCTCGGGCAAGTCGACGCTGATCAACGACACGCTCTATCACGCGGTCGCGCATCACCTGTACGGCTCGGCCACCGAGCCGGCACCATATGAGTCGATCGAGGGCCTCGAACATTTCGACAAGGTCATCAACGTCGACCAGTCGCCGATCGGCCGCACGCCGCGCTCGAACCCGGCCACCTACACCGGCCTCTTCACGCCGATCCGCGAGCTGTTCGCGGGCGTGCCCGCAGCCAAGGAACGCGGCTACGACCCGGGCCGCTTCTCGTTCAACGTGAAGGGCGGCCGCTGCGAAGCCTGTCAGGGCGACGGCGTCCTGAAGGTGGAAATGCACTTCCTGCCGGACGTGTACGTGCCTTGCGACGTCTGCCATGGCAAGCGCTACAACCGCGAGACGCTGGACGTTCAGTACAAAGGCAGGAACATCAGCGAAGTGCTCGACATGACGGTGGAAACCGCTTATGAGTTCTTCAAGCCGGTGCCGGTCGTCGCGCGCAAGCTGAAAACCTTGCTGGACGTGGGTCTGGGCTATATCCGGCTGGGCCAGTCGGCTACCACGCTGTCGGGCGGCGAGGCGCAGCGCGTCAAACTATCTTTGGAACTGAGCAAGCGCGACACGGGTCGCACCCTGTACATTCTTGACGAGCCGACCACCGGTTTGCACTTTCACGATATCGCGCTGTTGCTGGAAGTCATCCATCGTTTACGCGACCAGGGTAATACCGTCGTGATCATCGAGCATAATCTCGATGTAATCAAAACCGCCGACTGGGTCATCGACCTCGGTCCTGAAGGCGGCGCGGGCGGCGGGCAGATCATCGCTCAAGGCCCGCCTGAGCAGGTCGCGAAGTCGAAGGCAAGTTTTACCGGCAAGTATCTGGCGCCCCTGCTGAAACGGGCTGCCAGCAAAAAGTAACGCTGCACAACACGGGTTGGAGACGGAATAAGTCATGGCCAAGCGGAATCAGGCGCGCGACGACGGGCAAGTCCAGGACCTACGCCCACGCCCGGTCAGGCTGACTAGCGACATGAGCCTGCCGAAGCTGTCGGCAGTCGAAATCGGCAGTTATGTTGTGATGCTGGTCGGCATGTGGGCGGTCATCGAACTGAAGCTGCTCGGCGCGCTGCTCGCCGGACTGCTGGTGTTCCAGCTCGTGCATACGATCGCGCCGCGCATCGAGCGCCACATGTCGAGCATGCGCGCGCGCTGGCTCGCGGTGGTGATTCTGTCGACGTTGATCGTGGGGGCGCTCACGGGGCTTACGCTCGGCATCATCGAGCATTTCGAGAACGACGTGCCGAGCGTGCAGAATCTGCTCGATCAGGCCATGCAACTGATCCACGAGGCGCGCGGCCGGATTCCGCAATTCGTCGCCAACTCTCTGCCGGTCGACACCGAGCAGATGAAGGCCAAGGCGGAAGAGCTGATGCACACGCACGCCAACATGCTGCAGCAAAGCGGCACGACGGCGGCGCGCGGCTTCACGCACATCCTGATCGGCATGATCATCGGCGCGATCATCGCGGTCGGCGCGCAGAAGCATATGCACCGGCTGCCGCTGTCCACGGCGTTCATCACGCGCGTCACGCGGTTCGCCGACGCGTTTCGCCGCATCGTGTTCGCACAGGTGAAGATTTCCGCGATCAACGCGGTCTTCACCGCCATCTTCCTGCTGGTG
The DNA here is from genome assembly GCF_046026895.1 of Paraburkholderia sediminicola. Classification (GTDB taxonomy): domain Bacteria; phylum Pseudomonadota; class Gammaproteobacteria; order Burkholderiales; family Burkholderiaceae; genus Paraburkholderia; species Paraburkholderia sediminicola_C. The sequence goes on from NZ_JAQQEU010000037.1 coordinate 44,337, forward strand.
ATCCTGCCGATCTTTCACGACCGGCTGCCGCTGTCCAAAACGCTGGTGCTGGTGACGTTCATCGTCGGCTTGCTGCCGGTGATCGGCAACCTGATCTCGAACACGATCATCGTCGCGGTGGCGCTGTCGGTGAGCTTTCCGGCGGCGGTCATGTCGCTCGTGTTCCTGATCCTGATTCACAAGCTCGAATACTTCCTGAACGCGCGCATCGTCGGCGGGCAGATCGAGGCGCGCGCGTGGGAACTGCTGATCGCGATGCTCGTGATGGAAGCGGCGTTCGGCATGCCCGGGGTCATCGCGGCGCCGATCTTCTATGCGTATATCAAGCGGGAACTGATCTATCTGCGGCTGGTGTGACCCGCCGCGCGGCAGAGCGTGCAACGGAAGCGGCACTTCGGTGCCGCTTTTTTTTCGCGTTTTGCGTTTGGACCCCGTAACGCATTGATAGGCGCCGTGCTGACGGGAAGCTTGCGGTAGTTCGTAGAAGTCCCTACGATGCGAACAATTCCCATTCGCAAAAAGCCCGACTTCGTGACGCCCCCTCAGCATTTCCGCTCCGCCCTCGCGGCCCGCGCATGAGACGCCAGCTCGTCCGCCTGCATCGCTGGTTCGGCGTCGCCACCGCATTGTTCCTCTTCGTCGCCGGACTGACTGGCGCGATCATCGCGTGGGACCATGAGCTCGACGCGGCGCTGAACCCGTCGTTCTTCAAAGCCCGCACGCACGCGCCGGCGCTGTCCGGGCTGGAGCTGGCGCGGCGCGTGGAAGCCGCCGATCCGCGGCTACAGGTGACTTTTCTGCCGCTCACCGCCGAACCGGGCCATACGCTGCAGATGATGGTGCTGCCGGGCACCAACCCCGCCACGAAGCAGCCCTACCCGCTCGACTTCAACCAGATCGCCGTCGATCCCGCGACCGGCGAAATTCAGGGACGCCGCGAATGGGGCGTCGCGTCGCTCGCGCGGATCCATCTGATTCCGTTCATCTACAAGCTGCACTACACGCTGCAATTGCCGTTTACCGGCAACGTCGATACGGGCACGTGGCTGATGGGCATCGTCGGCACCGTGTGGCTGTTCGACAGCGTCATCGCGCTCGTGCTGTCGTTCCCGAGCTTCAAGGCCTGGCGCAAGTCGTTCGCGTTTCGTCTGAAGCGCGGCGGCTATGCGCTCACCTTCGACCTGCACCGCTCCGGCGGCGTGTGGATCTGGGGCCTGCTGACGATCATCGCGCTGACATCGATATCGATGAATCTGTCCGCGCCGGTGGTCCGGCCCGTCGTATCGCTGTTCTCGAAGCTCACGCCGGACCCGATCAACAACCCGGAGCTTCTGCGCGCGCCGCAACCCGGCGATCAGGTGCTGAGCCGCGAGCGGATCGTGGAACTAGCGGAGCAGGCCGGCAAGGCGATGAACCTTTCCGTGCCGGCGGGCGGCGTCTACTACGCGCAATTCCTGCATGCATACGGTGTGGGCTTTTATGCGCCCGGCAACGATCACGGTGACATCGGCCTCGGCAACCCGTGGATGTATTGGGACGCGGCCACCGGCAAGCCGCTCGGCAAAACGATTCCCGGCAAGGGCACGGCTGGCGACATCTTCATGCAGGTGCAATTCCCGCTGCACTCGGGACGCATCCTCGGACTCGGCGGACGGATTCTGATCAGCGCAATGGGCGTGGCAGTCGCCATGCTGAGCGCAACGGGCTTGTTGATCTGGCTGAAGAAGCTGAATGCGCGCCGCCGCTCGGCGCAAAACGCCGGACTTGCGCGGAGCCCGGGCGGCCCGGCGGCACAATCTTAGGTAAAGGTCGCGCCGGCATCGGTCGGCGCGCTTTTGCGGGGAATAGCAGGTAGTGCCGCGACGACCGCCGGTGGCTATCGCGTGAGGCGTCCGTGCGGTGGTTGCGCAGCGGTTGAGCGGGGCAACCCGCCGCATCGCGAAGACACGGATATAGGCCTAGCCCCCGCCCGCTGCAAGCGTGAGGAGCGCCTAACGCGCCCCCCCGCTCCTACCGAAATACCACCGTCTTACTCCCGTTCAACACCACGCGATGCTCCACGTGCCACTTCACCGCACGCGCGAGCGTCACGCATTCGACGTCACGCCCGATCGCCGTCAACTGCTCCGGCGTCATGCTGTGGTCGACGCGTTCCACTTCCTGCTCGATGATCGGACCTTCGTCGAGATCCGTCGTCACGTAATGCGCGGTTGCGCCGATCAGCTTCACGCCGCGGTCGAACGCCTGGTAATACGGTTTCGCGCCCTTGAAGCTCGGCAGGAACGAGTGGTGAATGTTGATCGCGCGCCCGGCCAGCGCTTCACACAGCTTCGGCGACAGAATCTGCATGTAGCGCGCGAGCACCACCAGATCCGCCTGATGTTCGTCGATCACTTCGAGCACGCGCGCTTCCTGTGCGGCCTTCGCGTCGGGCGTGCCACCCGTCAGCGGGAAGTGATGGAACGGAATGTCGTAGCTGGCGGCGAGCTGATAGAACTCCTTGTGATTCGAGATGATCGCCGGAATCTCGATGGCCAGTTGCCCGGTGCGGTAGCGGAACAGCAGATCGTTCAGGCAATGGCCGATCTTCGACACCATGATGACCACGCGCGGCTTCACCGACGCGTCGTGCAACTCCCAGCGCATGCCGAACTGTGCGGCGAGCGCCGCGAACGACGCGCGCAACGCGTCCAGCCCCGGGTCGCCGCCCACCTGCTGAAAATGCACGCGCATGAAGAACTCGCCGGTGCGGCTGTCGCCGAACTGCGCGGAGTCGAGAATATTGCTGCCACGCTCGAACAGAAAGCCCGACACGGCGTGAACGATGCCGGGCCGGTCGGCGCACGACAGTTTGAGAATAAAGCTGTGATCGGTCGACATGACCTGGGTGACTCCCTTCTTCAATGCGTAGTTTGTTCAGTCCGTACGGCTGGGTTTAGCGTGCTGTTCGTTGCGCGAGTGCCGGGTGCCGTCGATGCACTCACCTAAGCGAGCGCCGGCGGTGCAAACAACGCTTCGATGCCTTCACACGCGTCTTCATCGATCCAACGGCGGCGCAGCAGACAATCCAGCGTGGCAAGACTCGCGTCCACCGTCAGCGCGCCCTCTTCGATCCAGCGCGCCACTTCATCGATGCGCGCGAGCCGGTGCTCGCCCACTTCGCCGTCCTGATTGCGCGGCGCGAAATCGGCCGGCAGCGCGAGGTCGTAGATGAAAATCTGTTCTGCCTGCGTGCCTTCCGGCAATGACTGCAGCACGTGCGCGGTGCGTCCCGCCACGGCGCGCGCGGCGATCTCCTCGGGGATGCCGGCCTCTTCCCAGCACTCCTTGATGATCGTCGCCTCGATGCCGAAGCCCCAACCAATCCCGCCCGCGACGACATTGTCGAGCATGCCGGGGTCGGTCGCCTTGGTGTCGCTGCGGCGCGCGATCCACAGTTGCGGGGCACCATCGACGTATTCTACGACGCCGTTCAGATGCACCGCGTAGGTCATCGTGCCGAAAAAGCGCGACGCCGCGCGTTCGATATACGCGAGCGGCGCTGCATCGAACGCATTGCGGATCGCGTAGGTCTCGTTGCGCCAGCCTGGAATGCGGCCTTCGGCGGCGAGCGCGCCGATCACCGAGCCGAGCGCCGCGCTGCGCAGATCGACGGTATTGAACGCGGCCGAGAGCGTCACGCGGGCGTTGTCGTCACTACCGTCCATGTCGAACACATCGGGCCAGCGTTCGAGCAACGGCACATCGCTCGCGCGGATCCAGCCGACCTGTTCGGCGCCGATCCAGAACGGCCGATGCGCGGCGGGGTCGAACCGGCGCGCGGCGGTGAGGCAAGGCAAGGTCATCTCAAGCTCCAGCTAAACTTTTCACACTGCGCGGCGGACGCCGCGCGCTGCATCAATCACGTCAGTCGCGCAACGCGACACGAATCCCGATCGCGATGAACGTAGCGCCGGCCAGGCGATCGAGCCATAGGCCCACGCGCGGCCGACGCTTGAGCCAGCCGCCGATGATCCCCGCGCACACGCCGAACAGCGAAAACACCACCACCGTCTGCAACATGAACAGCACGCCGAGTTCGAGCATTTGCACCGTGACGCTTTGCGCGCCGTGCGGCTGCACGAACTGCGGCAGGAACACGACGAAGAACAGCGTCACTTTCGGGTTCAGCAGGTTGCCGAGCACGCTCTGGCGAAACACCGTGATGAGCGGCTGCGGCGCGCGCTGATGCGCGGTCGCGAGCCCCTGGCTGCGCAGCGCCTTGATGCCGATCCAGACCAGATACGCCGCGCCGGCCAGCTTGATCGCCTCGAACGCGAATGGCGACGAACGCAGCAACGCGGCGACGCCGAGCGCGGCCAGCGTCGTGTGAAACGTGATGCCGGCCGCGAAGCCGAGCGCGGCGACGAGACCCGCCGCGCGGCCCTGCGAGATGCCGCGCGCGAGCACTTGCAGATTGTCCGGGCCGGGCGCCACGGTGATGGCGATCGACGTAGCGAGAAACAGCAGGAAGTTGGGCATCGTTGTTACCTTCTTCGTGGGCGGCCGAATGCGCGGAGAAACGCGCGGACAAGCGCGCATGGAAAAACGCGCCAATCAGCGCGCGCTCAATGACCGTCGAAGCTCGTCGCCGTGTAGAGCGCGAGGCCGCTGTCGCGCAACAGCTTCGAGCCGCCCAGTTCGGGCAGATCGACAATCGCCGCGCCTTCCACGACGACCGCGCCGAGCCGTTCGAGCAGAATCTTGCCGGCCATCATCGTGCCGCCGGTGGCGATCAGATCGTCGATGATGACAATCCGGTCGCCGGGCTCGCACGCGTCTTCGTGAATCTCGACGGTCGCCGTGCCGTATTCGAGCTCATACGATTGCGCGAGCCGCTTATAAGGCAGCTTGCCCGACTTGCGGATCGGGATGAAGCCGAGGTTCAACTCGTACGCGAGGATTGGCCCGATGATGAAACCGCGCGCATCCAGCCCGGCGATGTAGTCGAGCTTCGCGTCGATATAACGCTGCACGAACAGGTCGATCAGCACGCGCAGCGATCTGGGCTCCTGCAGCAGCGGCGTGATGTCGCGGAACTGCACGCCAGGCTGCGGCCAGTCGGGCACCGTGCGGATATGGCTTTTGATGTAGTTGGCCGCATCGAGCGGCGCGCTCACGAGCGCGTTGGACATGATGTCTCCGGGTGGACCTCGACAGGTCCGACGAAAAGCGAATCAGGGTGGCTCGCGCCGCGCGGCCTGCAAGCGCGGCGCAACAACAGCAGCAGCGGCGACGGGCCAGCCGCCTCAGCGACCATCGCCTAGGCCGCGGCGGCGCCCGCGCGGCGATGCTTCGAAAGCAGTTCCTCGGCCTGCGTCAGTTGTTCAGGCAGACCGCGCAGCACCACGATGTCGCTCGCGCGCAGCTTGGTGGACGGGTCCGGCTCGACGCCGCGAATGCCGTGCCGGCGAATCGCCGTCACTTCCACCCCCAGCTCGAACAAGCCCAACTCCGCCAGCGTGCGGCCCACCGCGTCCGCGTTGGCGTCGACCGGCACCGATTGTAGCCGCACCTGTTCGTGGCCGTCGTCGTCTTCCATGTCGTCGGCGCCGTGGAAATAGCCGCGCAACAGCGCATAGCGCTCGTCGCGCATCTCCTCGACGCGCCGCACCACGCGCCGCATCGGCACGCCCATCACCACCAGCGTATGCGAGGCCAGCATCAGACTGCCTTCGACGATTTCCGGAATCACCTCGGTCGCGCCAGCGGCCAGCAGCTTTTCCAGATCGGCGTCGTCGACGGTGCGCACGATCACCGGCAGCGTCGGCTCCAGTTCGTGAATGTTGTGCAGCACGCGCAATGCCGATGGCGTGTTCGCGTAAGTGATCGCGATCGTCGCCGCGCGATGGATACCGGCGGCGAGCAGCGACTCGCGCCGCCCGGCATCGCCGAACACGACCGATTCGCCCGCCGCGGCCGCCGCCGAGACGCGATCAGGGTCGAGATCCAGCGCGACATACGACAAGCCTTCATGCTCCAGCATGCGCGCCAGATTCTGGCCGGAGCGGCCGTAGCCGCAAATGATCACGTGGCCGCTTTGCTTCAGGCTTTGCGTGGCGATGCGCGTCATCTGCAACGACTGCATCATCCATTCGGTCGACGACAGCCGCAGCACGATGCGGTCCGCGTTTTGAATCAGGAACGGCGCGGCCAGCATCGACAGCAGCATCGCCGCGAGAATCGCCTGCAGCAGCGTGGCGTCGACCAGATGCCGGTCGAGAATCAGATTCAGCAGCACGAAGCCGAACTCGCCGGCTTGCGCGAGGCCGATACCGGTGCGCATCGCGACACCCGGCGACGCGCCGAACAGCCGCGACAAGCCGGTGATCATCACCGCCTTCAGCAGCAGCGGACCGACCAGGAAGGCGAGCACGACGAGCGGATGCTCCCAGATGACGACCGGATTCAGCAGCATGCCGGTGGTCACGAAGAACAGACCGAGCAGCACGTCGCGAAACGGCTTGATGTCCTCTTCCACCTGATGCCGGTACGGCGTCTCGGCAATCAGCATGCCGGCGATGAACGCGCCGAGCGCGAGCGAGAGTCCCAACTTGTCCGTGATGAACGCCGCGCCGAGCGTCACCAGCAACAGATTGAGAATGAACAGTTCCTGCGACCGGCGCCGCGCGACCACGTTGAACCAGCGTGTCATGAAGCGCTGCCCGACGATCAACAGCAGCGCCAGTGCCACCACGATCTTGATTGCCGCGACCCCGAGCGCGCTGACGAGATCTTCCGACTTGCCGCCGAGCGCCGCGATGATAATCAGCAGCGGCACCACCGCCAGATCCTGGAACAGCAGGACCCCGAAGATATTGCGGCCATGCTCCGTTTCGATCTCGAGCCGCTCCGCCAGCATCTTGCTGACGATCGCCGTGGACGACATGGCGAGCGCGCCGCCCAGCGCCACGCTCGCCTGCCACGTGATATGCACCCAGCGCTCCAGCACGAAGCCGAGCGTCACCGCCACGGCGATCGTGCCGATCACCTGCAACAGGCCGAGGCCGAACACCAGCCGGCGCATCGAGCGCAGCTTGGAGAGCGAGAACTCGAGCCCGATCGAAAACATCAGGAACACCACGCCGAATTCGGCGAGGTTTTGCGCACCGGCCGAATCCGGAATCAAACCGAACGCGTGCGGCCCGACGACGATGCCGACCGTCAGATAACCAAGCATCGGCGGAAGATTCAGAAAGCGAAAGATCACCACGCCCGCCACCGATGCCAGCAACAGGAACAGCGTCATCTCGAGCGGGGAAATCATCGGCAAACACGCATCGGTAAAGCGTCCTCGTTCGTCAGCGGAACCGCGCACGAGAAACGCCGTGCGACAAGGTTGAGGGGCCGGTAAAAGGGCTAATCAAGGCAGCGGCTTGGCACAGCAGGCCCGGCGCGGCGAACAGGCGCCTTTGCTATACTCCGCGCATGATAGCGAAAATCAATGGCGACCGGGCACTCATGCTCGCTCGCGACGTGCTCGACATCGAAGCGGACGCCGTGCGCGCCCTTCGTGACCAACTCGACGACGGCTTTGTAGGGGCGGTCGATTTCATCTTGGGCTGCCGTGGGCGGGTGGTCGTCTCAGGCATCGGCAAATCCGGCCATGTGGCGCGCAAGCTCGCGGCCACGCTGGCCAGCACCGGTACACCCGCGTTCTTCGTGCATCCTGCGGAAGCCAGCCATGGCGACCTCGGCATGGTCACTTCTGACGACGTGTTCCTCGCGTTGTCCAATTCCGGCGAAACCGAAGAACTCGTGGCGATCCTGCCGCTGATCAAGCGGCTCGGCGCGAAGCTGATCGCGATGACCGGACGCCCGTCGTCGAGTCTCGCACAACTGGCCGACGTGCACCTGAATTCCGCGGTGGCGAAAGAAGCCTGCCCGATGAATCTCGCGCCGACCGCAAGCACCACCGCCGCGCTCGCGCTCGGCGACGCGCTCGCGGTAGCGGTGCTCGACGCGCGCGGCTTCGGGCGCGACGATTTCGCACGCTCGCATCCGGGCGGCGCGCTCGGCCGCCGTCTGCTCACCTATGTACGCGACGTGATGCGCACCGGCGAGCAGGTGCCGAAGGTCACGCCCGAGGCCACCGTGCGCGACGCGCTGTTCCAGTTGACCGCCAAGCGCATGGGCATGACCGCGATCGTCGACCACGACGGCCGCGTCACCGGCATCTTCACCGACGGCGACTTGCGCCGCGTGCTCGAACGCGACGGCGATTTCCGTCAGCTGTCGATCGCCTCCGTGATGACCGCCGGCCCGCGCACCATCGGCCCGGACCACCTCGCGGTGGAAGCCGTGGAACTGATGGAGCGCTTCCGCATCAATCAGATGCTGGTCGTCGACGAAGCAGGCAAGCTGATCGGCGCACTCAACATGCACGACCTGTTCTCGAAGAAGGTGATCTGATGGCCATTGCCCCTCCTACCGCCACCGAACGCGCAAGCCGCGTGAAACTGATGATTTTCGACGTCGACGGCGTACTGACCGACGGCGGTCTGCTGTTCACGGCGGAAGGCGACACGATGAAGGGCTTCAACTCGATGGACGGCCACGGCATGAAGCTGCTGCGCCAGGCCGGCATCGAAACGGCGATCATCACCGGGCGCAAGTCGGGCATCGTCGCGGCACGCGCGAAGGAAATGAACATCACGCACGTGTATCAGGGGGTGCAGGACAAACCCCAGGCGTTTGCGGACCTTTTGCAGCAAACCGGCATGAGCGCGGAAGAATGCGGCTACATGGGCGACGACTGGGTCGACCTCGCCGTGATGCTGAAGGTCGGCTTCGCCGCAGCGCCGGCCAATTCGCATCCGGAAGTGATCGCGCGGGCTCATTGGGTCAGCGAAGCCCGCGGTGGCTACGGCGCCGCGCGTGAAGTCTGCGATACGCTGCTGCGCGCCCAGCACAAGTATGAAGCGTTGCTCGCGGCCGCCTGCAGCGGCGAACAGCGGGGCCTCGTCGGATGAGCCAGTTCCGGCTGACTTCACTGATTCCGCTGGTCGCGATGGCCTTTCTCGCCGGTATCACGTGGTGGCTCCTGCAAGCCACACTGCCGCGGCAGAACGAAGGCGCGCCGCACCCGAAGGAACACACGCCCGACTACTTCGCCGACAACTTCTCGGTTTCCGAACTCGATCAATCGGGCGCGACGCAATACCGGCTGACCGCCCAATCGCTGATTCACTATGAAGACGACGAGCTGAGCGATCTGGTCAAACCCGCCATGCGCGCGTTCCAGCCCGGCAAGCCGATCGTCACCGCGACCGGCGACACCGGCAAGGTGAACGCCGACGCGTCGATCGTCGACCTCTACGGCAATGCACGCATTCTGCGGGCTCCCGGCTACGGAGATCCGCAGATGCAGGCAGATTCGGAGCATTTTAGGGTGCTGGTCAACGACGATGTGATCGAGACCGAAAAGCCGGTTAAACTTCAGCGCGGCATGTCGGTGATGACTGCCAGCGGCATGAACTACAACAACGTCACCCGGGTGATGCAGCTGTTCGGCAACGTGAGAGGCGCCATCGCGCCGTCCGAAGCAGGCGGCCGCTCGTCCAAGCAACCCGGGTAATCCATTCCAGGCGTGACTGCATGAACGAATCGTTCCCCCGTTTTAATACCGGCCGCTCGCCCACTCTGTCCGCGTGCCGCGCCGGACTCGCTGCGCTGCTCGTCGCGTTGCCGCTGGCCGGCTTCGCGCCGCTCGCGCACGCGGATCGCGCCGACAAGGACAAGCCGCTGAACATCGAAGCGGACAACATGACTTACGACGACCTCAAACAGGTCAACATCTTCACCGGCCACGTGGTCGCCACCAAAGGGACGATCGTGATCAAGGCCGATCGTGTCGAAGTGACGCAGGACCCGCAGGGCTATCAGTACGCCACCGGCACGTCGAGCGGCGGCAATCTGTCGTATTTCCGCCAGAAGCGCGAAGGTCTCGACGAATACATCGAAGGCACGGCCATCCGTATCGACTACGACGGCAAGCAGGATCTGACCACGCTCACCACGAACGCCACGGTCCGCCGCCTGCAGGGTTTGTCGACGGTGATCGACCAGGTGCGCGGCAGCGTCATCACGTATGACGGCCAGAGCGACTTCTATACCGCGAAGGCAGGCAAGGACGTCGCCGGCCCCGGCAACCCGAGCGGCCGCGTGCGTGCGATGCTGTCGCCGCGCAACGGCGGCGCCGCGCCCCTCACCGGCGCGTCGGCCACGCTCGCGCCGTCCACCACCATCCAGGGAGCGCCGAATCAGTGAGCACCTCCGCGTCCCTACCCAATCGCAAGCCGGCCGGCACGAGCAGTTCGCTGGTCGTGCGTAGTCTGAAGAAGCGTTACGGTTCGCGCACGGTCGTCAAAGACGTGTCGCTCGACGTGAAAAGCGGCGAAGTGGTGGGCCTGCTCGGCCCCAACGGCGCCGGCAAGACCACCTCGTTCTATATGATCGTCGGCCTCGTGCCGCTCGACGCGGGTGAGATCGATCTGGACGGAAAGTCGATCAGCCTGCTGCCGATCCATAAGCGCGCGTCGCTCGGGCTGTCGTATCTGCCGCAGGAAGCTTCCGTGTTCCGCAAGCTCTCCGTTGAGGAAAATATTCGCGCGGTGCTGGAATTGCAGCACGAAGACAACGGCAAACGGCTCAGTAAGGACACCATCACGTCCCGCACCGAAGCTTTGCTCGACGAGCTGCAGATCGCGCACTTGCGGGAAAATCCGGCGCTGTCGCTGTCGGGCGGCGAGCGTCGCCGGGTCGAAATTGCCCGGGCGCTGGCCACCAACCCGAGCTTCATTCTGCTCGACGAACCGTTCGCGGGCGTCGACCCGATCGCGGTGCTGGAAATCCAGAAGATCGTCAAGTTTCTGAAGCAGCGCAATATCGGCGTCCTGATCACCGACCACAACGTGCGCGAGACGCTCGGCATCTGCGATCACGCGTACATCATCAGCGACGGCAGCGTGCTGGCCGCCGGCGCGCCGAGCGAAATCATCGAAAACGAAAGCGTGCGGCGCGTCTATCTGGGCGAGCACTTCCGCATGTAAGTGCACAAAGGAATACCGGCGGTGCGAGCGCGCAACCGCCGGTCCTTTTGCGGCAACCGCACATCTGCATTTTTGACCTGGGCCGTCCCGCGCCCAGCGCCGCCGACAAGGCGCACGCGCAATTGCGCATGTCGCGAGGTATCGCGGTCGTGGCAAACTCTCTACAATGAATCTCAACTTGCCATGAAAGCCAGCCTCCAACTCCGCCTATCGCAGCATCTTGCGCTGACGCCACAACTGCAGCAGTCCATCCGGCTGCTTCAGCTGTCTACGCTCGAACTGCAGCAGGAAGTCGCAATGGCGATCTCGCAGAATCCACTCCTCGAAAACGAGGATGACTGGATCGCGAGCCCGTTGCGCGTGGCGGCGGACGGCTCGCTGATCACCCAGTCGCCCAGCTCTTCCGCGCCGCCGGACCAGATGGGCGGCAACGGCTCGTCCACGTCCGCGAGCGGCAGCGAGCGCGCCGAAAATGGCGAGCCGCAGGGGGTCGACGAATACAACGGCCTGTCGGGCGACAGCAACGGCGATACGTCGCAATGGAACCTCGACGACTACGGCCGCTCCGGCAACGCCTCGGACGACGACGATCTGCCGCCGCTGCAAATCCACGAATCGAGCACTTCGCTGCGCGACCACCTGATGGCGCAATTGCGCGTCACCCAGGCGAGCCAGCGCGACCGGGCGCTGATCACGTTCCTCATCGAGTCCCTCGACGACGACGGCTATCTCGCCGCCACACTCGAAGAAGTGCAGGCCGATCTGCCCGAAGAACTCGAAGTCGACCTCGACGAATTGAATGCCGCGCTCGCGCTGTTACATAGCTTCGACCCGGCCGGAGTCGGCGCGCGTTCCGCGTCGGAATGTCTGAAGCTGCAACTGCTGCGGCTCGATCCGACGCCTACGCGAACGCTCGCGCTCGACATCGTCGGACACTACCTGGAACTGCTCGCGGCGCGCGATTTCACGCGTCTGCGCAAACATCTGAAGGCGAACGACGACGACCTGCGCGATGCGCACATGCTGATCCGCTCGCTCGAACCGTTCCCGGGCGCCGCATACGGCAAGGCCGAAGCGGACTACGTGGTGCCGGACATCATGGTTCGTAAAACCGCCCAGGGTTGGCAGGCCGAACTGAATCCGGAGGTGGTGCCGAAGCTGCGCATCAACCACCTGTACGCGAATATTCTGCGCAATAACCGGGGCGATCCGGGCAGCGGATCGTTGCGCCAGCAACTGCAGGAAGCACGCTGGCTGATCAAGAATATCCAGCAACGTTTCGAGACCATCCTTCGCGTAGCGCAAGCCATTGTCGAGCGTCAGAAGAGCTTTTTTGTGCACGGCGAAATTGCCATGCGCCCCTTGGTTTTGCGAGAAATTGCTGATACGCTGGGCCTACACGAGTCGACTGTCTCGCGTGTGACAACCGGTAAATACATGCTGACCCCATTCGGGACGCTGGAATTCAAGTTTTTTTTCGGTTCGCACGTTTCAACCGACACGGGCGGCGCGGCCTCTTCCACGGCGATTCGCGCGCTCATCAAACAACTGATAGGAGCGGAAAACCCGAAATCGCCTCTCTCAGACAGTCGCATAGCCGAACTGCTGGCGGAACAGGGCTTCGTGGTCGCACGGCGTACCGTTGCGAAGTACCGCGAAGCGCTCAAGATCCCCGCAGTCAACCTGCGCAAGTCTCTGTAGCCCGTCGCCTTCCGTGGCGGGCATTTACCGGCCGCTCCGCAGTTGGCGGACAGGCCGGCCGATGCGACCTGCCAGATGTCAGTCACCGGGGGGCGACTCAGGCAAGCCGACAGATCGACCGGACCTCTGTCATCGTGCGGAACAAGCGGCCACTAGCTTGGAGAAGCACTATGAATCTGCAGATCAGTGGACACCACCTCGAAGTAACGCCTGCGTTGCGCGAATACGTGATCACCAAACTGGATAGGGTGCTAAGACATTTCGATCAGGTAATCGACGGCAGTGTGGTCCTCTCGGTCGACAACCACAAGGAAAAGGACAAGCGTCAAAAGGTTGAAATCAACCTGCATCTGAAGGGCAAAGATATCTTTGTCGAGAGCTGTGACAGCGACCTTTACGCTGCGATCGATCTGATGATCGACAAGCTCGACCGGCAAGTGATACGCCACAAGGATCGGCTACAAGGCCATCAGCACGATGCGATCAAGTACCAACCGGCGCCGCAACTGGACGTGCCGCCGCAATAAGGGAAATTAGAGGGTTTTCCTCATTACTCTTAGGTTGGTGAAACCGCCCGGAATCGGGCGGTTTTTCGTTCTGGACGCGTTTTTCCCACGTTGGCGCAGCTTGTGGACCAAATCGTTAAAAACCCATCGCGCATGGATGGCGCGCCGCACCATCAGCAGCTACCCTGTTCTATAATGTTCCGGTTACCATCAGGGTCAAGCTAGCTCACACGGAAATCGGCCGGTCGGAGTCTGCGCTCTCAGACTCCAACGCACGTCTTCGCGAGCATCGAACGAATGGAACGCCACTCAAACGCCCTAGCGAGGAGAACCCAGGCCACGTTTTCGCCTGTCAACATGAATCGTTTAGCCAAATTTCTTCCCCTCGAGAACGTCGTCGTCGGACTATCGGTCACCAGCAAGAAGCGTGTGTTCGAACAAGCGGGCCTGATCTTCGAGAACCAGAACGGCATCGCCCGTAGCACAGTCACTGACAATCTGTTTGCGCGCGAGCGCCTCGGATCGACGGGGCTTGGCGAAGGCGTCGCGATTCCGCACGGTCGGATCAAAGGCCTGAAGCAGCCGCTCGCCGCGTTCGTCCGCCTTGCCGAACCCATCCCCTTCGAGTCGCCCGACGGCCAGCCGGTCTCCCTGCTGATCTTCCTGCTCGTCCCCGAACAGGCCACCCAGCAGCACCTCGAAATCCTTTCGGAAATCGCCCAGTTGCTGTCCGACCGCGAGGCACGCGAGCGCCTCCACACGGAAGAAGACCGCGAATCGTTGCATCGCCTGCTCACTCAGTGGCAACCTTGATGCATCGGCGGTTATCCGCCCGCATGCGAATACCGCCCGGCAACGCGCGCGGCCCGCGTTAGCGCGCCTGCGTCCTTGCCAGGCAAGCGGCCCACACTGGAGTCACTGACTCATGGATACGTCCAGCATCAACGCCCAAAGCATTTTCGACGACAACGCCGCCGCGCTGAAACTCAGCTGGCTGACGGGGCATGAAGGCTGGGAACGCGGCTTTTCTTCGGAGTCAGTCGCGAATGCCACGTCGAGCGCCGACCTCGTCGGCCACTTGAACCTGATCCACCCGAACCGGATCCAAGTGCTCGGCGACGCCGAAATCGACTACTACAAACGCCAGACCGACGAAGACCGCTCGCGCCACATGGCCGAGCTGATCGCACTCGAGCCGCCGTTTCTGGTGGTGGCGGGCGGCGTGGCCGCGCCGCCGGAACTGGTGCTGCGCTGCACGCGCTCATCCACGCCGCTGTTCACTACGCCGATGTCCGCCGCCGCGGTGATCGACAGCCTGCGTCTGTACATGTCGCGCATTCTCGCGCCGCGCGCCACGCTGCACGGCGTGTTTCTCGACATCCTCGGCATGGGCGTGCTGCTCACCGGCGACTCGGGCCTCGGCAAGAGCGAACTCGGGCTGGAACTCATCAGCCGCGGCCACGGTCTCGTGGCCGACGACGCAGTGGACTTCGTGCGCCTCGGTCCGGATTTCGTCGAAGGGCGCTGCCCGCCGCTACTGCAAAACCTGCTCGAAGTACGCGGCCTCGGCCTGCTCGACATCAAGACGATCTTCGGTGAAACGGCGGTACGCCGGAAAATGAAGCTGAAACTGATCGTGCAACTGGTGCGCCGTCCCGACGGCGAATTCCAGCGGCTACCGCTGGAGAGTCAAACCGTCGACGTGCTCGGCTTGCCGATCAGCAAGGTCACGATTCAGGTGGCCGCGGGCCGCAACCTCGCGGTTCTGGTCGAAGCGGCGGTGCGCAACACGATCCTGCAACTGCGCGGCATCGACACGCTGCGCGACTTCATGGACCGCCAGCGCCTCGCGATGCAAGACCCCGACAACCAGTTTCCCGGCAAGCTGATCTGAAGCAGCAAAACCATGCGGCACCCGCCGCCGAGGGCTGGCCGCGGGACGCGCATGGGGACCAGATGTTATGATGAAATGTACGGTTTCGACGACTCCATGCGCATAATCCTGATCACTGGTATATCCGGCTCCGGCAAGTCAGTTGCCCTGAACGCGCTCGAAGACGCGGGCTATTACTGCGTCGACAATCTGCCGCCGCGCTTTCTGCCGCAACTCGCCGCCTACCTCGCCGACGACGGACAAGATCGCCTCGCAGTCGCGATCGACGCGCGTTCGAGCGCGTCCCTCGACGAAATGCCCGCGATGATCCGCGATTTGTCGCGCGCTCACGACGTACGCGTGCTATTTCTGAGCGCCAGCACGCAGTCGCTGATCCAGCGCTTCTCCGAAACGCGCCGCCGCCATCCACTCTCCGGCTCCCCCGCGCACGACGCGGACGTGGGCCTGCTCACCTCGCTCGCGGAAGCCATCGAGCGCGAGCGCGAACTCGTGGCGGGCCTCGCCGAGTTCGGCCATCAGATCGATACCAGCAATCTGCGCGCAAACGTGCTGCGCGCATGGGTCAAACGCTTCATCGAGCAGAAAGAGGCGGGGCTCGTGCTGATGTTCGAGTCGTTCGGCTTCAAGCGCGGCGTGCCGCTCGACGCGGATTTCGTTTTCGACGTACGCACGCTGCCGAACCCGTATTACGATCATGAATTGAGGCCGCTCACCGGCCTCGACAAACCGGTGATGGATTTTCTCGACGCGCTGCCGGTCGTGCATGAAATGATCGACGATATCGAGAAGTTTCTCTCCAAGTGGCTGCCGCATTTCCGCGACGACAATCGCAGTTATCTGACCGTCGCGATCGGTTGCACGGGCGGCCAGCACCGCTCGGTGTTCATTGCGGAGACGCTTGCCGCGCGTCTCGCAGCGTCGGCGAATGTGATTGTGCGGCATCGCGATGCGCCGGTCGATGTCGGCGAATCATCAAAGCTAGTGGCTTAACCGGCCGCATCGCGCGGCCTTAACCCGAAGCGTTGCGCCCCATGTCTACTACTTCTACTGTGCTCGCCGATGTGCCGCTGTTTCCGATGCATACGGTGCTGTTTCCAGATGGACGGCTGCCGCTGAAAATCTTCGAAGCGCGCTACCTCGACATGGCTCGCGACTGTTTGCGAGAAAAAACGCCGTTCGGCGTGTGCATGCTGAAAAGCGGCGCGGAAGTGGCGCGCGAAGAAGAGCCTTCGGTGCCCGAAGCAGTTGGCTGTCTCGCCGAAATCGAAGAATGCGACGTCGAAGCCTTCGGCATGCTGCTGATTCGCGCACGCGGCACACGGCGGTTTCGCCTGCTGTCGCATCGCGTGGAAAGCAGCGGTCTGCTGGTCGGCATGGCGGAGCCGATCGGCGACGACATGCCGCTCGAAGGCAATGAGCTGCTGGCCAAATTCGGCGCATGTGCGGAAGTGCTCGAACGGATTATCGCGACGATCCGCGAACGCGACCCGGACAGCTTGCCGTTCGCCGAGCCGTTCAGGCTCGACGATCCGTCATGGGTGTCGAACCGTCTTGCGGAAGTGCTGCCGATCGCATTGCGGGCGCGTCAGAAACTGATGGAGCTGCGGGACGCAGGCGCGCGGATCGATGTGGTTCATCACTACATGCAGCAGCATCAACTGTTATAAGTGCGGCTGTGCATGTAGCGGACCAGTCGGCTTTCTTCGTTAGATCAACGAACCCTGCAAACCGTCCAACAGTTTGCGCACCGGCGCGGGTACCCCGAACGAATCGAGATCGCCGAGGGCGACCCACGCGGTGTCCGCATCGCCCAGCGCGGCCAATGCCCCCACGCCCCGATCCAGTTCGGCGAGCCGCGGCTCGATATCCAGCTTGAAATGCGTGAACACATGTGTGAGCGGCGCGAGCGGCGAAACCGCGCCGTGGCTGCCAAAGGTGCGTGCGCGTTCGGCGAGCGCGGCTTCATCGGCGGCTTCGGGCAGGCTCCACAAGCCGCCCCAGATGCCTGACGGCGGGCGCTTCTCCAGCATCACCGCATTGCCGTCGCGCAGTACCAGCATCCACGTGCGGCGCGTCGGCACGGTTTTCTTCGGACGCGCCGCCGGCAATTCGCGCTGACGTCCAGTGACATTGGCCACGCAGTCGGCGGCGAACGGGCAACGCAGACAGTCCGGCTTGCCGCGTACGCAGAGGGTCGCGCCGAAGTCCATCAAACCTTGCGTGTACGAACTGACGTCGTCATCCGATGCATTCGACGGCAGCAGCGACTCCGCCAGCGTCCACATCGCGTTTTCGACCTTTTTCTCGCCCTGAAAACCTTCGACGCCGAATACGCGCGCGAGCACGCGCTTCACGTTGCCGTCGAGAATCGTCGCGCGCGCGCCGAAGGCGAACGAAGCAATGGCCGCCGCCGTCGAGCGGCCAATGCCGGGCAACTCCGCGAGCTGCTCGACCGACGCCGGAAACGCGCCGCCATGCTGCCCGACCACGACTTGCGCGCAGCGGTGCAGATTGCGTGCGCGCGTGTAGTAACCGAGGCCGGCCCACAACGCCATCACGTCGTCCGCAGGCGCGGCGGCGAGCGCGGCGACATCCGGAAAACGAGCAAGAAATTTCGCGTAGTACGGAATCACCGTCGACACCTGGGTCTGCTGCAGCATGATCTCCGACAGCCAGATGCGGTACGGATCGCGCGTGTTCTGCCACGGCAGATCATGACGCCCGTGCCGGCGTTGCCATGCGATCAGGCGCGCGGAAAAATCCGGCATCGCGGGAAACGCGGCTGCCGCGGACGCAGTGGGCGAAGCGGCACCCGGTGTTAAACGAGAAGGCATTGAAGTTCTAGCGCTGGCAGGTGGGACAGAAATAGGTGGAACGCTGCCCCTGCACGATCTGTTTGATCGGCGTTCCACACACGCGGCAGGGCAGGCCCGCGCGATCATAGACGAAATAGTCGAGCTGGAAGTAGCCGCTTTCGCCGTCGCTGCCGACGAAATCGCGCAGCGTGCTGCCGCCCTTCTCGATCGCGGCGGCGAGCGTCACGCGCACGGCGTCCGCCAGCAGTTCGTAGCGCACCAGCGAGACGCGGCCCGCCGCGGTGGTCGGCCGGATGCCAGCGCGAAACAGACTCTCCGACGCATAGATATTGCCAACGCCAACGACGATTTCACCGGCCAGCAGCGCCTGCTTCACCGACACCTTGCGCCCGCGCGTGAGCCGATGCATCAGCACGCCGGAGAACGCGGGCGAGAACGGCTCGACGCCCAGCCCCACGAGCAGCGGATGCTCGAGGATGTCGCCGGCTTCGCGCGGATGCCAAAGCACCGCGCCGAAGCGCCGCGGATCGCGATAGCGCAGAATGAACTCGTCGAAGATCCAGTCGATGTGGTCGTGTTTCGCCGCGGCCGGCGGATGCGGCAGGTGCCGCAGCACCCGCAGCGTCCCACTCATGCCAAGATGCACGATGAACCAGCCTGCGTCGATTTCGAACAGCAGATACTTGCCGCGCCGCTCGACTTTGCGCACCACGTGGCCGCGCAAGGTTTTCGCAAGGTCGGCCGGAATCGGCCAGCGCAGCGCGGGCGTGCGCACCTCGACGCGCTCGACCTTGCGGCCGGACACATACGGTTCGATTCCCCGTCGGGTAACCTCAACTTCTGGCAGCTCTGGCATTTCTAACTGGTCTGCAACTTGCGTGAGTGGTTGTGCGCGTATTGTAGCGAGCGCGTTACAATCGTCCGAAACATTGAACGGATTTCCATGAACTTGTCCTTCGTGAAGCTGTTTTCGAAGCGCCCGGCGCGCGCGTCCCGCGTGCCGCACACCGTGTCCGCTCGCAGGATGCTCGGCGCAGCCGTGCTCGCCGTCTGGGCGCTGGCCGTCATGCCCGCGCACGCGCAGGACCCGTCACCGGATTCGGATGACAGCTCGGTCACGCTGTCTGATCCGCTGGGTCCGGCATCGGCGCAAGACCAGAAGGCGCTGCCCAGCGTGCCGTTGTCGAGCCAGATCGTATTCCAGGTGCTGGCCGCCGAAGTCGCGCTGCAACGCGACCAGCCGGCGCCCGCCTATCAGACCTACCTCGCCCTCGCGCGCGACACGCACGACCCGCGCATGGCGCAGCGCGCGACCGAAATCGCACTGGCCGCGCAAAGCCCGTCGGACGCGTTGGCCGCCGCACAGTTGTGGCAGCAGTATGCGCCGGACTCGGAGCGCGCCGCGCAAATCGACGCGTCGCTACTCGTGTTGTCCGGCAAACCCGACGACGCCGGCCCGATTCTCGCCCGCGAACTCGCGAAAGTGCCGGCGGAGAATCGCGGTAGCGCGATTCTCGCGTTGCAGTTGCTGCTGTCGCGCGGCCCGAACCGGATCGGCGGCTTGCACGTGCTGCAGGATCTGCTCAAGAACGATTTGAACCGGCCGGAAGCTCAGCTGGCCATCGCGCGCCAGCAGTTGCTGTCGGACGACGCGCCGGGCGCACGCAAGTCGCTCGAACAGGCGCTGACGCTCAAGCCGGACTATCTGCCTGCCGCGCTGCTGCTATCGCAGATGGGTCCCGAAGAGCGCAAGGAAGGTATCGCATCGCTCGAAAATTACGTGCGGCAGAACCCGAAATCGCATGACGCGCGTCTCGCGCTCGCTCAGATGTACCTCGCGAGCGATCGACTGGACGACGCGCAGAAGCAGTTCGAGATCATGCGCAAGGCCAATGCGAACGACCTGACGCCGCTCATGGCGCTCGCGCTGATCAAGATCCAGCAGAAGAATTTCAACGACGCGCAAGCGTATCTGATCCAGTATGCGCAGCTGGCCGAAAAAACGCCGGGCGCCGATGCGGGCCAGGCGTACATCTACCTTGCGCAGCTGTCGCTCGAACAGAAGAACGAAGCAGCCGCGAGCGACTGGCTGAACAAGATTGCGCCGACGAGCCAGCAATACATGCCGGCGCAGATCACGCGCGCGCAATTGCTCGCGAAACAAGGCAAGACCGATGACGCGCGCAAGCTGCTGGCTAACCTGCAGGCGTCCGATCCGCGCGACCTGGCGTTGCTCGCCCGCACCGACGCCGCGATCCTGTTCGACGCGAAGCGCTACCCGGAAGCGGAAGCACGTCTGCAACAAGCCACCGCGGCCTTCCCCGACGACCCGGACCTCACCTACGACTACGCAATGGCCGCCGAGAAGAACGGTCATTTCGACGTGATGGAAGCTCAGTTGCGCAAGCTGATCCAGACGCAGCCCGACAATCCGCAGGCATACAACGCGCTCGGTTATTCGCTGGCCGATCGCAATCAGCGCCTGTCGGAAGCGGACAAGCTGGTTGAGAAGGCGTCGTCTTTGGCGCCGAACGACGCGTTCATCATGGACAGCGTCGGCTGGGTCAAATACCGGATGGGCGATACGTCGGACGCGATCAGGCTGCTGCGCAAGGCCTACGACCTTCAGCCTAACGCCGAAATCGGCGCGCACCTCGGTGAAGTGCTGTGGAAGAGCGGCGACCACGATCAGGCTCGCGCCGCGTTCCGCGACGCGCGCAAGCGGGAGCCGGACAACGACACACTCGTCAAAACGCTGCAACGTCTTCAGGTAAACGATCTTTGATGCGTCTTTCCCGTTTGATTTCCTTTCCCCGGGCGCCGCGCGGCGCGGCGCTCGGCTTCGCAGCGGCAGCGGTTGTCTCACTGGCCGGCTGTGCGTCGGTGAAACCGCAGGGGCCGTCCACGTCGAATGCCGCGACTGCGGTCACCGCGCAGACGAGCCGTTCTTACCAGGGCCGCTTCGCGGTCCAGTACAACGATCAGAACGGCCAGCCGCGCAACGCGTACGGTAACTTCTCATGGCAGGAAACGGGCGACACCGTGACCCTGCAATTGCGCAACCCGCTCGGCCAGACGCTGGCTATCGTGACTTCGTCGCCGGCTTCGGCCACGCTCGAGTTGCCGAACCGTCAGCCGCTCACCGCGGACAACGTCTCCACGCTGATGCAGAATGCGCTCGGTTTCGCGTTGCCGGTCGAAGGGCTGCGTTACTGGCTGCAGCCGTCGCCGGCCCCTACGTCGCGTGCCCGGACTGAGAAGGATCCGGAGCAACCGTCGCGTCTGAAGCAGATCACGCAGGACGGCTGGACGATCGACTACGTTGCCTATGCCGACGCACCCGCCACCGGGGTGAAGCGCGTCAACCTCAGCCGTTCGGAGCCGCCGCTCGATATCAAGCTCGTGCTGGATCAGTGACCCGCGTCGCTTGATGCCTCTTTGCCGCTTCTTTGGCGCCGCTTTGGCGCATGTAGCCTCGACTCATGATTGAAACAACCGATTCGCTGCGCGATTGCCTCGCGCCAGCGAAACTCAACCTCTTCCTGCATATCACCGGCCGCCGGCCGGATGGTTATCACACGCTGCAAACGGTCTTCCAGTTGCTCGACTGGGGCGACACGCTGCACTTCAAGCGACGTGACGACGGACTCATCACTCGCAGCACCGAAATCGCCGACGTACCGCAGGAACACGATCTCACCGTCCGCGCCGCGACGCTGCTCAAGACGCATACGGGCTCGCGCGAAGGCGTCGAGATTGAAATAGAGAAGCGTCTGCCGATGGGCGGCGGCCTCGGCGGCGGCAGTTCCGATGCGGCGACGACGCTGCTGGCCTTGAACCGCTTGTGGAAGCTCGACTTGCCGCGCGTGGAATTACAGGCGCTGGCATTGAAACTCGGCGCGGACGTGCCGTTTTTTGTTTTCGGAAAAAATGCGTTCGCACAGGGTGTCGGAGAATCTTTAGACGTTGTACAATTGCCGCCGCGCCACTTCCTAGTGGTGACACCGAGGGTGCAGGTTCCAACTGCAGCGATTTTTTCCGAAAAAGCGTTGACAAGAGATTCAAGTCCCCTCATAATTACGGACTTTCCTGCAGAACTTAGCTGCAACACTGAATGGCCGGAAAGTTTTGGCCGGAATGACATGCAGCAGGTTGTCGTAGGAAAGCACACGGAAGTAGCGCAAGTGCTGCGATGGTTTGAAAACATCGCGCCGGCGCGGATGTCTGGATCAGGTGCAAGTGTCTTTGCAGCGTTCCGTAGCAAAGCTGAAGCAGAAGCGGCGCAAGCCAAACTGCCAGGCGAATGGAACAGCGCAGTGGCCGCCGGTCTGGATCAGCATCCACTCTTTACTCTCGCGTCATAAGTTTTGCATCGCCGAACGAAACTCCACGGTCGGCGGAGCTCAGAGTTAGTGTAGGGGAGTCGCCAAGTTGGTTAAGGCACCGGATTTTGATTCCGGCATGCAAAGGTTCGAATCCTTTCTCCCCTGCCAAAAATTCTCGCATTTCCCCTCGCCCCCCAGAAGCAGGTGCATGATGAGCAGCCATGACGGCCTGATGGTTTTTACTGGCAACGCGAATCCCGCGCTTGCGCAGGAAGTCGTCAAAATCCTCGGTATTCCCCTCGGCAAAGCAATGGTTAGCCGTTTCTCGGACGGTGAAATCCAGGTCGAGATTCAGGAAAACGTGCGTGGCAAGGACGTCTTCGTTCTGCAATCCACGTGCGCACCGGCGAACGACAACCTGATGGAACTGATGATCATGGTCGATGCGCTCAAGCGCGCATCCGCTGGCCGGATCACCGCCGCCATCCCCTACTTCGGTTATGCCCGTCAAGATCGGCGCCCGCGTTCCGCGCGCGTCGCCATCTCGGCGAAGATCGTGGCGAACATGCTGGAAATCGCCGGCGTCGAGCGGATCATTACGATGGATCTGCACGCCGACCAGATTCAAGGCTTCTTCGACATCCCGGTCGACAACATTTACGCAACGCCCGTGCTGCTCGGCGATCTGCGCAAGCAGAACTACGAGAACCTGCTGGTCGTATCGCCGGACGTCGGCGGCGTGGTGCGGGCCCGGGCCTTGGCGAAGCAGCTCAATTGCGATCTCGCGATCATCGACAAGCGTCGCCCGAAGGCGAACGTCGCCGAAGTGATGAACATCATCGGTGAAGTCGAAGGCCGTACCTGCGTGATCATGGACGACATGGTCGACACCGCCGGCACGCTCTGCAAGGCAGCACAAGTTTTGAAGGAACGCGGTGCGAAGCAGGTGTTCGCTTACGCTACCCACCCGGTTCTCTCGGGCGGCGCGGGCGAGCGTATCGCCGCTTCCGCACTCGACGAACTCGTTGTCACGGACACGATCCCGCTCGGCGAAGAAGCCCGCTCGTGCGCAAAGATCCGTTCGTTGACCAGCGCCGGCCTGCTTGCCGAAACGTTCTCGCGCATCCGCCGCGGCGATTCGGTGATGTCGCTGTTTGCTGAAAGTTAAGATTTGCGAAGGCGCGGCGTATCGCTTCATGCGGCATGCTGCGCTCTTGCACAATCGGCATGAACGAACGAAGGTTCGTGCCGCAGCTCTGGGGCCTCAGCCGTAACGGCTTGGAGGCCCCGTTTTTACTGCCTGGTCGCGGGCAGTGCATTGGAGATTCAACATGAAAGTAGTCGCTTTCGAGCGTTCTTTGCAAGGTACGGGTGCGAGCCGCCGCCTGCGTAACTCGGGCAAGACCCCGGGCATCGTATATGGCGCTGGTGCTGAAACGCAATTGGTCGAACTGGACCACAACGCGCTGTGGCACGCGCTGAAGAAAGAAGTTTTCCACTCGTCGATTCTCGATCTGGAAGTGGCCGGCAAGTCGCAACAGGTTCTGCTGCGCGACGTGCAATACCACCCGTTCCGTCAGCTCGTGCTGCACGTGGACTTCCAACGTGTCGACGCGACGAAGAAGCTGCACACCAAGGTGCCGCTGCACTTCATGAACCAGGAATCCAACCCGGCAGTGAAGCTGTCGAGCGCGGTGATCTCGCACGTCGTCAATGAACTGGAAATCGAGTGCCTGCCGTCGGCACTGCCGGAATTCATCGAAGTCGACCTGGCGACGATCGAAGCGGGTCAATCGGTTCACGCTAAAGACATCAAGCTGCCGGCAGGTGTGTCGCTGGTTGCTCACGCCGAAGCAGAAAACCCGGTGGTCGCAGCTGCAACGATTCCGGCTGGCGCAATCGCCGAAGGCGACGCCGCTGCTGCTGAAGGCGAAACGCCGGCTGCTTAAGGACCTTTCGGGTTCTAGCCAAGCAATCCTCTCGATCCGTTTTCAATGAAACGGTCGATGTGACCCGCCGAGGTTCGCCCCGGCGGGTTTTTTTTCGGTTTTTTTCGGCCCGGCCGAGTTCGACTCGCAGGCCAGATGGACCTACGCAATCATGATCAAGCTGATCGTCGGGCTCGGCAATCCGGGCGCCGAATACACCGCGACGCGCCACAATGCCGGCTTCTGGCTGGTCGATCAACTGGCGCGAGAGGCGGGCACCACGCTGCGCGACGAGCGGCGCTTCCACGGTTTCTACGCGAAAGCGCGGCTGCACGGCGAGGAAGTGCATCTGCTGGAACCGCAAACGTACATGAACCGCTCCGGGCAATCGGTCGTGGCGTTGGCGCAATTCTTCAAGATCCTCCCCGACGAGATTCTGGTCGCGCACGACGAACTCGACATGCCGCCAGGCAGCGTCAAACTGAAGCTTGGCGGCGGCAGCGGCGGTCATAACGGCTTGAAGGACATCACCGCGCATCTGTCGTCGCAGCAGTATTGGCGGTTGCGGATCGGCATCGGCCATCCGCGCGATCTGATTCCCGAAAGCGCGCGCGCCGGCGCCAAGCCGGATGTCGCCAATTACGTGCTGAAGCCGCCACGGCGCGAAGAGCAGGAAATGATCGACGCATCGGTCGAGCGCGCGCTCGCCGTGATGCCGAAAATCATCAGCGGCGAACTGGAGCGCGCGATGATGCAATTGCATCGCAACCCCTGAGCTGCCCCGCTCGCCGGCTTATTGCTGCAAGGCTACCGCCATCGACGGAAACTATCTCACATGGGACCGGAGTAAGCGCTATGGGACCAGAGTAAGCGCTAAAGCGCCAACTCTGGTCGACACGCTAACTCCGGTCGACCGCAACGGTTTGCATGGGACCGGAGTAAGCGCTAAAGCGCTAACTCCGGTCGACACAGGAGAATCGCTTGAGCCGCTATTGGAGTGACATCGTTCACCGTCTGACGCCGTATGTGCCGGGCGAGCAGCCTGTGGCCGCGCATCCGGTGAAGCTGAACACCAACGAGAATCCGTATCCGCCGTCGCCGCGCGTGCTCGACGTGATCCGCCGGGAACTGGGCGATACCGGCGAGTCGCTGCGGCGCTATCCCGATCCGACCGCGCTCAAGCTGCGCGAGACTGTTGCCGCCTATCACGACATCCACGCCGACCAGGTGTTCGCGGGCAATGGCTCGGACGAAGTGCTGGCGCTCACGTTCCAGGCACTGCTGAAGCACGACAAGCCGTTGCTGTTCCCGGACATCACGTACAGCTTCTATCCGACCTACGCGCGCCTCTTCGAAGTGGACTATCGGACGATCCCGCTCGACGACAACTTCGCGATCCATGTCGACGATTACGCGACGCCGAACGGCGGCGTGCTGTTCCCGAATCCGAATGCGCCGACCGGCCGTCCTCTGCCGCTCGCAGAGATCGAGCGCCTGGTGGCGCGCAATACCGAATCGGTCGTCGTCATCGACGAGGCCTATGTCGACTTCGGCGCTGAGTCGGCAATTGCGCTGATCGATCGCTATCCGAATCTGCTGGTCGTTCAGACGGTATCGAAGTCGCGCTCGCTGGCCGGCATGCGCGTCGGCTTCGCGTTCGGCAACCCTGCGCTGATCGACGCGCTGAACCGCGTGAAGGACAGCTTCAACTCCTATCCGCTCGACCGCCTCGCGCAAGCGGCCGCCATCGCCGCGTACGAAGACAATGCCTGGTTTCGCGACAATTGCGCAAAGGTGATTGCGAGCCGTGAACGGCTGGCCGCGGAATTGACTGCGCTTGGCTTCGAAGTGGTGCCCTCGGCGGCCAATCTGCTGTTCGCGCGGCATGAAGGCTACGACGCGGCCACGCTCGCACTGCGGCTCAGGGAAAAGGAGATTTTCGTGCGTCACTTCAAGGCGCCGCGAATCGACCAGCATCTGCGAATCTCAGTCGGCACCGACGCCGAATGTGACATTCTGCTGGACGCGCTGCGCGACATCTTCAGCGCTTACGTCGGATAGCAAGCACGCGGCGCAGCGGCAGCGTCATGCCTCAGAAAAAAACGGCGAGGCCAAGGCCTCGCCGTTCGTTCACCCATCTAATCTCACGCGCTCTTGGCAGCCTGCAGCGCGTGGTACTTCGCCATCAAGCCATCAGGCGTTTCCAGATGGCCCGGGTCGCGCGGGATGCACTCGACCGGGCACACCTGAATGCACTGCGGCTCGTCGAAATGGCCGACACACTCGGTGCATTTCTTCGGGTCGATTACGTAGATTTCCGTGCCCATCGAGATTGCGTCGTTCGGGCACTCGGGCTCGCACACGTCGCAATTGATGCACTCGTCGGTAATCATCAGGGCCATGCTGCCACCAACTTTCCTAGAAAAAACAATACATTATAGCTTTTCAGCCTTCCGCACGGTCGTGCAAAATTCCCCGAAAGCCATGTTTTTGAGTTGCGGCTGAGTTGCACAGGAGTTGCAGATTTTGCAGCGCGCAAAGTCCGGACAGCACGCCGGGCCATGAGCAGCAAGACGTTTTAACACAATAGCGACGTATGCGAGCCGGAGTGCCCAAACGACGCGATTTCGATGGGCCCGGAAATCTACGTGATCGCCTGTGGAATGATCCAGCTTCAGGATAAGTCCGGACAGCGGGCAGCGAACGTGGTGTCAGCGTAGGTTGTCGGTTGACCGACATATCTGGGTCTCAAAACACCGCAAAGTGGCGGGGCCCTTTCCATTCGAACTGACGAGACCCACAAGCGACATTCGCCGCTTCGCGTCGAGCGTCCGCTTTCCGACTGATGCTGTTGAAAAAGTCGTGGGGGCTCTCTCTCGCAAGGTTTTCAGGGGTCCTTTTACCCTTGACCGATGTTCGCGAGCGGTTTGTAGGCCGATCTGAGAGGTCGATTTTTTCGCCAGTGGATTGGAAACGCCGCGCAGCGACTTTTTCAACAGCATCCGACTCAAACGGGACAGATGAATCGCTCGAAAGCGGACCTTCGATTCGGTGCCGCTGCGCTGTATCGAGACAAACTGAGGATTTGTGCGACAATGCGCGCGCTACTCTGCGGAAATGCAGAACGAAAATTAAGAAAAAAGACATGGCGACCAAAGGCAAACAAAGCATCTCCGAACATGCTAAAAACTATTGGGACTGTGAGGACAAAGAGCGCATCGCATTACTCCTTTTCGTCCAAAGAGCGCGAGAGCTAGTACTGCATACAAGCAGCTTGATGGTCAAACGGCAGTCCGCTTCGAGTTTCTCGATTGCCCAGCAGATCCTTGCGTTGTTGCGCCAGCACAAACGAGCCCCGCACAGTTCTACCGAGACAAACGTAGCGTTCCTGCTGAAGGAATTCGATGACTCCATAAAGACTGACGAGGTCACTCGCGCGCTAGTCGGCGATCGACTCGCCTTCCTGCATGGGGTGTTCTCCGAATCCGGCGATACAAACAAGAAGCTCGAAGCAATTGAATTTGTATTGTCCCGGCTCGCGCAGCGAGAACATTTTGCACTATGCGCGGACGGAATCAAACGTATCGTCGCTACGAATCGAAAAGAGAAAGACCGCCTTATGGCGTTGACTGAGAGCTTCATGGTGTCCGAGACGCCGGGTACCCCACGCAGACCATCTACCACCTGCTCAACGTCTCATTTCTCAACAAAAAGAAGGTTAAGCAGGCGTCAAGCGAGATGCTTGAACAGTTTTTTGCGTATTTTGACTTGGCCAAACATCCGTATAACGTCTGGTTTGGTGTATCGGG
>NZ_JAQQEU010000038.1:0-71239 GCF_046026895.1 Paraburkholderia sediminicola
GGTTCATTGCAAGAACACGAGCAACCGCTTCGCTGGTCCTCGCATCTGGAACCGTGTGCGCCCGCTGACGCGCAAATAATCCATGGAATAAGCCCATCTCTCGACTCCGACCGGAATGTCTCGAATGAACAATAAATAAGGCAAGGTCGGTGAACCCAAATTGATCTGGAGCAAACGAAATCACAATCGACTAACGTGAGCGCCAGACTTGGGACCGATGCGTAAAAGGCGATGCGCAAGCGGCGACATGGCCGTTGGTTCGAATCTTGAATGGCAAGGTCCGGCGTCGTTAGCGCTCGTGGCTTTTCGCAATGTGACGATTGCGCCAGCGACAACGCTCAGGAACACCGGCAGCGGCAACCTGAGCTTGCGGCAGACGCGGCGAGCATCCACAACTCTGGCAGCGTGGCCAACCACGGCACGATCGACTGGTCGGGCAGTACGGGTGCAGTGAGTTCGTTCTATGACATGAATGGCAGCTACAGCCCAGGGACGATCCTTGCCAATAGCGCGTGGACAGCCGCGCCGTATAGCGGTCTGGTGACGCAAGCGACCGGCTACAAGCTCGTCAATTCGCTGACTGACCTGGAGAACATATCGCTCGATCTCGCCGGCAACTATGCGCTCGGCTAAGACATCGACATCAACGCGCCGTCATGCTGCAGCGCCGATGTCTATGTCCCGATAGGAACAGGCGCCGCGCCGTTCGCTGGGCAGTTCGAGGGGATAGGCCAGACGCTGTCGAATCTGAATGCGCAGTGCCACCGGTAAGGTGACCCAGGTCGTCGTCCCCGGGGTGGGGGCCTCCGCCGCTCGGCATTGCGCTGACCAATACCGGCACGGTCGCTAACGACGTCTTCTGGGATACGCAAACAACAGGAGCCGCGACTGGTGTCGACTACGGTACTGCCGTGCCTGCCCCGAACGGGCTCACTACCGCACAGATGAGCACGCCGTCGAGCTTTGGCGCGACCTACGACTTCAGTGCGAATGGCGTCTGGGCGATGCCCGCGGGAGCGACGCATCCTGTTTTGCGCTGGCAGATCGGACAATGACGGTACTGCGGCGCCGTTTCGACAGCTTCGACACGGGACCGGCAGGTCGCCTGTTATGACCATGACGCTGGCCGGCAGGGGGCAACTCGCCAGGTGGGCGCACGACGTTTCTTCGACATTCGCTGCTTCATGAATGAGCGACGCCCGAGGCTACAAGGTCAACGATGTGAGCTGCACCATCGCCGTGTCAATATGGCGTACATTGACATCCCCGATCACCGGATAGGCATAGGTTGTAAGCGTATTCGTCCACTGCTGAGCATGCTTGTTGTTTTTTCAGCTCGGCGACATCTTTTCTATGTATATCGCTACGGCATCGCGGAACAGCGTTACCCCTTCAGCGGCAACTGTGCGTTGCGCCTCTTTGCGCGCCTCTATCGGGTCAATCATGTCCTTTACGGGTGCTCTGGCATCGGGCCGGCTCGGCTCGCGCCTCCGCCAACGAAATTATCGAAGCGGCGCCAAGGCCCATCTCACGTGAGCGCCCAAACAGTTTGAACTGGTAGATCCAGGAGCGTGAGCCCGAACCGGAAATCTGAAAGTAGAGACCGCCGCGATCAGCGTAATAGCCCGGATCGACGAGCTTCGCGATACGTAGCGCCGATAGCCGATGAAGTTGTCTGGATTTGGATGCCGCCATTTCTCCCCCCCACTCTCACCCCTACTGGATGGGTCGGTTGTGTCGGTACGAAGTGGAAGCAGCAAGAAGAAACACCCCCAAAACCTTGCTCTTCTAAGGCCTTGGGGGTGTCTAATGGAACCGGGCGGATTTGCCCGGACCGCCTACTGGCGGAGACGGAGGGATTCGAACCCTCGATCCAGGTTTTGGCCCAGATGCTCCCTTAGCAGGGGAGTGCCTTCGACCTCTCGGCCACGTCTCCCAAACTTTCTGTCGCACAGGGAGTCAGTGCGACGAAGCCAAGATAATAGCGGGCCGAACTGCGAAGGTCAATGTCTAAAGAACACTTTTTGTGCCAGCCTTGTCATTGCCGAACAATTCGTTCACATTGGCCGCGCAAAACAAACGGGGCGCTTCGAAGCGCCCCGTTGTTCATGCCATTTACACCTGATCCAGATCAAACGCCTTATGCAGCGCGCGCACCGCGAGCTCCATGTACTTCTCGTCGATCAACACCGAAATCTTGATTTCGGAAGTCGAGATCATCTGGATGTTGATACCCTCTTCCGACAGCGTGCGGAACATCGTGCTCGCGATGCCGACGTGCGAACGCATGCCGACGCCGACCACCGACACCTTCGATACCTTCGGATCGCCCAGCACCTGCTCCGCCTGCACGTGGCCCTTCACCTGGCCGGTGAGGATGTCCATCGCGCGCTGATAATCGCCGCGGCCGACCGTGAATGTGAACGCCGTCTTGCCTTCGACGCTCTGGTTCTGGATGATCATGTCGACGTCGATATTCGCGTCCGCCACCGGGCCGAGAATCTGATACGCGATGCCCGGCTTGTCGGGCACACCCATCACGGCGATACGAGCTTCGTCGCGCTGAAACGCGATGCCCGAGATGACTGCTTTTTCCATGGTCTCGTCTTCTTCAAAAGTAATCAGGGTGCCCGACTTCATTTCTACGTCGAGGGGCATCAGCGGATCGGTCAGGCTCGACAGCACGCGCGTCTTCACCTGATATTTGCCGGCGAATTCCACCGAGCGGATCTGCAGCACCTTCGAACCCAGGCTGGCCATTTCCAGCATTTCTTCGAACGTCACGCGATCGAGCCGGCGCGCTTCCTCGACCACGCGCGGGTCGGTCGTGTATACGCCATCGACGTCCGTGTAAATCAGGCACTCATCGGCTTCCAGCGCGGCCGCGACCGCGACCGCCGAAGTATCCGAACCGCCTCGGCCGAGCGTGGTGATGTTGCCGTCAGGATCGATGCCCTGGAAGCCGGTGATCACCACCACCCTGCCCGCGCCGAGATCACGCAGCACGCGCTCGCCGTCGATTTCGCTGATGCGCGCTTTGGTGAACGCGCTGTCTGTCCTGACCGGCACTTGCCAGCCGGCATAGCTGACCGCGTCGACGCCGGCTTCCTGCAGCGCGATGGCGAGCAGTCCCGAGCTGACCTGCTCGCCCGTGGCGGCGATCATGTCGAGTTCGCGCGCGCTCGGTTGAGTCGTGATTTCTTTCGCGAGACCGAGCAAGCGGTTGGTTTCGCCGGACATCGCCGACGGCACGACGACCATCTTGTGGCCAGCCTTGTGCCATTTCGCGACGCGCTTGGCGACGTTCTTGATGCGCTCGACCGAGCCCATCGAGGTGCCGCCGTATTTATGTACGATGAGTGCCATTGTCGTTCTGAACTGGAAGAGAAACCGCGCTGGCGCGCTGGAGACAACCGCACAAAAGCACAGGGCGCGCAACGTCTTGTGAACGACGGCAGAGTGTGTGGCGGCGTAAATGCAGCGCGCGTGCTACACGCGCGGATTTGCCCGGAAATGATCGCTAATGGCTTAACGGAAACGACGGATCACGCTCGCAAACCGGCGATAGCGACAAAAGCGACGGCGAAATCGGGTCGGGCAAACACGTAAACCTACCCGATCGGGGGCAAAAAGACAAGCCGCGCCGGCTATCGAAAGGCGCGCAATCGGTGCTGCAAAGGCCTGTTTCCTGCGGCTTTGCGCCCTATTTCGAGGTTTCGCGCTCAGGCGATCAGCAGATCTTCGCGCCAGACGATTCTGATGCGCGGGGCGGCGGGGTCGGCCGGGTCGGTCAACGCCGCGCGGTTCACGCCGAGCAGAGGCACGAACAGCAGTTCGTCGCCGATGTGAAGCAGCGGCACGTCGCGCTTCCACGCGGGAATGCCGCGCTCCTGGAAGAGGTTCTTCAAGGTCCGGTTCGGTGCGCTGGGCGATTCGGCCGTGCGCATCCGTTCGCCGCCGCTGCGTGACCGTGCGCTCAGCAATGCGCGTTGCAGCACCCCGATGGGGATCGAGTCGAGATTGGACAGGTCGGCGCTCGCATCCGCGGCGGCCGCGCGTGCATTGCCTGTTGCAGCATCTAGCGGTGCAAACACAAACGTGCCCCGCCATTGCGGCAAATGCCACACGGACTCTCCCTGCCATGCGAGTTCGCTGATCTCGCGAGCGGCGAGCGCGATTTCGTCGGCGGGCTCGCTGCTCTCCCCTGCTTCCCAGTAGACGAGGCCGCGATAGCTGCGCAACGCATGCCCCGCATGATCGACACGCAAACGATGACCCTCGCCCGCCGCGCCCACTTCACGCAGTTGGCGCAGCGCATCGGTCAAGCGCGCACTGGACGCCGCCACGAGCCCCAATGTGCGCATCCAGTAGCGCAGCAGGTTGAGTGCGCGATCGTCGTCGAGTGCGAGCAGCGCACGCTGCGAGAGCGCACGCCCTTCGTCCTCGGCTGCCGCATTCAGGTCGATGCGCGCGAGCACATCGAGCAATCGCTGCGCCGATCCCGCATGCGCGGCCGTACGCGCGAGCGCGTCGCGAAAACCGGGAAAGTGGACGGCAAGCGCTGGCGTCACCTCGTGACGCAATGCATTGCGAGCGTAGCGAGTGTCCGCGTTCGACTCGTCGTCGATCCAATGCAAAGCGTGCTCGCTCGCGTATTGCTCGAGTTGCGCGCGCAGCACGTGAAGCAAGGGCCGCACGCGCGTTGCGCACGCCCCTGCCGCGAGAAACTCGGGCGCCATCGCCGCAAGACCCGCGAGACCGGCGCCACGCAGCAATTGCAGCAGCACCGTTTCCGCCTGGTCGTCCGCGTGTTGCGCGAGCCATAGCGTCTGCACGCCGCGCGCCGCGCACATCGTGTCCAACGCGCGATAACGCGCATCGCGCGCCGCCGCCTCGACACTCACGCCGGTGGCACGCGACACCTCGACGCGCCGCGTGTCGAATTCAACCCCGCGCTCGCGCGCAAACACTTGACAATGCGCGAGCCACGCATCGGCATGAGGACTCAATCCGTGATGCACATGCAGCGCGACACAACGCGACGCGCCGGCGACACGCACAGCGGCATCGAGCAGGACCGTCGAATCGACCCCGCCGCTGAATGCCACCGCAATGCGCGCGTTCGCGGGAAGCGCGGACAACGCCAGACCGACCGCCTCGATCACGAGGCGGTCGGCAGGCGTTTCGGCGGTGGTGGTCACGTCGCTAGCGCGTGAAGCGCCGAAGGACGAAAGAGAACGCGCGCGGGCTTACGCACCCGGCGTCGTTTCCTTGAACTTGCCGTACGACATCAACCGTTCGAAACGGCGTTGGCGCAGGTCGTTGATGCTCATGCCCTGGAACTGGCGCAGCGAATCGGCGAGCGCACGGCGCAGCATCGCGGCCATGCCCTTCGGATCGCGATGCGCGCCGCCGAGCGGCTCGTTGACGATCTTGTCGATCAGCCCGAGCGCCTTCAGACGATGCGCGGTCAGCCCGAGCGCTTCCGCGGCTTCCGGCGCTTTCGCGGCGCTTTTCCACAGAATCGACGCGCAACCTTCGGGGGAAATCACCGAGTAGGTCGAGAACTGCAGCATCAGCACGCTGTCGCCGACAGCGATCGCGAGCGCGCCGCCCGAACCGCCCTCACCGATGATCGTTGCGATCAGCGGCGTCTTCAGCTCGGCCATCACGTACAGGTTGCGGCCGATAGCTTCGGACTGGCCACGCTCTTCCGCGCCGATGCCTGGATACGCGCCCGGCGTGTCGATGAACGTGAAGATCGGCAGACTGAATTTTTCGGCGAGACGCATCAGACGCTCGGCCTTGCGATAGCCTTCCGGACGCGGCATGCCGAAGTTG
Organism: Paraburkholderia sediminicola; assembly: GCF_046026895.1. GTDB lineage: Bacteria > Pseudomonadota > Gammaproteobacteria > Burkholderiales > Burkholderiaceae > Paraburkholderia > Paraburkholderia sediminicola_C. Next base: position 5,842 of record NZ_JAQQEU010000038.1, read on the forward strand.
CGCAGCGCGCGCTCCTTGGTGTCGCGGCCCTTCTGATGACCGATCACCATGCAGGCCTGGCCATTGAAACGCGCGAGGCCACCGACGATCGACAGGTCGTCCGCATAGCTGCGGTCGCCGTGCAGTTCGTGGAAATCGGTGAACAGCTCGTTCACGTAGTCGAACGTGTACGGGCGCTGCGGATGACGGGCGATTTGCGAAACCTGCCACGGCGTCAGGTTCGCGTACAGATCTTTGGTGAGCTGTTGACTCTTCTTGGACAGCCGTTCGATTTCTTCCGAAATATCGACGGCCGAATCGTCCTGTACGAAGCGCAATTCTTCGATCTTCGCTTCGAGTTCAGCGATCGGCTGTTCGAAATCCAGAAAGGTGGTCTTCATTGGTTGTAATCCTTGGACTTACCGGCAGCGCGTATTCTAACCGCGCGCGCCAATGTCAAAGCCATTTCTCAACTATCGGACATCGATAATCCATAGTTTTTCGAAACGGCCTCGCTTCTTCTTTTTCAGTAGTCGACCGGCAACGGATCGAGACTACGCCACATGTACCAGGTCGCGACGGTGCGCCACGGCTCCCAGTTCGCGGCGACCTCGCGCGCTTCGCTGCGCGTCACCGGTTCGCCGCTGAAATAGTTCACGCTGATCGCGCGGATCAGCCCGAGGTCGTCGAGCGGCAGCACATCGGGCCGCGACAGATTGAAGATCAGGAACATCTCCGCGGTCCAGCGGCCGATGCCGCGAATCTGCGTGAGCTCGGCGATCACCGCCTCGTCTTCCATCGACGTCCACTTGCCGACGTGCAGCGCACCCGACACAAAGTGCTGTGCGAGATCGAGCACGTACTCGGCCTTGCGTTTGGACAGGCCGCACCCGGTCAGCTTCTCCTGACCGAGCTTGATGAACTGCTGCGGCACCAGCTTCGGACATGCGGCCTCGACCTTCGCCCACACCGCCTGCGCGGACGCGACCGAAATCTGTTGCCCGACCACCGAGCGCGCGAGCGTGACGAACGGATCGCCACGGCTTAACAGATGCACCGGGCCGAATTTCGGAATCAGTTTCTTCAGAATGCGGTCGCGCTTGACGAGGTCCGCACAGGCCTTGTCCCAATACGCGGGACGCGTGACTTCAGGCGCGAGACCGGCGATCTGCACCGGCACCGCGACTTCGCTCGCGCTCGCCGCTTCGCCGCCGGCGCTCGCCGACGCGCGGGTCTTGCGCACCACTTCGCCCGCATTGGCATCGCGCGCGAGTTCCTGCACGTCGTCTTCCAGTTGGGCCGGCAACGCGCCATTGCCTCTCGCACGCGAGGCCTTCGCGCGCTTCGCAGCAGACGCATGCGCGGACGCACCGTTGAGCGCGCGCTTGACTACGGCCCTTTTCGCTGGTCCCGCCGCAGCGCCCATCCCGGTCTTCGCGATCACCCCTGCTGCCTTCGACGATGCTTTCTTTACCGTGCCGCTGCCCGTGCGCGCCGACGTGCGTGTCGGCTTTGCCGCGGCAGCCGCGTTTGTTTGAGACGTGGCTCGTTTAGCCGGCGTCTTCGTGGCCGTTGCCATCCTGCCTCCTGCCTGGCGAGTCGATCAAAGGGAAGTACGAGGTGCGCTCACACGCGCCGCCACTCGGTCAACCCGCCGGGTTTGTCTTCAAGTGCAACGCCGGCCTCGAGCAATTCGGCCCGGATCCGGTCTGCTGCCGCATAGTCCTTCGCCTGCTTGGCGGCCACGCGCGCGGCGATCTTCGCTTCGATCGCGGCGGGCTCGAGCGCGCCTTCCGCGCGACCCGCGACCTGCTGCAGATAGGCACGCGGCTCGCGGCCGAGCAGTCCGATCACCGCGCCGAGCGAGCGCAATTGACGGGCCAGCGCGGGGTCGCGCGTGCGGTTCACTTCAGTTGCCAACTCGAACAACACCGACACTGTAACCGGCGTGTTGAAGTCGTCGTTCATAGCCGCCTGGAAACGCTGCGCATGCGCTTCGTTCCAGTCGAGTTCCGCGTCGTCCGGCGCGACGTCCTTCAGCGCGGTGTACAAACGCGCAAGTGCGTTGCGAGCGTCGTCGATATGCACGTCGCTGTAGTTCAACGGCGAGCGGTAGTGGGCGCGCGCAATGAAAAAACGCACGACCTCCGCATCGTACTGCGCCAGCACTTCGCGAATCGTAAAAAAATTGTTCAACGACTTCGACATCTTCTCATTGTCGATCTGTACGTAGCCGTTGTGCATCCAGTAATTGACGAATGTTTGACCGGTAGCAGCTTCACTTTGGGCAATTTCGTTTTCGTGGTGCGGAAACTGCAAGTCCTGGCCGCCGCCATGAATGTCGAACTGGTCGCCGAGCAGCGTGCAACCCATCGCCGAGCATTCGATATGCCAGCCGGGACGGCCGCGCCCGTACTTCGAATCCCAACCTGTATCCGCGGGCTCGTCCGGCTTCGCCTGCTTCCAGAGCACGAAGTCGAGCGGGTCCTGCTTCGCGTCGTTGGCCGCGACGCGTTCGCCCGCGCGCAGATCTTCGAGCGACTTGCCCGACAGCTTGCCGTAGCCCGCGAACTTGCGCACTGCGTAGTTGACGTCACCGTCGCTCGCCTGGTATGCGTAGCCGTTCGCCTCGAGCGTCTCGATCATGCCGAGCATCTGAGGAATGAAGTCGGTGGCGCGCGGCTCGATGTCCGGACGCTGGATGCCGAGCGCGTCCGCGTCTTCATGCAATGCGGCGATGAAGCGGTCGGTCAGCGACTTGATCGTCTCCCCGTTCTCGACCGCGCGGCGGATGATCTTGTCGTCGATATCCGTGATGTTGCGCACGTAGGTCACGTCGTAGCCGAGCTTGCGCAGCCAGCGCTGCACGATGTCGAACACGACCATCACCCGCGCATGACCGACATGGCAATAGTCGTACACGGTCATCCCGCAGACGTACATCCGCACGACGCCTTCTCGCATCGGGACGAAAGTTTGCTTGTCACGCGCGAGCGTGTTGTAGATGCGCAGTGATTCCATAGAGAACGGTGCGTGGGCCGAAAGAAATCCGCATTGTTTGAAGCGCGCCGCGCCCCGCGAACAGGACGGCGGTGCGTCGCATGCAGCAAAACCGGTGCAGCTGGTGCGGCGGTCAGGCTGCGATCAAGGCGGAGACGACCACGAGTGGCGAAAAGACAGTCGGCGGTTCGACGGAACGCGCAGACCTTTTGTTAGAATGGGTCGGAGTATAACATCCAGACCCAAGCCTATGAAACCTTCCAGCGGCCGCGCGCGCAGCGTTGCGACCCTCGCCGCGACGGCGTTCAGTGGGCTCACGCGCGGCCTTGCCCGCGGTGTTGCCCATGATGCGACGCGTGCCCTCACCTTGCGCTTCACCGTCGCTGCCGCCCTTGCGGTGCTGCCGGCTGCGGCGGTCTACGCGCAGAAGGCCGCCGTCATGCCGCAAGGCCCCGCGGTACGCGACAACACGCCGGAGGCCGACGCATCGATCGCGCAGAAAAACTGGCAGGCGTCGCTCGCGCAACTCGACGCGCGCATCGCGTCGAATCCGCGCGACGCCCAGGCGAAGTTCAAGCGCGCCACGGTGCTCGCCCACCTGAACCGCGACGACGAAGCGATCGCCGCCTTCACCGAACTCACGCAGACCTACCCCGAATTGCCCGAGCCGTACAACAACCTGGCTGCGCTTTATGCGAAGCAGGGCAATTTCGCCGAAGCGCGCGCCGCGCTCGAGACGGCGACCAAGGTGAACCCGGGCTACGGCCTCGCGTACGAAAATCTTGGCGACCTGTATTTGCGCATGGCCAACGAAGCCTACCGTCGCGCGCAAAATCTCGGCAAGGCCAGCGCCGCGACCACGCAGCGTCTCGCGGACATCCAGAAGATCGTCTCACCGCCCAAGACCCCGGCGCCGCCGAAGCAGGCCGTGGTGCCGCTCGAAAACCCCACGAATGGCGCCCCCTCGAACATGACGCAAACACCGAGCTTCCAGTTCGGCGGCGCGAACGGCTCGCTAGCGATGCCGCCGTACATGGCGCCGTCGCGATAGCGCCGGTACGTCATCGGCACCCCGCGCTTTCGGCAGCATATTGAGGCACAAGTTTTTCCAACCCCGAGGATCTTCATGAAATGGTTGATGTTGGCGCTCGGCAGCGCCGCCCTGATCGCAAATGCACCCGCGTTTGCCCAGTCCGGTTCTCAAGCCGCGCATCCGTCCGTCCTGCTCAAGACATCGGAAGGCGACATCCGCGTCGAGTTGTATCCCGAGAAAGCGCCGAAGACGGTCGCTAATTTTCTCGATTACGTGAAGTCCGGCCAGTACAGCGGCACGATCTTCCATCGCGTGATTCCGGGCTTCATGATCCAGGGCGGCGGCTACACGCAGAGCTTCGCTGAGAAGCCCACGCGCGCGCCGATTCCGCTCGAGAGCCGCAACGGTCTGAAGAACCAGGCCGGCACGCTCGCGATGGCGCGCACCAGCGACCCGAATTCGGCCACCGCGCAGTTCTTCATCAACACGGTGGACAACGCCAATCTCGACTATCCGAATCCGGACGGCAACGGCTATGCGGTGTTCGGCAAGGTCACGAGCGGCATGGACGTCGTGAAGAAGATCGAAGCCACGCCCACCACCACGCGCGGCCCGATGGGCGACGTGCCGAAAACGCCGATCGTGATCCAGTCGGCCACGGTGGTCGGCAAGTAAGCGAACGCGAGCACAACCGAATACGAAACTGAACGCACCCGCACGCGCCTGACTGCGCACGAGTGCACAATCCACGCCCCGGCGCGGTCCGTCGTCAACCCATCACGACTCGCCGCGTCCTCTTACCCACCCCGTTCATCAAAGGATTCCATCATGGTTGAACTGCATACGAACCACGGCGTCATCAAACTCGAACTGGACGCCGAAAAGGCGCCGAAGTCGGTTGAGAACTTCCTCAACTACGTGAAGGCCGGTCACTACGACAACACGGTGTTCCACCGCGTGATCGACGGCTTCATGATCCAGGGCGGCGGCTTCGAACCCGGCATGAAGCAGAAGCCGACGGCCGAGCCGATCAACAACGAAGCGAACAACGGCCTGAAGAACGTCAACGGCTCGATCGCGATGGCGCGCACCAACGACCCGCATTCGGCGACCGCGCAATTCTTCATCAACGTGAACGACAACGACTTCCTGAACCACTCGTCGCCGACGCCGCAGGGCTGGGGCTACGCGGTGTTCGGCAAGGTGGTCGAAGGCATGGACGTGGTCGAGAAGATCAAGAAGGTCAAGACGGGTTCGAAGGGCTTCCATCAGGACGTGCCGGCCGACGACGTCGTGATCGAAAAGGCTGTGATCGTCGACTAAGCGTCGATTCGTTCGAACTGGAATCAGGCACCTTCAATGCTGCAAGAAACGCCGCTGCGAAGCGTCGCCGCGGGCGTGCCTGGCGAGGGCAAACGCCCGCACGCCGCACGCCCGTTTTTTTTCCTCTCCGACATCCATTTGAGCGAGGCGATTCCGCACACGGTCGCCGCGTTCGAACATTTCATTCGCGTCACCGCCGAGCAGGCGGATTCGGTGTTCATTCTCGGCGATCTGTTCGAGTACTGGGTCGGCGACGACATGCTGGCCGAGCCATTTGTCGCGCGCGTGGCGGCGCTGCTGCATACGCTGTCCGAACGCGGCATCGCGCTCTACCTGATGCACGGCAACCGCGACTTTCTGCTCGGCAAGCGCTTCATGAAAGCGGCCGGCGCGATCTGGCTGCCCGACCCGTTCGTGATCACCGCATTCGGCACACGAGTCGCGCTTGCGCACGGCGACGGGCTGTGCAGCGCGGATCGTGGTTATCAGTTCTTCCGGCGTTTTGCGCGCAATCGTTTCGCGCAGATGCTGTTTCTCGCGTGGCCGTTTCGCTGGCGTCAGAAGCTCGCCGAGAACATGCGCTCGAAAAGCGAAGAGGGCCGCGCGCGGCCGGTGTCGATGAAGTACGACGTGACGCCGAAAGCCGTAGCCGCGTTGTTCAAGGCGTCGAAGACCGCGACGATCATTCACGGACATACGCATCTGCCCGCGCGGCACCGCGAGCCGGGCGGCACGCGCTGGGTGTTGCCGGATTGGGATCTCGATCACGGCACGCGCCGCGGCGGGTATCTGCGGATTGATGCGGATGGGATTCGGGCGTTGCCGCTGGATTGAGACTGGTTTTGGCGCGGCTGCAGTTGCTTCAGGCGTCGGTTGCCTCCAGCCTCGCTTGCTCGCGACTGTGCTGTGGCGAAGCTGGCTTGTCGTCTGAAGCCGATGTGCGTGAGACCTGCCGCGCGTGAAGCTCGATCTCGTCAAACTCGCTTGGTCGACTCGCGCCCGCCCGACACAGGCTTGCGTAAAACCGTCCTGTCGAAGTTGCGCGATAGCTGCATGGCTAAAGCCCTTCGGATTGACGGAGTCCCTCGAACGGGCCAGCGCTCAAAGCGCCAACCCACAGCGATCAACTAGTGTCCTGAGTTAAAAATTCATTGAATGATGCCGATCACGTACTAAAGTGTTCTGTGTAGCACTTGATACGCGGAGGCGACGATGAGTGGACGGTCCAAAGGGGAACTCGTGCTGAGCGATTCGGAGCGCGAAGACCTGCAAGCGCTGACGATGCGACGCAAGACCGGGCAGGCCTTGGCATTGCGGGCGCGCATCGTGCTGGCGTGTGCCGATGGCATGGACAACAAGACAGTTGCGGCGAAACAGCGGGTCACACAGCAAACGGTTTCGAAGTGGCGGGCGCGGTTCGTGATCCATCGTGTGGACGGCCTGCTCGATGCACCACGGCCCGGCGCCCCGAGGACGATTGATGACGCGCGCGTCGATGCGGTCATCGCGAAGACGCTCGAGTCCGTGCCTGTCGGAGCGACTCACTGGAGCACGCGCACGATGGCTCGCGAAATGAAATTGTCGCAGACGGCGGTCACACGAATCTGGCGTGCTTTTGGCTTGCAACCGCATCGGCAGGAAACGTTCAAACTCTCCAGCGATCCGATGTTCGTCGACAACGTGCGAGATATCGTCGGGCTTTACCTGGACCCGCCGCTCAAGGCCATGGTGCTATGCGTGGACGAGAAGAGCCAGATTCAGGCGCTCGATCGCACGCAGCCCATGTTGCCATTGGCACCCGGCATCCCCGAGCGACGTACCCACGATTACATGCGCCACGGTACGACCACCCTGTTCGCGGCGCTGGACATCGCTACTGGTGAAGTAATCGGCGAGGTACATCGGCGCCATCGCAGCAGCGAACTTGTGCGCTTTCTACGCACCATCGAAGCCAGCGTGCCGTCTTACCTGGAGGTGCATCTGGTGATGGACAACTATGGCACGCACAAAACGCGCTCGATCAAAGCCTGGTTCGCTCGTCATCCTCGCTTCCATGTTCACTTCACACCCACCTCGGCGTCGTGGCTTAACCAGGTCGAACGATGGTTTGCCGCGCTCACTGAAAAATACCTTCGACGCGGAACGCATCGGTCGACACGTCAACTCGAAGACGCGATCCGTCATTACCTGGATGTCTATAACGCGAACCCCAAACCGTTTGTCTGGAGCAAGTCAGCGGATGAGATCTTGGCCAGCCTCGAACGGTTTTGTGTGCGGGTCCGCAAGGCTACGGCAGGAGCATGATGAACATCAATACCGACGCTATTGATGAAGTTTCCCTGGCGCTTCTCTACCTGACCCTGCATGACCGATACCGTGCATGGAAGGGCTTCGACTGGGACGTGCTGAACCGACTCCATGAACGAGGCTTCATCGAAGACCCTGTCAACAAAACGAAGTCCGTGATCTTTACGGAAGAAGGACTGCGCGAGTCCGAGCGACTTTTTAATCAGCACTTTGTCATTCCGGAAAGAACAGGGAATTAATTCAACGAACTTCTAACTCACGACACTAGCGCTCCGCCACCGCCCCTTCCACTTTCCCCGCAATCGCGGCCGACAGGCGTCGCAAGTCGAGCAGCGCCGCATCCGCACCTTGCAGACCTTCGAGGCTCGTGCCCAACCGCTCCAGTGCGTCGACGATTTCATCGATACGCTTCGCTTGGTTGGCGGCATGATCGATCAGCCCATGTATCGCCAGCGACACGGGGTCGTCCGCATTCGGCGTAATGCCGTATGCGCAGAATTCACTGCGTGGGGTCGCACGTTTCGCATCGCGCGACGCGTCACGGCTCGAGCCGGCGTCGGTGGCCGCCGTCGCCATAACCGACGCTACCGCCGCTACCGCCGCCGGCACGATGATCCGCGCCGGATTGCCCACCGCCGTGCCGCGTGCGGGCACCGGCTTGGTCACCACGGCATTCGAACCGATCTTCGCGTCCGCACCGATCGTGAAGCCGCCGAGCACCTTCGCGCCCGCGCCCACGATCACCCCGCGTTCGAGTGTGGGGTGCCGCTTCGCGCCGCGCGTCAGCGACGTGCCACCCAGTGTCACGCCCTGATAGATCGTGCAGTCGTCGCCGATCTGCGCGGTTTCGCCGACCACCACACCCATACCGTGGTCGATGAACACGCGCCGTCCCACCGTCGCGCCCGGATGGATTTCGATACCGGTCATGAAGCGCGCCATCTGCGAAATGAAGCGCGCGAGCCAGCGGCGCCGCGCCTGCCAGCACGCGTGCGCGAGCCGGTGCAGCACGAGCGCGTGCAAGCCCGGATAACACGTCAGCACTTCCCATGCGCTGCGGGCGGCGGGATCGCGCTCGCGGATCGTGGCGATGTCTTCGCGAAGTCTCGTGAACATGACAGGGGCTGTGTTGTGGGAGAAAAGACCGCTTGCGCACAGTCGCGCATGACGGCGCGACTGCCGCATAGCACGGCGGCGCATTTGGTTAGAACGTTTCGAGGATTGTAGGTCGATTGCGCGAAACCTGTTGGAAGCCCACGCTGAGGGCAAGGTCGTCGTGATCGGACGAAGGCGTGGTTCAGGAGGCGTCGTCGTCGGTTCGCTTCGCCTTCAGCAGGATGTGCTTGGCGATGCCACGCACGATGTTCACTTCCTCGCGCTCGAGCCCCGAACGCGCGAACAGTCGCCGCAGGCGCGACATCAGTTTCTTGGGATTGGCCGGATCGAGAAAGTCGATCGCTACGAGCGCGCGCTCCAGATGCGTGAACATGCTTTCGATCTCGTCGCTTGCCGCGCGCGCCCCGAACGGCTCGCCTTGCGCCGCGTTCGGACCAGGCACGGCGGACGCGGCAAGCGCCGATGCCACCGAGTCGTCCGCCGACAGATACATGGTGCGCAACTCGTAGGCCAACACCTGCACGGCCTGCGCGAGATTGAGCGAGCTATAGGCCGGATTGGCCGGAATATGCGCGAGCGCGCTGCAACGCTCCACGTCCTCGTTCGACAGGCCCGTGCGCTCGTTGCCGAACACCAGCGCGATCTCGCCGTGCACCGCCTGCTCATGCGCGAGCGCGGCCGCGGCGCGCGGCGTCCACTGCGGCGGACCGTATTCGCGCAGCCGCGCGGTCAGCGCGACGGACCAATGCACGCCTTTTAACGCGTCGGCGAGCGTGGGGACGACGTGCGCGGACGCGAGTACATCGTCGGCGCCGCTCGCCATCGCGATCGCTTCCGGATCGCTCTGCACGCGCGGCACGCGCGGCGACACCAGCACGAGCCGCGAGAACCCCATGGTTTTCAGCGCGCGCGCCGCCGCGCCGACGTTGCCCGGATGACTGGGCTCGACGAGCACGAAGCGTGTCGAAGTGAAACCGCCGCGCAGGTCGGCTACGGCGGGATCGGAAGAATGGTGCGGGTGGTCCACGATGGAATTCTGCAAGCTAACGAGACGCGTATGGTAGCGCCAACCGCGGGCGGAGTCCGAATTGCCGGTGCTTCTCGTGCTGCTTGCCGCTGCGTCGGGACAATTTGCGGCGGACAATCGCGGCGGATTCATAGGGGTGCCTTGTTAGAAGCCATGCAGTTGCCCTTTTGGCGTCATCTGACGGCCACAATGCCGACGCCGCGCCATTGCCCCATGGTGACCCGGCAGAAGCCCCATAACCGCCCCAGCGCGCCGCGAACGCTGCCGCGCCCCCCGGACTCAGGTAAAATACGAATATTCGCGCCCGGCTTCAGCCCCTGCTCAGCCGGGCGCCTTGTTCTTATTCAATTCGTCTCCGTCGGCGGAATGCGCACCGGTCCTGTGCCGGGCGGTCGTTCCGTGTTGTTTCCGCGCCTCTTCGGGCGCCAGTCGGCGCATTAGCGCTTATTTACCGGCCAGCAGCCGTGCTGCCCCGGCACAAAGGATCCAGTCTCATGCATCCCATGCTCAATATCGCTGTGAAGGCCGCGCGCCGCGCAGCCCAGATCATCAACCGCGCATCGCTCGATCTCGATCTGATCCAGGTCAGCAAGAAGCAGCACAACGATTTCGTCACGGAGGTCGACAAAGCGTCCGAAGCGGCGATCATCGACACGCTGAAGACCGCCTACCCCGATCACGCGATCCTCGCCGAAGAATCCGGCAAGTCGGACCACGACTCGGAATACCAGTGGATCATCGATCCGCTCGACGGCACCACCAACTTCATCCACGGCTTCCCGTACTACTGCGTGTCCATCGCGCTCGCGCACAAGGGCACCGTGACGCAGGCGGTGGTCTACGACCCGACCCGCAACGACCTGTACACCGCATCGCGCGGCCGCGGTGCGTTCCTGAACGATCGCCGTATCCGCGTGGCCAAGCGCGACCGTCTGGCAGACGGCCTGATCGGCACCGGCTTCCCGTTCCGCGAAACGGACGGCCTCGAAGCCTATGGCCGCCAGTTCGCCGAAATGACCGTCGTCTGCGCGGGCCTGCGCCGCCCGGGCGCAGCCGCGCTCGATCTGGCGAACGTCGCGGCCGGCCGCATGGACGGCTTCTTCGAGCAGGGCCTGAGTCCGTGGGACGTCGCCGCGGGCAGCCTGCTGATCACCGAAGCCGGCGGCCTGGTCGGCAACTACACGGGCGACTCGGACTTCCTGCACGTCGGCGAAATCGTCGCGGGCAACCCGAAGATTTACGCGCAGATGATCCCGGTCCTGTCGCGCTATAGCCGCACGCGCGAACAATCGGCTTGAGGCCGGCTGCGGTCGGGTCAGCCTGAGCCGGTATCGGCTCGGCCTGAATCGGCCATGCACCGGTATGCCAACAAAAAAGCGGCTTCGGCCGCTTTTTTGTTGGCGGCTCTGCATCGCGCGGACGTTCGTGCTACAAAGCGGGATGCCGCGCCGGCGCGCTGCTTCGCCCGGCTGCGTTTCGCGCGGTTCTCGCTGCGCCTTGCCATGCGCGCGTTTTCGGGCCCGGCCCGCGACCACCCCGCTCCCGACTCGCGCGCAGCTTCCCATCCGCTTCATGAAAAAAGGCTTCTACACGATCATCGCGGCGCAGTTCATTTCCTCGCTCGCGGACAATGCACTGTTGATCGCCGCCATCGCATTGCTCACCGTGATTCGCTCGGCCGCCTGGGTCACGCCGCTGCTGCAGATTTTCTTTACCGTCTCGTACGTGCTGCTCGCACCGTTCGTCGGCGCGTTCGCCGACTCGATGCAAAAGCGCCACGTGATGTTCATCTCCAACGCGCTGAAGGCGAGCGGCTGCCTGATGATGATCGCCGGCGTCCACCCGATGATCGCCTACGGGGTGGTCGGCTTCGGCGCGGCCGCCTATTCGCCCGCCAAGTACGGCATCCTCACCGAGCTGCTGCCTGCCGAAAAACTCGTCAAGGCGAACGCGTGGCTCGAATCGGCGACGGTGCTGTCGACCATCGTCGGCACGATGGTGGGCGGCGCGCTGATCAGCAGCTTCGCCGACAAATTCGTCGCGCGCGCGCATCTGCCGTTGATCCGTTCCTCAGCCGATCTGGCGATGTTCGCGGTGATGATCACTTACGCGATCGCCGCCGCGATCAACGTCTTCATCCCCGACACCGGCGCGCGCTATCCGAATCTTCTGTCAGAACCGAAGAAACTGGTCGGCGACTTCTACCACTGCTTCAACGTGCTATGGGCCGACAAGCTCGCGCAGATCGCGCTGTGGGTGACGACGCTGATGTGGGGCGGCGCGGTGACGCTGCAATTGCTGGTACTCAAATGGGCCAACGTCAACCTCGGGCTGTCGCTGTCGAAGGCGGCGGTGATGCAGGGCGTGACGGGACTCGGCATCGCGGTCGGCGCGGCCGCGGCAGCCGCGCTGATTCCATTGCGCAAATCGCTGCGGGTGCTGCCGGTCGGCATTCTGACGGGCGCGGTGGCGATCGCGATGGCCTTCTACAACAAGGATCTGTTTCCGGCGGGCGCGGGTCTTCGCATCGGCTCGTACGTCGCGCCGATCTACATCCTGCTCGCGTATCCGCTGATGATTCTGCTCGGCGCGCTGTCGGGCTTTTTCATCGTGCCGATGAACGCGATTCTCCAGCATCGCGGCGCGACGCTGCTGTCGGCCGGCCATTCGATCGCCGTGCAGAATTTCAACCAGAACCTCGCGGTGCTGCTGATGCTCGGCGCGTACGCGCTGCTGCTCACCGCGAGGATGCCGGCGCAGTGGATCATCGTCGTGTTCGGCAGTTTCATCACGTTCATGATGTGGCTCGCCAAACGGCGCAGCGCGTTGAACGAGCGCACGGTGAACATGCGGACGATGATCGAGGAATGATGGCTCGCCGCGAACGGATGCGGCGCGTTCAAGCGAGCCCAATCGTCGACGCGGCGGCGATGAGGCCCGCTGCGCGGATTGGCCGTCCGGCCAGGGTCCGCTCGTCGCGCTGGCGGGTTAAACTCACGCCCTGAACAGCAAACGCAAGAAGACACCGAGGATGGGCATTCAAACCGCAGCGGCCAACGACGTCGCACAACACACGCCGATGATGCAGCAATACCTTCGCATCAAGGCGGAGCATCCGGGCACGCTGGTGTTCTACCGGATGGGCGACTTCTACGAACTCTTTTTCGAAGACGCGGAAAAAGCCGCGCGCCTGCTCGATCTGACGCTCACGCAACGCGGCGCATCGGGCGGCAATCCGATCAGGATGGCGGGTGTGCCGCATCACGCGGTCGAACAATATCTGGCCAAGCTGGTGAAGCTTGGCGAATCCGTCGCGATTTGCGAGCAGATCGGCGACCCGGCCACGTCGAAAGGCCCGGTCGAGCGCAAGGTGGTGCGGGTCGTCACGCCGGGTACGCTGACGGACGCCGCGCTGCTGTCAGACAAGAACGACGTTTATCTGCTGGCCATGTGCGTCGCGCACAACCGGCGCGGCGTCGCGACCAGCGTCGGCCTCGCGTGGTTGAATCTGGCGAGCGGCGCGCTGCGCCTCGCGGAAGTCGCCCCCGACCAGGTGGCGGCGGCGCTCGAACGCATTCGCCCCGCGGAAATTCTGGTCGCCGACACCACCGCCGATTCGGCAAGCTGGACGCCGCCCGTCAACGCGGGCGCGCTCACGCGCGTGCCGGTCTGGCACTTCGATATCGCGTCGGGCACGCAACGCCTGTGCGATCAACTGGAAGTGGCGGGGCTCGACGGCTTCGGCGCGCATTCGCTGACTTGCGCGTGCGGCGCGGCCGGCGCGTTGCTGCTGTATGCGGCAGCCACGCAAGGCCAGCAATTGCGCCACGTGCGCAGCCTGAAGGTCGAGTACGAATCCGAATATATCGGCCTCGACCCCGCCACGCGCCGCAACCTCGAACTCACTGAAACACTGCGCGGCACCGAATCGCCCACGCTGTGCTCGTTGCTCGATACCTGCTGCACGACCATGGGCAGCCGCTTGCTGCGTCACTGGCTGCATCATCCGCCGCGCGACCATGCGGTGGCGCAGGCGCGTCAGCAGGCCATCGGCGCATTGCTCGACGCGCCGCCGGGCGCCGACGTCGATACGCTGCGCGGCGCGTTGCGGCAGATTTCGGACATCGAACGGATCACCGGGCGTCTTGCGCTACTGTCGGCGCGGCCGCGCGATCTGTCGAGCCTGCGCGACACGTTCATCGCGCTGCCCGAATTGCGCACGCAGCTTGCAGCCGTGTCGTCCAACGCGGATTCGCTGGCGCGGATCGACGCGTCGCTGGAGCCGCCGCAAGCCTGCGTCGAGCTGCTCAGCCGCGCGGTCGCGCAGGAGCCCGCCGCAATGGTGCGCGACGGTGGCGTGATTGCGCGAGGCTACGACGCGGAACTCGACGAACTCCGCGATATTTCGGAGAACTGCGGACAGTTCCTGATCGACCTCGAAACGCGCGAGCGTGCGCGCACGGGCATCGGCAATCTGCGCGTCGAGTACAACAAAGTGCACGGCTTCTATATCGAAGTCACGCGCGGCCAGACCGACAAGGTGCCCGACGACTATCGCCGCCGTCAGACGTTGAAGAACGCCGAGCGCTACATCACACCGGAGTTGAAAACCTTCGAGGACAAGGCGCTGTCCGCGCAGGAACGCGCGCTCGCGCGCGAACGTTCGCTCTACGACGCGTTGCTGCAGTCGTTGCTGCCGTTTATTCCGGAGTGCCAGCGGGTTGCGTCGGCGCTCGCCGAGCTCGATCTGCTCGCCGCGTTCGCCGAACGCGCCCGCGCACTCGACTGGGTTGCGCCCACGTTCTCGCCCGACACCGGCATCGAGATCGAACAGGGACGGCACCCGGTGGTCGAGGCGCAGGTCGAGCAGTTCATCGCCAACGACTGCACGCTCACGCCCGAGCGCAAGCTGCTGCTGATCACCGGCCCGAACATGGGCGGCAAATCGACCTTCATGCGGCAGACCGCGCTGATCGCCCTGCTCGCGTATGTGGGCAGCTACGTGCCGGCGCGGCGCGCGGCGTTCGGGCCGATCGACCGCATCTTCACGCGAATCGGCGCGGCCGACGACCTGGCCGGCGGGCGTTCCACCTTCATGGTCGAAATGACGGAAGCCGCCGCGATCCTGAACGACGCGACGCCGCAAAGTCTCGTGCTGATGGATGAAATCGGCCGCGGCACGTCGACCTTCGACGGGCTCGCGCTGGCGTGGGCAATCGCGCGGCATCTGCTCGCACATAACGGCTGCCATACGCTGTTCGCCACGCACTACTTCGAACTGACGCAATTGCCCACGGAGTTTCCGCACGCGGCCAACGTGCACCTGTCGGCGGTCGAGCATGGGCACGGCATCGTGTTCCTGCATGCAGTCAACGAAGGGCCGGCCAATCAGAGCTACGGCCTGCAGGTCGCGCAACTGGCCGGCGTGCCGAACGCGGTGATTCGTGCCGCGCGCAAGCATCTCGCGCATCTCGAACAGCAATCGGCCGCGCAACCCGCGCCGCAACTCGACCTGTTCTCCGCCCCCGTGCCGATGGCCGAGGACGCGGACGACGAGCGCGATGCCGGGTCCGATGCGCCAGCGGCATCACCCGCGATGCAGGCGCTCGTCGAGCGTTTGCGCGGCATCGATCCAAACGATTTGCGGCCGCGCGAAGCACTCGACCTGTTGTACGAACTGCACGAACTGGCCGCCGCGCCGGATGCGGATCATTGACGCCCACAAGCCTCTCCAGCGTCCGCGCCCACTTCGCGCGGCGCTGACTTTCGCCTTCTCGCCCAGCGGCGCCGCGGGGTGGTTCGCGGCACTGTCCGCTGCATTTTTTACGTTCGCAACGGCCGCCAACGCGGCCACGCCGCGCTTCACCTTTGCGGTGATCGCCAACACGATGCACAGCGCCGCCGACGAAGCCGCCACGCAACGGCTGATCGAGGCGATCGGCCGTGAGCGCGACGTCTCGTTCATCGTCTACGACGGCAACCTGAAGGGACCGAAGGAAGCCTGCCGCGATGCGCTCTACGAGCGCCGCGAGGCGCTGCTCGAAGCGTCGCGGCCGCCGCTCTTTTTCATTCCGGGGCAGCACGACTGGGTCGACTGCGGCACGGCCGAGGCTGGCGGCTTCGACCCGGTGGAACGGCTCGACCTGCTGCGCCAAACGCTGTTCGCAGACTCCACGTCGATGGGCCAGAACCCTGGCGCGCTGACGCGGGAAAGCGAAGTCTCGCGCTTTCGCCCATTTCGCGAAAACGTGCGCTGGCAAGCGGGTGACATCGTATTCGTCGGGCTCAATGCACCCGGCCCGAACAATCATTACCTGACCGCGGGCGGCCGCAACGGCGAATTCGAAGATCGGGTCATCGCCAACGCTTTCTGGCTTGAACACGCCGGCGAATACGCCAAACGCCGCGACGCGCGCGCGGTCGTCGTGTTCATTCAGGGCGACCCCGACCCGGAACGTTATGAACGACCCGACCGCTTCGCGTGGCTGCGCTTCGCGCACAGCCCACGCCGCGACGGTTTTCTGGAGTTCAAGCGAAGCCTCGTCAAGCTCGCGCAGATTTTCCACGGGCCCGTGCTGGTGATTCATTGCGACGACGAAGCCGCGAGCGGCGGCTTCGTGATCGATCAGCCGCTACGCAATGACAAAGGGATGCTGGTGACGAATCTCACGCGTGTCGCGATTGCGCCGCATGATCGTCTTAACCAGTGGATTCAGGTTGATGCGGAACTCGGCAGGAAACCGCCGTTCCGTGTGAGCGTGCGCGACGTGCCGAAGCAGATGCCGATGCCTACCGCGCAACCCGTGCCACCGCGCGAGGTGCCGGCTGCATCGATGCCGGCTGTGCCGGTACTCGGGCCCGCGTCGGAATTGCCGCCTCTGTTGCAAACACCCGGAGAGCCGCCACCGGATCAGCAACCGCGCATACCGGCGGACCAGGGTGGCGGCGCATATGGGCCGCCGTTGTCGGCACCGCCCGCGCCGGGCGCCGCTTCAGGCCTGAATGCACCGGGCGGCGTGCCGGCAAGTTCAGTGCAGAGTGGGTCCTGACTTGTCGTCGTCTTCCTCGTCGTCTTCGTCGAGGATCTCAAGGCCGTCGGCGCCGTGCGCGTGCTCGTGCTGGATTTCGTCTTCCGTAGCCGGGCGCACGTCTTTCACGGTCAGCGCGAAACGCAACGCCATGCCCGCGAGCGGATGATTGCCGTCGAGCACGACTTTGTCTTCCGCGACGTCGGTGACCACGTAGACCAGCGAATCGAGGTCCTCGTCGCCTTCTTCCGGCGTGCCTTCGAATTGCATACCGACTTCGAGCGGTTCCGGGAAACGATCGCGCGGCTCGATCTTCACGAGATCGGGGTCGTACTCGCCGAACGCGTCTTGCGGTTCAAGCTGAATCTGAGTCTCGAAGCCGGCCTCGTGACCGTCGAGCTCTTCCTCGATCTTGGGGAACGTGCCATCATAGCCGCCGTGCAGATAGACCATCGGCTCGTCGCTTTCTTCAATCAGATTGCCCTGCGCATCCGACAGCTTGTAAGCGACCGACACGACGGTGTTCTTTGCGATTTTCATTCGACTCTCCAGAATACAACTCACATTATACGATGCCCAAGCGGCCCACTGACCACCCGGCCGATGCAGCTTCGGCACGGAAATCGTCGCCGGCCTCGGAGCCGGCGCTGCCCGTTCTCCCGCCCTTGCCTGATGTGCCGACCGCATTGCTCGGCAACTTGACCCCGTCGCAATTCATGCGCCGGTACTGGCAAAAAAAACCGCTGCTGATTCGCCAGGCCGTTCCGGGCATCGAGTCGCCGGTCTCGCGCGAAGAATTTTTCGAGCTGGCCGATCAGGACGAGGTCGAAGCACGCCTGATCACCCACTTTCGCAACAAATGGCAGCTCGAGCACGGACCGTTCGCGCCCGACGAGCTGCCATCGGTGAAGCAGCGCGC
Organism: Paraburkholderia sediminicola; assembly: GCF_046026895.1. GTDB lineage: Bacteria > Pseudomonadota > Gammaproteobacteria > Burkholderiales > Burkholderiaceae > Paraburkholderia > Paraburkholderia sediminicola_C. Next base: position 23,574 of record NZ_JAQQEU010000038.1, read on the forward strand.
GTGGACGCTGCTCGTGCAGGGCATGGACCTGCACGACGACCGCGCGCGCGCGTTGCTGGACCGCTTCCGCTTCGTGCCGGACGCACGCCTCGACGACCTGATGATCTCGTATGCAACCGACGGCGGCGGCGTAGGCCCCCACTTCGATTCCTACGATGTGTTTCTTTTGCAAGTAAAAGGCAAACGGCGCTGGCGCATTAGCGCGCAGAAAGATCTGACCTTGCACGCCGGTTTGCCTTTGAAAGTTTTACAGAACTTCGAGCCGGATCAGGAATGGCTGCTCGAACCCGGCGACATGCTGTATCTGCCCCCGCACATCGCCCATGACGGTATTGCGGAAGGCGAATGCATGACCTGCTCGATCGGCTTTCGCGCCCCCTCGGCCAGCGAGCTGACCGCTCAATTCCTCTACCATCTGGCCGAACGCGGCGAGTCCGCAGGCAAGCCGGGCGCGCTGTACCGCGATCCGCAGCAGCCCGCCGTCGACCGTCCGGCCGAGCTGCCCCCGGCTCTGATGAAGAAGGTTGGCGCGATCCTTGCTGGCATCAAATGGAACGACCAGGACATTGCTTCGTTTCTCGGCACGTATCTGAGCGAGCCGAAGCCAAGCGTGGTCTTTGATCCGCCGTCGAGGCCGCTCAACGAAGCCCGTTTTATCGGTCAGGCATCGAAGTCCGGCGTGCGACTGGACCGCAAGACCAGTTTGTTGTACAACCGCCGTTTTTTCTTCGTAAATGGAGAAGAAATGCCGTTGGATGGCGCGAAAAAGTGGTTATTTGATCTCGCCGACCATCGGCGCATGAGTGCGAAACGCTTTGTAACACTCTCACACGATTCGTCGGTGACAGCACGGCTACACGAGTGGTATTGTGCGGGCTGGATACAAGTGGGCGAGCTTGCGTAACTCTGCCCGCCTGCTATACCGTACAGTGAAATTTTGTATGAGAAAGACAACGTATTGACCCCGGATTTATCGACTGTCAGTACGAAAGTGCATATAATTTCCGCCCAAGCCGTAGGGAAGATTCCAGCTCGTCGAAAGAGCGTCTCCACCAGCGGCCCAGGTCGGTGTTGGAGCACATTACCGGTTTTATTTTGCGCTGTTGCTTACCTTTAAACCATAAAAGGACGTGATCATGAAGAAATCCCTCCTCGTAGCATCCCTGTTGGCAGCTGTGGCACTGGCTGCATGCAACAAGAGCAACGACCAAGCCGCTGCCCCGGCTAGCGACGCAGCTGCCGCTTCGGCACCGGCTGCCGCAGCTTCGGACTCGGCTACGGCTGCTTCGGGTGCCGCTGCTGCTGCGAGCGATGCTGCTGCTTCGGCTACGGCTGCTGCTTCGGACGCAGGCGCTGCTGCTTCGGACGCAGGCGCTGCTGCTTCGGCAGCTGCTCCGGCTTCGGGCGCAAGCCAGTAAGCTGTCGCATAGGGCTCGCCTCTGGGCGAAAACTGCATCGGGAAATCGTCGCGATTTCCCGGGCAGTAAAGCAAAACGCCACGGACTCACATTCGTGGCGTTTTGCCATTTGCGCGCCGTTTTACAACGGCGGCATTTTCAACACGTAATAGTTCATCGGACCGGCGTGGCGTTCTCTTCGAAGAACTCGCGCACCACCTCGATCTCGCGCGTTCGTTTGAATGGCGGCAGGCTTTGCCAGATCCGACGCCCATACGGTTTGTCGACGAGACGCGTGTCGCAGATCATCAGCACACCGCGGTCGGTCTCCGCGCGAATCAGACGGCCCGCGCCCTGCTTCAACGTAATCACGGCCTGCGGCAACTGGTGCACGGCGAACGGGCTCAAGCCCTTCTTGGTGAGCGCATCGAGCCGCGCCGACAGCACCGGGTCATCCGGCGGCGCAAACGGCAGCTTGTCGATCACCACCAGCGACAGCGCGTCGCCGCGCACGTCCACGCCTTCCCAGAAACTCTGACTGCCCACGAGGATCGCATTGCCGTACGCCCGGAAGCGCTCGAGCAACTCCGTGCGGCTCGCGTCGCCCTGCACGAGCAGTGGATAGTTCCAGCCGCGCGCTTCGATCGTGTCGCGCAGTTTGGCCGAGATACGGTCCACCGCGCGCAGCGTCGTGCACAACATGAACACGCCGCCGCCCGATGCTTCGATCGCGGGCAACGCGGCGTCGAACACGGCGTCGGTGAACATCGGCGACGACGGCTGCGGCAAGTTGCGCGGCACGTACAGCAACCCTTGCGACGGATAGTCGAAGGGGCTGGGCAGCGTCATCGAACGTTTGGCGTTCAATCCCATTTGCGCGGCATAGTGCGTGAAGTCGCCGCGCACCGACAATGTGGCCGATGTGAAGATCCACGCGCGCGGCACGCCGGCGCGCTGCTTCGCGAAGATCGGCGCGACCGACAGCGGTGTTTCGTGCAACTGCACGGTATGGGAGAAGACCTCGATCCAGCGCACCTTTTCGTTCGGGTCCGCGCGTTCGGCGTGGCCGTCGTTCGAGCTGGCTTGCTGAGCGTCGGCGGCGTTGCGCTCGGTCTCGGTGGGCGGCGTGGTCCAGCCGGCAAGCACGCCTTGCAACTCGCGCGCGCGGCGCAGACATGCACCGAGCGATTCGGCGCGCTCGGCCTGGCCCGCCAGCGCGGATGCGAGCGCGTCGAGTTCGGTTTCGAGCGTTTCGAGCGCGGGGAATAGCGGATGATCGTCGGGCAACTGGCCGATCGACAGGCGCACCGAATCTTCCTTGAACGCGAGCCGCACATCGCGCGCGGCGCGCTCGAGCGTCGCGCCGAGCTTGACCCAGTCGACCGACTCGCGCGCATGACCCAGACCTTCGGCAACCGAGTCGCGCGCGAGTTCGAGAAACTGCGTGGTGGACAACGTCTCGCCGAAAAACAGCGTGGCCGTCTCGGGCAGTTGATGGGCTTCGTCGAAGACGATGGTGTTGGCGGTGGGCAGCAACTCGGCCATGCCCGTATCGCGCAACATGATGTCGGCGAAAAACAGATGATGATTGACCACCACGATATCGGCCTGCTGCGCCTCGCGGCGCGCCTGCATCACGAAGCAGTCCTTGTAATGCGGGCACTCCTGGCCGAGACAGTTCTCGCGCGTCGACGTGACCATCGACCACACCGCCGCCGTTTCCGGCACGCTCGCGAGTTCGGCCTTGTCGCCGGTGCGCGTGATCTTCGCGAAGCGCACGATGTCCTGCAAATACGAGGTTTCCTGGCGCGACGGCAGACGGCCGTTATCCGCGGCGCGCTGCAGATAGTAGTGGCACAGGTAGTTCGCGCGCCCCTTGAGCATGGCCACCGATACCGGTACTGCAAGCGCATCGCGAACGGTGGGAATGTCGCGCTGAAAGAGCTGATCCTGCAGATGCTTCGTGCCGGTGGAGACGATCACCTTGCCGCCCCACAGCATGGCCGGCACGAGATACGCATAGGTCTTGCCGGTGCCCGTGCCCGCCTCGACGATCAGCGTGTTTTCGCTACCGTCGAGTCCGCCCGACTCCGTGTTCTCAGCGGCCTCGGCCTCGGCCGCGGCATCCGCGCCCGCCGATTGCAAACGCCGCGCCGGACGCTTTTGCGCCTCGAACATCGCGGGCTCGGGCATCGCGCGGCCCGACGCTTCCATTGCCGCGGCAACCGCGCGCGACATTTCGATCTGCGAGGCCCGCGAGCGATAGCCGTCGATCTGCCGGGCCAGCAGCCCATTGTCGGCGAAGATCTCATCGAGCTCGGCCGCGCGGCGCGGATTGAGCGACGCGCTCAACGCTGACGCGCCAGTGCGCGGCGCCGGCGTGCCGGTTCCTGTTGTTGCGTCGCCCGGCGTGGTCCGGGTTGAAGTTTCAAGCGGTGAATTCAAGGCAAGCGTTCCTGCAAAGTCCGGCTCGCGCGGCGCGCGCCCGGCGCCTGCCAGGCCGCGAACTCAGGCGCGTGCGTCCGGTTCGAGCTGCAATTGCAGCAAGATGATGGTGTCCTTGACTTTGAGTTTGCGCTTTTTCAGGCGCTGCAACTCGAAGTCGTCGATGCCGGGCTCATCCGACATTCGGTCGATTAGACGATCGAGCCCACTGTGCTCCGATTCCAGTTGCAGAATACGGTCGCGAAGTGTGTCCGCGTTGATGACGTGGTGATGCTCGCGCATGCTCGCCTCCTCTCGTCTGCGGCAGGGGCTGCGCGCAGCAGACCGACGCCTGAGGTTGCTGTCCGGCTTAAAAGGCGTTTACGACTACGACGGGCGCTGGCCACAATCAGCCAGCGCCAACTACAGCACATTTACTGTTCCTGCTGTTGCTGTTTCTGCTGCTCTTCGAGTTGCTGCTGCTTCAACTGGTCCTGACGCTTCTGCTCGGCCTTCCCGGCCGCCTGCTTCTGACGCGCTTCCACGTCGGCCTTATGTTGCGCGGCATCGGCCTGCTTCCTCTCGAAGCTCTGCTGCTTCTCGACGCGCTCCTGCGCCTTCTGCGCACCCTGCTGACGCGCTTCCTCGAGCTTGCGCTGGAAGTCGCCCTGCTTCTGGTCGTACGCCTGCTGGTTGGCCGCCGCCTGCGACGGACTGATGCCACGCTGCGCCTGATCCAGCGCATGCTGACGCTGCTTTTCCTCGTAGGCCTGCGCGTTGGCGGCGCGTTGCGGCGCCTCGGCATTGCGCTGCGCCTGATCGAGTTCGTGCTGGCGCTGCTTTTCCTCGTAGGCCTGCGCGTTGGCGGCGCGCTGCGGCGCCTCGGCATTGCGCTGTGCCTGATCGAGTTCGTGCTGACGCTGCTTGTCCTGATAAGCCTGTTCGTTGCGCGCATCTTCGGCGGCCCGCTGCGGCGCGTTCGCTTCGTCGCGCGCGCGCCTCAGCGCGGCCCGCTCGTCACGCGCGCGCGCGCGTTGCGCGCGCTGCTCGCCGTCGAGCGCGAGCTGTTCCTTGCGAATCTCCGCCTGCACCGTGCGCATGCTGTCGCGCGCGCGGTCCAGACAGTGATTGACGAAGAACCTGCTGTAGCAATTGTGCTGGGCGACCGCGTAACGGTAGTTGTTCTCCTCGCTGCGTTCGTCCAGTGCCTGTTGACGCGCCTCGAACGATTTGTCCAGTGCGGCCGCGTCGCTCGCGCTGTCCGCGCTGCCAGCGGGCCGATCGCCCTGCACGGCCGATGCCGCTGACGGCGCGACGCTCTGCGCCGACACGGGCAGACTCGCGCTGTTACCCTCAGCCGACGGCGTTTGCGCGGCGGCCGGTGCGGACATGACAAGCGCGGCGGCCATCACGCACGATGCGCACGATGCTGCGAAAACTCGCGAAGAGACGAATGCAAGCCCGAGCACGGCGCGCGCGGCCGATACCAACGAGATGAGCGGCGCGTTCAGCAAACCCGTTGGCGAACCCGACGACAACTCCGGCGACAAATCCGGTGACAGGCGAGAGACCCGGCGAAAGCCCAGGCAGTTGATGGACAAGGAGATTGGCAACGTCGTAGAGGGTCAACGGAACATGCCCGAAATTCTATCACCCTGCGGTTGAGCCCTTTGGCATTTATGGCAAAATGCCCCGCTCTAGCAACCTGGTCGCAGCGCGCACGCCGGGCGTGTCCCGACGTGCCGTCAGCGCGCGGCCCCTGACTGAGTCCGCAGGAACACCAAGACCTTATGACGGAAACCGTAGCACTCAAGATCGTACAGCGCATCGCCGCCGAACTGTCCGTCCAGCCGCGCCAGGTCGCGGCCGCGGTGCAACTTCTCGACGAAGGAGCGACTGTTCCGTTCATCGCCCGCTACCGTAAGGAAGTGACCGACAATCTCGACGACACGCAACTGCGTAATCTCGAGGAACGCCTGCTGTATCTGCGCGAGCTGGAAGACCGGCGCGCGGCGATCATCGCCAGCATCGACGAACAGGGCAAGCTCACCGACGAGCTGCGCAGCGCGATCGAAGGCGCCGACAGCAAACAGGTGCTGGAAGATCTGTATCTCCCGTATAAGCCGAAGCGCCGCACGCGCGCGCAGATCGCGCGCGAAGCCGGTCTGCAGCCGCTCGCCGACGCGCTGCTCGGCAATCCGCTGCTCGACCCGCAAACGCAAGCCGCCACGTACGTGGACGCCGAAAAAGGTGTCGCCGACCTCAAGGCCGCGCTCGACGGCGCGCGCGACATCCTCTCCGAACAGTTCGGCGAAACGGCCGAGCTGCTCGGCAAGCTGCGCGACTATCTGTTCAACCAGGGCGTGGTGTCGTCGAAAGTGGTCGAAGGCAAGGAGAGCGCGGAAGAAGAGAAATTCCGCGACTACTACGATTACGCGGAGACCATCCGCACCGTGCCGTCGCATCGCGCGCTTGCACTGTTCCGCGGCCGCAATGCGGGCGTGCTGATGGTCAAGCTGGGTCTCGGCGAGGAACTCGACGCGCAGATGCCGCATCCGGGCGAAGCGCTGATCGCGCGCCACTTCGGCATCGCCAATCAGAACCGCCCGGCCGACAAATGGCTCTCCGACGTGTGCCGCTGGTGCTGGCGCGTGAAGGTGCAGCCGCACATCGAAAACGAACTGCTGACCAATCTGCGCGACGAAGCCGAGCACGAAGCGATCCGCGTCTTCGCGCGCAATCTGAAGGATCTGCTGCTGGCCGCGCCGGCCGGTCCGAAGGCGGTGATCGGCCTCGATCCGGGTATGCGTACCGGCGTGAAAGTAGCGGTGGTCGACCGGACCGGCAAGGTGCTCGCCACCGACGTGATTTATCCGCACGAGCCGCGCCGCGACTGGGACGGCTCCATCGCCAAACTCGCGCGCATCTGCGCGCAGACGCAGGCCGAACTGATCAGTATCGGCAACGGCACGGCGTCGCGTGAAACGGACAAGCTCGCGAGCGAGCTGATCGCGCGTCATCCGGAATTCAAGCTGCAGAAGATCGTCGTGTCCGAAGCGGGCGCGTCCGTCTACTCGGCCTCCGAACTCGCGGCGAAAGAGTTCCCCGACATGGACGTGTCGCTGCGCGGTGCGGTGTCGATTGCGCGCCGCCTGCAGGATCCGCTCGCCGAACTGGTGAAGATCGAGCCGAAGGCAATTGGCGTCGGCCAGTATCAGCACGACGTCAATCAGCGCGAACTGGCGCGCTCGCTCGACGCGGTGGTCGAAGACTGCGTGAACGCGGTCGGTGTGGACGCGAACACGGCCTCGGTCGCGCTGCTCGCTCGCGTGTCGGGTCTGAACGCCACGCTCGCGCGCAACATCGTCGACTATCGCGATTCGAACGGCCCGTTCCCGTCGCGCGAGCATCTGCGCAAGGTGCCGCGGTTGGGCGACAAGACCTTCGAGCAGGCGGCCGGATTCCTGCGCATCAACAACGGCGAGAATCCGCTCGACCGCTCGTCGGTTCACCCCGAAGCGTATCCGGTCGTGCAACGGATGCTCGCGAAGATCAACAAGCAGGTCGGCGAAGTGCTCGGCAATCGCGACGCGCTGCGCGGGTTGTCGCCAAGTGAATTTGTCGACGACCGTTTCGGTCTGCCGACGGTGCGCGACATTCTGCTCGAACTCGAAAAGCCGGGCCGCGACCCGCGCCCCGAGTTCAAGACCGCGACGTTCCGCGAAGGCGTCGAGAAGGTCAGCGATCTGACGCCGGGCATGGTGCTCGAAGGCGTGGTGACGAACGTGGCGGCATTCGGCGCGTTCGTCGACGTCGGCGTGCATCAGGATGGTCTGGTGCACGTGTCGGCGATGTCGACGAAGTTCATCAAGGACCCGCACGAAGTCGTGAAGGCCGGGCAGATCGTCAAGGTGAAGGTGCTGGAAGTCGACGTGAAGCGCCAGCGCATCGCGCTCACGATGCGCCTCGACGACGAGTTCGGCGCGGCTGCCGCGCGCAGCGGCGGCGGCGCTCAGCAGGATCGCGGCGGCGCTGGCCGTTCGGCTGGCGCTGGACGCGGCGCGTCACAGCAGCGCTCGCGCGAACCGGAAGCAGGCGGTGCAATGGCCGCAGCATTTGCAAAGCTCAGGCAGAAGTAAGCGTGGGATGAGCGCGTGACTCGCTCACGCGCTGAGCCTTTGCATGCGCAGGTTCACTGCCTGAGCGTTCTTCACGCGGCAACTCGACCATGAGGCCATGTGCCCAAACAAAAACAACAAGCCCACGCTTTCGCGTGGGCTTGTTGTTTCGCGCCCCAGCCAGGCGAGGCGCACGAGAACCAGCGCTGAGCGTCAGATCTCGATCTTGGTCCCCAACTCCACCACCCGGTTGGCCGGGATGCTGAAGAAGTCCGTCGGCTTCGCGGCGTTCTGGTGCATCCACGCGAACACACGTTCGCGCCACACCGACATGCCAGGCAGTTGCGTCGGCACCACCGTTTCGCGCGCGAGGAAGAACGACGTGTCCATCAGTTCGAAGGTCATGTCGTGGGTGCGGCCGACATCGAGCAACACCGCCTTCACATCGGGCGTTTCGTTGAAACCGTAGGCCGCCTTGACGAGATACAGACCGCCTTCGATATCCTTCACGGTCACGCGCTCCGCGTCGTTCACATAGGGGATGTCGCGCGTCACGAAGGTCAGGAAGATCGTGCGTTCATGCAGCACCTTGTTGTGCTTCAGGTTGTGCAGCAGGCTCACCGGCACCAGCGAATCGCTGCCGGTCAGATAGATCGCCGTACCCGACACGCGATGCGGCGGATGCGCGAGCAGCCCTTGCAGGAACGGCATCAGCGGAATACCGTCGGCGGCCGTGCGCTCCTTGACGATCATCCTGCCCTTGAACCACGTCATCAGCAGGAAGAACAGCAATGCGCCGATGCCGAGCGGCAACCAGCCGCCCTCTTCGACCTTCAGCAGATTGGCGCCGAAAAAGCCCAGGTCGACCGTCATGAACACGCCGATGATCAACGCCACCAGCAGCTTGTTCCAGTTCCACACATTCACCATCACGACGCAAGCGAGGATCGTGGTGATCACCATCGTGGCCGTCACCGCGATACCGTACGCGGCGGCGAGATTGTCCGAACTCTTGAACGCGATCACGATGCACAGGATGATGAAGAGCAGCATCCAGTTCACCACCGGCACATAGATCTGCCCGATCGCCAGCTCCGACGTGTGCAGGATCTTCATACGCGGCACGTAGCCGAGCTGGATTGCCTGGCTCGTCAGCGAATACGCGCCGGAGATCACGGCCTGCGAGGCGATCACCGTCGCGACCGTCGACAGCACGACGAGCGGCAGCAACGCCCACTCGGGCGCGAGCAGGAAGAACGGATTTTCGATGGCCTTCGGGTCGTGCATCAGCAGCGCGCCCTGGCCGAAGTAGTTCAGCACCAGCGACGGCATCACCAGCAGATACCACCCCATGCGGATCGGCTTCGCGCCGAAGTGGCCCATGTCGGCGTACAGCGCTTCGGCGCCGGTCAGCACCAGCACGACCGAGCCGAGCACCACATACGCCTGCAGCACGTGCGCGGCCATGAAGGTGTACGCGTAATACGGGTTCAATGCGCGGATCACGTTCGGCGACTGCGTGATGTGCCAGAGGCCGAGCGCGGCGAGCACCACGAACCACAGCACCATGATCGGACCGAACAGGCGGCCGACCATCGCCGTGCCGTGCCGCTGAATCCAGAACAGCAGAATCAGGATCGCGATCGTCAGCGGCAGGACCAGATGCGTCAGATGAGGCGCGGCAATCTCCAGACCCTCGACTGCCGAGATCACCGAGATGGCCGGCGTGATCACCGCGTCGCCATAAAACATGCAGGCGCCGAAGATGCCGAGCATCATCAGCAGGCCGGCCATTTTCGATTTCTCTTCGAGCGAGCGCAGCGCCAGCGCCATCAGCGCGAGCACGCCACCCTCGCCGTTGTTGTCCGCACGCATCACGAACAGCACGTACTTGACGCCGACCACGATCATGATCGCCCAGAACAGCAGCGAGATCACGCCGAGGATGGATTGCTCGGTCAACGGAATGCCGTGCGACGGACTGAAGGCCTCTTTCAGCGAATACAACGGGCTCGTGCCGATATCGCCGAACACCACGCCGATCGCGGCAATCGCGAGGGAAGGCAGTGGCTGCTTGTGCACGTGATTGTTATCTGTCATAGACGCGAGGAAATCCGTTTCCTGAGCGGAAAAAACGACCGCTATTCTAAGCTGCCCGTCTAGCGCCGCCCGGCTTGTTGTGGATACACCACGTAGATAGTCCGCGCAGTGTAGCACTGCGGTTTGGGCGCGTCTGCCGCGTCGAGGGCCGTGCCGGCGGCCTTGCCTGAATTCGTATCAGGCGCTTCGCGCAGCAAGGTCTGGCCGGTCCGCTGAAGACGCGCAAAAAAAACGGAGCCCAACCGGGCTCCGTCTTGCAAACACTGCGATACATACCACGCGAAGCACACGGCGCCGCGCATTCACCTTACTCCGCCGCCGACTCCTGCGCCTGCGCAATGCCGCGCTTGATCCACGCGCCGAGGTTGTGCGGACGAACCGTGTCCCACTCCTCGAACGGCTGATGAATCCACGGATTGGTCGGCAGATACTGCACGTGATAATCAGGCTTCACCTTCGAGCAGCCCTTGTACCAGAGCACCGCCGAGCGCACCGAGGTGATCGCCGGATAGCGTTCCTTCAGATGCTGCTGAACCCGCGCCAGCGTCACGCCCGAATCGACCAGGTCGTCGACCAGCAGCACGTTGCCGTGCAGTTCGCCGCGCGTCATCGTGATGTATTGCGCGATGTCGAGTTCGCCCTGCTCCGTGCCGGCCGCTTCGCGATACGAACTGGTGGCGAGAATCGCCAGCGGCAGATCGTAGATGCGCGAGAGCTGGTCGCCCACGCGCAAGCCACCGCGCGCGAGGCACAGAATCTGGTCGAACTTCCAGCCGGATTCGTGCACGCCGAGCGCCAGCAACTCGATCAGCCGGTGATACTCGTCCCAGCCGACCCACAGGTTCTTGTCGTCATTGCGCGGATCTTTCATCGCGATCATGGGTACACCTTGAATCATGGCTTAAACCTTGAACGGATGACGCAGCAAGATGGTCTCGTCGCGATCCGGACCGGTCGATACCATGTCGATCGGAATGCCCGCCACTTCCTGCACACGCGACAGATAAGCACGCGCGTTAGCCGGCAGCTTGTCCCACTCCTTGATGCCGACGGTGCTTTCCTTCCAGCCCGCGAAGGTTTCGTACACCGGCTCGCAGCGCGCGACTTCCGACGCGCCGCGCGGCAGCAGGTCGATATTCTGGCCGTCGACCGTGTAGCCGACGCACAGCTTTACATCGTCGAGGCCGTCGAGCACGTCGAGCTTGGTCATGCACAGACCCGACACGCCGTTGATCTGGATCGAGCGGCGCAGCGCGGCGACGTCGAGCCAGCCGGTGCGGCGCGGACGGCCGGTGACCGAGCCGAATTCCTTGCCGACGGTAGCCAGTTCCAGGCCGATCGCTTCCTGACGCGCGGCATTGTCCGCGTCATACAGTTCGCTCGGGAACGGACCCGAACCGACGCGCGTGCAGTACGCCTTGGTGATGCCGAGAATGTAGTTCAGCTTTTGCGGACCGACGCCCGCGCCCGAAGTCGCCGCGCCCGCCACGCAGTTGCTCGACGTGACGAACGGATAGGTGCCGTGGTCGATGTCGAGCAGCGTGCCTTGCGCGCCTTCGAACAGCAGATTGCTGCCGGCCGCGTTCGCGTCGTACAGACGGCGCGACACGTCGGTGACCATCGGCTTCAGACGGTCGGCGTAGCTCAGCATCGTGTCGAGCGTTTGCTGGAAGTCGACAGCGGCGACGCCCAGGTATTGCGTGAGCACGAAGTTGTGATAGTCGAGGTTTTCGCGCAGACGTTCGGCGAACGTGACCGGGTCGAACAGGTCCTGCACGCGCAGGCCGCGACGCGCCACCTTGTCTTCGTAGGCCGGACCGATGCCGCGACCGGTGGTGCCGATCTTGCCCGCGCCACGGCGCGCTTCGCGGCCCTGGTCGATGGCGATGTGATACGGCAGGATGAGCGTGGTGGCTTCGGAAATGAACAGGCGATTCTGGACATCGACGCCTGCGGCTTCGAGTTCGCCGATTTCCTTGAACAGCGCTTCCGGCGACAACACGACGCCATTGCCGATATAGCACGCGACGCCGGGATGCATGATGCCCGACGGAATCAGGCGCAAGATGGTTTTCTTGCCGCCGATGATAAGCGTGTGACCGGCATTGTGACCGCCCTGGAAGCGAACGACGCCTTGAGCGTGGTCCGTCAGCCAGTCGACGATCTTGCCCTTGCCCTCATCACCCCACTGGGTCCCCACGACGACGACGTTGCGTCCGGGGTTCACATTCACTGCGCTGGCAGACATGTTGTTTCGTAAGCTGGTTAAAAACGTATTCTACCTATGTTCGCGGAACCTTCCGAATTTTTCCGTTTCCGCTCAACGGTATGCACGTTATGGTGGGGAGGAAAAAGATGGCGCGGCCAGTGACCGCGCCCGGTTCGACGGCGCGTTCGGCGCCGTTCAACATGCGCTGAGGATAGTCCTCGGGCGACTCGAACGGAACGCGCTCAGGAGCGCGCCTCGACGACCCATGCGCCGTTGCGCTCGACCAACACGCGGTCGAACGCGAATTCATCCAGATCATGCTCGTGGCCAGGTAGCGCCTGAATCACCACTTCGCCGGCATCGCGCAATGCGGCGACGCTCACGCGCAGCGCGTCGTCGTGCTGCCACGGCGCGAGAATCGCGCTGCTGCGCGCTTCGATCGGCGAGATCCGCGCCACTTCGCGCAGATCGAGCGAAAAGCCGGTTGCCGCGCGAGCCCGCCCGTAAGCCTGGCCGACGTGGTCGTAACGGCCGCCGCGCGCCACCGCATTCGGCACGCCATCCACATACGCGGAGAACATCACGCCGCTGTGGTACGCGTAGCCACGCAAGTCGGCAAGGTCGATCATCACTTCGGCGCCGTCCACCTGGCTTGCGAGAAACGCGAGGTCGTCGAGCGCGCGAGCGATGGCGGGCGCGTTCGGCAGGCGCGCGCGGGCTTCTTCGAGCACCGCCGCGTCGCCGTACAGCGTGGGCAGCGCGCGCAGCGCATCGCGGATGACCGGTGTGAGTCCCGCCGTCAGTTCGACGAGGCGCGGCACGTCCTTGCCCGCCAGCGCGTCGTACAGCGACTGGCCGAGTTCGTCCGCGGCCGGCTCCGCTTCGATCAACGCCGCGAGCACGCCCGCGTGACACAGATCGAGGCGCACTTTGGCGAGGCCCGCCAGACGCAGCGCGTCGAGCATCAGTTGCTGGATTTCCAGATCCGCTTCGAGGCCCGCGTGACCGTAGATTTCCGCGCCGATCTGAATCTGCTCGCGCGTTGCATGCAGACCGCGCGGCCGCGTATGCGCGACGTTGCCGGCGTAGCAAAGACGCGTCACGCCCTGACGGTTCAGCAGGTGCGCGTCGATCCGCGCGACCTGCGGCGTGATGTCGGCGCGCAGACCGAGCGTGCGCCCGGACATCTGATCGACGAGCTTGAAGGTGCGCAGATTCAGATCGTGACCGCCGCTGGTCAGCAACGATTCGAGGTACTCGAGCAGCGGCGGCATGACCATCTCGTAGCCGTACGAGCGGAAACGGTCCAGCAAATGGCGCCGCAACTCTTCGATCTTGCGGGCTTCCGACGGCAGCACGTCGGCAATATTCTCGGGGAGCAACCAGGTCGACATCGGTACAGTCCTACGGCGTTGAACACGGCGGGTGAAGGCGCCGGTAAGTGAGTGTTTGAATGGCGGGCGGCGGCTCGATTCTGGCGGCTATCGCAGGCACCGCCTGCGCGCCGCGCCCTCGCCGACACGAAGGCAGGGCGAGCGCGTCACGCGCGCTGCGGCGCCGCCGGCGTGGCCCTTTCAGGTCACGATAAACAGCAGGATCAGCCCGAGCACCATCACGACCAATCCGCCGACGCGAATCTGATGCGGCGGCCGTTCCGCTATTTTACGGAACGTGTCGCGCCAGGCGGTCGGAAAAACGAAGGGGAACATCCCCTCGATAATCAGCATCAGTGCGATCGCGAGCAGTAACGAGCCGGCTATGTCCATGCGAATGAAGGCGCCGCGATGCGGATGCCGCGGCGTTCCGGTTATCAGTGATTGCGCGGGGCCGCGGAAGCGTCCGGGGCAGCGCCGCCGGTCGGGCTACGCATGAAGCGGAAGAACTCGTTGTTCGAGTCGACCACGATCAGGTCGCCCGGCTTGAAGGTCTTCCGGTACGCCTGCATGCTTTGATAAAACTGGTAGAACTGCGGGTCTTTGCCGAATGCTTCGGCGGCGATTTCCGCGGCCTTTGCATCGCCCTCGCCGCGGATGGTCTGCGCCTGCGCGTTGCCGTCCGCGAGCACCGCCTGCTGCTGCGCCACCGCGTCCGCCTTGATCTGCGCGGCCTCGGCCGCGCCCTTGGCGCGCTCGTCGGCTGCGATCTGCTCGCGGACGGCGATCATCCGCTTGAAGACTGAATCGGCCATCGCCGCCGGGAAGTCGACGCGCGTCAGTTGCACGTCCACCACCGACACGCCGAGCGAAGCCGCGCTCTTGTCCATCGCGCCGCGCGCCTGTTCCGCGACGGTTTGCTGCTTGGCAAGCGCATCGGACAGCGTGAACTGACCGAACGCATCGCCGAGCGCGCTGCGCGACAGCAGCGCGAGCCGGTCCGGCAGGCTCTGGATATCGCCCTTCGTTTCGGCGAGCAGCTTGAGCGGGTCGGTGACGCGGAACTTGACGACCGGGTTGACCAGCAGATCGGTTTTATCCGACGTGGCGTAGCGGTCCTCGTCCGGTGCGTCGAGTGACTGAATGCGGTTATCGACCAGCGTAAGCGTTTGCAACGGCGGCGGCAGTTTGACATGCAGCCCGGGGCCGAGCAAGGCGGGCGGCGTGTCGCCACGCGACGACAGCACGCCCATGTGCCGCTGATCGACGACGAACACCATCGACGAAGCTGCGAACAGCACGACGACGATGGCCACGACGAGCGCAATGATCTTGTTCATGTTGTGCGCTCCTTATTGAACGTCGTCTTCGCGCATGCGATTGCGGAAGGCGTCGCGTGAACGCAGCGAGGCGCCGCTCGCGGGCTGGCTGGCGGGCGTCTCGGCCGCGGCGGACGCGGAAGCTGCCGGGCCTGCTGCAGCGGCGGACGCGCCCGCAGGCGCAGCCGCGCTCGCTGCTTGCGGCGCGCTTGCGCCAGCGGCACCCGGCGTAGCGGCAGCGCCGTCGGCGAGCCGCTGGCGATTCTGTTCGACCAGCTTGTCGAGCGGCAAATACAGCACGTTGTTGCCGTTCTTGCTGTCCACGAAAACCTTCGTCGTATTCGAGTAGATCTGCTGCATGGTTTCCATGTACATGCGCGTGCGAATCACCGCAGGCGCTTTCGAGTACTGCGCGTAGACCTGCTTGAAGCGGTCGGCTTCGACTTGCGCCTGGGCGACGGTTTTCTCGCTGTAGGTTTTCGCGTCTTCGATCTGGCGCGTCACATCGGCCTGCGCGCGCGGCAGCAGGTCCGCCACATAGGCTTGCGCGTCGCGCTTCGCGCGTTGGTTTTCCTGACGCACCTTGGCGGCGTCGTCGAACGCGGCCTGCACCTGATCGGGTACCTGCACGCTCTGGATCGTCACGCCGGTCACGGCAAGGCCGGACTCGTATTGATCGAGGGATTGCTGGATCGCCGCAATCAACTGCTGACGCATTGTTTCGCGATCCTGATCGAGGATCTCGCTCGTGCTGCGCGCGCCGACAATGCCACGCACCGCCGCCTGCGCGGCATGCATCACACTCTGGTCGGGATCGATGCTGCGGAACAGATAGTCGGTGGGCTTGCGCACCTGGTACTGCACCGCGAAGCGCACGTCGACGATGTCGCCGTCGTGCGTGAGCATCGACGCGTCCTTCACGTTCGCCAGACGCACCACGTTGTTACGGCCGATCTCCACCTGGCGGATCTGGCCGACATTGACGAACTCATGTGCTTCGAACGGATACGGCAACCGCCAGTGCAC
Organism: Paraburkholderia sediminicola; assembly: GCF_046026895.1. Lineage (GTDB taxonomy): Bacteria > Pseudomonadota > Gammaproteobacteria > Burkholderiales > Burkholderiaceae > Paraburkholderia > Paraburkholderia sediminicola_C. The sequence goes on from NZ_JAQQEU010000038.1 coordinate 39,540, forward strand.
ACCCTGACCGGCGGTGTAGCGATACTTGCCGAACTGCATCACAACGGCGGCCTGGCCATCCTGCACGACGAACACGCCGCTGCCGAGATAGATCGCGATCAGCACGCCGATCACGATACCCACGCCGATGCGCGCGCCACGTCCGTTGTCCGGACGCCCGCCGCCCGCACCGCCGCCCTTGCGTCCGAAGATCCGGCTCAGGCGGCGGTTGAAGTCTCTCCACATCTCGTCGAGATCAGGCGGACCTTCACCGTCTTTGGACGGACGCTTCGGGTCATTCGGCCGTTGCCGGTCGCCATTGCCGTCGCCCCGGCCCCAGCGCGGATCGTTCAGTGAAAGCAAGGCGCGCATGCGCAGCCAGATACTCCGCTCGTTGTATTCGTTCACCTGTGTTCGTTCACCAGAGTAGACAGCGGGTCAGTGCAATTGGAACGGGTCAGTGCCCGAGTTCTGGAACCTTGCGGTCGTCGCGCGGTGCTGCGGGCCGGCCTTCTTCCGACTGCTCGATGAACGTGTCGGCAAGAGGTTCGGCAGTAGCGATTTCAGCGATGGCAGCGCGCAACGTATCCAGCCCTTGACCGGTGCGCGCGCTCAAAAAGACGCGCGAAATATTACCATATTCGTCCCGCTCGACCGCGTCCCCACGGGCCGCCAGCTCCGGCACCGCGTCGATCTTGTTGAACACCAGCACCTGGCGGATCGTGTCTGCGCCGATCGCCCGCAATACCTCGTTCACCTGATCGATCTGATCGAGGCGCACCGCGCTCGAAGCATCGACCACATGCAACAACAGGTCGGCGTGAATGGTTTCCTCGAGCGTGGCGCGAAACGCGGCCACCAGCTGGTGAGGCAACTCGCGGATGAAGCCGACCGTGTCGGACACCACCACCTGCCCCGCTTCGTCACCGAGATAGACGCGCCGCGAGGTGGTGTCGAGCGTCGCGAACAGTTGATCGGCGGCATACGCCTGGGCTTTGGTGAGCGCATTGAACAGCGTGGACTTGCCCGCATTCGTATAGCCGACCAGCGACACCGACATCGTCTGGTTGCGGCTGCGAGCGCGGCGCTGCGTGCCATGCTGGCGGCGCAATTTTTCGAGCCGCGTCTTGAGCGCCTTGATGCGCTCGCCGATCAAACGGCGGTCGGTTTCGAGCTGCGTTTCGCCGGGACCGCGCAAGCCGATACCGCCTTTCTGGCGTTCGAGGTGGGTCCACGCGCGAATCAGCCGGGTCGACAGATACTGCAATTGCGCGAGCTCCACCTGCAGCTTGCCTTCATGGCTGCGGGCGCGTTGCGCGAAGATGTCGAGAATGAGGCTGGTGCGGTCGACCACGCGCCGATTAAGCGCTTGCTCCAGATTGCGCTGCTGCGCGGGCGCCAGAGCGTGATTGAAAATGACGAGCTCGATGTCGTTCGCCTCACACGCAAGACGCAATTCTTCGGCCTTGCCGCTGCCGACGAACATCTTCGCGTCGGGGCTGGACCGGCGCCCGGTGAGGGTGACTAAGGGATTCGCGCCCGCGCTTTGCGCGAGCAGGCTGAGTTCTTCGAGACTGGCTTCGAAATCGATCTTACCGAAGTCGATGCCGACAAGCGCTGCATTGATCAAATTGGAGGGTATCAAAATGAGGCGGCCGGGAGGGAATCGCCAACGGGCGACGCTACGCCGGCCGCGACGGGGGTTAGGACTGTTCGGAATCCGGGTGGAAATTCACCGGACGGGCTGGCACGACAGTCGAGATTGCGTGCTTGTAGACCATCTGGGTGACCGTATTCCTGAGCAACACGACGTACTGGTCGAACGATTCGATGTTCCCTTGAAGCTTGATGCCGTTGACCAGGTAGATCGACACCGGCACATGCTCTTTACGCAGTGCGTTCAAAAACGGGTCTTGTAACAATTGCCCTTTGTTGCTCATAGCAAACTCCGTATTTTTTTGCAGGTTGACTGAATTGACGATGAAGAAAAAGAGATCCGCCGTCAACCGCTACACTATAGCCGATTTTCGTTTTTGCGCGAGGGCCCGGGCCCTACGCCCAAACCCAGCACACACGCGGGTTTCAGCCTTTGTCCGCGTAAGGGTTCGTCGACGATCTGAACTCTATTCGCAATGGAGTCCCCGTCAGCTTGAAAGTTTCCCGGAAGCGGTTTTCGAGGTAGCGTTTATACGTTTCGGTGATCGCATCGAGTGCGTTGCCGTGAATCACGATAATTGGCGGATTCTGCCCACCCTGGTGCGCGTAACGCAACTTCGGACGCACCGGACCCCGCCGGCGCGGCTGCTGGAATTCAACTGCATCGATCAGCGCGCGCGTGAGCTTCGGCGTCGGCAGCTTCGCCATTGCAGCGGCGTAGGCGTCGTCGACCGACCGCATCAGCGGACCAATTCCGGTTTTTTCCGCAGCGGAAATGAAATGGAATTTGGCGAAGTCGAGAAATTTTAGTTTGCGCTCGAGGTCGGCTTTGGTGCGCTCGCGCACATGCGGATCGAGACCATCCCATTTGTTCACGCCCACCACCAGCGCGCGCCCCTGCTCCACGACAAAGCCGGCGATATGCGCGTCCTGTTCGGAAATATCCTGGCGCGCGTCGAGCAGCAGGATCACGACGTTCGCATCCGAGATGGATTGCAGCGTCTTCACCACCGAGAATTTCTCGATCGCTTCGAATACTTTGCCGCGGCGGCGCAAACCGGCCGTGTCGATCAGCGTGTACGGCTTGCCCTGACGCTCGAAGTCGACGTAGATCGAATCGCGCGTGGTGCCCGGCATATCGAACGCGATCACGCGCTCTTCGCCGACCAGGGCGTTGATCAACGTCGACTTGCCGACGTTCGGGCGGCCTACGATCGCAATCTTCACGCCGCGCGCTGCTTTCTCGTCGTCGCTTTCTTCCGGCTGGCCGGCATACGCGACTTCGAGCGCCTCGTTGATCATTTCGGTGACGCCGTCACCGTGCGCGGCCGAAATCGCGCGCGGGTCGCCGAGACCCAGCTCGTAGAAATCGGCGGCGACGGTGCTGTACTTCATGCCCTCCGCCTTGTTGACGACGAGGAAGATCGGCCGGCCGACCTTGCGCAGATAGTCGGCGATCGACTTGTCCTGCGGCGCGAGACCATTGCGGCCGTCGACGATGAACACGACGATGTCCGACTCCTCGACCGCCTGGCGAGTTTGACGCGCCATCTCGTGCAGGATGCCGTCTTTCGCGACCGGCTCGAAACCGCCGGTATCGACGACCAGATACGGCCGCTCGCCGGTGCGGCCTTCGCCGTAGTGGCGGTCGCGCGTGAGACCGGGCAGGTCGGCAACCAGCGCGTCGCGCGAGCGCGTGAGACGGTTGAACAGCGTGGATTTCCCCACATTGGGGCGCCCGACGAGGGCAATAACGGGTTTCATCAGATGTTGTTCACGGTGAAACGCGGGATCGAAATCGACCGCCCGCGTAGCGACGCCATGCGGCCGCTACACGGCAGCGTTTGACGAAAATTATCACGAATTCGGCCGGCCCCGGCTGTGCTGTCGATATGCGCATCCGGGCGGACGGGGATTTGGCTGGATGGGCGGCGCCAACGGGCCGCCAGATTCAGTCTTTCTTGCTCGGCGGCTCGCACGCCCGTTCGAGGGCGATGGTCTGCGATGCCGCCGAAGGTGGCGCCGCAAGCAGCCACCGATGGCCACGTGGGCCGTTTCTGATCCGACTGCCGGACCAGCCAGTCCGGCGCAATGCTTCTACTGTGCTGCGATACGACAAACATTCAAAACAAGTTCAACAAAAACGCGCGCGGCCGGCGATGCCGGCCTGCGCGCTTGACGAAGCTCAGCGTGCGCGATCAGCGCGGGCGATAGGCGTAAAGGTCGCCGTCGCGCGTTTGCACCACCAGCGTTTCGCCGGCCAGCACGGGCGCCGCGACAATCGCGCTGCCGTCGGTCTTCACGCGAGCGACCAGCGAGCCGTCGGAAGCCGACAGGAAGTGCACGAAACCCTGATAGTCGCCGAGCACGGCCGCCCGGCCGAGCAGGAACGGCACGCCGAGGTCGCGGCTCTTCAGCTGGTCGTTTTTCCACAGCCGCGAACCGGTGTTCACATCGAACGCCGACACGACCGACCAGTCATCCGCCGCCACCACGGCGCGGTCATCCTGCGCGAGACCGCTCGTGCTCGAGAACGCGGTTTGCCACAGCGCACGGCCCGAGTTCGCGTCGAAACAGCCAATCTGACCCTGGAACGTCACCGCGCAGGTTTGCGAGCCGACCAGCGTGGGCGGACCGGTCACGTCGTTGATGCGCTCCACTTCCGTCACACCCTTCGGATACGACACCGGCGTCTGCCAGTAGGCGTCGCCCGTTTGCAGGTTGATCGCGGCGAACGAGCCACCCGGGAAACCGGCCAGCACCGCAGCGTCACCGGCGAACGTCATGCCCGACGACACGCGCAGATTGAGCGGCACCGCGCGGTTGCGGTAATTCCACTTCTGCTCGCCGGTTTGCGCGTTGAATGCGACGATCTGCCCGTCGACGGTGCGCACCACCACGAGGCCGTTGCCGACCAGCGGCGGCGAAATGATTTCGCCCGGCGCCTTGGCGGTCCACACCTGCTTGCCGTCCGCGCCGAGCACATAGACATCGCCCTTCAGGCCGCCGACCGCCGTGAGCGTGCCGTCGCTGCCGACTCCCGCCGACAGGTCGTCGCTCAGCTTGACGCGCCAGATGTCCTTACCGGTTTGCGCGTCGATCTTCGCAACCGAGCCGTTCGCGCCAGCCGCGAACACCGCATTGCCCACAGCGACCGGCGAGAACAGGTAGCGGCCCGCCTTGCCTACGCTCGCCGTCCAGACCTGCTGCACGTCGAGCACGGGTTTGAACTCGGTGAGCGGCGTCGGCACACGGCGCTCGTCTTTCGTGGATGAGCAAGCCGCCATGGTAAGGACGGTCATCGCACAGATAACGGGCACGGCGTAACGTTTCAGCAGATTCATCGGTGGACGAAGCATTCAGGAAATTAATTAAAGGAAACCGGTTGGTCGTTGCATGCGGCGCTAGGCAGGCGGCGATCAGCCACCCAGCGCGTCCAGCTTGAACTGAATCAACTGGCGCGCCGAGCTGTCATTTTTCGACAGCGAGTCGAGCGCGAGCTTGTAAGCCGTGCGTGCATCGTCGCGCTTGCCCTGCGCGGCGAGCAGGTCGCCGCGGCGGTCCGCCACGATGCCCTTGAACGCGTCGGATTGCGGCTCGGCGAGCAACGCCAGACCCTGGTCGTATGCCTTGTCGTCGAGCAGCAGCGAAGCCATGCGCAGTCTGGCGATCTGCTTGAACTCGTCGTCCTTCGCGTGATCGATGGTCCATTGCAACTGGGCCTTCGCGGCAGCTTCGTCGCCCGCGGCATAGAGCGCCTTGGCGGCGCCCAGCGCGCTCATCTGCGCGTACGGGGTGCGGCTGAACTTGTCTTCCATGTCGGTGGCGGCGCGCGTGATCCTGGCCTTGTCGCCCGATGCCACGGCTTGCTGCACCTGGTCGTACAGCACAGCGGCCTCCGCCGCCTGGCGCCGCTGCCAGAAATTCCAGCCGTTCCAGCCAGCTGCTGCAACCAATGCCACCAGCACGATCCACGTGGTTGCATTACCCCACTGCGTCCACCATGTCTTCAGACTTTCAATCGATTCTTGTTCGTCGTGGTAACTCATTGCCCGGCGATTTCCTCTTTCTTGATACGTGTGCGTGTCGAGCCAACCGGCTCGACGACGTCGCGATCAGTCGTCGCCGTCTTCGGCGGTTGCAACCATCGCATTGATTAGAAATTCGGTCAAGTCTTCAGCGGGCACGTTATGTTGCTCGCTTTTACCGCCGTTAGCATTTGTATCGCGCAGCGGCTTCACGCCGACCGTGCCGTTGGCGATCTCGTCTTCGCCGAGCACCACCGCGAATGCTGCGCCGCTCGCGTCGGCACGCTTCATCTGCGATTTGAAGCTGGCCGTCTGACCGTCGGCGCTGCAATGCAGGATCACGTCGAGCCCCGTATCGCGCAGACGCTCCGCGATGATGAAGGCCTGCTCGCGCGCCGCATCGCCCTGATGGACCACGTACACGTCGCAGCCTTCGGCTTCAGGGACGAGCCCCTCTTCCTTCAGCAATTCGAGAATCCGCTCGACGCCCATTGCCCAGCCGCATGCTGCCGTCGCCTTGCCGCCGAGCTGCTCGATCAGCGGATCGTAACGGCCGCCCGCCGCGACGGTGCCCTGGGCACCGAGCTTGTCGGTCACCCACTCGAACACGGTCAGGTTGTAGTAATCGAGACCGCGCACGAGACGCGGGTTGATCGTGAACGGTATGTTGTTCGCTTTCAGAATGCGCTGCAAACCTTCGAAGTGCGCGCGCGATGCCTCGCCGAGAAAATCGATCAGCTTCGGTGCGTTCTGCGCGACCTGCTGCAGCGCCGGATTCTTCGTATCCAGCACGCGCAGTGGGTTCGTGTACAGACGGCGCTTCGCGTCTTCGTCGAGCACGTCCATGTGCTTTTCCAGGTACGCGATCAGTTCGACGCGATGCGCCGCGCGCTCTTCAGCGAGGCCCAGCGAATTGATCTCGAGCTTGATGCCGGTCAGGCCGAGATCGTCCCAGAGCCGCTGGCACATCATGATGATTTCAGCGTCGGCGTCCGGGCCCGTGAAGCCCAGCGCTTCCACGCCGACCTGATGGAACTGGCGATAACGGCCGCGCTGCGGACGCTCGTGGCGGAACATCGGCCCGATGTACCACAGGCGCTTCGGACCGTCGTACAGCATGTTGTGCTCGATCGCCGCACGCACCACCGCCGCCGTGTTTTCGGGGCGCATGGTGAGGTTTTCACCGTTCAGCGCGTCGGTGAAGCTGTACATCTCTTTTTCGACGATGTCGGTCACTTCACCGATGCCGCGTTTGAACAGCTGCGTGTGCTCGATGATCGGCGTACGGATATTCTGGTATCCGTACGAACGCAGCATCGACTTGACGGTGGATTCGAAAAATTCCCAGAGCCCGGCTTCCTGCGGGAGGACGTCGTTCATGCCCTTCACGCCGGAGAGCTTTTCGAGCTTTTTCTTCTGTTCAGTCATCTGTCTTCGATAGCCGATGTTTAGTTGAGTGCTTCAGCGCGGCCATAGCGGCGCTCGACGTAGTCACTCACGATTTGCTGGAATTCTTGCGCAATGTTCTCGCCGCGCAGCGTCTTGACCTTCTCGCCGTCGATGAACACCGGCGCAGCGGGGTTCTCGCCCGAGCCCGGCAAGCTGATGCCGATGTTGGCCTGCTTCGACTCGCCCGGGCCGTTGACGATGCAGCCCATCACCGCGACGTGCATCTTCTCGACGCCGGGATACTGGTCGCGCCACACCGGCATCTGCGTGCGCAGATAGGTCTGGATTTGCGACGCCAGCTCCTGGAACAGCGTGCTGGTGGTGCGGCCGCAACCCGGGCACGCGATCACCATCGGCGTAAACGAGCGCAGCCCCATGGTCTGCAGGATCTCCTGGCCGACGATCACCTCGCCGGTGCGCGACGCGCCCGGCTCCGGCGTGAGCGAGATGCGGATCGTGTCGCCGATGCCCTCCTGCAGCAGTACCGACAACGCCGCGGTCGACGCGACGATCCCTTTCGAGCCCATGCCCGCCTCGGTCAAACCGAGATGCAGCGCGAATTCGCAACGGCGCGCGAGTTCGCGGTACACGGCGATCAGATCCTGCACGCCGCTGACCTTGCACGACAGAATGATCTTGTTGCGCGCGAGGCCGAGTTCGACCGCCCGTTCCGCCGACCCGATCGCCGACTGGATCAGCGCTTCGTACATCACGCTTTGCGCTTCCCACGGAGCGGAGCGCGCGGCGTTCTCGTCCATCATCTTCGCGAGCAGGTCCTGATCGAGACTGCCCCAGTTGACGCCGATACGCACCGGCTTGTCGTACTTCACCGCGGCTTCGATCATCTGCGCGAACTGCGTGTCGCGTTTCGCGCCGTGACCGACGTTGCCCGGATTGATCCGGTACTTGGACAGCGACTCGGCGCACGCGGGATAATCGCGCAGCAGCAAATGGCCGTTGTAGTGGAAATCGCCGACCAGCGGCACCGACACGCCCATGCGGTCGAGCTGCTCGCGCACGGCCGGCACGGCCGCGGCCGCTTCAGGAGTGTTGACCGTGATGCGCACCAATTCCGAACCGGCTTGCGCCAGGTCCTTGATCTGGATCGCGGTGCCTATTGCGTCCGCCGTGTCCGTGTTGGTCATCGACTGCACGCGCACGGGCGCATCGCCTCCGATGGTGACGAGCTGGCCGCCCCAACGGACATCGACCGCGTGCGACCTGCGCCGCGCAGCCTGCCCGCCGAACACCGGCTCAGTGGAAACGATCTTGCTACTGCATTGGGATTGAGCTTCGGATTGCATCGAAAAACCCATTTACGCCGCACGCGCCGCAAAAAACGTCGCGCCTGAATTGAAAAAGCGCCGCGGACCGGTTGGCCGCGGCGCATACCGTATCTATCAAGGCAACGCGAAGCGCGCCACATTGCCCTTGGCTGCCGAATATTTCGCCGGATCGACCGGCTGGCCGTCGAGCGTCAGCGACTCGAGACCGGCCTTGTTGCCTACCGTAATTTTGAACGGCGCTTCACCTGTCACTTCCTTGGTGTCGCCTGCGTGCACGAGGCCGGAGAATACCTCCTTGCCATCTTTGGCGCGCACGCTGAACCAGCTGTCTTGCGTCACGCGCAGTGCGACGATCGCCTCACCCGCGACGGGCGCTGCCGCTGCCGCCGAGGTTGCCGCCGCCACAGCGGCCGGCGCGCTCGCGAGTGGCGCAGCGGCCTGAACCTGCGAGCCGGCCTTCGGCGCAGCCGCCATTGCCGTGACCGCAGGTGCCGACGACGGCGCTGTACCCGTAGCCAGCGGTGCGGGCATCGGCGTAGCCGACGCTGCGTTTTCCGCTACGGCCGGCGCTTCCGGCGCCGACGCGTCCTCTTGCGCAGTTGCAGCGGCCGAAGGACCCTGCGCGACCGCACCCGATGCACCGTTTGCACCACCTGCGGCCCCGTTCGCGCTTGCCTTCAGACGCGCGAGCCACGCGCTCGAATCGCCACCGTTGGTATGCCACATGGCGAGTGCGATCACCGCGACGACAACCGCCGCAATGCCCCACAGCCACGAGCGGCTTTTCTGCCCGCTGCCACCGAGCGTCAACGACACGCGACCGCGCGGCAAGTCCTTCCCAGACGACGCCGGCATCGACAGATCCGGCGCCGGCACACCCTTCTCGCGGCGCAACGCCTGCGTGAACGGCGCGGGATCGGCGTCGAGCATCTTCGCGTAGCTGCGCACCACGCCGAGCGCGAAAGTCGTGTCCGGCAGATGGCTGATATCGCCCGCTTCGAGCGCGCGCAACTTGACGACGGATACTTTCAGACGGGCCGATACGTCTTCGATCGACCAACCCTTCGATTCACGCAATTGGGTCAAGCGCGCGCCAACCGCCGCCAACGAATCCAGGCCCTGCTGCACAACAGGTTGCACCACCGCCCGAGCGACCGGTGCCGGATGGCTTTCGTTTGTGTCTGTGTCGTGCGGCTGCGGGTGCTGCGGCTCACTCATCCCAAATCCTTTCGCGTCGATTCTTTTTCACTTGTGCAACCCGGACGGGCAAAAGCCTCGCGCCTGAATCGCAGACCGTTTATAACAAAATGCGCGGCCTCATGTGCCGCTTCCGATCGCTTCTGCAAACTTTCTTTTCAATCGACCGCGTCATGAACGACTTTCGCGCGCTCGCCGAATTCCTGGCGAACGCCGACGCCTGCCATGCCGCTCGATTACACGGCGCGAACTTCGATAACCTTGGCCGCCTTCCCGGTGCGCTCAGCAAGCCGCGTGCGGTCCTGCACCGCACCGGCCAGCTGACCGCAGGCAGCGTCGATGTCATCGCCGCGTGTTTTGCGCACCGTGGTGACGACGCCCGCGTCCATCAACACTTGTGCAAACCGCTTGATCTGTTCCGGCTTCGAGCGCACAAGGCCCGATTCGGGGAACGGATTGAACGGAATCAGATTGAACTTGCACGGCACGTCGCGCGTGAGCGCGAGCAGTTCGCGCGCTTGCGCTTCGCTGTCGTTCACGCCGTCGAGCATGCAATATTCGAACGTGATGAAATCGCGCGGCGCGACTTTCAGATAGCGTTGGCAAGCCGCCATCAGTTCGCGCAACGGATACTTTTTGTTCAGCGGCACCAGCATGTCGCGCAACGGATCGCTGGGCGCATGCAACGAGACCGCGAGCGCCACCGGCAGATCGGCGCCGAGCCGGTCCATCATCGGCACGACACCCGAGGTGGACAACGTGACGCGCCGGCGCGACAGGCCGTACGCGTTGTCGTCGAGCATCAGGCGCATGGCCGGCACCACCGCGTCGTAATTGAGCAGCGGCTCGCCCATACCCATCATCACGACGTTCGTGACGACCCGCTCGCCCTTGCCGTCGCCCCCTGTGGCACGGCCGCCGGCCACGCCACGCGACGCGCGCAGCGCGAACTCGGCCATGCGCAACTGGCCGATGATTTCGCCGGTGGTGAGATTGCGGGAGAAGCCCTGTTTGCCGGTCGAACAGAAACGGCAGTTGACCGCACACCCCGCCTGCGACGACACGCACAGCGTGCCGCGCGTTTCTTCGGGGATGTATACGGTTTCAACCGCATTGCCGTTGCCGACGTCGATCAGCCACTTGCGTGTGCCGTCGCTGGAAATATGGTCGCTGACGATGCCGGGCATCGTGATCGCGGCGCGCCCCTTGAGCTTTTCGCGCAAGGACTTCGCGAGATCGGTCATGCCGTCGAAGTCGGCAGCGTTGCACTGATGAATCCAACGCTGCAATTGCTTGGCGCGAAACGGCTTCTCGCCCAGGCTGTCGCAATAGGCGACAAGCCCGTGGGCGTCAAGGTCGAGAAGGTTGACGGTGGAACTGCTCGTCATATCGAATCCTGCCATTTCAGTGCGAGATTACGTTCATGCAACAAGCTGCATGAACGCAATGCCGTTCGCGCCCATTCCTGCTGCTTTTACCTTACTACTTTGCCGGGCGATTCGTGCGATAAATCAGATCGGCGGCCCGAATCGCGCGCGGCGAATCCGCCTGGGGGCGATTAGCGCGAGTAGACGTTGACTTGCGGGAAGAAGAACGCAATTTCAATCGCCGCGGTTTCTGCCGCGTCCGAACCGTGCACGGCGTTAGCGTCGATGCTGTCGGCGAAGTCGGCGCGGATCGTGCCCTTTTCCGCCTTCTTCGGATCCGTCGCGCCCATCAGATCGCGGTGCTTCAGGATTGCGTTTTCGCCTTCCAGTGCCTGGACTACGACCGGGCCGGAGATCATGAATTCCACCAAGTCCTTAAAGAACGGACGTGCGGCGTGCACAGCGTAGAACTTCTCTGCGTCAGCGCGCGACAGGTGAACCATGCGCGATGCCACGATCTTCAGACCAGCGTTTTCGAAACGGGTGTAGATCTGGCCGATCACGTTCTTGGCCACTGCGTCCGGCTTGATAATGGACAGGGTGCGTTCGATCGCCATAAAAACTCCAAAAAATTAAGAGGTTACAGATTCAAATGAATCCGCTATTGTAGCATGTTCCCGTGTATGATTGCGATTGAACCCTTACAGTATTGAAAGGATGCCGGCAGAAGTTGCGAAATACTGGTAGCGTAGGACGTACGCCCGTTTTCGAGGTATTGAAACTCCGTGCTTCCGCGCTAATCTTAGGGGTGAACACTTTGCGCCTGGCGGCAACTACGGCGGCCGGCGCTACACGACCCGCGGTACCACCATCACCAAACACGCTTCCGAGGTAAGGAGAGACCATGAACGAACATCCGTATAGCTTTGGCCGCAACGGCGCCGTCAGCACGGCCGAAACGCGCAACCGCGTGCTACGGAACACCTACTGGCTGCTGGCGCTGTCCATGATTCCGACCGTGCTCGGCGCGTGGGTAGGGCTCGCCACGGGGTTCTCGCTGTTCGCCGCCACCAGCCCGGCGATGAGCATGCTGGCCTTCTTCGCGATCGCCTTCGGTTTCATGTTCGCGATTCAGAAAACCAAAGACAGCTCAGTTGGCGTGTTCGTGCTGCTCGGCTTCACGTTCTTCATGGGCCTGATGCTGTCACGCATCCTGAGCTTCGTGCTCGGTTTTTCGAACGGCCCGTCGCTGATCATGCTCGCCTTCGGTGGCACTGGTGTGATCTTCACGGCAATGGCAACCATCGCCACGGTCAGCAAGCGCGACTTTTCCGGTCTCGGCAAGTGGCTGTTTATGGGCGTGATCGTGCTGCTGCTGGCTTCGGTCGCGAACGTGTTCCTGCAACTGTCGGCGCTGATGCTGACTGTTTCGGTGATGGCGATCGTGATCTTCTCGGCCTACATGCTGTTCGACGTGCAGCGTGTCGTGAACGGGGGCGAGACAAACTACATCACGGCCACGCTGGCGATCTACCTGGATCTGTACAACGTGTTCGTCAACCTGCTCGCGTTGCTCGGCATCTTCGGCGGCAACCGCAACTAAGCCGGACTCGGGGCGACGCGTTCTACGAACGCCCGCCCTCAAAAGTGAAAAGCCCATAACGAGCAATCGTTATGGGCTTTTCTCATGGGTGTCGCCGGGCGGCTGCCGTCGGATACCGCAATCGCGCTCAAACAGGCATCACACGCTCAACCACGCAAACCCGTCATCCTGCGAAGCGACCACCACTTCGGTAGGCGCCGCGCCCAGCACGCCGGCCATCGCGGCCTGCGCCAGTTCCGGCAGATTGTTCTGCTGGCTCAGATGGGCTGCAACCAGATGACGCAGCCGCGAGCGGTCGAGCGATGCGAGAATCTCCGCCGCCGCGTCGTTGTTCAAATGCCCATGATCGCCGCCGATCCGCGCTTTCAACGAGTGCGGATAACGGCTGCCCGCCAGCATCCGCAGGTCGTGATTGCATTCGAGCACCAGCGCGTCGCAGCCGCCCAGCACCGCGCTGATATGCGGCGTGGACGTGCCGACATCGGTCAGTACGCCGAGCCGGCTCGCGCCGTTCGAGAACACGTATTGCAGCGGCTCCCGCGCGTCGTGAGGAACGGTATAAGGGAGGACGCTGAGGTCGCCGATCGCTACCGCTTCGTCGCTCCACAGCACTTGCAGGTCGACATCGGCTTCGTCGGCGCCCACCGCGCGGGCGGTGCCCCAGCTCATGTACAGCGGAATCGACCACTTGCGCGCCAGCGTCAGCGCGCTACCGATGTGATCGCTATGCTCATGCGTAATCAGAATAGCGTCGAGACCTTCGGCGCTCACGCCGATCCGTGTCAGACGCCGCTCGACTTCCCGCCCCGAAAAGCCGCAGTCGAGCAGCACCCGCGTGGTAGTCGCGCCGCTGTGCGCTTCCACTAGCAGCGCGTTGCCTTCACTGCCGCTGCCGAGACTCGCGAAGCGCACGGCCCGTTTAATTCAGTTGCGCGTGCAGCAGCGTCACGATGCGCTGCGCGTCAGACGATGTGTCGATCTGCCCGTTCGCGTCGAGCACCGCCACCTGCGTCACCGTGTCGCCCTTCGAGCGCACATTGACGAGAAATTCCTGACCCGGCTTCTTCGACGAATTGCCGCCGTAGAACAGCTTGCCGAACAGCCCTTCGCGCTTGAGCTCCTGCATCGAGTCCGCGTAGCGCACGTAGTAGATGCCCTTCGCGCGATCACGGTTGTCGACCGTGAAGTTGGTACGGTCGAGCGCGAGGCCCACACGCAGCCACGCGCGATCGAACGATTCCTGCAGATCGAGCGTCGAGGCGCCCGCGCTCTGGTCGATCGTGGTCGGCGCGGTGGCCGGGCGCGCGTCGGTCAGCAGCTGCTTCGATTGCGCTTCGGTCAGACCGAACTTCTCCATCAGCTTGCTCAGGAACAGCGCTTCAAGCGCCGGATCGCGCGGGCGCTCTTCCCAGCGCGACGATGTCTTGTCCTGGCCCGTCATCATTTCTTCCATCGCGCTGTGCGTGATCGAAATGTCGGTGGTGTCGGACGCTCCGCGCGACACCAGCGTGCGGAAGCTGTCGCGCGTACCCGACGAGTACGCGAAGTCGATCACCTTGCCGACCGTGCGGCGGAACCAGTCGTCCGGAATATTCGCGCGGTTTTCAGCCCAGTCGGTCGTCATGATGCCGGTGGCCGGCGCGTCCGTTCTCAGGACAAAACCGTTTTCCTGCCAGAACTCCTGCAATTGCGGCCACAGCTGTTCCGGCGAACGGCCGTCGACCACCAGCCAGCGGCGATCGCCGTCGCGCTCGATATGCATGCCGAGCGGGTCTTGCGCATTCGGCTGGCCTTCGGTCGCATTGCCGGCAGCCGTGACCGCGCGCGTGGGCGCGCCGCCGAGCGCCAGATTGGCCGGCGGCGCGACGTAGCGCTGGTCCGTCGGCGAGGTGCTCAGGTCATTCGGGACGGCCAGCGGCGGCGCGCTCGCCGCGACCTTGTAGTTGACGCGGTCGGAAGCGAACCAGTCGTTCAGCGTGTCACAGCCGGCGAGCGTCGTCAGGGCAAGCGCCAGCGCCGCCATGCGGGTTGCGTGGAGGGAAAGTGCGGAACGTTTCATGAGGTCCTTCGTGATGCTGGAACGCGGTGCCTGGTTCTGTGTGCCGGGAACGTGGGCTGGATCGACGTCGGTTAAGGGAATGCCGGTGGCAGTCTTTCGTTGGCGCTGGGTGCCGCGGTCGCTTCGCTTAGCCCAGCAGGCCCGCCTCGCGCAGTGCGCCGCGCACCACTTCGTGGTACTGCGCGTCGAGTGGCGTGAGCGGCAGGCGGATTCCGCCCTGCACACGACCCAGTTGCTGCAATGCCCATTTGGCCGGAATCGGATTCGATTCGACGAACAGGTTCTTATGCAGCGACAGGAGTTTCAGATGAATTTCACGCGCGGTTTTCGCGTCAGCCGCGAGCGCGGCCTTGCACAGCTCGCTCATTGCGCGCGGCGCGACGTTGGCGGTGACCGAGATATTGCCGTGGCCGCCGAGCAGCATCAGCGCGATCGCGGTGGGATCGTCGCCGCTGTAGATGCCGAAGTGCGCGGGCGCGGATTTGATCAGATGTGCGGCGCGATCGATGTTGCCGGTGGCTTCCTTCACGCCGACGATGCCCGGCACCTGCGCGCAGCGCAGGATGGTCTCGTTGCTCATGTCGGCGACGGTGCGGCCCGGCACGTTGTACAGGATCACCGGCAGATCGACGGTTTCGGCGATCTTCGCGAAATGGCGGTAGATGCCTTCCTGAGTCGGCTTGTTGTAGTACGGCACGACCTGCAGCGTCGCGTCCGCGCCGACGTCTTTCGCCTGCTGCGTGAGTTCGATCGCTTCAGTGGTGGAGTTGCCGCCCGAGCCCGCGATCACCGGAATCCGGCCCGCCGTGTGCTCGACCGCGGTCTTGACCATCAGCACGTGCTCTTCGACCGACAGCGTGGCCGACTCGCCGCTCGTGCCCACCACGACGAGCCCGTCCGTGCCTTCCGCGATGTGCCAGTCGATCAGTTTGCGAAACGCCGGCAGATCGAGGCTGCCGTCTTCCAGCATGGGGGTGATGATGGCAGGAATGCTGCCGCGGATCTGAACGCTGCTGGTGCCGGGGTTGCCGCTCTGCTTGCCGCTCTGGTTGCCGTTAGTCATGAAACGCCATGAATTTGATCAGGTAAACCGCGATTGTAGCGGATTAGCCAGCCAACTCGTAACAAGGCGGGGGTGCCGCTTGCTTGAGGTCGTCTGGGCGCTTTGCCTCGAGAATCGCGCAGATGCGCTGGACGTAGGCCGGGCGCGGCTGCGCGAGAAAACCGTCCTGAAACGCGACCACCCTGAGCTGGCCGCGCACCCTGTCGAGAAGCTCGCCGGGTGCGAGCAGAAACGCCGGATTCGAGGGCTTGCCGACGCTTTCATTTCCTTGCGCGAAGGTCTCGTAAACCAGTACGCCGCCCGGTGCGAGCGAGCGCAAAAGACGCGGAAAGAGCGGCCGGTGCAAATAGTTCGTCACCACGACGGCGGCGAATTTCGCCTCGGCGGACAGCGGCCACGCGCCGCCCTCGAGGTCGGCCGCGAGCGGGGTGACGAGCGGCTCGTCGCGCAGCGTGGCGAGCGCGGCCGCATCGCGGTCGATCGCGGTCACCGGGTGCCCCAGCGCCGCGAAGAATCGCGCATGCCGCCCCGCTCCCGACGCGACGTCGAGCACCGCGCCGCCCGCGGCGACCAGATGCTCCCAATCGCGCACCCAGCGCGACGGTTCACCCAAGCCGTGGACGGCGGCGGACGTGCTCATCGCTGCGGCTCAGCTGTACGACAGGCCCATGGCCTCGCGGACGTCGCGCATCGTTTCCGTGGCGAACTTGCGGGCCTTGTCGCAGCCGTCGGCGACGATCGCGCGCAGCAGCGACGGATCGTCCATGTACTTCTGCGCGCGCTCGAGCATCGGCTGCTGCTCGCGCAGAATGCCTTCGATCACCGGCTGCTTGCAGTCGAGGCAACCAATGCCCGCGCTGCGGCAACCCTTCTGCACCCACTCGTGCGTCGCTTCGTCCGTATAGACCTGGTGCAGTTGCCAGACCGGGCACTTGTCCGGATCGCCCGGGTCGGTGCGGCGCACACGGGCCGGATCGGTCGGCATGGTGCGGACTTTCTTCGTGATGGTTTCCGCATCTTCACGCAGGCCGATCGTGTTGCCGTACGACTTCGACATCTTCTGGCCATCCAGACCCGGCATCCGCGACGCTTCGGTCAGCATCGCCTGGGGCTCGACCAGGATGATCTTGCGTGAACCTTCGAGGTAGCCGAACAGGCGCTCGCGATCGCTCATCGACAGGCTCTGCGACTCCTGCAACATCGCGCGCGCCTGCTCGAGCGCTTCGTCGTCGCCTTCCTGCTGATAGGCGTTGCGCAACTCGTGATAAAGCTTGGAACGCTTGCCGCCGAGCTTCTTCGCGGCTTCGTTGGCCTTCTGTTCGAAGCCCGGCTCACGGCCGTACAGGTAGTTGAAGCGGCGCGCGATCTCACGCGTCATTTCGACGTGCGGCACCTGGTCCTCGCCGACCGGCACGAGCGAGCCGCGATACAGCAGGATGTCGGCCGCCATCAGCACCGGGTAGCCGAGGAAGCCGTAGGTGGACAGGTCCTTGTCCTTCAGCTTCTCCTGCTGCTCCTTGTAGGTCGGCACGCGTTCGAGCCAGCCGAGCGGCGTGCTCATGCCGAGCAGCAGCGCCAGCTCCGCATGCTCGGGCACCTTGCTCTGGATGAACAGCGTAGCCTGCGCCGGATCGATGCCGGACGCGAGCCAGTCGGTCAGCACGTCCCACACGTTCTTTTCGATCACTTCGGGCGTTTCGTAGTGCGTCGTCAGCGCATGCCAGTCGACCACGCAGAAGAAACACGGGTATTCGGACTGCAGCCGCACCCAGTTTTTCAGCACGCCGTGATAGTGGCCGAGGTGCAGCGACCCGGTGGGCCGCATGCCGGAGAAGATACGGTCTGGGAACATGGTTGTTTAGAAAAGCGAAACAAGTGGAGTCAGGATTGCGGTAATCGCACTGTAGCCGAGCGTAACGAGCGGGTTCAGCCAGTAGCGCGTCAGCGTGCCGGTCATGACCAGCGCCATGACGATGAAAAAACCATACGGCTCGAGCCGCGCCAGCCCGATCGACTGGCGCGGCGGCAGCAGCGCCATCAATACGCGGCCGCCGTCGAGCGGCGGCAGCGGAAACAGGTTCAGCACGCCGAGCACGAGATTCACGCCGACGCCCGCGCCAGCCATGCGCGTGAAGAACGGTTCGTCGACGTTCAGCACCGCCAAACCGATGCCGAACAGGCCCCAGATCAGCGCCTGAATGAAATTGCACGCAGGGCCCGCGGCCGCGACCCACAGGCTGCCCCAGCGCGGATTGCGCAGGTTGCCGAAAGCCACCGGCACCGGCTTCGCGTACCCGAACATGAACGCGCCGCTCGTCGCGAAGTACAACAGCAACGGAATCGCGATCGTGCCGAGCGGATCGATGTGGCGCATCGGATTGATCGAAACGCGCCCGAGCACGTAGGCGGTGTTATCGCCGAGCCAGCGCGCGACGTAGCCGTGCGCGGCTTCGTGCAGCGTTATCGCGAAAACAACCGGCAACGCGTACACCGCAATGGTCTGTATCAGGGAAGAATCCATAACTCGCTATTGTAACAACGCGATTGCGTGCGTCTGTCCGCTTTCACTCATGCCGTCTCTTCGAGACCGAAGGGCGCGAGCGAGCCGCGCCCCGCCCGCACCAGCACAGGCTCCGCGCCAGTCAGGTCGATCACGGTCGACGGCTCGCACACGCAGGCGCCGCCGTCGATCACCAGATCCAGCTGCTTTTCGAGGCGCGCGCGGATTTCTTCCGGGTCGTTCAGCGGCTGGGTTTCGCCCGGCATGATCAGCGTCGAGCCGAGCAGCGGCTCGCCGAGTTCCTCGAGAATCGCCAGCGTGATCGCGTGGTCCGGCACCCGCAGGCCGATGGTCTTGCGCGACGGGTGCGACAGGCGCCGCGGCACTTCCTTGGTAGCCTGCAGCACGAACACATACGGGCCCGGCGTGACCGACTTGATCAAGCGGTACTGGCGGTTGTCCACCATCGCGAAGTTCGCCAGCTCCGACAGATCGCGCACCAGCAACGACAGCAGCTGCTTTTCGTCGAGTCCACGAATCCGCCGCAGACGCTCCGCCGCGTCCTTGTCGTCGAGCTGGCAGGCGAGCGCATAGCTCGAGTCCGTCGGCAACGCGACCACGCCGCCGTCCTTGATGATCTGCACGGCCTGTTTGACGAGGCGCGGCTGCGGGTTGTCAGGGTGAAGCCGAAAGTATTGGGACATGGCGACTAACGATGACGACAGGTAAGCGGCGGGTGAACTGCGGCTGAACTGCGGATCAGCGGCCGCCGGAAGTGCGGATGCGGGCATGCGCCGCGTGCGGCCGGCTCCGGCTGTGATCCGCGCGTGACGTGCCGCTTGGCACGGCGCGCGATCACAGCCAGCGTTCCCAGACAGGCTTGAGATCGGAAGGCAACTGCGGCAGCGCGCCGAGCTCGATGCGGCCTTCGCCGGACGCGTGGAAGTCGGAGCCGCGCGACGCCTCGAACCCGAACCGGCGCGCGACGTCCGCGTATTCGCGGTATTGGTCGGGCGTGTGGCTGCCGGTCACTACTTCGATCGCCTTGCCGCCGAGATCGATGAATTCGGCGAAAAACGCGTCGAATTCGACCGGCGTGTACGCGTAACGACCCGGATGCGCGATGATCGCCTCGCCGCCGGCGGCCTGGATCCAGCCGACCGCGTCGGCCAGTTTGGCCCAGCGGTGCGCGACGTAACCCGGTTTGCCGTCGCCGAGATAGCGGTTGAACACGTCTTGCGTGGAGCTGGCGTAACCGCTTTCGACCATGAAGCGGGCGAAATGCGTGCGCGAAATCATGTCCGGGTTCGACACGAATTTGAGCGCGCCCTGGTACGCGCCGGGAATGCCGAGCGCGTCCAGCTGCTCGCCCATGGCTTCGGCGCGCGCGGCGCGGCCGTCGCGGGTGCGCGCCAGACCGTCGATCAGGATCGAACTCGCCGGATCAACGCCCAAGCCGACGATGTGCACGGTACGCGACGCCCACGTCACCGAGATCTCGACACCGCTCACGTAGCCCATGCCGAGCGCCTCGGCGGCGGCACGCGCTTCCTCCTGGCCGCCTACCTCGTCGTGGTCGGTCAGCGCCCACAGTGTCACGCCGCCCGCGTGCGCGCGGCGCGCGACTTCAGCCGGCGCGAACTGGCCGTCGGAAACGGTGGAGTGGCAGTGGAGATCGGCGTTCATCGTGGTCCGGGAAAAGTTGATCATCCATTTTACTGCAACGCAGTAAATGGGCGCAGAGCTATCTCGCGCGGAGGCCGACGTCTGCCGAGATTGGCGGCGTTCAGGCGCAAAATCCCTCGATCAGCGCGGCCACCTGCTCCGGCTGGTCGTGGTGCACCATGTGTCCCGCTGCGTCGATGATCGTCTCGCGCCAGTCCGGGAACGCCTGAAAGCGCGCCTTGAATTCGTCGAGCGGAATCTCGCCGGCGATCTGCGCGAGCGTCGGCGAGTTGGCGGCCTCGACGTGCAGTACCTTCGCGCTCACCTTGCGCCATACCGCCATCACTTCGTCGAGCCGGTAGAGCGTCGGCCCGCGCAGCTTGTGCGCCGGGTCGGCGAGCAGCATGAAGCGCCCTTCGCCGTCGGGCTTGGACCAGTGCTGCGCGAGAAACTTCGCGCGCGCAGGGTCGAGCCGCGGATTGGTCTTGATCAGGCGGGCGGCGACCTCGTCGAGCGACGCGTAGCGCTTCAGCTGCGGCGGATCGCGCAGTTCGTCGAGCCAGTTGCGCAGGCGCCTGGGCGCTTGCGCCGAGTACGACGGCGCGAGCCCGAAGCCCTCCAGGTCGACCACCCGCCGGACCCGCTCCGGCCGCACTCCCGCATACAGGCAGACGATGTTGGCGCCCATGCTATGGCCGACCAGATTCACTTCGCCGGCCAGCGCGTAGTGGTCGAGCAGCGCGTCGAGATCGGCGACATAGTCCTGGATCCAGTAGTTGCCCCCGCCGCGCTCGGCCACCGGCCAGTCCGACAGGCCGAAGCCGCGCATGTCCGGCGCGATCACCTGCCAGTCGCCGCCCAGCGCATCGACCACGAACTGGAATGACGCCGCCACGTCCATCCAGCCGTGCAGCATGAAGAGCATGGGCGCGTCGGGATTGCCCCAACGCCGTACATGCAGACGGACGCCGCGTACGGCGACAAATTCGGATCGGGAAGTATTCATGAACGGCGCGTCAAAAAAAGAATGGTCGTTCTATTATAGAGATGGCTGGCAAGACGTGGCGGTCGGATTATTGAACATGCACTCAGTCGAGCGCGGTCGGTGGGCCCGGCTGCTGGGCGTCGAGATGCGCCAGCGCAGCGAGCTCCGCTTCGTCGAATCCGGCGTCGCGGCGCGCTTCGAAATTGAACGGACCACGTAATTTCGGCGCGTGATACTGGTCGGCGAGTCGCGTGTACGTCGTGTGCGGGTCGAGGCCGCCCGCGTCGCACAGATGCCGGAACCAGCGGTTGCCGATCAGCACATGGCCGATTTCATCGCGCAGGATCACATCGAGAATCGCCGCGGATGCCTGGTCGCCTGCCTGTTGCAGGCGCGCGCGGATCGGCGGTGACGCGTCGAGGCCGCGTGCCTCGAGCGTGCGCGGCACCAGTGCCATACGCGCCAGCACGTCGCCGCGGGTGCGCTCGCACATATCCCACAGGCCGTCGTGCGCGGGAAAGTCGCCGTATGCGTGGCCGTATTCCGCGAGCCGCGCGGCCAGCAGCGAGAAGTGATAGGCCTCTTCGGCGGCGACCTTGAGCCAGTCGGCGTAGAACGCGGCGGGCATGCCGGCGAAGCGCCAGACGGCGTCGAGCGCGAGATTGATCGCGTTGAATTCGATGTGCGCCAGCGCGTGCAGCAAGACTGCACGGCCTTGCGCCGATTGCATGCTGCGCCGCCCGAGCTTGCGCGGTTCGACCAGCTCGGGCCGCATGGGGCGGCCTGGCAAGCCGGGCGGCTCGTCGAGTTCGAGGCCGGCTGCACAGGCGGCGCGACCGTCAAGCACGGCGCCATATAACGCGCGGGCCGCGGCTGCCTTCGCGGCCGGATCGCTTTCGCGCAATGCGGCCAGTGCGGCGGTTCGCGCGCAATCCGGCTGGGCCTGGGGGTGCGGGACGGACGCAACGGCTGCTGCCGGTGAGCCGGCTGAGGCGATTGAGGCGGTTGACACTGGCGAGGCGAACGGAGCAGCGGACATCATGGCAAGCGGATCGGCAAAGGAAGCGGCGAAGGACGCGATGGCCTGCGCCGCAAAAGAAAGATCGGGAAGCGGGACCGGTGACAGCGCAATCGGCCCGCCAGCCCGAACAACGGCCTGGCGAACCTTCCCGCAGCCGCGCGCGGCGGCCCAAGCACACAAACGTTTACAATACTCGATTCGACCGTTCGGCGCCCGTCGCGCCGGCTACGCGGGACACCCCCCGGTCTGGCAGCACGCGGCGCGCGGCTCACTGCCCCACCCCGCGTGCGCCTTGATCGATCAAGCGGATCAAGAGGAGACACTGTGACGATTTACAAGCTTGGCGAAGCCGCCCCGACCATCCATGAAAGCGTGTTCGTTGCTGATTCTGCGAATATCGTCGGCAACGTGACGCTCGGGGAAAACGCGAGCGTCTGGTTCGGCGCGACGATCCGCGGCGACAACGAGCCGATCACGATCGGCGCCGGCAGCAACGTGCAGGAAAACGCCGTGCTGCACACCGACCCCGGCTTTCCGCTGACGATCGAGTCCAACGTAACGGTCGGCCACCAGGTGATGCTGCATGGCTGCACGATCAAGGAAGGCTCGCTGATCGGAATTCAGGCCGTGGTCTTGAATGGCGCGGTAATCGGCCGCAACTGTCTGGTGGGAGCGGGCGCCATCGTCACCGAAGGCAAGGTGTTTCCCGACAATTCACTGATTCTCGGCGCGCCCGCCAAGGTGGTGCGCGAATTGACCGAGACGGATATCGCCAATATGCAGCGCGGCGCGGCAAGCTATGCCGAGCGCCGCGAGTTTTTCAAGGCGCAGCTCGTACGCATCGGCTAGAAGCCGGCGCGCGCGGCGCGCACGGTGCGGCATCACGCCGCGCCATTCCACGAGGAAAAGTTGTGAGCGACCAGTTGCAAAAATTCATGTTCAGCGCGGCGCCAGTGCGCGGCGAGATCGTTTCGCTGCGCAATACGTGGCAGGAAGTGCTGACGCGGCGTGATTATCCGGCGCCGGTGCGGACGATTCTGGGCGAAATGATGGCCGCCTGCGCGCTGCTGTCGGCGAACCTCAAGTTCGACGGCACGCTCGTCATGCAGATTTTCGGCGACGGCCCGATCAAGATGCTGGTGGTCCAGTGCGGCTCCGATCTATCGATGCGCGCCACCGCCAAGCTGTCCGGCAACGCGGACACCACGATCGACGACACGAGCTCGATGGTCGAGCTGTTGAACGCGAGCGGCCACGGCCGCTGCGTGATCACGCTCGACCCGGCCGACAAGCAGCCCGGCCAGCAGCCGTATCAAAGTATCGTGCCGCTGTCGGGCGTGGATGGCCCGCTCGGGTCGATGGCCGAAGTCCTCGAACACTACATGCATCATTCGGAGCAGCTCGACACGCGCCTGTGGCTCGCGGCGAATACCGAGCGCGCAGTCGGCATGCTGCTGCAGAAGCTGCCGGGCGACGGCGGGATCGTGCCGCATCCGGGCGAGCTGGACGCGGATACGTGGGAGCGCGTTTGCACGCTGGGCGGCACGCTGTCGCAAGAGGAGCTGTTGAAGGAAGAACCGGAGACGGTTTTCCGCCGCCTGTTCTGGCAGGAAAACGTGCAGCATTTCGAACCGGCCACCGCGCGTTTCGAGTGCACGTGCTCGCGCGAAAAAGTCGGCGGAATGCTGAAAATGCTCGGCCGCGACGAAGTGGACGGCGTGATCGAAGAGCGTGGCCACGTCGAGATCCATTGCGAGTTCTGCAATCAACGTTATGAATTCGACCCGGTCGACGTGGCGCAACTTTTCGTCGCCCATGCACTCTCACAAGGCGTGACGCCCGCTGCCGAGCAGCGGCATTGAAGCCGCTCTGAGCCGGCTTCCGCCGGGGCGGGTGCGACGCCCGCTGAACGGCGCTCCAGCGCGCTTGCGCGACGGCAGTCACCACCGCGCCGCCCGTTGTCTTCACGGCCCGGGCGGTGCTGTATCTTCGATCATTGCGTTGAATCATTGGCATTGCGCGCCGCGCACGTTTTGCTTAGGCGTCCGACCGATGGAGTTCGAACATGACACGCCCTGTTTCGCTGCTACGCAACGCGCGCACGCTTATCTTGCTGGCAGTCATCGCGGGAAGCGCGGCGCTGACCGGTTGCGCGATGAACCCGCCGGGCCCCTCGCAAATCTTGAGCCGCCTGCCAGCCGATCAAGCGGATACGGCCAGTACCGCCCCATCGCTGACACCCGAAGAGCGCGCACGCTATGACGCGATCGACCGTCAGGTGATGTTCGAGCAGGATCAGACCATTGCCGCCGAAAACGCCGCACAGGCATGGTCGCGGTACTATTCGCCGCCCGTTCGCGTGTTTGGCAGCTACTCCACCGGCGGCTGGGGACGTGGCTGGGGGACGGGTATCGGCGTCGGCTTCGGGCCCAACTGGGGCTGGTAGTTGGGGCTGGTAGTCCCGGCATCAGCCTTAACGCGAGCGCAAAGAAAAAGGCGCGGTTCAGGAATGAACCGCGCCTTTTTTGCATCCTTCTTGCCAACGCTAACCGGCAAACCTCAATGCGTGGCTTTCTCCTTGGCCGCCTTCCCGCCATGCTTGCGATCCGGCTTCGCACGCGACTCGGGATTCGGCACCACATGCAACGGCGCCGCCGACACCTCGCCACGCGTGGAGGTGGTCGCCGAAGGCGTGTTCGCGCTCGGCAACGGCGCATTCGGCGAGACGAATTGCACGAACACTTCGCCGTCCTTCACCATGCCCATTTCGTAGCGCGCCCGCTCTTCGACAGCGGCGGTGCCGTTCTGCAAGTCCTGGACTTCGCCCTGAATACGCTCGTTGCGCAGCTTCGCATCGGCATTCTTCTGGAGCTGCTGCGCCAGTTGCTGCTGCAACTCGTGCACGCGCAACCAGCCGCCATGGCCCCACCAGAGCGGGTACTGGATCAACACCAGCAGAACGATCAGGACAGCAGTGACAAGCCGCATGAAGTAAGCACAATAAATACGCGCCGCCCTGCGCTATACGCAGGGCGGCGAGGTCAATCAGAGACGAAGGATGACCGGCTCATCGGTCAGCGCCAGCAACATGGCCACAAATGGCCTTAGCGCAGATTGTAGAACGCCGACTTGCCCGGGTAGCTGGCGATATCACCGAGATCTTCTTCGATGCGCAGCAACTGGTTGTACTTCGAGATGCGGTCCGAACGCGACAGCGAACCCGTCTTGATCTGACCGGCGTTCAAGCCGACTGCGATATCCGCGATCGTCGAATCTTCGGTTTCGCCCGAGCGGTGCGAGATCACGGCCGTGTAGCCGGCGCGCTTGGCCATTTCGATTGCCGCGAAGGTTTCCGTCAACGTGCCGATCTGGTTGATCTTGATCAGGATCGAGTTGGCGATGCCTTTCTCGATGCCTTCCTTCAGGATGCGCGTGTTGGTGACGAACAGATCGTCGCCGACCAGCTGGACCTTCTTGCCGAGCTTGTCGGTCAGCGTCTTCCAGCCCGCCCAGTCGCTTTCGTGCATGCCGTCTTCGATCGACACGATCGGGAACTTGTCGGCGAGGTTCGCGAGGTAGTCCGCGAATTCCGTCGACGACAGTTGCAGGCCTTCGCCGGCCAGCTGGTACTTGCCGTCGTGGTAGAACTCGCTCGCCGCGCAGTCGAGCGCGAGCAGCACGTCTTCACCGGCGCGGTAGCCTGCTTTCTCGATCGCTTGCAGGATGGTCGACAGGCACTCGTCGTTGCTGCCGAAGTTCGGTGCGAAACCGCCTTCGTCGCCCACCGCCGTGCTCATGCCGCGATCCGACAGGATCTTCTTCAACGCGTGGAACACTTCGGCGCCGCAGCGCAGTGCTTCGCGGAAGGTCGGCTGGCTGACCGGCACGATCATGAATTCCTGGATATCCAGGCTGTTGTTCGCGTGTGCGCCGCCGTTGACGATGTTCATCATCGGCACCGGCAGTTGCATCGCGCCCGAGCCGCCGAAGTAGCGGTACAGCGGCAGGCCGGCTTCTTCAGCGGCGGCCTTCGCGACGGCCATCGACACGGCCAGCATCGCGTTCGCGCCGAGGCGCGACTTGTTGTCGGTGCCGTCGAGTTCCAGCAGGGTCTTGTCGAGGAAAGCCTGCTCGGAAGCGTCCAAGCCCATGATCGCTTCGGAGATTTCCGTGTTGATGTGCTCGACGGCCTTCAGCACGCCCTTGCCGCCGTAACGGCCGGCTTCGCCGTCGCGCAGTTCAATGGCTTCACGCGAACCCGTGGACGCACCCGACGGCACCGCGGCGCGGCCCATCGTGCCCGACTCGAGCAGCACGTCGCATTCGACGGTGGGGTTGCCTCGCGAATCGAGAATCTCTCGACCGATGATATCTACGATAGCACTCATGGTTTCCTCAAGAAATGACGTTGAATTCTGTACTGTGACACTGTACCGGGCACGTCGATCCGGAGTTAGCGCTTTAGCGCTTATCCCGGTCCCACGCAGCGCACCGGTCTCCCCGACAGACAACTCGCGCGCCGATACGTTCGACGACCATTGCGTGCATTCGCCGCACGCCACTGACGGTGCCCATCATGCAAGCCAATCGTGACACGCGGCGAACGTCTGAATCAGTTGAAATCGCTCTCGAGGAACGGCGCGCGCTTGACGGCCTGGTCGAGCGTCAACAGCGTTTCGAGCAGATCGGCCATGCGGTTCAGAGGCACCGCATTCGGGCCGTCCGATTTGGCCTGCGCCGGATTCGGATGCGTTTCCATGAAGAGGCCGGCGACGCCGACCGCGACCGCGGCACGCGCGAGCACGGGCACGAATTCGCGCTGACCGCCCGAGCTCGTGCCCTGGCCGCCCGGCAACTGCACCGAGTGGGTGGCGTCGAACACGACCGGCGCGTTGGTTTCGCGCATGATCGCGAGCGAGCGCATGTCCGACACGAGGTTGTTATACCCGAACGACACGCCACGCTCGCACGCCATGAAGCGGTCTTCCGACAGACCCGCTTCGCGCGCCGCGTCGCGCGCCTTGTCGATCACGTTCTTCATGTCGTGCGGCGCGAGAAACTGGCCCTTCTTGATGTTGACCGGTTTGCCCGAACGCGCGCAAGCGTGGATGAAGTCGGTTTGACGGCACAGGAAAGCCGGCGTTTGCAGCACGTCGACCACCGAGGCGACCTGTTCGATCTCGTGCTCGGCGTGAACGTCGGTCAGCACCGGCAGGCCGAGCTGACGCTTCACTTCCGACAGGATGCGCAAACCTTCGTCCATGCCCAGACCACGGAACGACTTGCCGCTGCTGCGATTGGCCTTGTCGTACGACGATTTGTAGATGAACGGAATGTTCAGCTTCGCGCAGATTTCCTTCAGGCGGCCCGCGGTGTCGATCGTCATTTGCTCGGATTCGACGACGCAGGTGCCCGCGATCAGGAAAAACGGCTTGTCGAGCCCGATTTCGAAATCGCCCAGTTTCATGCTTTCTCCCCGACTTCGGCCGCCGTGCGCGACTGATGATGCGCGAGCGCCGCCTCGACGAACGACTTGAACAGCGGATGGCCATCACGCGGCGTGGACGTGAATTCCGGGTGGAACTGCACGCCGACGAACCACGGGTGCATGCTGCGCGGCAGTTCCATCATTTCCGGCAGATCTTCACTCGGGGTACGAGCGCTGATGATGAGGCCGCCGGCTTCGAGCTGGGGCACGAAGCGGTTATTGACTTCATAACGGTGGCGATGGCGTTCGTTCACGTCCTTGCCGTAGATCTCCTCGGCCATCGTGCCGGGCTTGATCGGGCAACGTTGCGAACCAAGGCGCATCGTACCGCCCAGATCCGATTCTTCGGTGCGCTTCTCGACACGGCCTTCGCGGTCGTACCACTCGGTGATCAGCGCGACCACGCGGTTTTCGGTTTCCTGATCGAACTCGGTGCTGTTCGCATCCTTCAGGCCGACCACGTCGCGGGCGAATTCGATCACAGCCAGTTGCATGCCGAGGCAGATGCCGAGATACGGCACCTTGGCTTCACGCGCATAGCGGATCGCGGCGATCTTGCCTTCGGTGCCGCGACGGCCGAAGCCGCCCGGCACGAGCACCGCATCGAGATGCTTGAGGCTCTCGACGCCTTGCGTCTCGACCTCTTCGGAATCGATGTATTCGATGTTGACGCGCGTTGCCGTATGCATCGACGCATGGCGCAGCGCTTCGATCAGCGACTTGTACGATTCGGTCAGATCGACGTACTTGCCGACCATGCCGATCGTCACTTCGTGCTTCGGATGCTGCAGCTTCTCGACGAGGGCCGACCACATCGACAGATCGGCGGGCTTCGGCGTGAGCTTCAGCTCTTCGCAGATGATCGCGTCCAGATCCTGGTCGTGCAGCATCTGCGGAATCTTGTAGATGCTGTCCGCGTCCCACACGGAGATCACCGCGTCTTCCGGCACGTTCGAGAACATCGAGATCTTCGCGCGCTCGTCGTCCGGAATGCGGCGGTCGGCGCGGCACAGCAGCACGTGCGGCGAGATACCGATTTCGCGCAGCTTCTGCACGCTGTGCTGGGTAGGCTTGGTCTTGAGTTCGCCGGCCGTGGCAACCCAGGGCACCAGCGTGAGGTGCACGAAGCACGCGCTGTTGCGGCCCATGCGCAGGCTCATCTGACGCGCGGCCTCGAGGAACGGCAGCGATTCGATATCGCCCACCGTGCCGCCCACTTCGACGATCGCGACATCCGGCTCGCCGCACGTCGCAGAAGCTGCGCCGCGCTCGATGAATGCCTGGATTTCGTTCGTGATGTGCGGGATGACCTGCACCGTCTTGCCGAGATAATCGCCGCGGCGTTCCTTGCGGATCACCGATTCGTAAATCTGGCCCGTGGTGAAGTTGTTGGCCTTGCGCATCTTCGTGCTGATGAAGCGCTCATAGTGGCCGAGGTCGAGGTCGGTTTCAGCTCCGTCTTCCGTCACGAACACTTCGCCGTGCTGGAACGGGCTCATCGTGCCGGGGTCGACGTTGATGTACGGATCGAGCTTGAGGAGGGTGACTTTAAGACCGCGCGATTCGAGGATCGCGGCGAGGGAAGCGGCGGCAATACCCTTGCCGAGGGAAGATACTACGCCGCCGGTGACGAAAACATATTTGGTCATCGCTGGATGCTCGCGGGAAAAACGGATTATACCGTAAAGCAAGGGCCCGACCCAGCAAAATCCGACCGGGATCTGCACGCTCGTGTGTCACTGCGGCGGCCGTCGCGGCGCATCGGTCATGCGCTGTTTTTCGTGGCGCGCTTCTGTGATTGTGTGCAACGGCAAATGGGGTTGCACACACGCCCGCCGACAGCCGCAAGCTTGACCGCGCGCGCCGGGGCATCAGCCGAAAAGTGATGGCGAGCCGTCCCGGCATGCGCCGCGCGGCGCTCTATCCGATCCGCCTGCGCCCGCCGCGTGGCGTCAAGCGCGCCGCTCCAGTTCGTGCAACATCCGCTGCACCGCGCGCGCGGTTTCGAGCGGCTTTTCCATCGGATAAAGATGGCTGCCTTCGATCCATTCCACATGACCGCCGGTGGCCCGGCGAGTGGCGTCGAGGCCCGCCTGGCGGATTTCCTTCGAGCGCGTGCCGGCGATGAACCCGACCGGCACCGGCGCGCCGCGTGCGAGCCGCGCGCCGAGCGTGTGCGGCAGAGTCCTGTAAATCTGATATTCGATGCGGCGGTCGAAGGCGAGCGAGCGGCCGCCGTCGGGCGAAGTCTGCGGAACGCCGAAGTCGATATAGTCGGACAGCATGCGCTCGTCCCAGCGCGCGAATGCCGGCTTCGAGTGGAAGTGGCGCCACGCTTCGTCGCGGCTCGCCCAGCGGGTGCGGCGCTTGCGCGTGGCGGCCGCGGGCGAGAGGCGCTCGTCGAGCCCGGTCCATTGCGACACGCGCAGCATGCTGCTCCGCCAGCCGGCGATCACCGGCGAATCGAGCATCACCACGCCCCTCACCCATTGCGGCTTTTTCAGCGCGGCCATCAGCGACAGATAACCGCCGAGCGAGTGCCCGACCAGCCAGACCGGGTGCTCGTAAGCGCGGCCGATGTCGTCGAGTAGCTGCTCGACCAGATGCGGCCAGTCCTGGGTCACCGGGAAACGGACATCGTGGCCGATCCGCTCGATCGAACGCAGGTCATAGTCGTCGGCCAGTTCGGCGAAGATGGTCCGGTAGGTCGACGCTGGGAAGCCGTTGGCGTGCGAAAAATGAATGATGTTTTTCAAATGCGGCAATCTCCGGTTCTGATTTTTTGGGCACGGATTGGCGCGTGCGCTTTTTCGCGAGTGCTTTTTCGTGAGTGCTTCCTGCATGCCCTCGTGCAGCCACTGCGACGTGGGTGGCGCGGCTCTCTGCGTCCTGCATGTCCAGAAGGGGGCGGCCCATTCGTCGAGCCGTCAACGATCCATCCAGTAGCGGCGCTGCGTGTCGCGATAGCGCTCGAGCAACAGCGTGGCGCCTTGCGGATCCGTGCTCACGTCGACCCGCACCGCGCCGTCCGTATCGCTGCGCCCCAGCTCGATATGGCGCGCTTTGTAACGCTCGAACACCCCTGCGTTCGGATGCTGGAAGCGGTTGCGATAGCCTACCTGAAATAACGCGATGGACGGCTCGATAGAGTCGAGGAACGGCTCAGTCGACGAGGTCCTGCTGCCGTGATGCGGCACGACCAGCACCTGCGCGCGCAATGCGTCGCGATCGCGCGCTAGCAGCACGCGTTCGGCCGGTGCCTCGATGTCCGCCGTCAGCAAGGCTGCGATGCGCGGCAATGCAGGTTGAGCAGGCGGTTCCATTTGCGAACGCGCTGCCGTTTGCGACGGCGGTACTGGTTCAGGCGGCGGTGCTGATTGAGGCGGCGGTGCTGGTTGCGGCGGCGGTGCTGATTGAGGTGGCGCTGCCGTTTGAAGAGACCATGCCGCTTGCCGACGCACTGCCGTTTGCGCAGACGTTCCCGTTCGAGAAAACGCTCCTGCCTCGCTCGCGGCGACTGGCATCGTACTGACTCGCAACACGCAACAATGCGCGTTCGGTTTGCCGTGCAACGGGCCGGCATCCGGCCACAGCATCGCAAACTCGACGCCGTCCCACTGCCAGCGCTGCCCTGCCGCGCACGGCACCGTCTGCGCGCCACGCTGCCGCGCGCTCGACCACAGTGCGTTGTCCGGCGCCAACGCGGCCACCAGCTGATGCACGTCGATCGCATCGAGCACGGCGGGTGCGCCACCCGAATGGTCGGAGTCGGCGTGGCTGATGATCAGCGTGTCGAGCGCCGTGACGCCATGCGCCTGCAGGAACGGCACGACCACTCGCTCGCCCGCATGGGTCGACTCCGGGCCCGGTCCCGCATCGAACAGCAAGGCGTGATGCGCGGTTTCGACCAGCACGGAGCTGCCCTGTCCGACATCCAGCGAGGTCAGACGGAAGCTGCCCGGCGGCGGACCGGGCGGCGCCGGCATCAGCAGCGGCAGCCAGGTCAGCGGTGCGGCCCAGCGCAGCGGCCAGCCACGTGGCGCGAGACACCAGAACACGCCGAACGTTGCCGCGGCGAGCGTCCATGCGTCCGGTTGCGGCAGCCGCCAGAGCGCCCAGGCGGGGCCGGACAACATATGCAGGCCGACGGCCAGCAGCTCGAGCAGCAGATGCGCGGCGTGCCACAGCCAGGTATCCAGCGGCGCGGGCAATGCCACGCCGGCCAACACCGCCGGCGTGACCAGCAGACTGACCCACGGAATCGCAAAAGCGTTCGCGAGCGGACCGATCAGCGGAATCTGCGCGAACCAGTAGACGGTCAGCGGCGCGAGTGCGAGCGTTACCGCGACCTGCA
>NZ_JAQQEU010000039.1:0-68320 GCF_046026895.1 Paraburkholderia sediminicola
AAGGCTGAAACCCACTCAAACCCTCTTTCATGCGCTTCGACCTCATCGATCTCCGGCTCTTTCTGTATGTGCTCGACACCGGCAGCATCACGCACGGCGCGGCACGCGCGAACATGTCATTGCCTTCGGCCAGCGCGCGGCTGCGCGGCATGGAGGACGCCCTGGGGATGCCGCTGCTCGAACGCGGCCGCCGCGGCGTCGAGTCCACCCCAGCCGGCGATACGCTCGCGCATCATGCGCGGCTCGTGCTCGGACAGATCGAAAGAATGCAGGGCGAACTGGGCGAGCATCAGGAAGGGCGCAAAGCCTGCATTCGCCTATGGACCAACACCGCTGCGATCACCGAGTTTCTGCCGTCGGCGATCGGCTTGTTTCTGCGCGATCACCCGAACGTGCAGATCGATCTGAAAGAACGTCAGAGCAGCGAGACGGTCAAGGCGGTGCTGAGCGGCGCGGCGGAGATCGGCATCATTGCCGATGCGGTCGAGTACGGCGCGCTGCAGACCCTGCCCTTCGCCGTCGACAAGCTGGTGCTGATCACAAGCCGCGACGACCCGCTCGCCACGCGCCGGCGGGCCAGTCTCGCGGACGTGGCGCAGCGGGATTTCATCGGCCTGAGCGCGGACAGCGCGCTGCAGGCCTACCTGGGCGAGCGCGCGCTGCTGACCGGCCAGCCGCTCGGAGTTCGCGCCCACATGCGCACGTTCGATGGCATCTGCTGCATGGTCGAACAAGGCACCGGCATCGGCATCGTGCCGGCCACGGCGGCGAAGCGCTATCGCGGCACGCCGGGCAT
Organism: Paraburkholderia sediminicola; assembly: GCF_046026895.1. Lineage (GTDB taxonomy): Bacteria > Pseudomonadota > Gammaproteobacteria > Burkholderiales > Burkholderiaceae > Paraburkholderia > Paraburkholderia sediminicola_C. Next base: position 797 of record NZ_JAQQEU010000039.1, read on the forward strand.
CCGCTCGATCGAGCTGACCGACAGCTGGGCGTCGCGCCAGCTGCTCGTGTGCATGCGCGACCTGAACGTGATGCCGAGGCCGGAGAAGGCGTTGGTTCGGCACCTGGCGGGGAGCTAGCGGGCGGTGGGGAGCCGCGCCCGAGGCAGATTAGGTTCGTCAGATATCAGGCTGGCTTATCCATGAGGCCATTTTTAATCAATTTGCCCGATCCAACCGGAGTTCTTATTCTTGCTGCCAGAGCGTATGCGACTCCCCCGCATGCGCCGCCCCGCTCTGCTTCGCGCAGTGCTCTTTTTTGTCGGCAAGATCATGGAAAGTGCGCGTGGATAAGGACACGAGCATCGTCGCCGCGTTGGCGTCGATCGGCATCGAAGTGGACACATCCTGCGGAGAAGGCGTTTGCGGGACCTGCATGATCGACGTGGTGAGCGGCCCGCCCGAGCATCGCGATCACTGCCTGAGCAAAGCGGAACGCGCGAGCGGCAAGGTGATTTGCTGCTGCGTGTCGCGCGCGATGTCGCCGGAGCTGGTGCTGGACCTTTGATCTTTGACTTTTGATGCGCCGCGTTGGGCCGCAGATTGGTTCGACGCAGTTACCGTTTCATCCGACAGCAAAGGTGCCGCGCTCGCGGCACCCTTTTTCGCTCGTGTTTTCAGCGGTCGTCGTCGCGAATCGACGATGCATGCCGGCACAGCGCACGCACCTCGACATCCATATACGGAAACAGCGGCAACTGGCTCAGCACGTCGTGCAGATGCGCGGGGCTCTCTACATCGAACACGCTGATGTTCGCGTAGCGTCCCGCGATGCGCCACAAGTGCCGCCAGATGCGTTCCTGCTGCAGTCTTTGCGACATTGCCTTCTCATCGGCCTTCAGGCGCGCGGCGTGCCCGGCGTCCATGTCGGTCGGCAGATTGAAGGTCATTTCGACGTGAAACAGCATGCTTGCACTCCTCGTGTGATTGATGTGATCGACGTGATCGATCGGTGATCGGTGATCGGTAAACAAAGACCCCGGCTGATTCCTGCGGGACGCTCAGGCGTTTTCGCTTATCGCGGCCCAGGCATCAGGCTTCCGCGCGGACACGCTCCACTTTGGCGCCCGGCAGATTGTCGCGTTCGTCGAATAGCGTGAAGTCGAAGTCGATCAGCGCGAACTGGCCTTCCACGCCGTACGGTTTGCCTTCGGCGCCTTCCGCCTGCTTGACGGCCGGCACGAGACCGTCGCGCGTGGCGAACGCGAAGTCGTCCCAGAGATACGGATCGCCGTCGATGTTGATCTGCGTCGTCAGCTTGCGGCAGCCCAGTGCGGAAACGAAGAAGTGGATGTGCGCCGGACGATGTCCATGACGGCCGAGCTGATCGAGCAGCAGATGCGTCTGTCCTTGCGGCGGCACGCTATAGCCGACCGGCACGACGCTGCGGAAGCTGTATTGGCCTTCGGCGTCGGTGCGGATCGAGCGGCGCAGATTGAACGCCGGTTGCGACTTGTCGAAGTACGAGTAGTTGCCGAGGTGGTTCGCGTGCCACACTTCGACCAGTGCATTCGCCAACGGCTTGCCATTTTCACCGAACACACGGCCGCGCATCACCAGCGTCTGGCCGGGGTCGGTGCCGTCATCGAGCCGCGCGTGGCCGACGAATTCCGGCGCACCCGCCACGTACAAAGGCCCTTCGATCGTGCGCGGCGTGCCGCCTTCAATGCCGGCCTTCGCTTCCGCTTCGTCCATACGCAGATCGAGAAAATGCTCGAAGCCGAGACCCGCGGCGAGCAGGCCCAGTTCGCCGCTCTTGCCGGCTTCGCCGAGATAGTTCAGCGCGGTCCAGAATTCGTCGGGCTGCACGTCGAGGTCTTCGATCGTATAGAACAGATCCTGCACGATCCGGTTGACGATTTGCTTGGTGCGCGAATTGCCGTCGCTGGTGGCGCTGTCGTTGATCTTCTGCAACAGCGTGTCGATAGCTTGCTTGTTCATGGGGTATCTCCTTCGTTCGATCTTGTGGATGGCTGGCAGGTGAATCCGTTAATGAGTCTTCAGACAAAGATCCTTCAAATCGCGGTGACGCTTGCGCCTTTGCGCGTATCGCGCCGCAGGCGGTCGATCTTGTCCCAGTCGAGCGTGATGCCAAGGCCCGGACCTTGCGGCAGATGCAGTGCAAAGTTTTCGTAGCGCAACGGCTCCGTGAGAATTTCTTCGGTCAACAGCAAGGGGCCGAACAGTTCGGTGCCCCACTTCAATTCGCCGAAGGTGCTGAAGAGTTGCGCCGACGCGATCGTGCCCACCGCGCCTTCCAGCATGGTGCCGCCGTACAGATCGATGTGCGCGGCCGACGCGATCGCCGCCACCTGCGCCGCGCCGCTCAGGCCGCCCGATTGCGCGATCTTCACCGCGAACACATCGGCGCCGCGCGCGCTGGCAATCGCAAACGCGTCCGCCGGGCCGTGCAGCGCCTCGTCGGCCATGATCGGCACGTCCGCCAGCTCGGTCAGACGTTTCAGACCCGCGCGGTTGTTCGCGGCGACCGGCTGCTCGATCAGCGCGACGCCGGCATCGGCGAAACGGCGGCCGGCCCAGATCGCTTCCGATTCGGTCCATGCCTGGTTCACGTCGACCCGCACCTCGCCATATCCTTCCACTGCTTTCCCGATCGCCACGACATGCGCGACATCGTCGGCCACTGCGCGCGAACCGATCTTCAGCTTGAACACGCGATGACGCCGCGCCTCGTACACACGTTCGGCTTCGTCGATATCACGCTTCGTATCGCCGCTCGCAAGCGTCCACGCCACGTCCACCGACTCGCGCACGCAGCCGCCGAACAGCTCCGACAACGGCACGCCGACGCGCTGCGCCTGCGCATCGAACAACGCGGTTTCGAGCGCCGATTTCGCGAACCGGTTGCCTTGAAACAGCTCGCGCAGTTTCCCCATCGCGGCGCCCGGACGGGTCGCGTCCATACCTTTGAGCAGGGGCGCGAAATAGGTGTCGATGTTGACCTTGATACTCTCCGGGCTTTCCTCGCCATACGCGAGCCCGCCGATGGTGGTGCCCTCGCCCACGCCGACCACGCCGTCCGCGCACCGCACGCGCACCAGCACGAGCGTCTGGCAGTTCATCGTTGCGACCGAGAGCCGGTGCGGACGGATCGTCGGTACGTCGACGAGAATCGTCTCCACGCTCTCGATCTTCACGGGTGTTGCTGTCATTCCTTGCTCTCCTGAACTGCGATACCGGGAGCGCTCATATTAGAAACAAACCGGCGACGCAGTCCAACACCCATTCAGACTATTTCCATACCTTGACGGCATGAAGCGTTCGAACGGGCGGATGACGGCAGGTTGACGTGGGCTTGGGTTGCGGGAGAGCGGCGACTTTCGCGCTGACGGCGAATGGATGGACTATGCCGCTGACGGCCTTCGAATCGGCACGAGACGTGAAAGAGGATGGTGGCTTACGAGGATATTCGCTGTGCGCGTTTTTCAACCGACGGCACCGGGCAGAATCACTGACGAACCGGCGTCACTGCGCCGAGGTTCGCATTGCCCGATACTCGCGCCGCACGATATCCATCAACTCCGCGACCGATGTGCTCGCGGCCTCCCGCTGATACGTCACGCGGCCGCGCTGCATCAGCATGACGCGATCCGCGATATCGAGCGTCTGCGCATAGTTGTGCATGATCATGATGATGGACAGCCCGCCCTTCTCCTTGAGCCGCAAGATCAGATCGATGATGAGCCCGGCTTCGCGGGCACCCATTGCCGCGAGCGGTTCGTCGAGCAGCAGAATCCTTGCGTTCGAATTGACCGCGCGCGCGACTGCGATCGCCTGGCGCTGTCCACCGGAGAGCTGCTCGACCGGCAGCTCGACCGAAGGCACGTTTACGCCGATCTCTTCGAGACATTCCGCCGCGCGCTTGCGCATCGCGCGGTTGTCCAGCAAACGGAACGGGCCGCGCCGGATGATCTCGCGATTCAGAAACATGTTGTGATAAATGCTCAGCGAGTTTGCCAGCGCCAGATCCTGATACACGCATTCGATCCCCAGCGAGCGGGCATGATCGACCGAGCGAAGCATGGTTTCCACGCCGTGCACGAAGAGCTTGCCGCTCGTCTGCTGATGAAAGCCGGTCAGAATCTTGATTAACGTCGACTTGCCCGCGCCGTTGTCGCCGAGCACGCCGAGTATTTCACCGGGCCTGAGCGTCAGCGACACCCCGTCGAGCGCCGTGACCGCGCCGAAGCGCTTGACGATGTCCTCGCCGCGCAGGGCTTGCGCAAGCTCGGACATCAAAGCTCTCCCTTGCGCGCGAGACGGACCACATGAATGTTGAAGATCATCGCCGCGAGAATGGCGGCGCCGAGAATCATATTGAAGGTGAACGCGTTGATGCCGATCAGCGTAAATCCGTCATTGAGAATGCCGAGGACCGCCGCGCCGATCAGACCGCCGATGATCGTGCCCGAGCCGCCGGCGAGCGGCGTGCCGCCGATCACCGCTGCGGCCACGGCCAGAAACATGATCTGGTTGCCGCCTGCCTGCGGATCGATCGAGGTGATCCGGAACGCTTCGAGAATGCCTGTAAAGCCCGCGAGCACCGCGGCGAGAATGAAGTTGCCGAGTTTCAGGCGTTTGACATGAATGCCGGCTTCGCTCGCGCCGAGCGGGTTCGCGCCACCTGCAATCGTATGCAGGCCCCAGCGCGTATGACGCAGCAGAATATGCATGACGCCCGCGATCACGAGCGTCCAGATGATCTCGCTGTAACCCCATGCGCCCATGATCGCCGAAAACCGCGTACCTTCCGGCGGTGAAACCGGCGTGCCTCTGGAAATCGTCAGCGTGAAGCCGTTGACAAAAAAGAGCGTGCCGAGCGTGGTGACAAAAGATGGAATGCGCAGATACACCGTCACCGCGCCGTTGACCAGCCCGACCACGGCCGCCGCGAGCAGCCCGGTGAGCACGGCGGCCCACACGGGCAAACCGGCCTCGTTGGCGAAATACATGACGAACGGCGCGAACGCGAAGACCATCCCGGCGGAGAGATCGATCTCCCCGCCGATCATCAGCATGATTTCGCCAAACGCGATGATCGCAACCGGCGCGATGAATTGCGACAGGTTTTCCAGACTTGCGCCCGTCAGCAGAAAATCACGATTGGCGGTTTCGAAATAGGCGCACAGGATGAGCGCAACCGCGAAGATGCGAATCTCGCTCGAACGCCAGACCGGTCTGGACCATAACCGCCGGCGTTCGTGAGGTTTCGATTTTTCCGCCACAGAAGACGTCATCCCTTGATTGCGCCCGAGTGCGGCACGATCTGCGGCTTGGTGCTCTTGCCTTCATAGCGCGTCGACGTGTTCAGGTAAGGTTCGACCGTGTCTTTCGTGACGAATTTCAGGCCCGTGTTGACATTGGCCGGACCCACCAGTCCGCCGGAGGACAGGAACACGAATGCCTGAACCACGGTGTAAAAACCCTGCACGTAGGGCTGCTGATCGATCGTGAAGTCCAGAAAGCCTTCATGGATCAGCTGGACCGTGCGCGGCAACAGGTCGAAGCCGCCGCCGTGCACGCCCTTCGAAGGCAGGTTCGACGCCTTCATCACTTCGGCCACGCCCTGGGTGCTGCCGGCGTCGACGGCGAACATGCCCTTCACATCCTGGTGGCCCAGATAGAACGACTTGATTTTCGAGAGTTCTTCGTTGACGGTCGCGCCGGTCGCGATGGTTTGCACGTCGATCTTCTTGCCCGACTTCTTGATCGCGGCGACCGCGCCGTCCAGCCGAGGCTGAATGTTGAGCTGCCCCGGCGTCGCGATGAAGATGGCGACCATACCGCTATCGATGAGACTGACGATGCGCTCGCCCATCTGATACCCGGACAGATACAGATCCTGGCCGATATACGAGAGGCGCGGATTGGGCGTGCCTTGCGGCGCGTCGGCGTTGTACGCGAATACCGGAATGCCGGCGTCGAGCGCCGCCTGGATCGGCTTGTCGAATGCCTTGGGATCGACGATCGGCACGGCAATGGCGTCGGCCTTGCCCGCGATCGCCGCGTTGACCGCATTCACCATCTCGGCAATGTCGGCATTGGCCGATCCGGTCCACTGATACTCCATCCCGAGCAGGGACGTGGAATCCTGAATGCCGTATTGCGTGGGAACGAAGAACGGATTCGTCGTGACGTGGTTCACGAATACGATCTTCCAGCGCTTATGTTCCGGAAATGGGCTCGCCTGCGCGGCTTGCGCCGAGGTCAACGCTCCGCCGAACATTGCGAGCGCTGCACCGAGACCCGCGCTTTGCAGCAATCCGCGGCGCGTGCGTTGCACCTGCTCCAGGCCTTCCTGCTCTTCCGCCATGTCAGTCTCCAGTCTCTCGGTTATTGAATAACTCGCTGTGCATGACGGCGCAGGCCAGGAAAGCGCCAGTGCCGGGGCCCCACCACACTCCACAAAACGCGTGTGCATGCGCGTGCGCCTGACGACCCTGAGGAAAATCCTATATCACGCGCTTTTACCCTCAATCAATGTATACCCTTAACTAGTCCGACTATTTGAAGGGGCACGGGAATACTGTTCGCAACAAGGCAATCGAAGCGGGCGGCGAGTTGGTGTTGAGAGCGCGTGACGGCTGGCGTGGCGCGGTTGCAGCAGCGGTTTGCACGTGACCGCTCGCGACGCAGCAAGTAACGGCGCTGATTGCCTGTTTCATAGCGGCAGCGCAATGAGCTTGAGGGCAACGAGTTCTCCATCCGCTTTTCTCTCCCTTGCCCGCCTTGAGGCTGCGCGGTACGCCGCATCAATAGTAATACTATCTAAGCAGATCATGAGAAGCACCGGCGTGACGGGCAAGCGGTCACGCCGGATGATGGATGCCAAGCTCCAGAATGCTCTCGGCATCCGCCCGTGCGTTTTCCAGTTGGACCAGACTGGCATGCCGCGCGCCCAGCGGGTCGCGATTCTGGATTGCGGTGAGGATCGCCTTGTGCCGAGGCAGCGACAGCGCATGCGTGTCCGGATGACGGCTTGTCAGTCTGATCGATTCCGACAGCGCGAGCGACAGCATATTGCCGATGTACGCGAGCATGTCGTTGTGAGTCGCCGCCATGATCGCGCGATGAAACTCGAGGTCCGGGTCCAGCAGCTCGCTCGCCGTTCCGGCGCGCTCCATCCGGTCATACGCGGAGGCGATACGCGCAAGGTCGTCGCTGGTCGCGGCGCTGGCGGCGAGCGCCGCCGCCGCGGGCTCGATGACGCGGCGCACGGTCAGCAGCGAGCTGAAGAATTCGCCTTCCGGAACGCTGCTGATGGTCCAATACAGCACATCCGGATCGAGCATGTGCCAGTCCGCGCGCGGCCTCACCACACTGCCCACTCGCGGCTTCGACACGACGAGCCCTTTCGCGGCCAGGACGCGCGTCGCCTCGCGCAATACCGGGCGGCTCACGCCATAGCCTTCGCACAGCACGGCTTCGGCCGGCAAGCGCTGGCCCGGTTGCAGCTTGCCGCTGACGATGCCCATGCCAAGCTCCTGCACAATGCGGCCATGCATGCTCTTGCGCTGTTGCAGATGACGATAGTCCATGCCCGGGCTCGCGGTCGTGCACCGTTCGTTCTGCTCCGATCTGTTCGGTGTTTGACACGGCACTGACTCCGTTGTCGACCCGAACAGGCTTCTGCTACATGGAGCGCCGATGCCTGACCAAGCATAGCACGCGACATTACGCTGCATATCGGGTCTGACATCCTTGCCTGCCACGTGCGCCGCCCCGTCGAGTCAGGACCAATTCATCGACGGCAAGCAACACGTGGGTCATCGTGATGCTGACGTGCATGAGCGCGATGCTTCAACAGGCCACCGATGCCACCACTCGCGGCCTATCTCACCGCCTATTGTCTTAACCAGGGTCTGCACTATTCTTTCTGTTAGACAACGTTCATGTTCTCTCCCGCGTGACCGCGATTCGACGGAAATAGCCCACTCATGCAACCCGACAGGTCAACTTCGCACGACGCGCATCCCGCGAACCACGCGCAGCGATGGCTGCGCTGGCTGCCGGGCCTGCGAATGCTCAAGGAGTACCAGGCCGCGTGGCTGCCGAAGGACATCGCGGCCGGCCTCGTGTTGACCACGATGCTGGTGCCGGTCGGCATCGCCTATGCCGAGGCCTCCGGCGTCCCGGGCGTGTATGGCCTCTACGCGACGATCGTCCCGCTGCTTGCCTACGCCGTCTTCGGGCCCAGCCGGCTTCTCGTCTTGGGTCCGGACTCCGCGCTGGCCGCGCCGATCCTCGCCGTCGTCGTATCGATTGCCGCCGGCGATCCAGAGCGCGCAATCGCGGTGGCGAGCATGATGGCGGTCGTCTCGGGACTCTTCTGCATCGTCATGGGGCTGCTGCATCTAGGCTTCATCACCGAACTGCTGTCCAAACCGATTCGCTACGGCTACATGAACGGCATCGCCCTCACCGTTCTGATCAGCCAGCTACCCCGGCTCTTCGGCGTCTCCAGCGAAGCAAAGGGCCCGTTGAACACCATCCTGAGCGTCGCTGGCGCGATCACCGCCGGGCAAGTCAACGGATACAGCTTCGCGATCGGCGCGGCATGTCTCGCGCTGATCCTGTTCCTCAAGCGCTACGAGAAAGTGCCAGGTGTGCTGATCGCCGTCGTGCTCGCGACGCTGTGCGTCGACATGTTCAACCTCGACAAGCTCGGCGTGAGCGTGCTCGGCAAGATTCCCCAAGGTCTCCCGGCTTTCGTGCTGCCGTGGGCAAGCGGCGCCGATCTGATCAGGATCGTGCTCGGCGGCTGCGCGGTGGCGCTGATCTCCTTCGCGGACACCAGCGTGTTGTCGCGCACCTTCGCCGCGCGTTTGCGCCAGCGCGTCGACCCGAATCAGGAAATGGTGAGCCTCGGCGCCGCGAACCTCGCGGCCGGGTTTTTTCAGGGCTTTCCGATCAGCAGCAGCGCGTCGCGCACACCGGTCGCCGAAGCAGCGGGCGCGCGCACGCAGGTGACAGGCGTGGTGGGCGCGCTGGCTGTCGCGACACTTCTGATCGCCGCGCCGAATCTGCTGCGCGATCTGCCCACCAGTGCGCTGGCCGCGGTGGTGATCGCCGCGGCGCTCGGCTTGTTCGAATTCGCCGACCTCAAGCGTATCTACCGCATCCAGCAGTGGGAGTTCTGGCTCTCGGTTGCGTGCTTCGCGGGTGTTGCGGTATTCGGTGCGATTCCTGGCATCTGTCTGGCGGTGGTGATCGCGGTCATCGAGTTTCTCTGGGACGGCTGGCGGCCTCATTACGCGATTCTGGGTCATGTGGAAGGTTTGCGCGGCTATCATGACGTGGAGCGCTATCCCCATGCTTTGAGAATTCCGGGGCTGCTGCTGTTTCGCTGGGACGCCCCACTCTTCTTTGCGAACGCCGAGTTGTTTCAGGATCGTCTACTGGAAGCGGTAGCCGGCTATCCGACGCCCGTGCGCAGAGTCGTCGTGGCGGCCGAGCCCGTGACCAGCGTCGACGTGACTTCCGCCGACATGCTGAGGGAGCTGAGCAAAATCCTGGACGAGCGTGGCATCAGCCTGCATTTCGCCGAAATGAAGGACCCTGTTCGCGACAAGCTCATACGCTTCGAGCTGATGGACATCATTGGCGACAGAAGCTTTCATCCCACGATAGGAAGCGCTGTCGACGACTACCTGAGAGAATCGGGCGTCGTCGTGGACGAGCGCGGTGCTGGCCCACCGCAGTCATGAGCCATTGGCGCACGCGGTCCGATGATGCGAGCGGGAACGCTTGAGGCCACCGTATCTCGAAGGCGCTTATCCGCGAACGGACGGCAACATTCAAAAACAATAAGAACGTTTACACCTCAGGGGCATGCATGGAACTTCGCCAACTCCGCTACTTCATCGCGGTCGCCGAAGAGATGAACATCACGCGGGCCGCGAATCGCCTGCACATGACACAGCCGCCGCTGAGCCGGCAGATTCAGCAGATCGAGGAAAGCATCGGCCTGCCGCTGTTCGAACGCGGCTCGCGTCCGCTGCGGCTGACCGAAGCCGGCCGCATTTTCTACACGCAGGCAAAAACGCCTGATCGACGAGGCCGATGAACTCGCGCCGCTTACGCGCCGGCTAGCGCAACTGGCCGAGCGCATCGTGATCGGCTTCGTGCCGTCGACGCTGTACGGCGCGCTGCCCGCCGTGATCCGCGCGTTTCGCGAAGCCGCGCCGCAGATCGAACTGTCGTTGATCGAAATGTTCACGATCGAACAACTGGGCGCGCTCAAAGGCGGCCGTATCGATGTCGGCTTCGGCCGCCTGCGTTTCGACGACGCGCAACTGGCGCGCGAAGTGCTCGTCGAGGAACGGATGATCGCGGCGCTGCCGCAGGACCATCCGCTCGCGCGTCAGAAGAAGCCACTGACGCTAGCCGCGCTGGCGCAGGAAACGCTGATCGTCTATCCGAGCACCCCGCGCCCGAGCTACGCCGACCAGCAGCTCTCCGCGTTGCACGATCATGCACTGGAGCCGAAGGCGATCCACGAAGTGAGAGAGTTGCAGACCGCGCTGGGCCTGGTGGCCGCGCAAGTGGGCGTGTGCCTCGTGCCGGAAAGCGTGGAAGGCTTGCGCGCGCACGGCGTCACGTACCGGCCGATTCCGGCGGTCAACATCGCGTCGCCGATCATCATGAGCCGCCGTTTGCAGGACGAATCGCCCGCCACCACGCTCATGTGTTCGCTCGCGCGCCAGCTCTTCAAGCGTGCGTGACGCCGCTTGCGGCTCAATGCTCGTCGAAGCGCCGCACGATGTCCCCCATCAGGTTGCGCAGCCAGACGTTGCCTTCGTCCTGGTCGAAATGCTCATGCCAGTGCATCGTCACCGCCGCGATCGGCAAGTTCACCGGCAACTCGTAGATATGGAAGCCGCCGTCGCGATTGAAGATGTGCGCGAGGCGACGCGGCAGGGTCGCGAACAGATCGGTGACGGCCAGCACGCTCGGCAACGCGACGAAATGCGGTAGTTCAAGCGCGATATGACGCCCGACGCCTTGCGCGCGGAATTCGTCGTCGAGCGCGTGATGACTGTGCTCGACCGACGTGATCTGTACGTGCGACGCGTCCAGAAACGCCTTCAGACCCAGCTCCTTCGTACGCGGCAAGCCGCGCCGTTTGCGGGTCATGCACACATACGTCTCTTCGAACAGCGCCTGATGCCGCGTGCGCGCGGTCAGTGTCGGCAGATTGCCGATGGCGAAATCGAGCCGGCTCGCGCGCAACGCGTCTTCGATTGCCTCGACCGGCAACGGCTCGATGCGCAGTTTCACGCGCGGCGCCTGCCGGTGCAAGGCTCGAAAATCGGCGGCAGATAGGCCAGCTCGCCGGCGTCCGAGAGCGACAGCCGGAACGTGCGCGTGCTCACCGCCGGATCGAAATGCTCCGCGTAGCGCAGCGCCTCGCGCACCGTGTCGAGCGCGGCCGACACTAAAATCCGCCACGTGGATATCTCGATGACCTCGCTGGGACACGTCGACCTCAACCTGCTGCGGGTTTTTCAGGCGATCGTCGTTACCCTGAAACGTCGCTTACGTTGGGCTCATGCGCTTGCCGCTCGAATGTGCACTGGGGCACTGAGGACCCATGGCGTATTGGGGAAAACTTTAGACACGTAGGGAACGACGCCCACCCATGCGCCGCTCGCGCGGATTTTTTTCCGCACCGGGATTGATTACGCTTGAATCCAGATCAGCACCCACGATGCCGCGCCCCAAGGAATCCAGACGATGACCACGATGCCGACCCAGTCCCCCGCTTCCGACAACGACGCCCATCTGCACGCCAAACAGCAGTTCCGCCAGGCGATGGCGCATCTGTGCGCAGCCGTCAACGTCATCACGACCGCCGGCCCGCACGGCCGCTGCGGCGTCACCGCGAGCGCCGTGTGCTCCGTCACCGACACGCCGCCGACCCTGCTCGTCTGCCTGAACCGTTCGAGCGCGATGCACTCCACGTTCGAGAGCAACCGCCACGTGTGCGTCAACGTCCTGCCGGGCGAGCATGAACTGCTCGCGCGCCACTTCGCGGGGATGACCCAGGTGCCGATGGAAGAACGCTTCGGCTGGCCGATCTGGGACGACGGCGCGCACGGCGTCCCGGTGCTGCGCGATGCGCTCGCGAGCCTGCAAGGCGAGATCGTCGATCTGAAGGAAGTCGGCTCGCACTCGGTGATGTTCGTGAAGACCACGCGCATCAGCGTGCGGGCGGATGGCGACGGCTTGATCTATTTCGACCGCAATTTTCATCGCATCAAGCGGGTCGCGTCGTGCTGAACGCTGATTGAGCAAGCGCTAGTTTTTGCACGAAAAAGATGGCTACCCCGCTCAGCTCCTCCGCGTGGCACGCTGAACCAGTCACAGCACACGTCAGGTACGACGTCTTACTGGCGCTGACCACCTGCAGTGCGCTGGAACATCGAACCGATACACGCCTTTAAAAGCATCAGCGCGAACCTGTTATTCGTTACGAAATAGCGCCGCCACATCCGCCGGGGTTCCTGTGCGACGCGATAGGCCCATTCGAGTCCGCTGCGCTGCATCCACTGAGGCGCACGGCGCACCGTACCCGCAACGACATCGAATGTACCGCCGACGCCCATGACAAAGTCCACTCCAAGCTGCCCCTTCCAGCGATTAATGAAGTTCTCCTTCTTCGGCGACGTAATTGCGACGAATAGAAGACGGGCTCCCGAAGCACGAATCCTCTCGACCACTGCGGACTCGTCATCCCAAAAGTAGCCGTGGTGATGGCCTGCAAGCAGGAAATCCGGATAGCGGCTCGCACACCGTACTGCCACAGTTTTGACTACCGCGTCAGTCGCGCCAAGGAGAAAGACCGGGAAGCCTCTCTGCGCGGCGTCCGCGAGCAGGCGGTCGAACAGATCAACACCGGCGACGCGTTCAGGCACTTCGTGTCCGAGCAAACGAGCCGCCCACACGACCCCCATGCCGTCGATATTGACGATATCGCAATCTCTGATGGACGCAGCCAGTTCGGGATCCGATTGCATATTGACAAGCTTGGCGACGTTGACTACGACGTGCTGGGTAAACTGTCTGGCAGCAATGCGCTTCGATATCCAGCCGACTGTTTCATCCATCGATGCGACGTCCAAAGGGCAGGAAAATAATTCAATACGTTTCATTTTACTTCTCGACATGGTTCTCGTGATTTGCCTCACTCCTTTCTCTGCGGACGCTAGCAGTCTGTGCCTGATCTCCACCGATTGCAGGCAACAATGAGCGTCTGGACACGTCGACTCGCCCAAAGAAAGCCTGAATCCGTGTGACATCCGATGGTTGGGAATTCCAGCCGGACTTGTACAGCCCGATTTTTAGATAGGCTTGCTGATCGTTGAGGTACGAGTTCGGCGCACCTTTGCTCGCGAAGACGGAAACACCGTCCTTCCATAACTCCGTCAAAGATTTCTTCCCCGAATCGTCGGGAACGTAACGCAAGGCCCAGTGGACCCACTTGCCCCGGTCGAAGTCTGCGCAGCAAATCCATTTCGCGGCTGAGACCCGTTCCGGATGCAGTCCACCGCGCTCAGAGATCGCATACCGGCTACCGAGCATCGTGAGCGCGATGGTGGGCGGGCCGGCAAGCGTGCCTTGATGAATCTGCGTGACAATCACAAGTTGTTTGTCGTCGAATTCGAAGCTGGAAGGAAGAAACGTGCTCCAGCGAATCAGGTAGTCCTGGCCCTGTACAAAGCTGACCGGCTTTGGAAACAACAACTCTGCTCGCGGCGCGCCATTGGCGACGTGCGAGAAGTTCCCATTGCGGCTGATACTCGCCCGAACGACCTTGCCTCCGGGAAAGACCGGATCGTCCACTATGGCGATGTCGCCAGGATTCGCCTGAACACCGATGCGCGCATCCAGGCCGCCCTGCCAGTCCTCGACATAGACCGCCTGATACGAATCCGCGGGACGCGACATGCCCAACTCGCTATGCGCGAGCGAAATTGATTCCTGAGCCCACACGGGCAATTGCGCAATCAATAGCGCGCCAACCCCGAGGCACCCGTACCATTGTTTGAATCGGTCACGCATGTGTTTCCCCTAATGCTCCACTAGGTCGCGATAACAACGGACATATAGATTGCTGAGCGTTTCGGTTGAATAGCACTGTCGTGCCCGCGCGAGTCCGGCTTTCCCCATCCGTCCGGCCAGTTCCGGATCCTCCATCAAACGACGAATGCGCGCAGCCAGCGCCTGCGGACTCGAAGGTTCGACAAGGTAGCCCGTCACCCCCTCCTCCACCAGATCCAGAAATCCGCCGAGCCGCGTACCGATGACCGGCACACCTGAAAACATCGCCTCGAGTGTCGAAATTCCAAACGATTCGTAGTGACTGGGCATGCAGAAGGCTCGCGCATTGCGATAGAACTCCAGCTTCGCGTCACCGTCCAGCCATCCCACGAAGGTCACGAGATCATCGACCTGGAAATCACATGCCATCCGCTGCCAATGGTGCACATCTCCATCGCCGGCCAGTCTCAGCGATACATCGCACCCTGCTGCTCTGAGCAAAGCGAGCGCTTTCAACAGATCGCCAATTCCTTTCCCTTCCACCAGACGCCCGGCAAAGGCGAGATAGCCCCCATCATCGTTCTTTAGTCTCGGCAAGCCCGCGTCCGCGACGAACTCTGCCGAGCCCGCTGTGTTGCCAATCACGTATAACTGCGCAGGGTCCGCACCAAGACGGATTAATTCCTCGCCAATCGCGCTGGACACGGCTACGGTGGCATCCGCTCCTTGAACAAAACGTGAAATCGATAGTCGCGTCAATTTCCCCGCCCGCGATTCGAATCGATCGAAATTTCCCGCATGCAGATGGAAGATCGTTTTCCTCCCGGTCAACTTCGCAAGCAGACTAAGCACGAATTTCCGATAGAACGACCCCCGTACAGAAACGTGCAGATGAACGATATCCACGTCCCGCATGAGAACCCGTATGAAACGGGGCAGATCGAGCAACGCAAATCCAAGCAGATTCCGGACGCTTTGAAACCCGTGCGTTTCAAAGAAGGAAAGCACGAGATTGGCTCTTCGAAACCGTGGCTGGAGATTTTCGAGTTCGCCCATCATCGACGCAATTCCACCACGCTGCCCCCAGCCTGGACCGACGTGCAAAACACGCACCGCCCGGTTGAGGGAGGAGCGCTGCGACAATGTTTCATCGGACCACATCGAGATTGCCCTGTTGGCTACCGGAAGACGCGTAGCGCTTTACGATCACTGCAATGAAAGCGAGAAACGGTGCTACAAGAGCCGAGCCGAACACGTGCCCGGCGGTCGCCGCCACTGCCACGATCAAATAGAAGAACAGCTTGCCAAAGCGCGTCGTGGAACACGGCTTCCCGCTATATACAAACGCGCCGCGCAACGCCATGAAGTAGGCGACGAAAGCCGGCAGTCCCAGAGTGAGCACCAGATCGGGAATGTCGATTTCAACCATATAGCGCGTGACGGGATACCCGCCGGTAAGCAGGGCGATGTAGTTGTGTTGCGCGACGCCGTCCCAGACATTTGCGAACTTCAGGTTGCGGCCAGACAATAGAATAGTCAGCAGTCTGTCGCTGCTGGCGCGACCACCCTGGTACTCGAAGTAGTTGAGGGTGAGATCGACCGCCTGCTGTATGTTCGGTATCGTCACATAGGCCAGAATCGCCAGGGCTGCCAGCGTCCCCAGTACCAACGCCGCGCGTGCGGTCGCCCTGAACGCGTTGTGACGCGCGTAGAAATACGCACAGGTCACACCGAGTGCGCCGATCACCGCGCCTTTTGTACCGATCAGCATCGACGCTGCCAGGAGAATGCCGGCTAGCAGAATCTCGCGCACCCGCCAACCTGATCGCAAGCCTCCTAGATACGCGAAAGCCAGACCGACGGTTACCAACGCTGACGCCTCGTTCTGTGCATAGACGATACCCTTGTAACCCGATCGGATATGCGTGTCGGCCTGATAGCTACGGAACATTTCGATCGACAGCGCAGCGCCCGCAACGATGCAGATTCCATAGGCCAACAAGGCAAGCCTGACAAACCACTCGAGCTTCGCGAGTCTGCGGTCGCCCAGTTCCGACAGCGCCCTGAAATAGACAAAAAACGAAAATACTTTCAGCACGAAGATCGACTGTTGGCCGAATTCGGGGCCCGACGCAATGTCGAGCGCATAGGCCGCACCCGACGACAGGATCGCCACACAGACCAGCAGCGACAGGTACAACCCGGACCGCCGTATCTTCCCGCCTGTCAGCATCGCGATAATCAGGCCGAACAGAATCGCCCCGCGCAAGAATAGCGAGAAGCGCGCATCGCTTGCGCTCGTCGAGAGCGCTCCGTGCGACGCATACACCGACAGGAAGTCAGCAACTGGAGATAACATGAAGCCCAGTAAAACCAAGGTCCAGACAAATGCCACCGAGGGTGACGCGCAAGCCTTCGATGCCGGGATTCGCACCGGCAAAGCGTAAAGCGGTGATGAACTGTTCACGATTCAAACATCCTGCCGCGCGATCCTGTCACGGTGAAAGCGAGCACCATCATCCAGCGAACCGCCGTACGCATGTGGCGCAACGGCCAAACCGCCGCCCTATGCGATGCAGGGCGTGGGCGCACGTACACGCTGCGCGCTGATTCAAGAGAGCTCTGCATCGTTTCAAAAGCTTCCCACGCGGCATAGGGGCGCAACTCCGCAACACGCAGGCCTCCATGGCTGCGATGCCACGGCCAGTCGTCGAGCAATGCACCGATTGCGCCTTCAGTATGGGCAAGCGCCTTGCGAGCGCCGTCGTGAGCAATCCAGTAGGCAACCGAACCGCTAGTCCATTGCTTAAACGGAACGCCGACGATCAGGCCATCGATCTTTCGTGAGCGCTTCAACGGTTCCTGAAGATATGTCCGTGCCGCGCTTGCGCGGCACAACTTCGAACGGCCCAGGAGCACGATGTCGGCTGCAGATGCAAGCAGCGCCTCGGAAGCGGTCAACACGCGTTCATAAAAGACAGCTTCCAGAAGCGCGTCGTCTTCGATGACTACGGCAGAGCGCCCCGATTCCGCGATCTTTCGCCAGGCGGACCGGTGACTCATGAAACAACCCAACTCGCCACGCGTCAACGGACGACCGTAGCGATCCCTGGCCGCCGCTTCGTCGTAAATGTCATCAATCTGGGCCTCCGTGAGTTCGCGGCCATCGACCGCATCCTCGAAACGAAATGCCGCCCCCCGATCCGTCAAAACTTTCGCGATCGATTCGCGTCGTTCTGACGAGCTCAATGAAATCACATAGATGTCAAACATTGAAGGACACTTAACGATTCAGCAATTGCGTGAAATGGGACCGCCACGGCAATGTGCGCACGATCACAACGAGGTAGACGGCCAGAATCGCGGCCTCTGCAATCAGGAACGCCGAGGCGGCGCCCTCGGCGCCAAAAGTGGGGACCAGGGCGAAGGCTAACGCGACATTCAATACGCCGCCTGCCAGCATGACGCGAGAGCGCCGCCATCCGGCCTCAAAGGGGACCAGCACTTGCAATCCAAGGAAGTACGCAAGATTCCCGAACAAGGTCGCGATACAAAGCAAGGTCAGCACCGCGGCCGAGCCACGGTATGAACCACCCAGCACGATAGTCGTGAGCGATCCGGCCAGGCCGATGAACAGTGCGGCACCCGCGCCTGTCGTCGCTATCGTCGCGATGGCTCCCACCACCGTCAGCCTGGCCGCAGCCCGCCCCGAGACCGGATCGCATTTCGCAACGAGTGCGGAAACACGTGGGTAAAGAACTGTGTTGATCTGTGCGGGTATCATGTTGCCGACTGTCTTCAGTCTGTCCGCAGCAGAATAGATCCCAACCTGATAAGAACCGGAAAGTGAACCGAGGATGATTGCATTCGTGGCACTAAACAGGCTGACCGAAGCGGTTGACACAAACGTGTCAGCGCCCTGCTTGATCCGTAGCCAAATTCGGCGCCATGAGGTGCGGGGCCGATGCAGCAAGCCTAGTCGGCATACGATACCGAGCGAGAGCAAACCCGTCAGCAGCGGTGCCGCGCCCTGAATCGCCACAGCCACGGCGACATCGTCAGCGCTTTTCACGAACACGATTACTAGAGGCAGCGTAATGAAACGCCCCGCAAGCGATATCGCGGCGAACAGGGAAAACCGCTCAAGCCCCTGCAGCAACCAGTTCAATGTGATCACATTGCCGATCACGACCAGCCACGACAGCAGAACTGCGTGCGTTGCCAAAGCTGCTTGCCGATCGAAATGAAGCACGATCAGAAGAACGGCAAACGAGAGCAGACACAGACAAGCCTTGGCGCTGATAGTCGACCAGATCAGTTCGTTGAGCGCTTCAGGGCAGTCGCGGCACTCAATGACCGCTCGCGGACCGCTCAGGTTGAAACCCCATTCGGTCAATACCGTACCGTAGACCGCCATCGCATTCACATACGCCAGCGAGCCGAACTGTGCAGGTCCAAGCACGCGTGTGAGGTAGGGAAATGTGGCCAGTGGCACCAGATAGTTGCCTACCTGCCAGATAACCATCGCGACAAAATTCCGGCCGAGGCCAGAACCCGCCTTCGACACGGGCGTCTGTCCGTTGGCTGCGGTACTGCTGGTCGGCTCGCTCGTAGACATCCGGCTTCTCAATTGACCAGTTGCAGTTGCGATAGCAGCCCGCGCGTGTCAATTACGATCTTGTCGTGCAAGCGCAGCGGATCGAGACGCCGGAAAGGCAGGTGGTCGACGAGAATAACCACAATATCAGCACGGCTCACCGCGTCGGTCAGTTGGCCAAGCTCGCATTTGTGATCGAGACCTGCTGGCAATGCCGTCACGTTCGGTTCGACCGCGATGACATGCCCTATATTCCGATCCACAAGTTCACGAACTATTTCAACCGCGGGGCTCTCACGCAGATCGTCGATATCGGCCTTGAACGACAGACCGAGACACGCTATCACGGGCTCCCTGAAACGGCGTGCCGCGCGCTCGACGCGTCCGATCACGTGGTGCGGCTTGTCATCGTTGACAACGCGCGCCATGCGGATAAGGCGTGCATGTTCTGGCGACGAATCGACTATGAACCATGGATCAACCGCGATGCAGTGGCCGCCGACGCCAGGCCCTGGCTGCAGAATGCTCACGCGCGGATGCCGGTTGGACAGTCGGATCAGTTCCCAGACATTGATATCAAGGTGGTCGCAAATCAGCGAAAGCTCGTTCGCAAATGCAATGTTGACGTCGCGAAACGAGTTCTCGGTAAGCTTGCACATCTCGGCGGTACGAGCATCTGTCAGGATGCAATCGCCGTGTACGAATGTCCGATAGAGCTCACGCGCCGACTCGCCGCACCTACGGGTCATACCTCCGATTACGCGGTCGTTCTCGACGAGTTCCCGGATCACGTGGCCAGGTAGCACCCGCTCCGGACAATGCGCGACACGAATATCGGAGTTCTCTCCGGCTTGCTGCGGAAAGCTGAGGTCCGGGCGCAGTTCGGCCATCCATGCAGCCATCTGTTCTGTCGCACCGACCGGCGACGTCGATTCGAGGACGACGAGATCACCCTTTTTCAGCACGGCCGCAACAGAGCGACTCGCCGCCTGGATGTAGCTCAAGTCGGGCTTGTTGCCTTCGCGAAACGGCGTCGGCACTGCAATCAGGAATGCATCGGCAGGCTCGGGTGTCATCGTCGCGCGCAGATACCCCTGAGTCACTGCGGCGTGAACCAGCATATCGAGTTCCGGCTCGATGATGTGAATTTCGCCCTTGTTGATCGTCTCCACCGCGTTCTGATCGACATCAACACCAATGACCTGCTTGCGCCTCGCGGCAAATGCCGCGGCAGTCGGCAAACCAATGTAGCCCAATCCGACTACCGAAATGACATTGAATTCCATATCGCATTTAACCTTATGTCTTTCTTGCAGCCATCAAGCCGCGAGGGCCCGAAGCCAGCCGGCCATCAGTGAATCGACAATGCGCTCGCTGGCATGTCCATCCCCGTAGGGATTCGTGCCACGGGACATCGCCCGATAGCTATCCGCGTCGGTCAAGAGCTCGGACACGCCATCAACGATCCTTCGCGCATCCGTTCCCACCAGCTTCACTACGCCGGCGTCGACGGCTTCTTGCCGCTCTGTGGTGGTCCGCATCACCAGGACCGGCTTGCCCAACGAAGGGGCCTCCTCCTGAACACCGCCCGAGTCGGTCAGAATCAGATACGAGCGGACCATCAGACGGACAAAAGGCAGATAGTCCTGCGGCTCGATCAAATGAACGTTCGGAATACCGGTCAGCAGACGAGTTACGGGCTCGCGCACGGCGGGATTCATATGAACCGGATAGACAAGGTCGACCTCAGGGTGCGCGCGGGCGATCTGCGCCAAGGCGGAACAGATCTGGTCAAAGCCCGAGCCGAAACTTTCCCTGCGATGACCGGTTACCAGAATCAATCGCCGGTCGTGCGCAAGAGACGGCAATTCACGATCAACCGCGGCGGCAAGGCTCTGGTCTTTCTCAAGACGCGCCCGCACGTGAAGCAGCGCATCGATGACTGTATTGCCCGTCACCGAAATGTTCTCATCGGCGACACCTTCCGCAAGCAGGTTATGACGTGCCCGTTCGGTCGGTGCAAAATGCATGTTTGCCAAGGCGCCGGTCACGGTCCGGTTCGCCTCCTCCGGCCACGGCGAAAGCATATTGCCGGTGCGCAGACCCGCCTCGACGTGCCCGATAGGAATACGCCGGTAAAACGCCGCAAGGCTAGCCGCCATCGTCGTCGTGGTATCGCCATGAACGAGCATCAGGTCCGGCCTGCTGTCGTTCAGCACATCGCGCATTCCTGTCAATATCGACGTCGTCACATCATAAAGATCCTGACCGCGCTTCATGATGTTCAGATCGAAATGCGGCCGGATCTCGAACAACGTCAATACCTGATCGAGCATTTCGCGATGCTGTCCCGTCACGCAGACGAAGCAGTCGACACCCTCGGTATCTTTTAACTGCTTCACGAGCGGCGCCATCTTGATGGCTTCAGGACGGGTTCCGAACGTGAGCAAAATTCTCTTGTTCATTTCGTGTTAGATGATAAATCCGGTGGCGATGCGCTCACCCGCGGCGCGCCACGTCCGGATATCAGGTTCGCCTATCCGTTATCGGTTTCGTAAGCGGAGTACGTCCCATACGCGGACGCACGCTGCGGAACATCGCTCAGCAGAATGCCGTCGATCGGCACGCCAGCCCCATTCAGCAATCGTTTGGTTTCGCGAAGCTCAACCGCTGAATGCGCGCCGTGACGCATCACAAGCAATGTGATTCCGACATGTTTGCCAATCAGTGCCGAGTCCGTGACAGCGAGAACAGGCGGCGTATCCAGAAGCACCAGATCGTATTCGTGAGACAGCTTGTCGATGAGTGCGCCAAGATGCTGACTGGTCAATAGCTCGGCGGGCGAGTGCGCGTTCGTTCCGCGCGTCAGCACATCGAGGTTGGGCAGGACCTGTCGCCGCACTACCGCGCCCACATCAGCTCCAGCGATGACGTCCTGAAATCCTCGCTCCGGCGCTATACCAAGGTAGTGGTGAACATCACCTCGACGCATGTCTGCATCGATCAGAAGCACCCGCTTTCCGGTTGACACAAGGACGGCAGCGAGATTGACCGACAGAAACGTTTTACCGCCCCCAGGGCGGACCCCTGTGATCATCACCACATTGCTGCGCGCTTCAGCCATCTTGAACTGCAGGGCAGTGCGCAGGCTGCGGATAGCTTCCACCGCGACATCGTCGGGCATGACCATCGACAGCACGCGCGGTCCACGTTGACCACGGCGCGACAGCTTCTCCAACGTAGTCTGGCGATCGCTGTGCGAGATAACGGCGAAGACTGGCGCACCCACGATCTGCTCGATCTCAGCCGCATTGTCCAGGCCCCGGGACAGCGAACGTCGCACGAACGCCACGGCTGTCCCCACCAGAAGACCTAATAGGGCAGCGCCAGCAATGACGATCGCTCTCTTCGGTCTGACCGGCTTCTCCGTCGCCTCCGCGTAGTCAACGATGTGAGCGTCACCCTGCTGTCCGGCCTTGAGAACGCGCAATTGTTGAGCGCTGTTCGTCAGATTTGTGTAGAGGGCAGTATTGATATCCACGTCACGCATCAACCGGACGGCCGCCTGCTGCGTAGCCGGAAGTTCGGATACCTTCGTATCGAACCCGTCGTCCTGACGTTTCAGGTCGGCCAGTTGGGCATCGAGCGCCGCGACGGAAGGATGAGTGGGTGTGAACCTCGTAAGCAAATCGTCCCGCTGCTGCTGCAGCGTGAGCATCCTGGTCTTCGTGTCGACGATGGATTGCAAGAGCAGACGGCTCTCGTCGGCAAGATCAACGGTTCCATTCTGGGTACGGAACGTGTTATAGCGCCCTTCAGCCGCATCGAGATTCTTCCTCAACTGCGGGAGCTGACTGCTCAGGAAGTTCAGCATCTGTTCGGCCTGCTCGGACTTCCAGTCGACGTTGCGCTGCACATATCCCTGCACGATCGTATTGACGGTCTGCGCCACTTTCGCGCTGTTTTCTCCATCCAGTTGAACCGAAATGATCCCTGACTGCTTGACATTTTCTTTCGCGGATAACTCGTCCCGCAGCTTGGCGGTCGTCAACTGCGTCGACGCGCGAGCGAGCTTGAACCTGGTGCCGGGACGCGCAACAAGTGCCGTCACCGTCAATGCAACAGGACCGTACTCTGTCATCCCGGTTACTGCATCGTGAAGATGCCCTTTGAGGACAAGGTCGCCGTCCGGACCTTTTAGTTCGAACGCCCCATCGTTACCCGCGATCAGCGTGAATTTCGCGTCGTAAAGTTTCGACGGGACTTCGAAGCGGGCGACGTCGATATCCTCGCCTCCCCACGCAAAACTACGCCAGCCGAGAACAGGCGTGGCGAGTTGCCCCACGGGGACCTGGCGCGCAATCCAGCCTCCGATCAGAGGGAAGTAATCGGGCTCCGCGTCAATGTCAAGGTGCAGGCGACGAACCGTATCGTCGAGCAACTCTCGGGAACCGATCAGTTGAATCTCGGCATCCGCTGTCGCCTTGCCGCTAAAAAGGGACGCCAGATCCCCTAGTTTGGCGTTGAGGGCGTCCGAGCTATCCGCAACCTGAAGCATCGCCTCAGCGCGGTACACTGGCGTGCCAAGAATTGCATAGGCAATACCGATCAGCAACGCGCCCGCAGTGAACCACGCGATGACACGCCGGTTCTCGACAATGACGTTGGCAAGCTCGGATAGATCGATTTCATCTCTGGCATCCGGAACGACGAACTGCTTGAGGCTATTAGAACCCATAGATCACTAAGAAAGTCGCTGGACGATAGGGAGCCAGTGCGAAACACCTTGCTCAATCTGCGCCAGCGCTAGTTCGAAAAAGAAAGAACCGCGTCGATACGGGTCGACGATGTCGAGATGGTCATGTTCGGCAAGGCGATATACCTTTCCCCTGGCGAACGAGTACAGGGCTTTTATCCTTTCACGCTGGGTCGCTGTCATCGTCAGGACCAACTGGGCCTCACGTAGATGAGCCGCAGTCAAAGGCGTCGTCACATGCTCCCCGATGTCGAGGCTGCGCTGCTTCATCAGTTCGATCGCTGCCGGGTCCGCACCGCGGTCAACTGGGGCATGCGTGCCCGCAGAGGTCACACCGACCTTGGGCAAGGCTTTCGCAAGCAGGGCTGCCGCCATCGGACTACGGCAGATATTCCCCTCACAGACGACGAGAATGCGGTCGATCATTTGGCGACGACAGCACCCGTCAGACCTGCATTAACCAAGGGCAGCAGTTGACTCAGCACGCGACTGAAACGTGCGAGGCCGGTGCTATCCACATACACGATATCTTTCGGCTGCAGTTCGAACTGGTTCGCAAGCACCATCGATACTGGCGAACTTCCGTCGAGGTGATAAACCCTCGGTGTCCGCTCTCCATCGCCACGTATTACATACATTTGCGATGCGTTAGCGGTCGTGGCGTTCACACTGCCAGCCTGTGATAGTGCGTCGCTCAATGTCAGCTTTCCTGTGCTTTGCGGCACTGCGGTAACGGGGCGGGTGAGCTCGCCCATCACGAATACGCCGTTTTCGTCACGCGGCGTGACGCGCAACAGATCACCGTCCTTCAGGACGATTCTTGACGGATCCAGCCCGCGATCGAGCAGTTCCGGCAAATCAACCTGATACCTCACGTGCTTGCGAGTCAGCACCATCCGACTCTGGTCCGCGGCCGGTGTGAAGCCCCCGGCGCGTGTAATGGCTTCATAGAGCGTCATGGGAATATCGTTGATCGGCTGCACACCTGGTGTGTGCACCTCCCCGTCGACGTACACCTTCCTGGACCGAAACGATGCGATACGTATCGTTATCTGAGGGTTCTGATATACGCGTGCCAGCCTGCGTGCAAGGTTGGCCTGCAACTCGTCAGGTCGAAGGCCGGCCGCGTGCAGCACGCCCGCATACGGAAATGAGATGGAGCCAGTCTGGTCGATAATGAAACCGGCCGGCGCGTCGGCTGGCCGCATTTGAGGCTGGCTTTGCGCGCCTTGCGCCGCAGCAAGCTCCGGGTGATCCCAGACGGTGATGCTCAATACGTCGCCCACGCCAAGCGTATAGGGCTCGGGAGCCGAAAACAGCATTGATCCATCGGCCACACTTCGTGCCGCGGCCTCCTTGCGCATCTCCTGAATCAATGCAAGGTTGATATCACTGATGGGCACGGCAAGCGCGTCAGACGGCTCCCGCCCCCCTCCTTCCGCTACCGGTAAGTTCGGATGCTCATTCATACGCATGCCGGGCGCGACCGCGCATGCGGACAGCAGCATGACCGACGCTACTACCAGAAACCCCAGACGACCGACCGTCCGCACAAAAACCGCTGCTAACATCCTGTTCAACCTGTTCCCGAATTCGTCGTGTCGCACGCCTCGTTCAATGCACTGGCGAGCGACGCCTGTTTAATGCCTATTTGTCAATTTACGTTAGTAGACCGAGTCATTGACCAGGAGCGAGCTCCTTTCCATCCCCCAGCCCATCGATCAATACGCATTCCGGTGAACCATACCCTTCGTCACCGTCGCAATGACGATGCGCATATCCAATCCGAACGACCAGTTCTTCATGTAGTACAGATCGTGCTCAACCCGGCACTGCATCTTCTCGATCTGATCTGTCTCGCCCCGGAAGCCGTTGATCTGTGCCCACCCGGTGATACCCGGTTTGACGCGATAGCGATGGATATAACCGGCAACGCTTTTCTGATACTGATCGTCGTGCTCAAGAGCATGTGGACGTGGCCCGACAACCGACATCTCGCCGCGCAAAACATTCAGGAACTGCGGTAACTCGTCCAGACTCGTGCGGCGCAAAAAACTCCCCACACGCGTCACTCGCGGATCTTTTCTCGCCGCCTGGCGCACCACGCCGGCCTGCGCGACCTGCGCACGCATCGTGCGAAACTTGAATATCCGAAATACCTTGCCGTCCACGCCCTTGCGCCGCTGAGTGAACAGTACCGGCCCCTCCGAGGAGAGCTTGACTGCCACGGCAATCACAACCAGAAGAGGTACCAATGCAACCAGCGCAATTGCTGCAAACAGCCGGTCAAAAATCGCTTTCCGCAAGAGGTCGAACGACGAGATCGGGGACGCCATCAAATTGATCGCGGGCGCTCCCAGCAGATCGGTCATCTGGCCTCCGAACATCGCGAGGCTGCGCACGTCCGGGATAAAGCGCACATTGACAAGGTCGCCCTTGAATTCTTCAAGGATTCGCAGCAGCGTGGACTCCTCGGACATCGGCAATGCCACCCATACTTCACGCACATCTGTCTTGCGAACGCGCTCTGCGAAAGTTGCGAGATCTCGATAGTCCGGCAAATCATCGTGAATTGATTGCTCAAGCGGTTGCGTGTTGAAAATCGCAACCGCGCGAAATCCGGAGTCCGGCAGCTCAGCAATCTTGCGGACCAGTCGAGCACAATGTCGGCCCGCGCCAACTACCGCTACTTCACGCAAGTCGTGTCCGGCCTGACGCAACTTCCCCAGTACAGCATGCACGGTCAGTCGAAAGACCATCAGGGCAACCGCTGCGCCGATAACCCAGCACAGCCACCACATCCGCGAGACGGACATGGTCAGGCGAAATGCGAACATCGCTGCGAGTGCACAGAGCTGGGCGGCCGCCCATGCAAACCCGAGATAACTTGCCATGCGCGGTTTCGAACGACCTCGCCACGAACGATAGACACCAAACAGCGGGAACAGGATGAGACTGAAAACGATCGAGAAGGCAACCAGCGCGCCCCTCACAACCAGCTCCCTGACATCGTCGGATAGCAGAAGTGATGTAGCAATGGCGGTCGAACCTATCAGTAGAACGTCCGCCAATCGGACCAACAACTCGCCCAACTCCCGCGCATTTTCATTTCGCGATACGCCCAAGATTGGAGACCTATTCCTTCGACGGTTAATTGCGGGCAATCGTATTGGACGCTCGCGAAAACTCGTTCCGTCGCGCATCTAACTCGATGCCAGACTCGCTTCCACTCAACGCCGGACTGCGCGGCTCCCTGACTCAGCACTGCGGCTTCGATACAAGCCAATATTCCTGCGGTCGAATTGCGGCTGACCTGACTCAACAACTTAATGCTGGCGAATTGTGGTCCCGGGAGTTCGATCGCTCAATAGAACGAGTTCGGAAACGCGATGTGAGTGTGCGTGACGTGTCAAAATCCGAGTTTCGAGCCGGAGGTGCCGCTTTAGGGAAACCCGGACTTCTTTTGAACAAAGCCGCGTTTGAATAGATTGCCCTGGCCGTCAAACACAGAGTCTTCGCGACTGAGACTTGTCTTATGGTGAAGAATCTCCTGCCTGCATACAATTCACCGCGGTCCTTGACGGGAAACAAGCCATGTCGCTCCAATGACCGTCGCAACCGAATGAGTGCCGCCCTTGCAAAACATGGGCGTGTCGCACGTGAATCTGAACGTTTTTCTCCGAGAGATCAGACTGTGATCTGTAATGTTGGGCAAGATCAGAACCGGTTTTCCGCCAGTCGCCTCATGGCGCATCCTCCGGCAACTCGCCGGCAACTTCATCATGCCGAGTGAGGAATGAGCAGCCCATACGAGGTGAAATACATGGCCCCGCTCGCTGGAGGCTGGAACCGCGATCCCCATTCGTCGACCGAAACAGCAGACGACGTTCTATCCATGCTCTCACGGCTGAAAGACAATGCGACCTCGCTGGAGTCGCACGCTAGCGAGCTTGAGACCGAGCTAAAGCGTGTCCATCTCGAACGAGCGGTTTTGGGCAAGAAGCTGCGGGTGTTGTCGGAACTGATCAAGGATGTCGAAGCACTCCGCGCGCAACCCGCGGCCGCGCAGCAAATGACGGCGCCTTCCGCGGAAGGGAGGGTCGAGCCCGTCCGGCAACGGTCACGCCTGAAACGCATCCTGTCCGTAGTGTCGCTTGTTGTCGTTGCGCTGGCGATTGCTTTCGTCGTTCTGGAAAGAACGGGTCAAATCCCGTCCCATATCACCTGCGCATGGGTTGCGTGCAACGGACACGTCTGACCTTGACGCGACCGCTGCACTGAACGCAGCGCGCGAGGAAGACCAACACGTCCCTGTGGACGGCGGCGGCGACAGCGTCAAGCGAGAAGGTGGCAATAGCGGTGGCGCACCGTCGCGGGACCCCGCCTTAAAGAAATGTCATGAAAAGTATCCTGGAACTATATAGCACATGGCTTGACCATAATTCGCCGGAAAGCTTGGCGGTCGCACACGACGACGACGGCTCTCCCACGCGAACAGAGCCACCCAGGCCAGAAGACGGCGAAACCGCCTCTCTTTCCGCACAGCCGTCGACAGTCGAACCCGCCCGAGCCGTAGTTCCCCCGTCTCCAGTCAGCGTCACGCCAGACAGCAAAAGCCGGAACGTCGAATCGGGGGACATATCGGCAATCAGGCAACTGATCGAGATGAAGGCGCTCACTTCCTTCCAGCTGCTTCGGTGTTTTGACTATTCAGCCAACCTGTTCTTTCACGAGGACGAGCTGACGTACTATGTCACGCTCCATCAAGATACCGCGCTATCCCGCGCGCTGAAGACCATCGACCTCGCCTCCGCCGAAAGCGCTTTTCACACCTTCGAGCAGCAGGTGAAGCGTCTGGCCGCAAGAGTGGCACGCCGCGTTCAGCTCGAAGCGGACAACAGACGTCTGGCGCGGCTTGTTGCCCAATCGGAAGCCGAGTTCGAGCGTTTGCGCGAAAATCTGCGGGAAGAATCGGAGCAGGCGAGATCCATGACCGCCCGGGAGCGTCAGGTACGCAAGGATGTGACCCAACTGGAAGTGCAACGCGTTGCAACGCAAGCTTATCTCGGCAGAATGGGGCGTGAGATTCAGCGCCTGACCTTGATCAGCAAAGAACGCCTGCCGCGACTATCCAGTTAGCGCTCGTCGGGTATGGGCCGGCCCGCTATCTGCAGCCCGCGGCCGGGCTCGCGGCAGTCGTCGCACCGCGGCGTCCAGGCAGCGACGGCGAACCCGGCTTTCGCGTGAGCGTTTTCAGCCCGGAGCAGTGGTGGACCGTTTCGTAGCTGACGGTAACCTCGCCCTTGAACAGCAACTCTTCGATATCAGCAGGCGTCTCAGCAGCGTAACAGTGCCGTGTGAAATGCTGTTCTGTTCAATCGATAAGGTATGCAGATCTATAAATAAATTCTCGGCCACGCCACCTGTTTGCAAGAGCACCGCGGTGCCGTTCGATCAGGCACCGCTGCAAACCGCCCTCCTTGATCAGGCCCACACTTCGGCGAGCGGTCCACACAACCCCCTTACGGTCTCACGCTACTTCACATCAAATCCGTAATCGCCATGCGTGCGGTGCCCGTCCGAAGCCACAGCCACCCAATGCACCGTATAGTGACCGGCCGCGAGCGACGGCAACGGCAGGGTCATCGTGGTGGGCTCATGCGGATCGACCGAGGCCTTTTGCGTGGTGACCTGTTTGCCGCTCGCGTCGGTCACCATCAGCGAACTAAAGGCCGGTTCGAGCGGCCCGTCGAAGATCACGCGCACTTGCGGAGGCGACGCCACCGTCTTGCCCGCGCCCGGCTCCTGCTTCTGTGGAAACACATGGGCGAAGGCGGCACTCGCGAGCACGAGACCGGCGGCAAGCGCCGTCAGTTTCGCGGCCACGCGCAAGCCCACGCTTTCAGATCTGTCCAGCACGTTGTTCATCATCTCTCTCCTGCTTTACGGAAACAGCGGTTTGCCGAGCGTGGTCGGGGCAACATCGTCGAAGAAAATATGCGCCTGCACCAGAATGCCGACGTGCGAGCCGCTCGCACGATTAATCGGTATTTGCGCCTCGACACCGAACTGCCCATAGCGATTGATCCAGATGAAGCCCGGATTGACCGTACCGGTCGTTTGCCCCTGACTCCTCGATAGCGGAATCTCCACCAGCGGAATCAGGTTCGCGAACGGCTGCGGCAGACCGGCGTCGTGCACGTGCTGCTGCAGATACGGCAGGCTGTATTGCACCGTGAAGCCGTAGTTGAACGCGTTCGGTTGACCCGCGCCGGTGGTCAGCGCGGGGCCCGCTTCGGCGGTGATCGCAACGGGCCGCAGATAAGCGAGCGAGTCCGGCAGATCGCCCATGCCCTTGCCGACGTACACGGTCGACGAGATTGCCGAAAAGTTATCGGCGATGGCGCGGCTGCCGGTGCCGCCGAGTTCCGCGCTCACGCCGATCGAGGTCATGAATTCGTGCGTGTCGTTGACGTACAGCAGATACTTCAGGCCGACGCCGAAATTGTCGAAGCCGCGCGCGCTCGGATTGTTCTGCATCACGTAGCTGCCGTCGACGGACACCGCGAGGCGCGGCGTGATCAGCTTGTCGTATTCGAAGCTGAAGGTGTTGATGCTCTGGTCGCCGTCATCGCCGGGTACGCGCTGATGGCCGTACTCGAAGTTGGCTTCGTCGCCGACGCCGGGGTCGTCGACCGCCATCGTCGCCGGGAAGACACGGTCGCCCGCAATCGCGTGCGCACTGACGAGCGACGGGGTACAGAGCACGAGGCTCGCGGCGGCGGCGAGCGGCGCTGCGCGCAGCGGCCGGCCGCCGCGCGTTGATGAGGTTGGCATGGTTCATCCTGTTTGATAGGTCGTGACGATACCGGCACGTACGCTCGAATGCGCACGCGGCGGCTGGCGCGATGCGGTTCAACGCGTCGCGCCCCGATGACACGAATCAGGATGCAAATGGTGGCGCGCGGGGCTGCGCGAAGGTGAGCGGTTCGACGCGGCGCACGCTCTCGAAGCGGGTCGCGACGGCGTGCTCGCGGGCCCGGACGGCGACGAGAAATAGCGCCTCGACGCTCGGCATGGCGGGCAGATGGGCCAGCAGGCTGCAATAGCCGCAGGCGTCGCCGTCGGACATCTGGGCATGCTTGCCGGCGGAATTGTCGGGCGCGGCGGGTGTCTGCGGTGCTTCGTCCGGCATTGATGACATCTCGTCCATCGACGCCATCGAGCAATGCTCTTCCGACATCGCGTCGTGATCCGCGCGCGCGGCGAGCGTATGCGAAATCGTCGGCGCGAGCGTGGCCATCAGGATCGCGAACAATCCTAGCCAACTGCCGATCTTCCGTTGGAAACGACTCAAGATGCGCCCGTCGATGCGATGAGAAGCTGTGGCGGATTATGCCACGCCCATTCACGCATGCCAGTCAAATGGATGCGGGTGCTGCGACACATGGACCCACCACGCGGCGCAGCGATTACTTCGCCCTGCCGGGTCAATAGAGCAAACTGCCGACGGCAGACTCGCCGCGTACAGTAGACAATGCAGCATCCCGGCTTGCGGCACGGAGTCCCCATGAAAGCGCAGCGTCAGCGTCCTCCGCAATTCCCCGCCGGCCCCACGCATGCCGAATGGCGCGATCACACACTGCCTTATGTCACCGTGGCCATGCTGGTGGTGCTGGTGCTCACGCTGCTCGTATGGATGGTCGATCCGGCGCCGCCGAAAACCATCACGATGAGCGCCGGCCCGCGCGACAGCTCGTTTCTCATTACCGCGAATCAGTACCGGAAAATCCTCGCGCGCAACGGCATCCGGCTGAACGTGCTGGAGTCCGACGGGTCGGAGCAGAATCTGCAGCGTCTGCTGGACCCGAAGCAGCACGTCGATATTGCGCTGGTTCAAGGCGGTCTAACCGACGGACTCGACACCTCGTCGCTGATGTCGCTCGGCAGCGTTTTCTATGTGCCGGTGGTGGTGTTTTATCGGGGCACGGGCGTGACCCAGCTTTCACAACTGGAGGGCAGGCGGATCGCCATTGGCCGCGAAGGCAGCGGCACGCGCCGGCTCGCGCTCAAGCTGCTGGACGCGAACGGCATCGAGCCGGGCGGCAATACGGTGCTGATGCCGAGCGACGGCCTGCAGGCCGCGACCCAACTGGTCGCGGGCGAGGTGGATGCGGCGATTCTGAGCGGCGACTCGGCCACGCGTGGTCTGATGCTCCGTCTGCTCAGGGTACCCGGCATCTCGGTGATCAATTTCGAGGAGGCGAGCGCCTATACGCGCCTCTTTCCGTATCTGGACCGGATCGACCTGCCGCCCGGCGTGCTGGATCTGAAGCACAGGATTCCGCCCGAAACGGTGCATCTGATCAGCCCCACGGTCGAACTGGTCGCGCGCACCAACCTGCATCCGGCGATCTCCGATCTGCTGATCGAAGCGGCGCAGGAAGTGCACGGGATGCCGGGTCTGTTGCAGCACGCGGGGCAGTTTCCGAATCCGGTGGCTCACGAATATCAGATCAGTGAGGACGCGCAGCGCTACTACAAGTCCGGCAAGAGTTTTCTCTACCGCACACTGCCGTTCTGGCTGGCGAGCATCGGCGACCGTACGCTCGTGCTGTTGCTGCCCGTGGCCGTGCTGCTGTTTCCGACCATGCGCCTGATTCCCGCGCTATATCGCTGGCGGATACGTTCGCGGATCTATCGTTACTACGGTTCGCTGATTGCGATCGAACGCGACGCGCTCGCCCATTCCACCGGCGAAGAGCGCAAGCAGCTCTTGGCGCAACTGGATGAGATCGAGGCGTCGTTGAATGGGCTGCGCATGCCGCTCGCTTATGCCGACGCGTTCTACGTGCTGCGCGAACACGTCGGCTTCGTGCGCAGCCGGCTGACGGCTGCGGAGCGGCAAAGCGGCACCCCGTAGCGGGGTGGCGGGGAAGTCAGGCTGACGGAGTGACCGGCGAAGCTGCCGGTTCCGCCACCGCTGCGCTGTTTGCGGACGGTTCCGTCGAACTGGCCTGAGGCTTGCTGGCGGATTCGTCCGGCGCGATTGTCGAAAGCTCCCGTGCGTCGGCTGCATCAGCCGCTGCCATCGGTGCTTCGGCCGCCGCCGGCGCATCCGCTGCCGCTTCGGCCGCCGGCGCATCCGTTGCCACTACCGGCGCTTTCGGCGCGCCCTTGCTCGCGCGGTGCGCTTGCAGGCGCTGCGCGCCCGCCGCTTCCTGCGCGGTGACCTTGCCTGCCTCGGCGCCCGTCACATCGACCCGCGCCGCGCCTTCGACGAGACACTTCCAGTAGCGGCTGCCACGGCACCACGTCTTGATCGCGTCGCGCAGTTCGGCTTCGCTCAGCGACAGCTCCTTCGCGTGCGCAACGAGGTCTTCGAAGATGCCGATCTTCAACGGCAGCTTCGGCGCGGGATTCTTCGGAAACGCGATCGGAAAGCGCTTCTGCAGCCGTCCGATCGACTTGACGACCGGGTCCACCGGCCTGGCATCCGGCGCCGGCCGGCCTTGCGCGGCGGCCGCCGGCTCATCGCGGCGCGGCGCGGCATTGTTGCGGGCAGGCTTCGCGCCCGGCCTGGAACCAGCCTTGGATGCAGGCTTTGAAGCAGACTTGGATGCCGGTCTGGCACCGGACTTGGCGGCAGGCGCAGCTTCGGCGCGTGCAGCGGCCAGTTGCTTCTTCAGTTCAGCGAGTTGTTCGAAACCCATAGCGCACAATCGGTCGAGAAAGACAGGATTGTAGCAGCGTGTGGAAACGCGCTCATGACAACGCTGCGAACCCGGTTTCGCACGCGCTGCAACTGCGCGCCGCGCGGGCCGGCAGACGGTGTTCCCGCCCGCTGCGCCGCGCGTGCACGCTGGATAATCCGCAGACAAATCCCTTGTGCCTCCGCACAGCCTGCATCCCGCGCAAACCTGCCCGCCACGGCCTCAGGTTCTAACCGGCACGGGCACCTCGGCAGCGAGCGCCTGCAAACCGGACACCGCGACGCACAAGCCGGGCCGCCCCTCGTTATCGCGCAGCGACAGTCCAAGCTGATGCCGCTCGGCGATCCGCGACACGATTGCGAGCCCGAGCCCGCTGCCCTCGCCGCGCGCGTCCTCGCCGCGATAGAAGCGGTCGAACACGCGCTCCATTTCGGCCTCCGGGATGCCCGAGCCGCTATCGACGACCTCGAATGCGACCCGCTCGCCGGCGCGCTTGAGGATCACGTCGACGCGACCGCCGCGCGGCGTATGCCGGATCGAATTATTGATCAGATTTCCTAACAGAACGCTCATCCCATGGGGTTCGGCCAGCACCATGTAGGCGTCGCTGGGCGTGCGCGCGCCTTCGCATTCGAGGCCGAGATCGATCTCCTTCGTCTCCGCCAGCAGCGACAGATCGCCGACCGCCTGCTCGCCGATCCGCCGTAGACTCACCGGCACCATCGACGTGACCGGATGTGCGTCTTCGCGCGCCAGCGTCAACAACTGCTGCACCAGGTGAATGATCCGGTTCACGCGCCCCTCGACGCGCTCGAGCGTCTGCCCCTCGCCCTTCAGCGAGCCGTCGCGCGAGGCCGCCTGCAGTTGCAGCTTCAGCGCGGCGAGCGGCGAGCGCAGTTCGTGCGCGGCATCGGCGATGAACGTGCGCTGCGCCTGCGAGGCCGTGTGCAGCCGTTGCAGCAGATCGTTCAGCGCCTGCACCAGCGGCTTGATTTCGACCGGCACGCTGCCGTCCAGGCGCAGCGGCTCGAGCGAGTCGATCGAGCGGGTCGACAGTGCGCGCGACAGGCCGCCGATCGGCCCAAGCCCGCGCGCGACCACCAGCAGCACCAGCACGATCGTCACCGGCACCAGCAGGGCCAGCGGCCACAGCGTGTGCAGCGCCAGCTTCAGCGCGAGGTCCTCGCGCACCGAGACGGGTTGCGCCACCTGCACATAACGGTCTTTCTGGTCCACCCCGAATGTGCGCCAGTGATAGTCGCCGCGCTCGACCGTGTTGAAGCCTTCCGGCAAGCGCGCCAGCACCGGCGCATGCACCGAGTGATAGATCAGCTCGCCGCCGCGGTCCCAGATGCCGATGACGATGCGGTCGTCGGCAAGGTCGCCGAGGTCGGGGTCGCGATGTTCGCCGTCGCCCACGCCGGTCAGGTTCGACGGCATCGACAACGCGACCGTGCGCAGTTCATAGTCGAACAGCTCGCTGGCTTCCTCGCGCGCCGTGTGGAAGATGCCGAACCCTGCCACGGCCGCCGCCGCCGCCATGCCGAAGATCAGCCAGCCCAGCAGCCAGCGGCGAATCGACGTCATCAGCACCTCTTCAGACGGTAGCCCACGCCGCGCACGGTCACCACCTGCTCCGCGCCGATCTTGCGCCGCAAGCTGTGCACGTGGACCTCGATCGTGTTGCTGCCCACTTCCTCCCCCCAGCCGTACAGCTTCTCTTCGAGCTCGGCCTTGGTGAACACGCGCGTGGGCTCTTCGATCAGCGCCTGCAGCAGCGCGAACTCGCGCGGCACGAGCGGCAGGGGCGCGCCGTCCTTGGTGACTTCGTGCGCGGCGGGATCGAGCGTGAGTTCGCCGTGCGCGTACACCGGCTGCTTCTGGCCGGTGCGCCGGCGCAGCAGCGCGCGCACGCGCGCGGCCAGTTCGTCGAGATCGAATGGCTTGATCAGGTAGTCGTCGGCGCCGGCGTCGAGACCACGAATCCGTTCGTCGACGGCGTCGCGCGCGGTCAGAATGATGACCGGCGCGGCGCCGCCGTTCTTGCGGTACGCGTTGAGCACTTCGATGCCGTCCTTCTTCGGCAAGCCGAGATCGAGCAGCACGAGATCGTACACGCCGTTACCCAGCGACAGCTCGGCCGCGCGGCCGTCGGCGGCCCAATCGATCGCGTAGCCGGAGCGGCGCATCGCGCCCAGCACGGTTTCCGCAATCATCTCGTCGTCTTCGACCAGTAACAGGCGCATGCCCTCTTCTCCGTCCAGTTTGGACCGCACATTGTCCGGGCCGCTAGCTTAACGCTTGCTTATGGCTTCCTTAAGGCGGCCTGACGGCTACCTGACGCTCAAGGGATCGCCAGCGATCCCGACCGCCTGCTGAAAGCGAACTTAAGCGTGACTTAAGCGCTTCCTCCGCAAACTCGCCCCACTTCGCCGCATCCGCTCGCGGTGCAGCAATTCTTCCTCTTGATTCAGGAGCCGGATTTTGCCCGTTTTCGATGCCGCCGCGGCGGCTTTCCGAACGCTTTGCGAAGCGTGCGCGCCCGCGCCAACGCGCGCTTCAGAGGCCGCCCGCCGCTCGCCACGGCTGCGCGCGCTGGTGACCGTGGGCGCGCTGCTGCTGGGCGGCTGCACCTGGTATCAGCGCGAGCCGCTCGCGCCGCGCGACACGTCCACTTCCGCTCATTCGCTCGAACGCATCCAGATCGACGCGTCGCGCATGCCGCTGCCCGAACTGGCCGCGCATCGTTTCGATCCGTCCGACGGGCTCGACATCGACGAAGTCGCGATGCTCGCGGTGGCCAACAATCCCGAGCTCAAGCTGGCCCGCGACGATCTCGGCATCGCCCGCGCGCAGGCCTACTCGGCGGGGTTGCTGCCCGACCCGCAACTGAGCGTGTCGAGCGATTACCCCGGCGCCGCCGGCGCCACGCGCGCGTTCAATTATGGCCTGAGCATCGACGTGATGGCGATCGTGCTGCGCAGCGCGAACCAGCAGTCCGCCGACGCGAGCGTCGCGAAGACCGATCTCGGCCTGCTCTGGCAGGAATGGCAGGTGGTCGCGCAGGCACGGCAGTTGTTCATCAAGACGCGTTTTCAGCAGGACACGCTGCCGTTGCTGCAACAACAGCGCGATCTCGCGCGCACGCGCTACGAACGGATGGCCGAAGCGCGCCGCGACGGCAACCTCACCGACGACACGCTGAGCGCCGCGCTCACCGCTTACAGCGACGCGCGCAAGCAATCCACGGATGCCGAACGCGCCGCGCAGCAGACGCATCACGATCTGAACGCGTTGCTCGGCCTCGCGCCCGAAGTCCAGTTGCAACTGAGCGGCAACGAAGACCTCGCACCGCTGACCGACCCCACGCTCGACACCGCGCTCGCGAATCTCGCGCAACGCCGCCCCGATCTGATCGCGTTGCAGGCGGGCTACGAAGCACAGGAGCAGAAATATCGCGCGGCGATTCTGAGCCAGTTTCCGAGCCTGTCGGTGGGTTTCGTGCGCGCGCGCGACACCTCGAACATCTACACCAGCGGCTTCCAGATCAACCTGAGCCTGCCGATCTTCAATCGCAACCAGGGCAATGTCGCAATCGAAAAAACCACCCGCCAGCGGCTGCGCGACGAATACCAGACGCGCCTGAACCAGGCCTACGCGGATGTCGCCCAGATGCGCGCGGACCAGCTGATCCTCACGCGGCAATTGCAGCAGACCGAAGCCGCGCTGCCCGATGTCGACGTCGCCGCCCAGCATGCGGCCGCGGCCTACGCCGAACACAACCTCGCGCTCGGCGCGTACACCGACGCGCAAAGCGCCGCGCTCGTCAAACGCGTGGACGTGGCGACGCTGCGCGAGTCGCTCGCCGAACAGCGCGTCGGCTTGCAGGCGCTGCTGGGCAGCACGATTCCCGACGCTTTCACTTCCGCTCAGACCTTCATCGATACTCATGCGAAATAGCCCGCTTCCAACCTCGCGGCCACGCGTCGCCGCCGTGGCGACCGCGCTCGGCTGCGCCGCGCTGCTGTGCGTGACGCTCCATGCCGTGAGCGTGACTCATGCCGCCGGCACGGCCAGCGCCGCCACTAGCTCGGCTGACGAAACCGCCAGCCAGCCCGTCGTATCCGTCGAGACAGTACGCGTGCAGCGCGCCGAGATCGCGCAACCGGTGCGCGGCTTCGGCATCGTCGCCGCGTCCGCAGCCAATCTCACGACCATCAATCTGCCCTACGTCGCGCGCATCGTGCAGATGCGCGTGCAGTCCGGACAGACCGTCGCGCGCGGCACGCCGCTCTTCGTCGTGCAGGCCGATCCCGCCGCCGTGCTCGCCGCAAGCCAGGCGAAGAGCGCCGTGACACTCGCGCAAGGCGAACTGGCGCGCACGCAGTCGCTATACGACAAGGGGCTCGCCACGCAGTCGCAACTCGCGAGCGCCCGCAAGGCCGCCGACGACGCGCAGCAAGCCCTCGCCGCGCAGAATCAGACCGGCGTCGCGAGCGGCAACAAGGTGGTGACCGCGCCGCTCGACGGCGTGGTGCTGCAACTGTCGGCGGCTCAGGGCGATCAGGTGCAGGCTGGCGCGGCGATCCTGCAACTGGCCGGCGGCGATACAAAGGACGCGCGCGCCAACGTCGTGCTCGGCGTCGAACCGTCGGACGCGGCCGCCATTCACGCGGGCGACAGCGTCACGCTGCGCGGCCTGTCGACCGCGCTCGCGAACACGCCGGTCAATGGACGCGTGGTGCTGGTCGGCGCGGCAGTCAATCAGCAGAGCCAGTTGGTGGACGTCGGCGCGAACGTGCCGCTCGGCCAGAGCGCGTTCATTCCGGGCACGCGCGTGAGCGCCGACATTGCGACTCACAGCGGCACGCATTGGGTCGTGCCGCGCGTGGCCGTGTTGAAGGACGACAACGGCGCCTACGTATTCCAGATCACGCCGCAGAACAAGGCGCGCCGCGTCGCCGTGAGCATCCGGATCGAGAACGGCGACCGTTATGGCGTGGACGGTCCGCTCGACGCCGCCCAGAGGCTCGTGATCAGTGGCAACTATGAACTGAAGGACGGCATGGCGGTGCGGACCACCGGAGGCGCGCCGCGATGAACTTCGGTCAATGGATGCAGGCGCATCGCCGCTCGCTGCTGTTCGTGATCGCGCTGCTCGCGATCGCGGGCGCACTGACCGCGTTCCGCCTGCCGATCTCGCTGTTCCCGAACGTCGCGTTTCCGCGCGCGGTGGTTTCGCTCGACGCGGGCGATCGCCCCGCTGAACAGATGGCCACGCTCGTCACGATGCCGGTCGAAGAGGCGCTGCGCCGCGTGCCGAACGTGCGCGACGTGGAGTCGAGGACGAGCCGCGGCGCGGCGGAAATCTCGCTGAACTTCGACTGGGGCACCGACATGGCGCAAGCCACGTTGCAAGCGCAGTCGGCCATCAGCGAGATTCTCGCGACGCTGCCGCCGGGCACCTCGATGCAGGTGCGGCGCATGGACCCGACGGTGTTTCCGGTGCTCGCGTACAGCCTCACGTCGACGCAGCAGTCGCTATCCGCGCTGCACGATCTCGCGCAGTTCCAGATGCGGCCCTTGCTGTCGTCGGTGGAGGGCGTCGCGCGGGTCGACGTGACCGGCGGCGCGCAGGACGAATTCGAAGTCGCGGTCGACCCCGCGCGACTCGCCGCGTACAAGCTGTCGCTCGGCGACGTGTCGAAGGCGATCGGCGCGCACAACGTGCTGATGGCCAACGGCCGCATCGAGGACCACGACAAGCTGTACCTCGTGATCACCAACACCACCATCACGCAGCTCGACGAATTGCGCAACGTGGTGGTGTCCGCCAACGGCGCGACGCAGATCCGTCTGGGCGATGTCGCGACGGTTCGCCAGGGCGTCGTGCCGCAATGGATGCGCGTCACCGCCGACGGCCAGGATGCCGTGCTGCTCAATGTCTACCAGCAGCCCGGCGCGAACAGCGTCGCGATGGCCAAGGCGATCCGCGTGAAACTGGCCGACTTCCAGCGACAGATGCCGCCGGGCGTGCATCTGTCGAACTGGTACGACCAGAGCGAACTGGTGATCGCGTCGGCCACCAGCGTGCGCGACGCGATCATGATCGGCGTGGTGCTGGCGGCGCTCACACTGTTCGTATTCCTGCGCAACTGGAAGATCACCGCGATCGCCGTCGCGCTGGTGCCGGTGGTGATGGCCGCGACGATCCTGCTGCTCGACGTGTTCGGCATGGGATTTAACATCATGACGCTCGGCGGCATGGCGGCCGCGGTCGGCCTCGTGATCGACGACGCGATCGTGATGATCGAGCACATCGTGCGGCGCATGCGCGAAGCCGGCGCGCACGCGTTTCACGGCCGCGTGATGGCGGCCGCGCTCGAATTCACACGGCCGCTGGCCGGCTC
Organism: Paraburkholderia sediminicola; assembly: GCF_046026895.1. GTDB lineage: Bacteria > Pseudomonadota > Gammaproteobacteria > Burkholderiales > Burkholderiaceae > Paraburkholderia > Paraburkholderia sediminicola_C. The sequence goes on from NZ_JAQQEU010000039.1 coordinate 40,374, forward strand.
CTCGGCGGCCACGCTGATCATCTTCGTGCCGCTCGCGTTTCTGTCGGGCGTGACGGGCGCGTTTTTCAAGGCGCTCTCGGTGACGATGGCCAGCGCGCTGTTCATTTCGTTTCTCGTCACGTGGCTCGCGGTGCCGATCCTGTGCGACCGCTGGCTCAAACCGAAAGACGCCGAGGAGCACGCGGACACCCGCTTCGCCGCATGGCTGAACCGGCGTTACGGGACGTTGGTCGAGCGCGTCACCACGAAGCCGGTGCTCGTGCTGCTCGGCGTCGTGCCGCTGATCGCGGTGGCCGCGTTCGCGTTCACCCGGGTGGGCAGCGGCTTCATGCCGAGCATGGACGAAGGCGGCTTCGTGCTCGACTACCACACCGAACCGGGCACCTCGGTGACCGAGACCGACCGGCTGATGAAGCAGATCGAGCGCATCATCCGCGCGGATCCGAATGTGTCGACCTATTCGCGCCGCACCGGCGCGGGTCTTGGCGGCGATCTGAACGAACCCAACAAGGGCGACTTCTTCGTGCGGCTGAAGTCCGGGCGGCGCGAGCCGATCGACACGGTAATGGAAGAAATCCGCTCGCAGGTCGAGGCGCAGGTGCCCGGCGTCAATGTCGAACTCGCGCAGCTGATGGAGGACCTGATCGGCGATCTGACCGCGGTGCCGCAACCGGTGCAGATCAAGATCTTTTCCGACGACGCGAACACGCTCGACGCCACCGCGCGCAAGGTGGCCGCGCGGATCGGCAAGATTCAGGGCGTGGTGGATGTGAACGACGGCATCAACCCGGCCGGCGACGCGCTCGAACTGCACATCCTGCCCGCGGCGGCGGCCGCCGAGGGCATGGACCCGCAAACCATCGCGCAGGCCGTGTCCGACATGGTCGAAGGCAATGTGGCGACCCAGTTCCAGAGCGGACCGAAAACGATCGGCGTGCGCGTGCGGGTGGACGGCGCGCTGAAGCTGACGGATACGCAACTGGGCCAGTTACAGATCCGCGCGCCGGATGGTCATCTGTTCGCGCTCAATCGCGTCGCCGACCAGGTGACGGTGACGGGCCAGCCGGAGATCAGCCGCGACAACCTGAAGCGGATGGTGGCGGTGACCGCGCGGATCGATGGGCGCGATCTCGGCTCCACCATCGCCGACGTGCAGAAGGCGCTCGGCGACGGAACCCTGCTGCCAACAGGCGTCTACTACGAACTGGGCGGCTTGTATCAGCAACAGCAGATCGCCTTCAAGGGCTTGCTGACCGTGTTCGGCGCCGCGATCGCGCTGGTGTTCGGCTTGCTGCTGTTTCTGTACGAGCGGTTCCGCGTCGCGCTGGCGGTGCTGGCGATGCCATTGCTGGCGGCGGGCGCGGTGTTCATCGGCCTGTGGGTCACCGGCATCGAGCTGAACATCTCGGCAATGATGGGGATGACGATGATCATCGGCATCGTCACCGAAGTGGCGATCTTCTATGTGTCGGAGTTGCAGGCGCTGGTGCGCGACGAGGAGATGCCGTTCGACGAGGCGTTGCGAAGCGCCGGCCGCAATCGCCTGCGCCCGATTGCAATGACGACGATCGCCGCGATCCTCGCATTGCTGCCGCTGGCGTTCGCGCTCGGGCAAGGCTCGGCGATGCAGCAGCCGCTCGCGGTTGCGATCATTTCCGGGCTGATCGTGCAGCTGCCGCTGGTGCTGTTGCTGCTGCCGGTCCTACTGAAGCTGTTGATGAAGAAGCAGCCGATATAGCGCGCGGTTTTTGCCCCGTGCGTCGGGGTGCATGGCGTCGCGTCGTGCGTTGCGGTTGTAGGTCCACGGCATGTCGTCGTGGACCTGCCCGCCGTGGCCAAAGGAAAAAGCGCCTACGCCAGCACGTCGGCAAATCCGCCGACCCGCGCGCCCAACGCCCGAATCGCGGCGGCCACTTTCGGCGAAAGCAAGGCCTGCAGTTCGTCGGCATGCCGGTAGTCGCGCATGCCGTCGCTCAACGGGAACTCGCCGGCGAGCGCCGGATGGCAATAGATCTCGCCCACGCCGTGCGGCAGATCGGCTAGCGCCGCGAGCCACGCCGCCTCGTCCATGCGCCCGCTGCCGGCGATTCCCACCACATAGTCGTTGTGCGCGATCCCCGCGCGATCGAGGCGCGCCCTCACCTGCGCGATCCACGGCTTGAGCCACAGCGGCGCGTTTGCCTCGAACGGCAGGCGCATCGCCTTCATCCCGTACTCGCGGCCGATCGCGAGAATCAGCCCGAGCACGGTCGGGTGCAAATGGAAATGCTTGTGCGTGTTCACATGATCGAGCGTCAAACCGGTTTGCGCAAAGGCGTCGAACTGCGCGCGAATCTCGCGCTCGAGCTGTCTGCGCACATGCGGCAGGAAGAAAAAGCGCACGCCGTCGCGCATCATGTTGTCGCCGAAGCGGCCATGCTCGTCGAGCAACGCGCCAATCGACGCGCGCGGCAGGAGCGCGGCGCCGTCGGCCAGCACCAGATGCAGACCGACCCGCAACTGCGGCAACTCGCGGGCGCGCGTCACGGCGTCGCGCGCGGCCGGCGCGCCGATCATCAGGCTCGCGGCGCTCAGCACGCCGTGGCGATGCGCCCGTTCGACCGCCTGGTTCACGCGCGGATGCAGGCCGAAATCGTCGGCCGTCACGATCAGTCCGCGCGGCCTAGCCGCCATCCGACACCTCCATCCCATCCATCACGTTCAGGCGCCTGCCGCGCGCGAGCGACGCAGCCGACGTCTCCAGCGGCACGCGCGCGCCGCGCCACGTCACATGCGAACCGAACGCGGCGGCGCACCATTGCAACGCCAGCAGCAGATCGCGCAACGGCACGAGCGGCAGGTCGCGCCAGAACGTGCGCTCGCGGCGCGCGGCGCGCAGATGCAGCAGCAGACGCGCGCCCAGACCGGCCGCCGTGGCGGCTGCGCTCGCGATCGCCGCCGCCCCGTGCGCGCCATGGTACGCGCTCGTCGCGAGGGATGCGCTCAGTAACGCGCCGGTCAGCAGCCACGGCGTCGGAAACGTGATGGCGAGCGACCCGAAACCCAACGGGTTCACCGAACGGATCGTGCGCAGCCAGCGCGTTTCACGCTGCCAGAGTGCGCCGAAGGTCGGCTCGATTACATCGGTGGCGACCATCACGCGCGAAAGCACCGTCTGCAGCCCCAGCGCACGTACGTGTTCGGCCAGCCAGTAATCGTCCGCGAGACAGTTTTTCAGCGCGTCGAAACCGCCGATACGTTCGAGCGTCGCGCGGCGCAGGGCCAGCGTCGCGCCGAAGCCGAAGCGGCGCGAGCCCGCCGCATGCGCGACACGCACCGACGGCGCGAACCATTCGTTGATGAAGAGCGCCCCCACGCGCGGCCAGAACCCGCCGACACCCCGTGCGACATACAGACAGGTGACGACGCCCACGCGCGGGTCCGCGAGCGGCGCGGCGACGCTGTCGAGATAGTCGACTTCGACCGCGATGTCGCTGTCGGCGATCACGATCACGTCGTGACGGGCTCGCCCGGCCATGTTGATCAGATTGCTGACCTTCAGATTGCTGCCGTGCACGCGCGTGTCGATCGCCAGCTCGATGTCGCGCGCCGGGTAGGCGGCCTGCAAACGGCGCACCACCGCGATCGCGGGGTCGTGCGGCGACGACACGCCGAGCACCAGCTGCAACTGCCCGTGGCGTTGCTCGCAGAAGGTCCGCAGATTTTCGTAGAGACGCGGCTCGGCGCCGCATAGTGGTTTGAGCACGCTGACGCCGACCAGCGCAAATGGCTGCGCCGGTTGCGGCGCACATGCGGCGGCACGTGAAAGATCAGAGGAGTTGGCCCGCGTGGACGAGGCGTTGCGGCGCATGCCGAAGAACGGCATCGCCAGCGCCGCCGCCGTCGCGTAGAGCGCGGCGCCGGTGCAGCCGATCAGCAGTATCCATTGACATATGGTCCATGCGTGCGCCGCCATCGCCCGTTTCCGTCAGTGCCCGGCCAGCACGAACGGTCGCCCCGTCATCCGCAGATGAAGAATGACGAGCCAGCGGCGCGGACAGTCCGAGGCCACCTCGACCGGCGACGCGGCGCGCCCGGCGGCCAACGTGTGGTGGCTTTTGACGGAAAACTCGAAGGCGGCCTGCGCGAATCCGCGCGTCACGATCACACCGCCGGCGATTACCGCGATCGCCAGCACGCGGAACGGCGTGGTCATGAAGAACTGCTGCGACACCGGCAAGACCAGCAGCGCGATAAAGACCACGGCCTCGGCTCCCGCGGCCGTGAGCGATGCGACCAGCAGATGGGCTCGCAGCATGTCGGCGGTGACTGGCTTCATAACGTGGCCTCGTGACCTGACGGAACGCACGGCGCGATTCATCGGCATAAAAGCGCCGGCCGGAAAAATTCTTTCGATGTACTTACGATCGAGCTGCACGAACCTGACAAAGCAATCGAGAGAAGGGGCTGACAACAACGCCGCTTCACGCGCTTCATCACCACTCGAACCGGGCTGTTGATGGGCGATACTATCGATTCAAGCTGAAGGTAACCTTAAGCATGCCCATGGCATGAAGCGGATCATCAAAGGGCTGGTTAAACTTCGCCCGCACGACTCAGCGCTTGCACAAAAACGCCTACAGTTATGCAATAAAACTTTCAAAACGGAATTCCAAACATGCGCCTACTCCTCGTAGAAGACGACGAACTGATCGGCTACGGCATCGAAGCAGGACTGCGTCAGGCGGGCTTCACGGTCGACTGGGCCCGCGACGGCCACAAGGCCAGCCTCGCGCTCGACACGACCGCGTATGCGCTCGTGATCCTCGACCTCGGCTTGCCGCGCGTGTCCGGCATGGAACTGCTCAAACATCTGCGCGACGCGGGCAAGGACGTGCCGGTGCTGGTGCTGACCGCGAAGAGCACGGTGGTCGACCGCGTCGGCGGTCTCGAAGCCGGTGCCGACGACTACCTCGGCAAGCCCTTCGACCTGACCGAGCTGATTGCGCGCTGCCGCGCTTTGCTGCGCCGCGCGCAAGGCCGCAGCGTCGAGTTGATCCACTATCAGGAACTGACGGTCAACCCGGCCGCGCAAACGGTCGAAGTGGGCGCGGCGCGCGTGCCGCTCACGTCGCGCGAATGGGCGATCCTGTTGCAGCTCTTGACCAACCAGGGGATTCCGCAGTCGCGCTCGCAGCTCGAAGAAAGCCTGTATGGCTGGCAGGAAGAGATCGAAAGCAACGCGATCGAAGTACACGTGTCCAATCTGCGCAAGAAACTCGGCGCGGGATTGATCAAGACCGTGCGCAATATCGGCTACGTGATGGAGAAAGCGTGATGGGTGCGTCGATCCGCCGGCGCCTGTCGCTGCTGGTGCTCGCGAGCATCGTGCTGATCTGGGGCATCGCGCTGGTGTCGAGCTATCTTCAGGCGTCGCGCGAAGTCGGCGAATGGGAAGAGGCGCGCCTCGCGGAACTCGCGCAGATCCTCGCGCTGCTCGATCGGCCCAATCTGATCACGCTCGCCAACGCGCGCATCGACGTGCGCGAAGAAGAAAAGGGCGGCGACCCCGGCGCGAACGATCTCGACGACGACGACACGCTGCCGCGCGACGCCCTCTTCCAGGTGCGCGCCGCGAACGGCGAGGTGCTGGCGGGCAGCCCGCAGTTGCGCGCGCTCAGCGCGTGGGATCTGCCGGTGCCGCCCGCGAGCGGCGCGCACGACATCACGCTGGGCGGCCAGATGTATCACTCGTTCACGTTGCGCGACACCGCGCTCGGCCATTCGGTGCGCGTATTCGAACCGGCCAACACACGCAGCGACCTGGTGAGCGGCGTCGCGAGACGCATCGCGCGGCCCACGCTGATCGCGCTGCCGGTGCTGGCGCTGCTGGTGTGGTTCAGCATCGGCTGGAGTCTCGCGCCGCTCAAGGTGCTGTCGGACGCGATCCGCTCGCGCGACATCAACCGGATGGAGCCGGTCGACATCGGCCGCGCGCCGACCGAGGTGCGGCCGCTCGTCGATGCGATCAACCTGATGCTGTCGCGTTTGCAGAATTCGCTGGAGCGCGAACGCGCGTTCACCGCCGACGCCGCCCACGAATTGAAGACACCGCTTGCCGCGATCAAGGTACAGGCGCAGGTCGCGCTGGGCGAGCAGGACACGGTATTGCAGCGGCTCGCGATGGAACGGGTGGTGCAAGGCGTGGATCGCAGCGCGCGGCTCGCGGAACAGTTGCTGCTGCTGGCGCGTCTGGACGCGCAGGAGAAGCTGTCGACGGTGCCACTCAAGCCGGCGAGCGTGGCGAAGGACACGTTGCTCGCGAACGAGCGCAACGCGCAGCAGAAGAACATCAGCGTGATGCTGATCGGCGACATGCGCGCTGAGATCAATGCGGAGCCGGTGTTGATCGGCATCCTGCTAGACAATCTGCTGGACAACGCGATCAAGTACGGGCGCAGCGGCGGCAGCATCGAAGTCGCGGTGCGCCATGCCGACGACCGCGTGCAGCTCACCGTGCGCGACGACGGCCCCGGCGTTGCGCCGGACGATCTCGCGCGCCTGACCAGCCGCTTCTTTCGCGCGACCGGCAATCAGGCCACCGGCAGCGGCCTGGGTTTGTCGATCGTGGCGCGCATCGCCGAGCATTTCGGCGCGCGGCTGCATCTTGGCACCGGCATCGGCGAACGGGGCCTGGCGGTCGAGGTGTCGTTTCCCGCGCGTGCGGCCGCGCAGTCGCCCGCACACTGAGCTGCTCACAGGTTCGCCCGCGCGGCTAGCGCCGGCTCGTCTCGCTCACGGCGGAGCGCGATTGGGCCACCGCGCGCGCGCCCCGCTGCTGATGCACGAGCGTGCGACTGGACGACTCGGCGAACTGCCACGCGATCAGGCCGGGCACGAACACCAGCAGATCGCGAATGCGCCGCGCGGCGGCGAGCGCAAGGCAGGTGGACGGATCGAGCCCGAGCGCGCCGCCTACCAGAATGAAGCCGCCTTCCTGCACGCCCAGGCCGCCGGGCACGAAGAACGCTGCGCTGCTGATCGCCTGGATCAACGATTCGATCACGACCGCTTCGACCAGCGTGACTGGCACGCCGAGGAAGTGCAGCGCGAGCCAGATTTCCAGCGAAGTCAGGAAACATTGCAGCGGCTGCCAGAAGAACAGATAGCGCAGCACCACCGCGCGCCGCCGCCAGATCACCTTGATCGACTGATCGATCTGCGCCGACTGGCCGACCAGCGCGGCGAGCTTGCCGCTCGTCATGTGATTGAGCACGCGCGTGATGCGTTCGAATGGATTGGCGTGCTGCACGAGCGCGAACAACAGCAGCAGCGGCGTGAGCACCACGACGCCCCACGCCAGTTGCCCGGCAAGCCGCAGCGTGTCCGACTGCGCGTGCGCGAACAGGAAGCCGATGCCGACCATCGTGAACAGCAACTGGCTGATCACCGTGAGCTGCATGTCGACGATGATGCTGCCCACCGCCATCGACGGCCGGACGCCCCAGCCTTTGAGCATGCGGAACGCGACGACTTCGCCGCCGACCCGCGCGACCGGCAGCATGCTGTTGACCGATTCGCGCACCCACACCAGATGCAGCATCTTCAGGATGCTGGGCCGGTTCGCGCCGCGAATCAGTGAACGCCAGTCGCACGCGTTGGCGAGCATCGGCAGCACGTGCACGAGCGCCGCCACCACGAGGCCGGCGCCGGCGGCCCGTAGCGCGCCGAGCACGGCGCCGGGGTTGTCGCGCCAGACGAGCCAGAGCGACAGCAGCAAGCCCACCAATGCCGCGACGCGGCCGACATGTTTCATCACGCGGCCCCCTCGTGCGCGCGCGTTACTGTCATTGACACTGCCAACGCCGCTGTCTTGCCGCCGTCTCGCGGTTCAAAAAACTCTTGCATCATTGCCGACCCAAACTGCTGTTAATCCGTCATTCGTCGCGCGCCGTCGACAGCAGACCGTCGCCGTCCACCTTGAAACTGAAGCCCCGCCAGATCACCCGCGAGGACAGGAAGCTCGCGACGAAAATCGCAAACGATACGATATCCCATATCGGCTGCAGCCACATGTCGCGGGAGCGCAGCCGCAACGCGCGGTCGGTCAGCAGTTGCAGCGCGAGCCGCGCACACATGGCGATGAGCAGCAACGGCCATGCCCAGAACGCGCCGCCTGAAAACGCAACCGCCAGCAGCGCGAATGCGAGCGGATGAATCAGCGCCGAGCCCAGATGGCCGAGCGGATCAATATGGCGAATCGTGCGGCTCCAGCGCAGTTCATGCGCGACCAGCTGCGTCGCGCTCGCTTCGACGCACGCATGCGAGATCGGGAACGGCGGAATCACCACCTTCTCGCCAATCATGCGCACCGCCTCGCCAATTGCATGATCTTCCGCGAGATGCCGCACGAACGGTGTGAAGCCGCCGATTTTTTCAAACGTGTCGCGCCGCATCGCGATGGTTTGCCCGAAGCACGGCCGCGCGAGCCCGAGCGCAAGGCCGGTCACCACGCTGGGCAGGAACTGGTAGTTGGTGGCCTTGACCGACAGCCGCTGCCAGAAACCCGGATCGGGTTGCCCGCGATACGCGCAGGTGACGAGCCCGACATCGGGCTTCTGCAATTCGCCGATCACGTTGCGCAGATAGTCGGGCTCGACGCTCACGTCGCTGTCGGCGAACACCAGCACGTCGTGCCGCGCGTGCGGCAGCATGTTGAGGATGTTGCTGATCTTGCGGTTAGGGCCGTACAGACGCGCGTCGGCCACCACGGTGATGTCCGCTTCCGGATGCAGCCGTCGCAGTTCGTCGACGGCTTGCAGCGCCGGGTCGGTCGAGTCGTGCACGCCGAACACGAATTGCATCGGCCCCGGGTAATTCTGCAAGCAGAAACTCGACAGATTGGCGAGCAGCGCCCATTCGCTGCCATGCAGCGGCCTGACGATCGTGACCGGCGGAAAACTGGCCGGTTCGGCCACCGGCCGGGCAAAGAAACGCCCGATCAGCGCGCCGGCCAGCACGGTGTAGCCGATACCGAACACAGCCGCCGCCGCACACGCGTAGGCCAGCGTGACGGCGAGCAGATGTGTGGCGCTCACGCTTGATGGGCGCGCAGGAAGCGGAAGAATTCGACGCCTTCACGCAAGCGCCGTTTCATCATGTCCCAACTCGTGAACATCTCGCGCAGGATTTCCCAGATTTTCGACGGCCGGAAGTAGAAGCGCTTGTAGAAGTTTTCGAGCTGGTGATACATCTCGTCGCGCGACAGGTGCGGATAGCCGATCGCCGCCAGCTGCACCCCTTCCTTGCTGACGAGATTGATGACCTTGTTCTCCGCGAGCCAGCCGTTCTCGACCGCCTGGTTATAGAGCACGGTGCCGGGATACGGTGCGGCGAGCGACACCTGGATCGTCAGCGGATTGACCTCTTTCGCGTACTCGATGGTCTTCCGAATCGTTTCCGGCGTCTCGCCCGGCAAGCCCAGAATGAAGGTCCCGTGAACCTTGATGCCGAGCGTGCGGCAGTCTTTCGCGAAGCGCCGCGCCATATCCGTGCGCAAGCCCTTCTTGACGTTCACCAGGATCTGATCGTCGCCGGATTCATAGCCGACCAGCAAGAGGCGCAGGCCGTTTTCCTTCATGATCTTCAGCGTCGCGTAAGGCACGTTCGCCTTGGCGTTGCACGACCACGTCACGCCCAGCTTGCCCATCCCGCGCGCAATCTCTTCCGCACGTGGCTTGAAGTCGGTGAACGTGTCGTCGTCGAACATGATCTCCTTGACTTCAGGCATGTTGTCGCGAATCCACTTGACCTCTTCGAGCACGTGCTCGACCGAACGCGTCCGATAGGCGTGGCCGCCGACGGTGTGCGGCCATAGGCAGAACGTGCACCTCGAGCGGCAGCCGCGGCCCGTGTAGAGCGACACGTACGGATGCTTCAGGTAACCGTTGAAATAGTTTGGGATCGTCAGATCGCGCTTGTAGACCGGCGCGACGAACGGCAACTCGTCCATGTTCTCGAGGATCGGGCGCGCTTCGTTATGCTCGATCGAACCGTCCGCCGCGCGATAGCTCAAGCCCTTGATCTGCGGGAACGGCACGCCTTCGGCGATTTCCTTGCAGGTGAAATCGAATTCTTCGCGGCAAACGAAGTCGATCGCCTCGGTCGCGGTGAGGGAGTTGTGCGGATCGACCGCGACCTTGGCGCCCACCATGCCGATCAAAAGCGACGGCTTGTGTTGCTTGAGATGCTGCGCGAACATCGCGTCGGTGGGAAACGACGGGGTGCTGGTGTGGATGATGACGAGATCGTATTGCTCCGCGACCTTGAGCGTCTCTTCGACCGATGCGCCATTCGCGGTCGCATCGAACACGCGGCTGTCGGGAATCAGAGCGGCGGGTTGCGCAAGCCAGGTGGGATACCAGAACGACTTCACCTCGCGTTTCGCCTGGTAGCGCGAACCCGCGCCGCCGTCAAAACCGTCGAAAGATGGCGCCTGCAAGAACAGAGTTTTCATGAGTGCTCCAGCGAGCCTGAACGGCGCTTTCAGTATTTTGTCGGGAAGCTAATAGAACCATGAGTCGCATAGGCGCGAGTCGTGGCGCAAATAGTACGGAGCAAAGCTGAAGGAAACCTGAAGAATAATACTGCGTTCCCGCTGCTTGCGGCATTGTTCTCATGTTTAGTTTCGCGTGACGCTCGTTTGTCTTTTCGGTGTGGTATTAGGAGAAAATGCGCGCTGATTCGCGCGTTACGGGGTTGTTGCCAAACTCACTGGACCACGTGTCTTGCCCAATCGAGCCAGCCCAGATTGAGGGCAGCGTTTACCACTACGCCGAGTGCCGACGCGATGGCCGCGATCATGGTCCAGAAGGCGGAGCGCCGCGCACTCAGCGCCGACGTGTGCGCGGCCGTGGCCGCATCACGCGACGCGCTCGCCGCCGCCTGCGCGTTATGCGAGGACGACTCCATCTGCGCGAGCGACTTCAGCGCGAAGCCGCGCTCTTCGTCGTGACTCGCCGTGCGCGCTTCCTGATCCTTTTCGGACAGGTAGCGGTAGCAGAACGGGGTGAGTGGATGATCGGGGTTCTGCGCGGCGAAGTACCTTGCATAAGGTTCGCCGCCGTTGTCGGTGATCTGCTGGTATGCGCTGTCCTTGTCCACGAAGGCCTCGCTTTTCGACAGGCCGCGCGGTGGCGGCCATTGACATGATCGTGCCACATGGGCGTGTAGCGCTCGCGCCCCTCACCCCGATTTCACTCATGCTGCAATGCGCCATTGCCGCGCGCGCTCGCACCGCTCGATCGCGAATGCGACGGCGAGTTTCTGCTAGATGGGTTCGCGCAGCGTGGACCATTCGCCGCGTGTCGGCGTGACTTTTCAGGAATCGAGACCGCGGCGGTGGCTGACCGAGGCACTTGCGGGCGGGCTGTTCCCGCAGCCGGATCTACTTCCTCTTGGCGGGCCGCTTTCAGCGACATCGATGCGATGGCCCGCAAACGTCTGCAACTCCTGTTGCTGTCGCTCACGCGTGCGCACTGCAGGGGGCCGGCGCATGCACGACGTCGGTGGCATCCGTGTGACCGGTGCAATGGGCGCGCGTGGACGTGCAGGATGAAACACTCGAAGGAATTGCGGCTGCGTCAAACCCTCGACGGATGCGGGTATAGCGGGCGATCTCGCGGCAACCCTATGTCATCGCAACAACCCGGGCAACGGCTGGCCGGCTTCCGTAGCAACTTGCGCGGCAATGCCGCTGCTAACTCACGGCAACGCGGCCGACCCCACGCCAACGCGCAGGGACGGCCACCCTCCTTCGTCAGACCGGCTTGATATCCGCCGCCTGCTTACCCTTCGGCCCCTGCTTAATCTCAAAGCTGACCTTCTGGTTTTCCTGCAGCGACTTGAAACCCTCGGAGCGAATCTCCGAGAAATGCGCGAACAGATCTTCGCCGCCGTCATCGGGCGTGATGAAGCCAAAGCCTTTCGCGTCGTTAAACCACTTCACTGTACCGGTAGGCATGTCGATTCCTCGTGTGGATCTGGGTTGATTGGGTTGCAGTCGCTGTCTTCGGGCCGCCGCTTGCGAACCTTGCGTCGCGTTTCGCTCAAGTCGGCGGGTGCCTGCCCGAAGCCGCGTCGGCACGGTCCGTGGCCACGGACCCGGGCCCCCTGCCGCCACCGCAACTGCCACCGCCGCTTGACTGTACGCCTCTTTGCGCAACGCCGCTGCGACCGATTATCCAGCGCCGTGACAGAAGCCTCGCAAACGGCGTGCCGCGTCCCGCAACCGGGCCCGCACCCGATGCAATCGCGCGCAATCAGATAAGATGATTACTATCGGCAGTCCATCCTCGGCCGCGCACCGTTCGTCCGCTTGCTCCACGACTGCGCGGCCTGTCGTTTTTTCCCATTCACAGGAACCCAGCATGGCCACTTCGAGCTATACCGATACCCGACTTCTGATCAACGGCGAATGGTGCGACGCCGCCAGCGGCAAGACCCTCGACGTCATCAACCCGGCCACCGGCCAGGCCATCGGCAAAGTGGCCCACGCCGGCATCGCCGACCTCGACCGCGCGCTCGCAGCCGCGCAGCGCGGCTTCGAAGCATGGCGCAAGATTCCGGCCAACGAGCGCGCCGCAACCATGCGCAAGGCCGCCGCGCTGGTGCGCGAGCGCGCCTCCGACATCGGCCGCCTGATGACGCAGGAACAGGGCAAGCCGTTCGCCGAAGCGCGCGTCGAAGTGCTGGCCGCCGCCGACATCATCGAATGGTTCGCCGACGAAGGCCGCCGCGTGTACGGCCGGATCGTGCCGTCGCGCAACCTCGCCGCCCAGCAGCTGGTGCTCAAGGAACCGATCGGCCCGGTCGCGGCGTTCACGCCGTGGAATTTCCCGGTCAACCAGGTGGTGCGCAAGCTGAGCGCGGCGCTCGCCTGCGGCTGCTCGTTCCTCGTGAAGGCGCCGGAAGAAACCCCGGCGTCGCCGGCGGCGCTGTTGCAGGCCTTCGTCGAAGCCGGCGTGCCGGCGGGCACGGTCGGCCTCGTGTTCGGCGACCCGGCTGAAATTTCCAGCTACCTGATTCCGCATCCGGTGATCCGCAAGGTCACGTTCACCGGCTCGACGCCGGTCGGCAAGCAGCTGGCCGCGCTGGCCGGCGCGCACATGAAGCGCGCGACGATGGAGCTGGGCGGTCATGCGCCTGTCATCGTCGCGGAAGACGCGGACGTGGCGCTCGCCGTTAAGGCGGCCGGCGGCGCGAAATTCCGCAACGCGGGCCAGGTCTGCATCTCGCCGACGCGCTTTCTCGTGCACAACAGCATCCGCGAAGAGTTCGCCGCGGCGCTGGTCAAGCACGCCGAAGGCCTGAAGCTCGGCGACGGTCTCGCGGAAGGCACGACCCTCGGGCCGCTCGCCAACGCGCGCCGCCTGAGCGCCATGAGCAAGGTGCTCGCCGACGCGCGCAAGACCGGCGCGACGGTGGCGACGGGCGGCGAACGGGTGGGCTCGGAAGGCAACTTCTTCGCGCCGACCGTGCTGACCAACGTGTCGCTCGAAGCGGACGTGTTCAACAACGAGCCGTTCGGCCCGATCGCCGCGATCCGCGGCTTCGACAAGCTCGAAGAAGCGATTGCCGAAGCCAACCGTCTGCCGTTTGGCCTCGCCGGCTATGCGTACACGAAGTCGTTCAGCAACGTGCATCTGCTGTCGCAACAGATGGAAGTCGGCATGCTGTGGATCAACCAGCCGGCCACGCCTTCGCCGGAAATGCCGTTCGGCGGCGTGAAGGACTCGGGCTACGGCTCGGAAGGCGGCCCAGAAGCCATGGAAGGCTATCTGGTCACGAAGGCGGTGTCGGTGATGTCGGCTTAAGGCCAGCCGAGGGCGGGCCGAGGCAGGCTGACGCAAGCCTGCCGGCCCGCACTGTTTCGAATCGTCACACCGGGTCCGCGAGCCTTCGCTCGCGGACCTTTTTTATTGCCATGAACGATATGCCCTGCCGTCCCATGCAGCCCACCTTGGCCGGCACGCATATATGGCCCGTTCTCGTCTCGATCAGGGACAAAACGGGCCACCTGACACTAGCTCAAACCCGCGCGTCCCGCTCATTGAGCGGCGCTGCCTGCGGCGTCGCGAAGTCCTCGCGCAACGCGTCGCGTGCGTGATGGCGACGCACCCACAGCGCGGTGAGAATCGGCACGAGGATCGCGGTCACGAGGCAAGCGGTCGCGACCATCGCGGTAGCGGCCGGCACCAGCGGCTTGAAGCTCGGAATCATGTCGCCGATGATCGCCGGGTTCGCCACCGCGGCCCCCGCCGTCGACGACGCCGCCAGCCCCGCCGCCCCATTGCCGCCCGCGATCCAGCGGTCGGCGAGAATCAGCGGAATGCCCGTCACGACGATCACCGCAAGACCGAGCACGACGCCCGGCAAGCCGCTCGTGACGATCACGTTCAGGTCGATCCCGTTGCCGAGCGCGAAGCCGAAGAACGGAATCAGCGGATGCACGCAGCGGCCGAACAGCTCGCGCAGATCGCTGTCGAAATTGCCCAGCGCGAAGCCGATCAGAAACGGCAGCACCGCGCCGACGAAGAGCCGCGGCTCGAAGAACGCGACGCCGGTCGCACCCAGAATGATCATGCTGACGAGCGGACCCGACTCGACCGACATCAGCACGAACGCGCCCGCCTCTTCCTTGGACCCGTATTGCTGCATCACCGCCGCATAGAGACCGCCGTTGGTCATGTCCATCGACGTCGTGATCGCGAGGATCGACAGCCCCGCGAACAGTCCGGTCTTGATGCCGTCCACCGGAATGAAGCGCGCCGCGATCAGCGTGACGATCCACGCCACCACCATCTTGGTGGCGAGCAGCGTGCCCGACTTGCGCAGCACGGTGCCGGTGGCCCGCAGGTCGATCGTCGCGCCCATGCAGAAGAACCACACCGCCAGAATCGGCACGGTGCCGGTGATCAGGCCGTTGGTGAACGACCCGAAGTACTTGCCCGCGCCGGGCGCGAACGTGTGGACACAGGCGCCGAGCAACAACGGCACCAGCATCAGGCCGCCGGGAATGCGGTCGATGACCTTCTTGATCTTCATGCCTCCTCCATGGACTTTGCGTCCTGTTGGTCGGGTGGATCGCCCGGGGTAAAAGTCCCGGTCTGACGGCGGACTGCTCCCTTTCGGCGCAATATAGCATCGTGAAAGGAACGCCGTTCCGTTTCAAATCCGAAATTCTGCTCATCGTTTACCCGCCTGCGACCGGCAAGACTTGGCTGGCTTGCCGCAGCGATCCAGTCTTTTCGGACCACTGTTCCGAAACCGCCATTCTGCGCTACAGTCCTGACCAGAACGGCGCTGCCCGCACACGTGCGGCAGCGCGCCCGGATCGACTCGCACGGAGACAGAACATGGAAGTGAGACAGGCCATCAACAGCGAATACGCAAAGACCCTCGACACCACCGGCCTGCGCAAGGTGTTTCTGGTCGACCAGGTGTTCGAGCGCGATGCGCTGAAGCTTTGGAAGTGTATTTCTGCTTCAACGTCGCCGACGACGCCGCCGTCTTTCACATGATGGGCGAGCCGCACGAGACGCGGCACATTCTCGTGCACAACGAGCAGGCGGTGATCTCGCCGGGCTGGTCGATTCACTCGGGCGTCGGCACGCGCGCGTACACGTTCATCTGGGGGATGGTCGACGAAAACCAGGTGTTCGGCGACATGGACCACGTCGCGGTCCGCGACCTGCGATGAAGCCGCGCAGGTTCCTTCCCGACGACCCTTTGCAAACGATATGGGCCTGAAAACCGTGAACACTTTCGATCTCACCGGCACGGTCGCCATCGTCACCGGCAGCAACAGGGGACTCGGCGCCGCGATGGCCGTCGCGCTCGCCGCCGCCGGTTGCGACATCGTCGGCGTGAGCCGCGCCGACGCCGGCACCACGCCCGCGCGCGTCGAGGCCATCGGCCGCCGCTTCGCCGACGTGCGCGCCGCTCTCGCGTCGACCGCGCCGGTCGACGACATCGTGCGCGCCGCGCTCGAGGCGTTCGGACGCGTCGACGTGCTGGTGAACAACGCCGGCATCATCCGCCGCGAGACCGCGCTCGACTTCACTGAAGCGGACTGGGACGCGGTCGTCGACGTCAATCTGAAGAGCCTGTTCTTTCTGTCGCAGGCAACCGCGCGGCAGTTCGTCAAACAGCAAAGCGGCGGCAAGATCATCAACGTCGCGTCGCTGCTGTCGTTGCAGGGCGGCATCCGGGTGGCGCCGTACACGGCGGCGAAAAGCGGCGTGCTCGGCCTCACGCGGCTGCTCGCGAACGAATGGGCCGAGCACCGCATCAACGTGAACGCGATCGCGCCGGGCTACATGGCGACCGCCAACACGGCGGCGATGCGCGACGACGCGCAGCGCAACCAGGAAATTCTCGGCCGTATTCCGGCGGGCCGTTGAGGTTCGCCGGACGATCTCGCGGGACCGGTCGTGTTTCTCGCCTCGTGCGCGTCGGACTACGTGCACGGGCATACACTGGCGATGGACGGCGGCTGGCTTGGGCGCTAGCTCGCCGCAAACGCGCGGGACACGGTATGCTCTCGCGCCTCGGCGCGTGAATTGAGGGTGCGCTGTGGCAGCGCCGCTCGGCATGAACAGGGATGACGGAAATGGCAGCAACAGGCAAACAGCGCAAACACGACGCCGCCTTGCAGGTGCAGGGCACGGATAGCCTGGAGTGCGGCAGCGGCGCTGAGCGCGGCGAATCGGCGTCGTCGATCGGCCGCGTGTTCGCGATTCTCGGCGCGATCGGCGAGAGCGGGCAGATCGGCATCAGCGAGCTGTCGCACCGGCTTGCGATGTCGAAGACCACCGTGCACCGCGTGATCCAGACGCTCAAGGCGCTCGGCTACGTGACCCAGGAAGTCGAAACCGAACGCTACCGGCTGACGATCCGTCTGTTCGAACTCGGCGCGAAGGCGCTGGAAAGTGTCGATCTCGTGCGCGAGGCCGATGTCGAGATGCGGCGCATCGGCCAGGTGACGCGCGAGGCGGTCCATCTCGGCGCGTTCGACGAAGACGCGATCATCTACATCCACAAGATCGACGCCGACTACGGCTTGCGCATGCAGTCGCGCATCGGCCGGCGCAATCCGCTGCACAGCACCGCGATCGGCAAGGTGCTGCTCGCGTGGATGGACGCGGCCGACGCGCGCGAGGTGCTCTCGCACGTCGAATTCCGCAAGTCGACGCAAAAGACGCTCACCTGCGCCGAGGCGGTGCTCAGCATCCTGCCGCACGTGCGCGAGCAAGGCTACGGCGAGGACAACGAGGAGCAGGAAGAAGGACTGCAGTGCATTGCGGTGCCGGTGTTCGACCGCTTCGGCCGCGTGATCGCCGGCCTGTCGATTTCGTTTCCGACGATGCGCTGCGGCGCCGACACGAAGTCGCACTACGTCGCGCTGCTCAAGCAGTCCGGACTCGCGATCTCGACGCGGCTCGGGTATCGCGCAGCGACGGCGCCGGAGCATGCGGCCGCCGGATAGCGGGGCGCGCTCAGCCGCGTGCGTTTAGCGCCAGGCGGTCGTCACGGCAGCATCCGCTGCAACACGCGATCCTTCAGAACGAAGCGGTGAAACAGCGCCGCCGCGATATGCAGCGCGATCAGCGCGAACAACACCCACGCCAGATAGCCATGAATGTCGCCCATCGCGTGACCGACGGACGAACCGGCCGGTGCGATCGCCGGATACGGCAACAAGCCGAATAGTCTGACCGACCACCCCCGCGACGACGCATTGGCCCACCCCAGCAGCGGCACGACCAGCAGCGCGAGATAGAGCAGACCGTGCGTGATCTGCGACACCGCGCGCAGAAACGGCGACACGTTCGCCGGTCCAGGCGGGTGCGCGAGACGCCAGACGATCCGCAGCAGCACCGCGGCGATCAGCGTGGCACCCACGCCGAGATGCCACGCGATAAGCCCTTCGGGGCGCGTGTCCTTGTGAATGTCAGGCATGGTCCAGCCGATCACGAACTGAGCCGCGATCAACGCGGCCACCAGCCAGTGAATAAATCGCGCTACGCCGCCGTAGCCCGCTTCGTCATGGCGCAAGGCGCCTTGGTCGGTTCGCATCATCATAGTTGTTTGAGCATCGAATGGCTGTCGATTGAAGGCAGCATCGCCGCATCGACGAGCGGGAATGCTGGGCGCAAATATCGCGGATGCTACGGATCGAACCTTAACAGATGCTGATGGGTTCCCTTCGCGTTGCTGCATAGCCTCGCGTCCAAAAGCGGGATGAGCACCCGCGACGTGCGAGCGACCGTCCGCGACGGCGCTAACCGTCCCCAGTCTGCAACCGAATGTTTCCGCCTGACGTGATCGCGGCGAAACACGATGCCGTGCAGTTATCGGCTGTTCGCGCGTGGATCGTTCAGCACCGACGCACACGCGCACTGCTCGACAACAGCATTCTTTTCATAGCGTGTTCAATGGCTTGCCCGTCGTCACGGCCCTCTGGCGACCGGCTGACCCGACACACCGACCTCGCCTCTACGCTGTCGTCGGCCTGTGACCGGCACATGAGCGCCGCGACACGTCCTGTTACACACAAATACAACCGAAATCGCGCCGCTCAGTAGAGTTCGGGTCACAAGCAACAGGGAACAACGCCATGAAAAAAATCTTCGCACTAGTCCTTCTCGCGGCAACGCTCGGCAGCACGTTGAGCGGCTGCATCGTGGTCCCCGACGGCGGCTATCACGCTCATGAGCATTATCACGATCACGACCACTACTAAGCGCGCGACACACAAGAGCGCTTCCTCACAATCGTAGAACCCGAGAACAAAATATGAAAAATTCACGAAACCGCTGGATGTCGCTGGCGATCGTCGCAGGTCTCGCGATCAGTGCATCGTCGGCCGCGCTGGCCCACGTCGACGTGGGTGTGAACATCGGCGTGCCGGGCGTCGCGTACGCGCCCGAACCGGTGTATGCGCCGCCTCCGCCGCCGGTCTACGCGCCGGCGCCGCCGGTGATGGTCGTGAGCCCGGGCTGGTACGGCGAGCGCTACTACGACGGCCACCGTTACTGGGAACGGCGCGAGTGGGAAGAGCGTCATCACGACCGGCGCGAGTGGCGTGACGCCCGGGGCCACGACAACGGCTGGCACGGCCATGGCGACGATCACCGGCACGGCGATCACTGATACATGGACCACGGCGGTGTCGCTGACGCCGCCGCGTCGTGCTGGCATTCGCGCCCCCTCTTTATAAGGAGCGACGATTTGCTACGCAGCGATACAAGACGAGTCTCGGCGCGCATCGATGGCGTGCTCATCTGCGCCGAATACAGCGAGCAGACCGGCCAGTTGTGTTTGCGCCAGGACGGCGCGCTGTTGCGCGAATGGTTTCCGCCGCATTCATGGATGGCGATTGCATCGGTGGCGGGTGCGCGGCATTGGGGCACGCGGCCTAGCGACGATGATCTGCTCGCGCTGCTGCGCAATGAGATGACATTGTTGCGCGTGTCATAGCGCTTGAACGGATGCGAAGCGCGCGACGAATCGTTCGTCGCGCGCTCCTTTGCCTCGTTGCGCGCATTAACGCGCGTTGTAGATGGGCGGCGAATAGGAGCTGACCGTCGTGTCAGTACCGCGACCGGCTTGCCACGTCCCGTGGCTGCCAGCCCCGTAACCGCTGCGACCGGCCTCGTCCGTGTTGCTCTGAGCGGCTGCCTGCGTCCGCGTCGCCTGTGAATCCTGCGAAACTGGCTGACCGGCCGCCTGCGCGAACGACGCAACCGGCGCGGCGAGAACAACAGCGAGAGCAACGGCTTGAATGAGCGACTTCATGAAACCACCTCCTGGGATTGTCTCGACATGCGCTGCCGACGTGACCGCCGTCGCAGCGATGAGGCCAGTGTAGGTGCCCGATAGCAGGGGATAAATCCGCTATTCCTGAATTCACTGTTGTTTTTCAGACGCACAATTGAAGCGTGCCCAGCCGTTATTTGAGCGCGACAGCGGCAACCACTCCCTCTGACGACGACTCGTCGAGCGGCACGCGCCGCATCATCAGGAACACGCCGCTCGCCGCGATTACCGCCGGCACGGCCAACAGGCTGAACACCGCGCCGAACTGCCAGCCCAGCCCCATCAGTGCCGCGCCGACCAGCGCGCCCGCCACGCCGCCAATGCGGCCTATCCCCAGCATCCACGCCACGCCGGTCGCGCGCGCCCGCGTCGGGTAGAAGCTCGCCGCGAGCGCCGACATCGAGGTGACCGCGCTGGTGGTCACGGTGCCGGTGAGGAAGATCAACGTGCCGAGCCAGACCTGGTGACCGACCCCATGTCCGACGAACAGCACCAGTAACCCCACCAGCACATACGTCATCGCGACTACGCGATGACCGGCGAAGCGGTCCATGATCCAGCCGACGCACAGATTGCCGAGCACGCCGCCGAGCGGAAAGAGCGACGTCATCAACGCGGCCTTCTCGCCGGAGAAACCGGTGTCCTTGAAGAGAGTGGGCAGCCAGTTGGTGAGCAGGTAGTAGATCAGAAGCCCCATGAAATACGCGAGCCACAGCATCAGCGTGCCGAAGCGGTAACGCGACGACAGCACGACGGCGAGCGCCCACTGAGCGCGCTCGCCTGGCTTGCCCGCGCCGGGCGCCGCGGCTTCGCGGCCGGCGCGCGCATCGAGCGCGATGAAGCGGCATCCGTCGAAGCGGCTGTGCGGCGCAATACGCCGCAGGATACGGGCGATGCGCTGATCCGCGCGCCTGCGCACGGCAAGAAACTGCACCGACTCCGGCAGCATCAGAATGAGCAGCACGCTCAGCACGATCGGGCCGACGCCGCCCGCCACCAGCACGCTGGGCCAGCCGAAGTGCGGAATCAGCCACGCGGAAGCGAGACCGCCCACCGCCAGCCCGCACGAGAATCCGCAGAACATCGCGTTCACCGCGACCGCGCGGATGCGCGCCGGCGCGTATTCCGACATCAGCGTGACCGCATTCGGCATCGCCGCGCCGAGACCGAGCCCGGTGAAAAAGCGCAGCATCGTCAGCGACTCGATCGACGTCGCGCGAGCCGCCGCGAGACTCCACACGCCGAAGAAGAACACCGACCACACCAGCACCATCTTGCGTCCGATCCGGTCCGCGCAAGGTCCGGCGGCGAGCGCGCCGATGCCGAGGCCGACCAGCGCCGCGCTCATCACCGGGCCGAGCGAGCTGCGCGCGATCCCCCACTGCTGCACCAGCGACGGCGCGATGAAACCGACCGCGGCCGTATCGAAGCCATCAGCCGCGACCACCAGAAAGCACAGCACCAGAATCGTCCATTGAAATGGCGAGAAGCGCTGTTCGTCGATGAAAGCCTGCACATCCACACTGCGTTCGGCGCTGGTCATTTGACGTCTCCTTGCGCATCGAGCGCACCGGTTGCGGGTTCGTACAGACGCAGAGCGTCCGCCCTGCCTGGTTGGGGCTGTTTCATTACGATGTCTCCATGAGAGGAAGAGTGGATTTTTATTATTCGGATTACTACGGATCACGCGAATAGCGGTCCTTGTGCGGCACCCGCTCGCGGCCCGCGTGCGCGGTTGGCGCGAACTAGTCGTTCGCCGCGCCATACGCGTGCCAGCCGCCGTCCACGCTCAGCACCGTGCCGGTGATGTAGCTCGCAGCGTCCGACGCGAGAAAGCCGATTGCGCGCGCGATTTCATCCGGGCGCGCGAGCCGGCCCATCGGCGTGCGCCGTTCGATTGCCTGCAGATTCATCTGGCCGTTGCGCTTGAGCGTCTCGACCAGTTCGGTGGCGACGTAGCCCGGCGCCACCGCGTTCACGCGGATACCGTCACGCGCCCATTCGCAGGCCAGCGAACGGGTCATCGCGGCAATGCCGGCCTTCGCCGCGCCATACGCATTGCGGTGCGGGATGCCCGCAAGCCCCGCGATCGAACCGAGATTGACGATCGCGCCGCTGTGCTGTGCGAGCATCACTCGCGCGGCCTCACGGCACGCGAGGAAAGTGCCGCGCACATGGATGCCGAGCAGCCGGTCGAAGGCGTCGACGCTCTGGTCGATGGTCGGATGCGGCTGATCGCTGTTGCCCGCGTTGTTGACCAGCACGTCGATCCGCCCGAAGCGTTCGACGCACGCATCGATCAGCGCGCGCACGTCGGCTTCGACGGCCACATCAGCGCCGATGCCGACGTGCGCCACACCCAGTTCACGGGCGCGTTCGCGAGCACGGTCCGCATCCATGTCGGCGACGGCCACGTCATAGCCGTCCTGCGCGAAACGTCGCGCGGTCGCCCAGCCGATGCCGTTTGCGCCGCCCGTCACGATCGCGACGCGCCGTGTTTGATCGTTCATGTTCTGTCTCCTCCTTCAGTGATGCGCGTGCTGCTACGGCACGCGTCCCGCTAACGAAGCATCGCCAGGCTCCTGAAATCGACGCGCCTGATGATCCGGCTTTCCTGCGCGACGATCAGATGCGCCGATGCCTGCAGATAAGCGGGCCATTCGGGATCGGCATCGCGCGCGGTGCGGCGCTGGTCGTAGTCGGCGATGCTCTCGTAGCCCCACAGATGCACGACCTGGTTCAACGCGCCAATGTCGCTCATATAGAAGCCGACCGGCGCACCGAGATACTTCACCTGGATCGGCATGGCGAGGCGATCGAACACGTCGATGAATTCCGTCATGCCGCGCGGGCGGATCGTATAGATGCGGTGATCGACAAAAGGCTTGCCGCTGCTCATGTGCCTGTCCTCAATCCAGTTCTGGTTGCGCCGGCCTCGGCGTCGCCTGGCGAATTCGCGCCGCTGGCGCCGACGCCCGCCAGCTGCCGGCCGGTGATATAGCCGAAGGTCATGATCGGGCCGAGCGTGATGCCCGCACCCGGATAGTTGCCGCCCATCACGCTGGCGCGATCGTTGCCCACCGCGTAGAGACCGGCAATCGGCGCGCCGGCTTCGTTCAGCACCTCGCCCGTCACCCGGGTCGAGATGCCGTCGAAGGTGCCGAGATCGCCCATCACCACCTTCAGCGCGTAATACGGTCCGCCGCCGATCGGCGCGACGCATGGGTTGGGCCGCTGTTCCGGGTCGGCGAGGTAGCGGTTGAACGAGGTCGTGCCACGGCCGAACTCCGGGTCTTCGCCTCGCACCGCGTCCGCGTTGTAGTGTTTCACCGTCGCTTCCAGCGCCGCGCCATCCAGCCCCGCGTTGCGCGCGAGTTCGGCGAGCGTGCGGCCGGTGTTCAGATAGCCGTTGCGCAGCAGCGGCCCGAGCGGGACCGGCGCGGGCTTGGCGAATCCGAGCCCGTATTTGCGGATGGTCGCGCGATCGCAGATCAGCCACATCGCGGTTTCGCGCTCGTTAGCGCACGCTTCGATCATCGCCGCGCCGACGTCGTGATACGAATTCGCTTCGTTCGTGAAGCGCTTGCCCGCGCGTGTCACGCCGATGATGCCAGGTTTGTAGCGATCGAGCAGATGCGGAAACACGCCGACGCTGCCGTCGCGCATCGGCACGCGCGAGACCGGCATCCAGGCCGCGGGCTGCGGGTAACGGATCGCCACTTTTGCGCCGAGCCGCTCCGCCATGCCGACGCCGTCTCCGGTATTGCCGGGCGGCACCGGCGACACGTGTTCGCCGCCGCGCCGCACATGCGGATACGCTTGGGCGATGCGCGCCACGTCGTGCGAAAAGCCGCCGCATGCCAGCACGACTCCGCGCCGCGCGGCAATGCGCATCTCGCCGTCCGGTGCGCTGACGAGCGCGCCCGTCACGCGTTGGCCCGCAACGGTCAACTCGCGCGCCGCGGTGTTCGTGTGAATCGGAATGCCGAGGTCGAGCGCGGACTTCGCCAGCCGCGCGGCGAGCGCGTTGCCGCTCGTCACCTGCACGCCGCGCCGGTACAACGCAAGATCCTTCAGATGGCTGGCGAGTCGCTTCGCCACGTACAGCGCGGAAGTCGGCGAGCGCGTCGCGTTGAAGAAGTGCTTCAGGTCCGCGTTCGACGAGTTGAACATCATGCCGATGAAGGTGATCGTCTTCAGCGGCGGCCGCAGACGCGCGATGTCCTTGCCGAGCGCGCGCGCATCGAACGGCGCGGCCACCACCGAACGGCCGATATCCACGCCGCCGCCTACGTTCGGGTGATAGTCCGGATACAGCGTCGGCACGAATTTGACCTTGGTCTCGCGCTCGAAGAAGTCGAGCATTTGCGGACCGGTATCGAGAAACGCGTCGACTGCGGCTTGATCGAAACATGCACCGGTCTCGTTGCGCAGGTAGGTCAGCGCCGCTTCGCGCGTGTCGCTCACCTGGTTACTGTTCGCGTGACGATTGCCCGGAATCCACAGCACGCCGCCGGAAAACGCGGTCGTGCCGCCGAAGAACGGCTCCTTCTCGATCACGATCACGTCGAGCCCGTGCTTGCGCGCGGTGATGGCCGTCGCAAGTCCGCCCGCGCCCGAGCCGATGACGAGCACGTCGCAGGTCAGCGCGGCGTTGCGTGGTGCACGTATCGCGTTAGTCATGATGCGCGTCCTTGTGCGAGGGCCTGACGGGCGACCGGAGCAGCCGCTGTGGCTTCGAAGCCGGGCCGCGGCACGAGGTCCATCAGCATGCTTTCGAGTCCGCCGTCGACGACGATCTCAGCGCCGTTCACATACGCGGCGCGAGCACTGGCGAGAAACGCCACGACATCGGCGATGTCGCCCGGTTCGCCGATGCGGCGGCTGGCCGTCATCGCGCTGCGGCGGCGCTCGATATCGCCGTGCTCATAGAACGCAGCGGACAGCGGCGTGCGGATCATCCCCGGACACACCGTGTTGCTGCGGATGCCGCGCGGCCCCCACTCCGCGGCGAGTTGCTTCGACAGCATCGCGACGCCGGCTTTGCCGGGGCTATAGGCGCCGCTGTAAGTTTGCGGATGATGCGCGGCCACCGAAGCGACATGCACGATCGCGCCCGCGCCCTGCTTCAACATGCCGTGGCCGAACTGCTGCGAGCACAGCATGTAGCCTGTCAGGTTCACGCGCAGCATCGCGTTCCATGCATCCAGTCCGATCTCTTCGATGCCGCCCGGACGCAGCAGTCCGGCGTTGTTCACGAGGACATCGGCCACGCCGAGTGCCGACTCGACGCCGATCACCGCGCCGCGCACGCTGTCGATGTCGCCGATGTCGCAAGCGAGCGCGAGCGCCTCGACGCCATTCGCGTTCAGGCTTTGCGCGAGTGCACGGCACTTTTCCTCGTCGCGATCGAGCAAGGCCAGGCGCGCGCCCGCATTGCCGAGCACCTGAGCGATTGCGCTGCCGATACCGCCTGCCGCTCCGCTCACCACGCAGACTTTGCCTTCGAGCGCCAGCCAATGCTGTGCGTCTGCTGCACCACGACTCCCGTCGATTTGATTAGTCATCCGAATCTCCATGATTTTGATCGTCGGCACGATGCGCTGGCCGGCTTCGCCGCCGCGCCATTCAGCGCGCCTTTCATGGAAAAAAGTATAGCTACGCGAGTGCGGCTGAAATTGGACAAAGGCAGCGCATCGCAGGACAATTCGCACATAGGAGACAAAACGGCATGGGTAAAATCCCTAACTACGACTTGTATGGAGAGTCGGCGCGGCCGCCCTGGTACGACGCGTTCAATTTCGAATGGATCGTGGAGCGCAGCCGTCCCAACGACTGGCATATCGCAGCGCACCGTCACGACGCGCTGCTGCAGATTCTCTATATCCGCGGCGGCACGGGTCACGTGCTGGTCGAAAGCGAGAAGCTCGCGATCGAACCGCCGTGCATCGTGCTGATTCCCGCGCAAACCGTGCATGGATTCGTGTTTTCGCCGGAAATGGACGGGCTCGTGATCACCGCTGCGCAGCGGGCGCTGGAGTCGATCTCGAAAGCCGTGTCGCCGGGTCTGTTACCGGTGCTGCAACGGCCCGCGCTGATCCCCGTGCGGTCCGAAGTCGGCGAGCGCACGCTGATGCCGTTGTTCGGCTTGCTGGAACAGGAATTTCGCGGCAGCGCGCGCGGCCATATCGCCGCGGGCATGGCGTTGATGATTGCACTTTTTGTGCAAGTGGCGCGTTTGACCGATGCCGCGTCGGCGGCCAGCGCAACGGTCAACGACCGGCGCGCGGCGCAGATCAAACGGCTGCGCGAACTCGTCGCCGCGCACGTTCGCGAACACCAGCCCATCGAGTTCTATGCAGGGAAACTCGGCGTCACGGCCGCGCAATTGGGCCGCATCTGCCGCGACGAACTTGGCCATTCGCTGCTGTCGCTCGTCAATGACCATCTGATACGCGAGGCGCAGCGCGATCTGGTCTATTCAGGCTTGACCATCAAACAGATCGCGCATGCGCTCGGTTTCGAGGATGCGGCTTATTTCAGCCGCTATTTCCGCAAGCAGACCGGCGTCACCCCTACGGAGTTTCAGGCCGCAGCGCACCGGGATTTGTCGCTCAACTAACGCCGATGCGACTTGCCTTGCGCGGTGGTTACGTCTGCGGCACGGCCACGCCGACGTAATTTTCCGCCATCGCAGTGGCCGCCGCGCGCGACGTGGTCACGTACTCCAGTTCGGCCACCTGCAACTGCTGCTCGAACGGCGACGCGCCTTCAATGCGGTGCATCATGCTCGTCATCCAGTACGAGAAATGCTCGGCACGCCAGATACGCTTGAGCGCGGTTTCGCTATAGCCGTCGAGCAGATCGGTGCAATTTTCGACGTAGAACGCGTCCAGCGCACGGGTCAGCACGCGCACGTCGGCGACCGCGAGATTCATGCCCTTGGCGCCGGTCGGCGGCACGATGTGCGCAGCGTCGCCGGCGAGAAACAGCCGACCGTGTTGCATCGTGGCCGACACGAAACTGCGCATGCCGACAATGTTCTTCTGGAAGATCTTGCCGTCGACGATCTTCTGGCCATCGTGCGAATCGACGCGTGCATGCAGTTCCGCCCAGATCCGGTCGTCGGACCAGTTTTCGACCGAGTCCTTCGGATCGCATTGGAAATACATGCGTTGCACGTTCGGCGAACGCGTGCTGATCAGCGCGAAGCCGCGCTCGTGACGCGCATAGATCAATTCATCCGACGAGGGCGGCCCTTCGCACAGGATACCGAACCAACCGAACGGGTAGACGCGCTCGTAGTCCTTGCGCAGCGCCTGCGGAATCGACGCACGCGAGACGCCCTGCGATCCGTCACAGCCGATCACGAAGTCGCATTGCAGCTCGCATGCTTCGCCTTCGTGACGATAGCGGATCGACGGCTTGTCGGTATCGATGCCGTGCAGCGACGTTTCCGACACGCCGAAACGCAGCGCACCGTTCGCGGCCACGCGCGCGGCGACCAGATCCTTGATCACTTCGTGCTGCGCGTAGACCGTGATCGAATGACCGGTGAGTCCGGTCAGATCGATACGCCGCCGCTTGCCTTCGAAGGCCAGTTCGAAACCATGATGGAGCGCGCCTTCGGCTTTCATGCGTGCGCCGACGCCGGCTTCGGTCAGCAGGTCCATCGTGCCCTGTTCGAGCACGCCGGCGCGGATGGTGGATTCGATCTGGTCCCGTGTGCGCGTTTCGAGCACGACCGACTCGATGCCGCGCAGATGAAGAAGGTGGGAAAGAAGCAGGCCCGCGGGCCCGGCACCGATGATGCCAACTTGGGTGCGCATGAGTTGTCTCCTGAACGCGTCAATTGATTGGCGCTCAGTGTGACGATCATGGGCTGTATCGTGCAATGCGATATTGTGGATAGGCTGTATCGCTTGTGGCGATAAACAGCTGATCCGCGACGGCCTCGCTGAGGGGTGAGAACGCGCGCTATCGCCCTGCTGGCGGGACTTGTGGCCCCTTTATGATTCGCACCGCGCCATCACCGAAGCTTGCGCGACCCCAAGGTAAACCCCGACCCGATCTGCTAGGCGAGAAAC
>NZ_JAQQEU010000040.1:0-65586 GCF_046026895.1 Paraburkholderia sediminicola
AGCCGAAGCCGAAGCCGAAGCCGAAGCCGCCTGCTGCTGACTCGCGCTCTGCGCAGCTGCGCTGTTCTGCTGGTCGATGCTCTGCTGCAAGGTTTGCGAGAACGGGTTGGCGCTCGCCGAGGCGGCCATCGCCGCGCTGGTCGAGGGGCTGCTGGCGGAGCCGAGCAGCGAGCCGATCTGTGAAAGAAGCGACATAAGAAATCCTGTCAATCCGTCAAACGAGGTGGTAGGTCAGCCGTGGCGGCGCTCCCGCCGCTCAAGCGCCTTCGGCGCGCATGCGCAGAATTCGCGCGGCATGTTCGTCGGCATCGCGCTGATCGCGCCGCGCGACGGTTTTCGCTTCGGCGGCTTCGCCGCGCGCCTGCAGCACTTCGTACGAGCCGAGCTTCTGCTTCTGGCGCTGCCAGTCGGGCTTGGCGGCCTCGACGCGGGCATCGGCCGTCATCAGCAGATTGCGCTGCTGGTCGATGGCCGCGTCGAGCGTGTCGATGAACGCCTGGAAGTTGCGCATGTTGCCGGCCGGCATGCCGCTCTGCGCGGTCGCCGTGAAGCGCGAATGGTATTCGTCACGGTATTGCACGAGCGAGTCGAGCTGCGTCTGCACGTCGTTGCGCTCGCGCTGCGCGCGGCCCAGGCGTTGCGCGGCGGCGTCCACATCGTCCTTGGCGAGGCCGATAAGCGTCTTGATCGGAAAGTGTTTCGCCATCGTCAGCCTCCTTAGGCAAACAGCGCGTTCAGCATGTCGACACTCGGTTCAAAGTTCGCGCATTCGCGAAAACCTTGCTGTAAAAATGCTTCCATCCGCGGATACAGCGCGATCGCGCGGTCGAGCACCGCATCGCGTCCACTCGAATACGCGCCGACGTTGATCAGATCGCGGTTGCGCTGATAGCGCGACAGCATCTGCTTGAACATACGCGTTCTGTTCAGATGGTTTTCGTCGATCAGCGCGGTCATTGCCCGGCTAATCGACGCTTCGATATCGATCGCCGGATAGTGGCCGGCTTCGGCGAGCGTGCGCGACAGCACGATGTGGCCGTCGAGAATCGCCCGCGCGGAGTCGGCGATCGGGTCCTGCTGGTCGTCGCCTTCGGTCAGCACGGTGTAGAACGCGGTGATCGAGCCGCCGCCCGCCGGACCATTGCCGGTCCGTTCGACGAGCGCCGGCAGCTTGGCGAACACCGAAGGCGGATAGCCCTTGGTGGCGGGCGGCTCGCCCACGGCCAGCGCGATCTCGCGCTGCGCCATCGCGTAACGGGTCAGCGAATCCATCAGCAGCAGCACGTGCTTGCCCTGGTCGCGGAAATATTCGGCGAGCGACGTGGAATACGAGGCCGCCTGCATCCGCAGCAGCGGCGATACGTCGGCGGGCGCTGCGATCACCACCGAGCGCGCGAGACCTTCCTCGCCGAGAATCTGTTCGATGAATTCCTTCACCTCGCGGCCGCGTTCGCCGATCAGGCCGATCACGATCACTTCGGCGCTGGTGTAGCGCGCCATCGTGCCGAGCAGCACCGATTTGCCGACGCCGGAACCGGCGAACAGGCCCATGCGCTGACCACGGCCGACGGTCAGAAGCGCGTTGATCGCGCGCACGCCGACGTCGAGCACCTTGTGAATCGGCTCGCGGTTGAGCGGATTGATGACCGGCGCGGACAGCGGCGCGTCGGCCTGCGCGCCGAGCGGCCCGAGGCCGTCGAGCGGGCGGCCGGACGCGTCGAGCACCCGGCCGAGCAACTCCCAGCCGACCGGCAGACGCTTCGCGCCCCCCAGCGGATCGGCGATCGGCGCGCTTTCGAGCGGAAAGACGCGCGCGCCGGGCAGCAGGCCGATCACTTCGGTGGTCGGCATCAGGAACAGCTTGTCGCCGGAGAAGCCGACGACTTCGGCTTCGGCCATCGGCAGCGAACTGCCTGGCGGCAGTTCGATCATCACTTCGGCGCCCACCGACAGGCGCAGGCCGACCGCTTCGAGCACGAGTCCGGCGGCACGCGTCAAGCGCCCGCATGCGCGCAGCGGCCTGGCGATCGCGTTGCGCGCGCGCAGTGCGTCGAGCCGGCCGCGCCACGCCTGCACGTGCGGATTGCTGTCGAGCGCGGGGTCATAGGGGGCTTGGATGATAGCCGGGGACGCGGTGCTTGAAGCAGCGGAATCGCGGCTCGCGGGGGTGCCCGTCCCCGGATGGGCGTGAGCCGGATCGCGCAGCGCGGCTTCGATGGCGGCCACCGCGGCCGCGGCGGGTGTCACGGTGGGTGTCACCGCGTCCGGCACATCAACAAGCGCCTCGGCACCGAACGACGCCAGTGCCAGTTCCCGTTCGAGCGGCGTCAGATCGCTGGCGCGGATATCTTCGAGCGTCGGCTTCACCACGTGCTCACCTTGCCGAGCGCGGCCGCGACGCGCTCCCAGCGCGTCTCGATGCCGGCGTCCACTTCGCCGCTGCCGGCTTGCGCGCGGCAGCCGCCGCGCTCCACCGACGCATCCGTGCGCACGGTCCAGCCGCGCGTTTGCAGTTCTTCCATGAGATAGGCTTCGACGACCGGCAGATCGGCGGGACTCACGATCAACGCCGGCGCGCCGACCAGCGCGGGCTCGGCGGCGAGCACCTCGCGCGCGGCGGCGATCAGCGCGGTCGGGTCGTGCTGCACGTGCTGGCGCACCACCTGTTGCGCGATGTCCAGCGCCAGCGCGACCAGCGTTTCGGAGATTGCGCCCTGCGCGCCGTCGAGCGCGCTCTTGAAGGTGGCCGCCAGCGCGGCCAGGCGCGCCGCTTCTTCGCGCGCTTCGCTTTGGCCCTGCTCGAAACCCTGCGCATGGCCCTGCTCGTAACCGGCCTGGTAGCCGAGCGCCTGACCAGCCACATGGCCGGACGCGATGCCCTGCGCGTGCGCGGCGTCGCGCAGGCGTTCGAGTTCCGCTTCGAACGCGCCTTCGTCGACTTCGGCTTCGGGCGGCGGCGCTGGCGGCGCCGGATCGAACGAGGCCATCTCCCAGCGCTGGTAGGCCGAGAGGCGTTCCTTCGCCGTGGCGTTCTGATTAGACATAGGCATCTTCAGCCTTGCCGCCTATAACGATCTGCCCGCTCTCGGCGAGGTTGCGCACGATCTGCAGGATGCGGCGCTGCTGCGTTTCGACTTCGGACACGCGCACCGGACCGCGTGCGTCGAGGTCTTCGGCGAGCAGTTCGGCCGCGCGCTGCGACATGTTCGACAGGAACTTCTGGCGCAGCGCGGGCGGCGCGCCCTTCAGCGAGATGATCAACGCTTCGGACTCGACTTCCTTCAGCAGCAACTGGATCGCGCGGTCTTCCAGATCGAGCAGGTTCTCGAACACGAACATCTGGTCGATGATCTTCTGCGCGAGTTCCGCGTCGTACTGGCGCACGTTCTCGATCACGCCTTCTTCATGGTTGCTCGACATGAAGTTGAGAATCTCGGCCGCCGTGCGGATGCCGCCCATCGGGCTGCGCTTCAGGTTGTCGCTGCCGGACAAGAGGCCCGTCAGCACGTCGTCGAGTTCGCGCAGCGCGGCCGGCTGGATGCCGTCGAGCGTCGCGATGCGCAGCAGCACGTCGTTGCGCAGCCGCTCGGTGAAGCAGGCGACGATTTCCGACGCCTGATCGCGGTCCAGATGCACGAGGATGGTCGCGATGATCTGCGGATGTTCGTTCTTGATCAGTTCGGCGACCGCCGCGGAATCCATCCACTTCAGGCCTTCGATGCCGCTGGTGTCGCTGCCCTGCAGAATCCGGTCGATGATCGCGCCGGCCTTGTCGTCGCCGAGCGCCTTGGTCAGCACCGAACGGATGTACTCGTTCGAATCCAGCGACATGCCGGTGTGCTGCTCGGCTTCCTTCACGAACTCCTGCAGGACTTCGCCGACCTGCTCGCGGGTCACGTTCTTCAGCGCGGCCATCGCGACGCCGATCTTCTGGACTTCGCGCGGCCCGAGGAACCTGAACACCTGCGCGGCTTCTTCCTCGCCGATCGACATCAGCAGGAGCGCGCTCTTCACTACGCCTTCAGCGCTCATCGGACACCCAATTTTTCACGACGGTTGCAACGATCTTCGGATCCTGACGCGCGATACTGCGCGCGAATTCCAGGTTCCGCTCATATTTGTGCTTCGCGTTTTCCAGCGCGAGCGTCTCGCTGTCGGTCTCGATCTCGACCACGGCGCCTTCGCGCTCGGCGGCCGGGATGCCGTCCAGCAGCATCGGCTCGTCGGGCGGCGCCAGCGCGGCGAGGGCGGGCTCCGGCGGCGGGAACGCACGGCGCAGCGCCGGCTTGACCATCACGAAGTAGAGGAACAGGGCGACCGCGCCGATCCCGAGGTAGGTTGCGATCTGTTTGGCGAGCGCCAGCATTTCCGGCGTGCGCCACCACGGCAGGTTCGCGTTCGGATCGAGCTCGGTGGTGAACGCGCTGTTGACCACGTTGACCGAGTCGCCGCGCGTCGAGTCGAAGCCCATCGCGTCCTTCACCAGCTGGGTGACCTGCGCGAGCTTGTCGGCGGTGACCGGCACCATGCTCACCTGACCCTTCGCGTCGACCACCTTCATGTAGTTCACCACCACCGCCACCGACAGACGCCGGATGTCGCCCATCGGCCGGTCGATGTGGCGCACGGTCTTGTCGAGTTCGTAATTGGTGGTCGAATCCTTGCGGTCGCTGACCGGCGTGCTGCTCACGCCGCTCGCGCCGTTGCCCGCCGTGATCGGCGCGGAAGCCGGTTGCGGCGGCTGGTTCGAGAGCGCGCCCGGCACGCCCGAGGCGCCGCCTTGCGACATTTCGGTGGCGCTGCTGCTTTGCTGGCTGCGGATCGCCGCCTGCTGCGGATTGCCGTTCGGGCCGTAGTTTTCCGAGGTCTGTTCGGTGTGCGAGAAGTCGATGTCGGCGCTGACCTGCGAGTGCGCGTTGCCGGCGCCGAACAGCGGCGCGAGGATCGCATCGACGCGCTGCTGCGTGTTGCGTTCGATCTGCTGGCGATACTTCAGTTGCGACGCGTCCAGCCCGTTGCCGGCGGCCGGCTGGGTCAGCAGGTTGCCGTCCTGATCGAGGATCGTCACGCCGTGCACCGGCATCTCCGGCACCGCCGACGACACCATGTGCGTGATCGCGACCACCTGGCCTTCGTCGAGCACGCGGCCCGGATACAGGTTGACCAGCACGGCCGCCGAGGGCGCTTCCTTGTCGCGCACGAACACGGAGGGCTTGGGTATCGCCAGATGCACGCGGGCCGACTTCACCGTCGAAATCGACTCGATCGTGCGCTCCAGTTCGCCTTCCAGCGCGCGCTGATAGTTGACCTGCTCGTCGAACTGGCTGATGCCGAACTTCTGGTTGTCCATCAGCTCGAAGCCGACCGAGCCGTTCTTGGGCAAGCCTTGCGACGCGAGGCGCAGACGCATCTCGTGCACCTGCTCGGACGGCACGAGGATCGCGCCGCCGCTGTCGGACAGCTTGTAGGGGATGTTGGCCTGCTGTAGCGCGGCGATGATCGAGCCGCCGTCGCGGTCGGACAGATTGCTATAGAGCACCTTGTAGTCCGGCGAGCGCGACCACAG
The DNA here is from genome assembly GCF_046026895.1 of Paraburkholderia sediminicola. GTDB lineage: Bacteria > Pseudomonadota > Gammaproteobacteria > Burkholderiales > Burkholderiaceae > Paraburkholderia > Paraburkholderia sediminicola_C. The sequence continues at coordinate 5,567 of NZ_JAQQEU010000040.1, forward strand.
GAACAGGCCCGCCACGATCGCCACCAGCAGCGCGACCGCGAAGATCAGCGGCGCGCGCGGGTTGCCGCGCATCTGCGCGAGCCCCGACAGCCGCTGGGTGAAGTTGCCGCCCATGCCGCCGAGCCCGCCGAGGTCGGCCGCGCCGCCTGCCTGGCCGCTGCCGGCCGCGCCGGCGCCGGGCTGCGCGCCGGTCAGCCCCATGCGGGCGTCGGGGTTGATCAATGAGTTGGCTGACGAATCCATGCGTCGGGTATCTCCGGGATGCCTTTGCGTTCTGCCGCCTGCCGCCGCACCGAGGTCGGCGGGCGTACGGACAGAGACTTTCACCGTTGAAATTATCCGCAGCGCGGCTCAAGCCGATTGCTTGAATAGAGCGGGGTTTCCCCTCTACTTTCGGGGCTTTCCCGATGTGCGCGCTTGCTATGCTTTCGGTCAGATCGGTACGGCCGTCGTGTGGCTGCGCCGCACCGGTCGCTCAATCAAGGGAGAGAACATGACCATGCCCGTGAACGCGCTCTCGTCAGCGCTGCAACAGATGCAGTCGATGGCGGCGCAGGCGGCCGGCGGCACCAGCCCGGCGGCGTCCGCAGGGTCCGGCGCGGCGACGGCCGGCGGCTTCGCGTCGGCGCTCAAGGCGTCGCTCGACAAGATCAGCGACGACCAGAAAACGGCGATCGGCGAATCGCAGGCGTTCGAGCTGGGGTCCTCGAACGTGTCGCTGAACGACGTCATGGTCGACATGCAGAAGGCCAACGTCGGCTTCCAGTTCGGCCTGCAGGTGCGCAACAAGCTGGTCGCCGCCTACAACGAAATCTCGCAGATGGCGGTCTGAGCGGGCGTCGGACGGTGGGACGCCGTCCGCTGCCTGCTTTGCGCGAACCCGCACCAGTGAACGCGGCGCCGCGGTTGCGGCCGTCCGCGTCTGCGCGGCGCGGTGGCCCGCTGCCGCCGGCATCGCTCGCCAGCAAAAACTGACGAGCGCCTGCCGGTGCAGCGCTGGCCCGTGCGCGATGCGCCCCTTAATCCCCCTTACATCGGCCTAAAGCTTTGTCGTTGCCTATCCGATAACCCGGGTATAGGGCAGCTTGGGGTAGTGATGTCCCCCACGGCCCCGCCACGACCAAACCGCAGTCTGAATGAGAGGAGGAGCGCCGATGTTTTCCCCAGGGCACGCTGGAGCCAATGCGTACGCACGCGTCGGTGTCGAGACGAGTGTGATGGGCGCGAGTCCGCATCGTCTGATCGTGTTGCTGTATCAGGGCGCAAGGCAAGCCATCGCGCAGGCTCGGATGCATTTGCAGGCAGGTCGCGTGGCCGATCGAGGCATGGCGGTCAGCAAGGCCATTCGCCTTATCGAAAGCGGGCTGCAGCAGTCGCTCAACCTGGAAGTGGGCGGCGAGATTGCGGAGCGGTTGGACGCGCTGTACAGCTACATGACGCGTCGGCTGTTCGAAGCCAATATGAAACAGAGCGAGCCGATGCTGGTCGAAGTCGACGGCCTGCTGGCGACGCTCGAAGAGGCCTGGATCGGGATTGCCCCGGAGATCGCGCGGATGGCAGCCCAGCCGGCCGCGGAAAGCATGAGATGACATCGAACGCAGAATATTTTGCCCGCTACGAGGCGGTTGCCGCGATTTCCTGCCGCATGCTGATGGCTGCCCGGCGCGCCCTGTGGACCGACCTGGTCCTCTTACAGGAGGAATACCGGCACCTCGTGGAAGCGTTGAAGGACGCCGACTCCGGTGTGAAGCTCGACGAGGCCGAGCGTTTGCGCAAGTACGCGCTGATCCGCCAGATTCTCGCCGACGACGCCGCCATTCGCGATCTGGCGAATCCGGGCATGGCCAATCTGTCAGCGCTGTTCGCCGGACGGCCGACGCGCGTGCTCAAGGAACTGTACGGCGCACGCTGAGGGTGCCGCGACAGGCGACACTCGTGCCGCTTGCGCCAGGTGCGCCGCGTCCGGGTCGCTGCGCGTGACTGGATTGATTTGAGATTTGAGCGCGCTGCCGCCAATGTGACCAAGGAATCGGCATGAACGGAATCGACACGGCCATCGCTTCGCTGCTCGCGAGCCGGGTCGACAGTCTGCTCAACATCGCGCCGGGGAGCGCGGCGACGTCGCAGACCGGCGCGGCGGTCGTCGATACCGCGCCGACCACGGCGCCTCCCGCCGCCGCGTCCCCACCACCGCCTTCCGCGCAAACCGCGCTGTCCGCCGTCGCGCTGACGCTCAATGCGATCGCCCGCTCGGGTGGCGACGCGACAGCCGCTGTACTCGGGCAGCGGCCGATCTGGCCGGCTGCGCCGGCGCTCGATATTGAAATCGGCGGCTTGCCGCTGTTCGATACACCGGCGGCTTCCACGGCCGCCAATGCCATTCCGGCTGCCGCCGGAACGGCGGCCACGACCAATGTGGCGGCCGCCCAGGTCCCGGTCGCGGCGCTCGCGGCCGCGCTCGAACAGACGGTCGGCGACAGCGGTCTTTTCTACGAGGCCCATCTCGCGCAATGGCTGGCTGGCCAGCGCCCGCCGGCGGAGTTGGCCGGCGAGGCGCAAAACAGGCTGGTGGCGGCCGCGCAATTGCCGCTCGACTGGGCAAGCGATGAGGGCGACGCCACTTTGCCGAACGGCGCCGCGCGCCAAGGCATGGGAGCATCGCCCCATGGCGCCGCGCAAAGCGGCACGCCGGACAGCAGCCCCGCCGCTCGCGCCATGCCGTCGATTCTGAACGCGCAAGCGGCACGCTTCGTGGCCGGCGAAGTGCTGGCCAGTTCACTGTCCGACCTGAACGGCCAGCCCGCGCATGCGGGCCTGCACAGCGCGGCGGCGCAAGCCGCCGACGCGGGCTCGTCGCAGAGTGCGCAATCCATGGCGGCGGCGGTGCATCCCGCGACCGTGGCGCTGGTGCGTCAGCAGCTGGATCTGCTCGCTACCGGACAGTTTCGCTGGAGCGGCGAAGCGTGGCCGGGCGCGCGGCTCGACTGGACCATCGAACAGGACGGCGACGAATGGGACCGCAGCGGCGGCGGCGCCGCGAGCGAAGACGACCAGCCGTGGCGCACGCGTCTGACGCTGTCGTTGCCGACGCTCGGCACCGTCGACGCGGAACTGACGCTGACCGGCATGCGCCTCGTGGCGCGCGTGCAGGCAAGTCCGGGCGGCGCGGCACGGCTCGCGATGCAGGGTGAGAGCTTCCGGCAGCGGCTCGCGGCGGCAGGCATCGAACTGAACGGCCTGACGATCCGCGAGATCGGCGGCGGCGCGCCGGCCACGGTGGCGGCCGCTGCGGGAGCGCAGGCGGCGGCTTCCGCATATGCGCGCTCGGCTTCGGCGGCGACCGCGGCGAGCTCGCCGACATCCTCGACTGCGACGGCCAACGGTGCCGCACGCGATCGCACCATCGACGCCACGGCTGCTCGCCGCGCCGCGCGCGTGAGCCGCGCGTCAGCCGGGCAACGCGACGACTTCGACTGGGATATCTGATGAGCCGTCAGCATCGCCGCAGCGCGGCCGCACTCGTTTACGACGCGCAGAGCAACGACCCCGCGCCACGCGTGGTCGCCAAAGGCTATGGGCTGCTGGCCGACATGATCGTGCAACGGGCCAGGGAAGCCGGCCTGTATGTGCACGAGGCGCCCGAAATGGTGTCGCTGCTGATGCAGGTGGACCTCGACGCGCGGATTCCGCCGCAGCTTTATCACGCGGTCGCGGAATTGCTTGCGTGGCTGCATCGGCTGGAAAGCGGCGCCGAGGAAGAGCCGGTGCATGGCGCCGATGGCGTCGCCCAGGACGTGACCGATGTGGTCGCTACCGACGTGGCGGGCGGCCCGGCCGCGCGCTGAGCTTCACCAGGCGACGCGGCGTCTACGCGTTGTCCGATCCCGTCAGAAACGCATCATCAACTTCAGCAACGCGTCGACCCGCTTACCATACGGCGGCGCGATCCAGCTGCGCGCGTTCAGCCGCGCCTGCGTCAGCACCGGCTTCATCTTCGAGAAAGTCACGAAGCCTTCGTAGCCGTGGTAAGCCCCCATCCCACTCGCGCCGACTCCGCCGAACGGCAGGCTTTCGCACGCCAGATGCATCAGCGTTTCGTTGACCGCCATGCCGCCAGCAATCGTTTCGTGTGTCACGCGTTCGATCGTGTGGGCGTCGTCCGCATACAGATACAGCGCGAGCGGACGAGGCCGCGCGTTGATCCACGCGATCGCGTCGTCGAGCGTGTCGTACGGAACGATCGGCAACAGCGGCCCAAAGATTTCTTCCTGCATCAGCGCGCATTCGGCCGGCGCGTGGGTGACGGCGATCAGCGGAAAGCGGCGGCTCGTGGCGTCGGGCAAGGCGTCGGTGAGCGCGTGCAGTTGCGCGCCCGCGGCGCGGGCTTCGTCGGCGAGCCGTTCGAGGCGCGCGAAGTGGCGCGCCGAAATGATCGACGTGTAGTCCGGGTTGTGCGCGAAGCCGGGGTACATCTTCGCCATCCGCGCGCGGGCCCGTTCGATGAATGCCTGCTCCTTGCCGCGCGGCACGAGCACGTAGTCCGGCGCAACGCAGGTTTGCCCCGCGTTGAGGGTCTTGCCGGCGACCAGGTTGTCGACCGCGTGGCGAAAGCGCGCGTGCGCGCCGATCAGCGCTGGCGACTTGCCGCCGAGTTCGAGCGTGACCGGCGTCAGATGCCCGGCGGCCGCGCGCATCACTTCGTGGCCGACCTTCGTGGAGCCGGTAAACAGCAAGTGGTCGAACGGCTGCGCGCTGAACGCGGCGCCAAACGCCGCGTCGCCGTTCACCACCGCAATGTGATCGCGCGCGAAGGTCTGACCGATCAGCTGCTCGAACAGCGCCGATGTGCGCGGCGTCAATTCGGACATCTTGATGATCGCGCGATTGCCGGCCGTCAACGCGCTGACGAGCGGCCCGGCGGCGAGCAGCACCGGATAATTCCACGGCACGATGATGCCGATCACACCGAGCGGCTGCGGCACGACCTTCGCGCGCGCCGGCAGCAGCCATTTGTTGGTGCTGCGTCGCTGCGCTTCCATCCAGCGCTTGCCGTGCTTGAGCGCGGCGTCGATCTCTTCCTTCACGAGCAGGAATTCGGCGAGCAGCACTTCCTGTTTCGCGCGATTGCCGAAGTCCGCGTTCATCGCGTCGGCGAGGGCGTCGCGATTGTCGAGCATGAGCTTGCGCAAGGTTCGCAGATGCGAGGCGCGCGTGTCCCATGCAGGATACGGCGCGCGCAGGTGAGCATGGCGTTGATCGCACAACAGCGCTTCGAGCGCGGCGACCTCAGCCAGATCGTTCTTCATGAATGTCCACTCCCTGATGGATGACGGTGCGCGTTGGATCGCGCTTATTTGATTCGCGGGTTGTGCGTTTCCGGTTACTGCTTTGGCGCTCGCCAGCACCTCACGCGGGAAACGCCCGCTCGATGATCGCCGCGTGATCGAACGTGGCCGGCAGCGTGCCGTACACACGGCCGCTTTCGCCGCAGCCGTCGGCGAGACGGGTGGCGATGAACGCTTCGGCGATCACGGCGGGCGCATGCCTCACGAGCAACGTGGCCTGCGCGATCAGCACGATCTGCTGCGCGATGCGCCGCGCCGACGCTTCGCGCTGCTCGGCCGGTCCGTTGAGCGTGGCGGCCAGCCTGGCGAGCGCGGCGCTTAACGCCGGATGCGCGTGCGCATCCGCTTGCCAAGCGGCGAACAACGCTTGCGCGGCTTCCGGCTCGCGCTCCATCGCGCGCAGCACGTCGAGGCACATCACATTGCCGGAGCCTTCCCAGATCGAATTGACGGGCGCCTCGCGATAGAAGCGCGCCATCGGACCGGTTTCGACGTAGCCGTTGCCGCCCCAGACTTCCATCGCCTCGCCCGTGAATTCCAGCGCGCGCTTGCAGACCCAGTACTTCGCCGCCGGCGTGACGATGCGCCGCCACGCGCGTTCGGCGGAGGAGGTGGCCGAGGTGGACGCTGCATCGGCGGATTCCTCGAAAGCGTGCGCGAGGCGCATGAACAGCACGGTCGCGGCTTCCGACTCCAACGCCAGATCGGCCAGCACGTTGCGCATCAGCGGCTGATCGGCCAACTGCCGCCCGAACGCGCTGCGATGGCGCGCATGATGGATCGCCTGCACCAGCGCCGCGCGCATCAACGCCGCGCTGCCGATCACGCAATCGAGCCGCGTGGTGTTCGCCATTTCGATGATGGTCGGCACGCCTCGCCCTTCGTCGCCGATCATGATGCCGAACGCGTCGAGGAACTCGACTTCGCTGCTCGCATTCGAACGGTTGCCGAGCTTGTCTTTCAGACGCTGGATCTGCACGGCGTTCTTGCTGCCATCGGGTGCGAAGCGCGGCACGTAGAAGCACGACAGGCTCGCGTGATCGTCGGTGCGCGCGAGCACGAGGTGCGCGTCGCATTGCGGCGCGGAGAAAAACCATTTGTGGCCGACGAGCCGGTATGCGCCGTCGCGGCCGCCAGCGGCGAGCGCATGCGCGTAGGTCTGATTGCTGCGCACGTCGGAGCCGCCTTGCTTCTCGGTCATCCCCATGCCGATCATCGCGGAGCGCTTCTGCGCGAGCGGCACGTCGCGCGGATCGTGTTCGCGAGCGTAGAGCTTGTCGCGCAGCGTATCGAATAGGGCGGGCTCGCGCTGCAGCACGGGAATGCCGGCGAAGGTCATGGTCAGTGGACACAGCGACCCGGATTCGATCTGCGCATGCAGAAAATAACCGGCGCAGCGCGCGACCATCGCACCGCGCTGCGGATTGGAAAACGGCAGCGCGTGCAGACCCTCGCGGCGCAACAGCGAGAGCAGTGAATGCCACGCGGGATGAAACTCCAGCGCGTCGATGCGCTCGCCTCGCGGACTATGCGTGAACAGCTCGGGCGTATGACGGTTGGCGAGTTCGGCGAGCGCGAGTGTGTCGGATGTGGTGAGCGCCGCGCCGTGCCGCAGCAACGCGTCGCGATGCCAGCCGGCGCCGTCACGTTCGAGGGCCGCGGACAACGCAGTGTCGCAGGCAAACAGGTTGTAGTTCGCCAGCGGCGGGACCTGATTGGTCACGTCGTGAGTCTGGCCGAAGTGATGCCGTTCCATTTGCTGTCTCCGTTCACCGCGGGCTCGCCGGTGCTGATCGACGGGATGCTGCGGGGTGCTGTTCAATCGCCGTGCGTCGTGCCGCACGCTGGAAGGATGGCGCGCGCCGCGCGCTGTTTGAATGCCGCACGCGGCCGGCGGGCGGCCCCTCGCGTGTCTTTCATCATAGGGTCGCGATGGCGCTTGCGTTTAGAGGATTCGCCCTGGCGCGAAGCCGCTGCAGCCCCGCGCCGCTCCCTACAATGCCGGGGAAACACACGTGGACAAGTGTGCATGAGACAGGGTGCGCGAGCAACGCGGCCCACCAGGAGGGAGCGCATGCAATACGACTACATCATCGTCGGCGCGGGCTCGGGCGGCTGCGCGCTGGCAAGCCGTCTTGCGGATAGCTGTCCTGACGCGACGATCGCGCTGATCGAAGCCGGTCCGCATACCGACCGCAATCTGCTCGTTAACATGCCGGTCGGCGTGGCGGCCCTGGTGCCGAACAAGCTCAAGACCAACTACGGCTATCTGACGACGCCGCAGCCGGGGCTCGCCGGCCGGCAAGGCTATCAGCCGCGCGGGCGCGGCTTCGGCGGGTCGAGCGCGATCAACGCGATGATCTACACGCGCGGCCATCCGCTCGACTACGACGAGTGGGCGCAACTCGGTTGCGAAGGGTGGTCGTGGGCCGAGGTGCTGCCGTATTTCCGCCGCGCCGAAGGCAACGAGCGCGGCGCCGATGCGTGGCACGGCGATGCCGGCCCGCTCACCGTGTCCGATCTGCGTTACCAGAATCCGTTTTCGAAACGCTTCGTGCAGGCGGCGCTGGAAGCCGGGTACAAGCCGAATCGCGATTTCAACGGCGCGGACCAGGAAGGGATCGGCTTCTACCAGGTGACGCAGCGCGATGGACGCCGTTGCAGCGCTGCGCGCGCGTACATCTACGATCGCGTGCGGCCCAGTCTGCACACGATCGCCGACGCAACCGCGCTGCGTGTGTGCTTCGACGGCAAGCGCGCGAGCGGTGTCGAGATCGTGCGCGGCGGCCGTACCGAATTGCTCGAAGCACGCGCCGAGGTGGTGTTGGCGGCGGGCGCGTTCAATTCGCCGCAACTGCTGATGTGCTCGGGCATCGGGCCGGCCGCGCAGCTGCAGTCCTTCGGCATCGGCGTGTTGCACGATGCGCCGGAGGTCGGCCAGAATCTGATCGATCACGTCGACTTCACGATCAACAAGCGCGTGTCGTCGAGCGAGCCGACCGGGTTTTCGTTGCGCGGTATCGCGCGGATACCGCCGCAATTCGTCGACTTCATGCGCCATGGACGCGGCATGCTGTCGAGCAATGTCGCCGAGGCGGGCGGGTTTCTGAAGAGCCGGCCGACGCTCGAGCGCCCCGATCTGCAACTGCATTTCTGCGCGGCGCTGGTCGACGATCACAACCGCCGCATGCACTGGGGCCACGGCTATTCGCTGCATGTGTGCGTGTTGCGGCCGCACAGCCGCGGCGCGGTGATGCTCGCGAGCGCCGACGCTCGCACGGCGCCGTTGATCGACCCGCGTTTTTTCAGCGATGCACGCGATCTCGATCTGCTGGTGGACGGTGTGAAGATGGCGCGGCGCATTCTGGATGCGCCGTCGCTCGCGCGGCATGGCGGCGCCGAGTTGCATACGCGTGCGGGACAGCCGGACGCGGAACTGCGCCGGATCATCACCGAGCATGCGGATACGATCTACCATCCGGTGGCCACCTGCCGGATGGGCGGTGACGCGCGTTCGGTGGTCGATCCGCAATTGCGGGTGCGGGGCGTGACGGGGCTGCGGATCGTCGATGCGTCAGTGATGCCGACCTTGATCGGCGGCAATACCAATTCGCCGACGGTGATGATCGGCGAGCGAGCGGCCGAGCTGATCGCGGCTAGCTGGCGCGATGGGCCGATGGCGTTGAACACCGCGTCGGCGGATATGGCCAGCGGGGTGGCGGCCCGAACCGCGTCGGCGGTGTAGGGCTGCGGGGAAATGCTGGCCAAAAGGGCATCATGAGCCAGACGGTGCTGGCGGCGCGGGCGTTGGCGCCGACGCCGTTTGCTCCACTCCGGCCGCCGTGATGCCACTCATCCCGATGCCCGGCCCCAGCATGAAATCGTCGCCGGCCTGGCCGGGCAATGCATCGCGCGCAACCTGCAGCCACGCGCGCGCGGCGTGTGACAGATAACCGTTGCGCCGCCAGCCAATCGCCATTTCCCACAGAATCTCCGGGTCCACGACCGGCAGACAGGTGAACTGCGCCGGGTCGAGCCGCCGGCAATACGGCGCCGGCAGCAGCGCGATGCCGACGCCGGCCAGCACCAGCGCCGCCATGAAATCCCAATGCCCGCTGCGCCCGACGATGGTCGGCGCAAACCCCGCCGCGCGGCACGCGTTCAGCACCACGTCGTTGAGCGCGAGACTCTCGCCGTAGAACACGAACGGTTCATTGGCGAGCTGGGCGAGCGGCACCTCGTGCAAGTGATCCCAACGCGAGCCGGTGCGCGCGACGAGCCATAGCAGTTGGCGCGTGATCGGCAGCACGTCGATGTTTTCCGGGTCGACGGGTTGCAACACGCCGCCCAATTCCAGCTCACCGTTGATCAGCGCCGTTTCGATCGCGCGCGAACCCTGCTCGAACAGCTTCAGTTCGATCTTCGGATAGCGCTGGCGGAACGCGGCGATGGCCGGCGTGAACAGCGACCCGCCCATCGGCGGAATGCCGATGGTCAGCTCGCCCCGGCCGAGCGTGTCGAGATCGTTCAGTTCCGCCTGCAATTGCGCGTGCGCGGCCAGCACTTCCTGGCCGCGCTGGTAGACGATCCGGCCGGCGTCCGTCAACACCATCTGACGCGCGTCGCGCAGCAAGAGCGGCGAGCCGATTTCGTCCTCCAGCGACTTGACCATCTTGCTGATGGTCGGCTGCGTGACGAACATCAGCTCGGCGGCGGCGGTGAAGCTTTGCTGACGAACCACCTCGACGAAATACCGCAGCGCGCGTAGTTCCACGATCTCGGGCTCCAGAATTCCAAATTGGAATGATTCGAATGATTGTAAGTCATTATATTTATGCTGCGGTGCAACCTATACTGACTTTCATTCGAAGTCACCCAGGGATTGCCATGACGACGCCAGCTCTCGCACGTTTCGCCCACACCGGCCACGCACGTGGCGCGCTGCGTTTCGCGCGGATCGCGGTGCAGAGTGCGGCGCTGGCGGGTCTGTGGTTCGTCGCCGATTTCGCCGTGCGCACGCTACATCTGCCGGTGCCGGGTGGCGTGGTCGGTTTGGTGGTGCTGCTCGCGCTGCTGTTCTGCGGCGGTGTTGCGCCACGCTGGATCAAGGCCGGGGCCGATTGGCTGCTGTCGGACATGCTGCTGTTCTTCATTCCGGCTGCGGTGGCCGCGGTGCAATACGGCGGGCTGTTCCGTGAGGACGGCTGGCGCCTCGCGCTGGTGGTGGTTGGCGGCACGCTGATGGTGGCGGTGGCTTTCGCCGTCGAGCAGGCCGCGCGCCTCGAACGGCGCTTCGCCCTGCGCCGCGTGATGGTCGCGCGGCACGCGGCGCGCGCCTAATTTTTCCGCACTGATCGATCATTTCCGCCCGAGGCCCGTCGATGAGCACGCTCTACTCGTCCCTGTTCGCCGACGATGCCTCGCGCCTGATCGCAGCCGGCTGTTTCGTGCTGACGGTGGCGCTGTATTTCGCGTCGAAGGCGCTGTATGCGCGCTTCAAATCGCCGTGGCTGACGCCGCTCTTGGCCGTGCCGGCGGTGCTCGCGGCGATCATCGTGCTCGCGCACATTCCGTACCCCGTCTACTTTCAGGACACGCGCTGGCTGATGTGGCTGCTCGGGCCCGCGACAGTCGCGTTCGCCGTGCCCATCTTCGAATACCGCGAATTGCTGAAGCGCCACTGGATTTCGCTGACCGTCGGCGTGACGGTGGGGATCGTGGTGGCGGTCGGTGGGTCGCTGATGCTCGCGAAGCTGCTGCATCTGTCGCCGGAATTGCAGCGCAGCCTGATGACGCGCTCGGTGTCGACGCCGTTCGCGCTCGCCGTGTCCGACCGGATTCACGCGCCAAAGGACCTCACCGCACTGTTCGTGATCGCCACCGGGGTCTGCGGGATGCTGTTCGGTGAGCTCGTGCTGGGACTCTTGCCGCTGCGCACGCGGCTCGCCCGAGGCGCGCTGTTCGGTGCGGCGGCGCATGGCGTGGGCACCGCGAAAGCGCGCGAACTCGGCAGCGAAGAGGGGGTGGTCGCCAGTCTGACGATGATGATCGCCGGCGTGGTGATGGTGCTGCTGGCGCCGACGCTGGGGCTGCTGCCGATTTGAGCTGGCGTGCGGCGGGCGGCGGCTAGCCCGCCGAGGCTTGCATGCGGCGGCCACCCGCTAACCCGCCGGGCAGTCGAGCCGCGATCACCCTGCCACGCCGCGCCTCCATTTCAGGATAGCCATGGACAAAAGGCGGATAACATCGACGGCCTTTCATCGTTCGGCCGCCCGCGCTTCGATCCATGACGCCCATTTCGATCCTCATCCCCTGCTACAACGGCGCGGCGACGCTCGCGCGTGCGCTGCAAAGCTGCGTGATCCAGCCGGAAGCGGCGCAAATCGTCGTGATCGACGACGGTTCCACCGATGCCTCCGCCGACATCGTCGCCCATTACGGGCGCCGCGACCCGCGTGTGGGCCTGCTGCGCATGCCGTACAACGGCGGCCCGGCGCGCGCGCGCAACTGGGGCGCGCTGCACGCGTCGCAGGATCTGCTCGCGTTCCTCGACGCCGACGACGAATACCTGCCCGGCGCGCTGGCCGCCGCCAGCGCGTATCTCACCCAAAACCCGACGGAAGTCTCGGTGCGGCTCGACGTCGAGTACACGGATTTTCCCGACCAGCTGACTGTTCACCCGGACTTCGCCACGCATGCGGCGGCGCTCAGCAATACGGTGCCGAGCAGCCTGATCATCCGCCGTTCGGTCTACGCGGCACTCGGCGGCTTTCCAATGGATGACGCGTTTCGACGCCTGGGCGGCGAAGACGGCGCGTTCTCATGGGCACTGCGCGAGATCTTCGGCAACCGGCGACTGGACGACGTGAAGCGCGTGCGCATGCATTACCACGCCGGCATCCACGCGGAGCGTTACTTCCGCGTCGCGCTCGGACTGCAGATACCTAGCCCCGCCGACGTGGCCGACGCATTTCACTTCTCGCGACAGTTCCTCGACACCGCGCGTGCGCACATCCAGCAATTGCGCGCGGCCAGCGTGATCGGCGGCTGAAGTCGGGTGCGGGCCGCCGCACCTCGCCGCTCCGAAAATCCGCACCGCGCCCCCACGCCCCGAAGCCATCCCGATTTGCTACAATCGCCGTTCGTCTTCGAGGAGCGTTGCGACGGGTACCGCGAATCAGCATATTCGCCGGCCGCCCGCCAGGCTCGAAGGCTTCAATCGGAGGGCTCGGACGCGCATCGCGCTGTCCTATCCACCGCATCGAACCGCGCTCACGTCAAATTTCTAGTCAATTTCTTAGAAAGGAGGGCGTGATGAACGCCGCAGTTATCGACTCGCAAGCTTCCAAAGACTACCTCGTTGCCGACATGTCGCTGGCCGACTGGGGCCGCAAGGAACTCACGATTGCCGAGACGGAAATGCCCGGCCTCATGCAAACGCGTGAAGAGTACAAGGCGCAGCAGCCGCTGAAGGGCGCGCGCGTCGCAGGTTCGCTGCACATGACGATCCAGACCGGCGTGCTGATCGAGACGCTCACCGCGCTCGGCGCCGATGTCCGCTGGGCTTCGTGCAACATCTTCTCGACCCAGGATCACGCGGCCGCCGCGATCGCCAAGGCGGGCACGCCGGTGTTCGCATTCAAGGGCGAATCGCTCGACGAATACTGGGAGTTCTCGCACCGCATCTTCGAATGGCCGAATGGCGAATTCGCCAACATGATCCTCGACGACGGCGGCGACGCCACGTTGCTGCTGATCCTCGGCTCGAAGGCCGAGAAGGACCGTTCGGTGATCTCGAAGCCGACCAACGAGGAAGAAGTCGCGCTGTACAAGTCGATCGCGAAGCATCTCGACGCGGACCCGACCTGGTACTCCACGCGTCTGTCGCACATCCAGGGTGTGACGGAAGAGACCACGACCGGTGTGCACCGTCTGTATCAGATGGAAAAGGAAGGCCGCCTGCCGTTCCCGGCGATCAACGTCAACGACTCGGTCACCAAGTCGAAGTTCGACAACCTGTACGGCTGCCGTGAGTCGCTGGTCGACGGCATCAAGCGCGCGACCGACGTGATGATCGCGGGCAAGATCGCGGTAGTCGCAGGTTACGGCGACGTGGGCAAGGGCTGCGCGCAATCGCTGCGCGGTCTTGGCGCCACCGTGTGGGTCACCGAAATCGATCCGATCTGCGCACTGCAAGCGGCGATGGAAGGCTACCGCGTCGTGACGATGGACTACGCCGCCGACAAGGCCGACATCTTCGTGACGGCCACCGGTAACTACCACGTGATCGGCCACGACCACATGAAGGCGATGCGCCACAACGCGATCGTCTGCAACATCGGTCACTTCGATTCGGAAATCGATATCGCATCGACCCGCCAGTACCAATGGGACAACATCAAGCCGCAAGTCGACCACATCATTTTCCCGGACGGCAAGCGCGTGATCCTGCTGGCTGAAGGCCGCCTCGTGAACCTGGGCTGCGCGACCGGCCACCCGTCGTTCGTGATGTCGAACTCGTTCACGAACCAGACGCTCGCGCAGATCGAACTGTTCACGCAGGGCAAGAAGTACGAGAACAAGGTGTACGTGCTGCCGAAGCATCTGGACGAGAAGGTCGCACGCCTGCATCTGGCGCGTATCGGCGCGAACCTCACCGTGCTGTCGGACGAGCAGGCCGGCTACATCGGCGTGGACAAGAACGGTCCGTTCAAGCCGAACCACTACCGCTATTAAGCACGCGGGCGGTTTGAACGCATGACGGTCTGAACACAGAGCGGCGCGCAATGCGCCGCTCTGTTCGCCATGCCCGCTTGTCCGGCGCTTTTTGCCGCGCTTTTCCCATTACCGGACATCCTGCCAAAGGAGTTCTACATGACCGTGCTGTTGACCTGGCTGATCAATGCGCTTGCGCTGCTGATCATCACCTACCTCGTTCCGTCGATCCATATCCGCAGCTTCGGCACTGCGCTGATCGTCGCGGTGGTGCTCGGATTGATCAACACGATCCTGCGCCCCGTGCTGATCCTGTTGACGCTGCCCGTCACGATCGTCACGCTCGGACTCTTCATCCTGGTGGTCAACGCGCTGTGCTTCTGGCTGTGCGCTTCGCTGCTGAAGGGCTTCGAAGTGTCGGGCTTCTGGTCGGCGTTCTTCGGCTCGATTCTGTACAGCATCGTTTCGTGGCTGCTGTCCGCGCTTATTTTCGGCAACCGCAGTTTAGGTTGACCTACAATCATGAACCCGATCGAACTCTCATTCGAATTCTTCCCGCCGAAAACGCAGGAAGGCGTCGACAAACTGCGCGCGACCCGTGCGCAACTCGCGTTGCTCAAGCCCAAGTTCGTGTCTGTCACGTTCGGCGCCGGCGGCTCCACGCAACAAGGCACGCTCGATACCGTCGTCGACATGGCGAAGGAAGGGCTCGAAGCTGCGCCGCACGTTTCGTGCATCGGTTCGTCGAAAGAGAGCCTGCGCGCCATCCTCAACGAGTACCGCGCGCATGGCATTCGCCATATCGTCGCGCTGCGCGGCGATCTGCCGTCCGGCATGGGCGAAGTCGGCGAACTGCGCTATGCGTCGGAACTGGTGAGCTTCATCCGCGCCGAGTTCGGCGACTGGTTCTGGGTCGAGGTGGCCGGCTATCCGGAATACCACCCGCAGTCGCGCTCGCCGCGTCACGATCTGGAAAACTTCGCCAACAAGGTGAAGGCCGGCGCCAATTCGGCGATCACGCAGTACTTCTTCAACGCGGACGCCTATTTCCGGTTCGTCGACGACGCGCGCAAGCTCGGCGTCGAGGTGCCGATCGTGCCGGGCATCATGCCGATCACGAACTTCTCGCAACTGATGCGCTTTTCGGAGATGTGCGGCGCCGAAGTGCCGCGCTGGATCGCGCGCCGGCTGGAGAGCTTTGGCGACGACCGCGAGTCGATTCGCGCGTTCGGGCTGGATGTGGTGACGGACTTGTGCCGGCGGCTGATCGACGCGAAGGTGCCGGGCCTGCATTTCTACACGCTGAACGGCGCCGCGGCGACCAAGGCGATTTGCGAACGGCTGGGCGTTTGACTGCACTGACGAGCCTGGGCTCAAAAGCCCGGTTCGGCGTATAAAAACCCGCGCGGCTGCAACGGCCGCGCGGCCTAGTCCGACAGCTTGCGCACGTAAAGCTGATACAGCGGCGCGGACAGCACTTCCAGCTTGCGGAAGTTCAAATTGACGAACGCATCGATGGCCGGCTTCGGGCATCGCAGCGGGTCCTTTCCCGAGGGCAACTGTTCGGCCCACAAATAGTCATCGAACGCGATGATCCCGCCCGCCTTCAATAGTTTGAAACCGAGCACGGCATCGGCCAGCACATCCGAGGCCTGATGCGAGCCGTCGACATAGACGAAATCGAAATAGCCCTTCTTGCCCGCGGCGATCAAACGCGCGAGGCATTCGTCCGAGTACCCTTTGTGTACGGTGAGTTGCGCGCGCCCTGGATATTTGTCCGCAGCCAGCGTGACGTTGTGGTGAAAGCGCGATTCGACCGCGCTCATGTCGGTCTGCGCGACGCCGCCCGCCTGATGTTCTATGCCGCCTGCCCACGTGTCGATGCAATGCAGCTCGATTGGATGGCGCGGCGCCAGCCTGTCGATCAGATAGCAGGCGCTCGCGCCTTCGTACGAGCCGATTTCGACGATCCTGGCCGGAGCGTGGTGCGTCATCATCTGATCCCACACGCCTTTCGCCAGCGCGTCGAACCAGTTGTTGGTGAATTGGTACGAAGTCATCGTGCAAATTAAGGGTCTGCCTAAATCAGCCATTATGAAGCGACGGCTATTTCAAAAAAGATTGCCGCCGACGCCCCGCCTCGCGCCCCATAGCGTGGTAAGTCCCTGTTGAAGCTCATTTTTGTGCTGTCTATGATCGAAACGCAGCTGACCCGGCTGCTGTGCGGAGGACGATATGACAGTAACAACGAAGCTGTTCGCGGTTTCCCAGCTATGCCTGCCAACGCTCGCCGCTCTCGCGGTCGCCGCAGGCGGCATGACGCCGATTGCGGCACAGGCCGCCACGCTGCCGGACAAAACCCTCGTGTTTTGCTCCGAAGGCAGTCCGGCGGGCTTCGATACCGCGCAATACACGACCAGCGTCGAATTCAGCGCCGGCTCGTACACGGTTTACAACCGGTTGATCGAGTTCGCGCACGGCAGCACGGATATCGAACCCGGCCTCGCCGAAAAATGGGAAGTTTCGCCGGACGGCCTGACCTATACGTTCCATTTACGCCACGGCGTGAAATTCCAGACCACGTCGTTCTTCAAGCCGACGCGCGAATTCAATGCGGACGACGTCGTCTTCACGTACCAGCGGATGCTCGACCCCGAGCAGCCGTTCCGCAAGGCGTACTCGGTGCCGTTCCCGTATTTCAACGACCTCGGCCTCGCCAAGAACATCGCGAAGATCGAAAAGGTCGATCCGTACACGGTGCGCTTTACGCTCAAGGAAGTCGATGCGCCGTTCCTGCAGCAGATCGCCATGCCGTTCGCATCGATCCTGTCGGCGGAATACGGCGATCAGTTATTGAAGGCGGGTAAAGCGTCGGATATCAATCAATATCCGGTCGGCACCGGCCCATTCATTTTCCGCAGCTACACGAAAGACGACACGATCCGCTTCGACGGCAATCCCGATTACTGGAAACCGGGCGTGGTCAAGGTGGGCAAGCTGATCTTCGCGATTACGGTCGATCCGGCCGTGCGTCTGCAAAAGTTGAAACGCGGCGAATGTCAGGTGATGTCATACCCGCGTCCGGCCGACGTTCCGACGGTCAAAGCCGACTCGTCGCTCGCGATGCCAAGCCAGGTGGGTTTCAATCTCGGCTATATCGCGTACAACACCACAAAGAAGCCGCTCGACAACGTGCTGGTACGCCGCGCGCTCGATATGTCGATCAACAAGAAGGCGATCATCGAATCGGTCTACCAGGGCGCCGGCCAGGCCGCGACCAACCCGATGCCGCCGACGCAATGGGGCTACGACAAGAGCCTGAAGGACGCCCCCTACGACACCGAGAAGGCGAAAGCGCTGCTGAAGCAGGCCGGCTATCCGGACGGCTTCGACCTGACGCTGTGGGCGATGCCGGTTCAGCGGCCGTATAACCCGAACGCGCGCCTGATGGCGGAACTGCTGCAGGCCGATTGGGCGAAGATCGGCGTCAAGGTGAAGATCGGCACGTACGAGTGGGGCGAGTACATTCGCCGCGCCCATTCAGGCGAGCATGAGGCGATGCTGATCGGCTGGACCGGCGACTACGGCGATCCGGATAACTGGCTCGGCGTCTTGCTGGGCTGCGACGCGGTGAACGGCAGTAACTTTTCCAAGTGGTGCTACAAGCCTTACGACGATCTGATCAAAAAAGGCCGCGGCACCACCGATTTGACCGCGCGCACCAAGGCATACACGGAAGCCCAGGAAATCTTCAAGGACCAGGTGCCGTTCACGCCGATCGCCCATTCCACGGTATATCAGCCGATCAGCAAGGACGTCGCGGGCTTCAAGATCGACCCGTTCGGCCCGACGCAATTCATGAACGTCGGCCTCAAATAGGCGCGGCGGGCCGCCTTTTCGCTGCCCGAACCTGCTACAGCCGCATCCTCCGGCCCACGCCGGCGGTGCGGCTGCCCTTATGCCCGAATAGTTTCCGATCGTCAACAGAGGGAATTTCCTCCGCTTGTTGCTGCGAGCCAAGCTCAAGTAAGATCGCGCTACGCTGGCGGAAGCCGGTCCTGAACCAGGAGGAAACATGAAGCAAAACAAACTGTTGCGCGCCGCGCGTGTTACGACGCTCGTCGCAGCTGCAGCGGCGTCGCTGGTGGGCGCGAACCACGCGCGCGCCGAGATTCCGAACAAGACCCTCATCTACTGCTCAGAAGGCAGCCCTGCGGGTTTCGATCCGGCCCAATATACGACGGGTGTCGATTTCACGGCCAACACGTTCACCGTTTACAACCGCCTTGTCGAATTCGAACGCGGCGGCACCAAGGTCGAGCCGGGTCTCGCGGAAAAGTGGGATGTCTCGCCGGACGGTAAGACCTATACGTTCCATCTGCGCCATGGCGTCAAGTTCCAGACCACGTCGTTCTACAAGCCGACGCGTGAATTCAACGCCGACGACGTGGTGTTCACGTTCCAGCGCATGCTGGACACCAACCAGCCGTTCCGCAAAGCCTACCCGGTGCAGTTCCCGTACTTCACCGACATGGGTCTGGACAAATTGATCACCGGCGTCGAAAAGGTCGACCCGTACACGGTCAAGTTCACGCTGAAGGAAGTCAACGCGCCGTTCATCCAGAATCTGGCGATGGAATACGCGTCGATCCTGTCGGCCGAATACGCGGACAAGCTGCTGAAGGCAGGCAAGGCCGCCGACATCAACCAGTTCCCGGTCGGCACGGGCCCGTTCATTTTCCGCAGCTATACGAAGGACGCGACGATCCGCTTCGACGGCAATCCTGACTACTGGAAGCCGAACGCGGTGAAGATCTCCAAGCTGATCTTCTCGATCACGCCGGACGCCGGCGTGCGCGTGCAGAAGATCAAGCGCGACGAATGCCAGGTGATGAGCTATCCGCGTCCGGCCGACATCGCGCCGCTGAAGGCCGAGGCGAACATCGACATGCCGTCGCAACCGGGCTTCAACCTGGGCTACCTCGCGTACAACGTGACGCACAAGCCGGTCGACAAGCTCGAAGTGCGTCAGGCGCTCGACATGGCGATCAACAAGAAGGCGATCATCGAATCGGTGTACCAGGGCGCGGGCCAGCTGGCCACCAATCCGATGCCGCCGACCCAGTGGTCGTTCTACAAGGATCTGAAGGCCGCGCCTTACGATCCGGACAAGGCCAAGGCATTGCTCGCGAAGGCCGGCTACGCGAACGGCTTCGACCTCACGCTGTGGGCGATGCCCGTGCAGCGCGCGTACAACCCGAACGCACGCCTGATGGCGGAAATGATCCAGGCCGACTGGGCCAAGATCGGCGTGAAGGCGAAGATCGTCACGTACGAATGGGGTGAGTACATCAAGCGCGCGCACGCGGGCGAGGATGACACGATGCTGATCGGCTGGACCGGCGACAACGGCGATCCGGACAACTGGCTCGGCACGCTGCTCGGCTGCGAAGCGGTGAACGGCAACAACTTCTCGAAGTGGTGCTACAAGCCGTTCGAAGAATTGATCCAGAAGGGCCGCGCGACGTCCGACGTGGCCGCGCGTACCGCGGCCTATGTCGAAGCGCAGAAGATCTTCGCGCAGCAACTGCCGTTCTCGCCGATCGCCCACTCGACTGTTTACCAGCCGGTCAGCAAGAAGGTGGTCGACATGCGCATCGAACCGCTCGGCTACGCGCGCTTCGACGGCGTGAGCATCAAGTAATCCGGCAAGCCAGCCGTAAAATTCGCGCAGTACGCTTTTCGCACGGTTAGAAAAACTGGTCGAAATGGTCCGGCGACCGGGGTCACAAGCCCTTGTCGCCGGTTGCGTTTTTTCTTCACCAAGACCATAGGGACGAACCATGTTCCGCTTTGTTTTGCGCCGCATCGGCATGGTGATACCGACTTTCATCGGTATCACGATCCTCGCGTTCGCGCTGATTCACCTGATACCGGGCGACCCCATCGAAGTGATGATGGGCGAGCGCGGCGTCGATCCTGCCATGCACGCCGCCGCCATGCACCGGCTCGGGCTCGACGAGCCCTTGCCGATGCAGTACGTCCACTACATCGGACGCGCGCTGCACGGCGATCTCGGCACCTCGATCATCACCAACACCAGCGTGATGGGCGAATTCCTCGCACGCTTTCCCGCCACCGTCGAACTGTCGATCTGCGCGATGATGTTCGCGCTGATCATCGGCCTGCCGGCGGGCGTGTTCGCCGCGCTCCGGCGCGGCACGGTGGTCGATCACGGCGTGATGGGCACGGCCCTGACCGGCTACTCGATGCCGATCTTCTGGTGGGGCTTGATCCTCATCATGGTGTTCTCGGTCAAGCTCGGCTGGACGCCGGTGTCGGGCCGCATCGCGGTCGAGTACGACATTCCGCACGTGACCGGCTTCATGCTGATCGACGCGATGATGTCCACCGACGAAGGCGCGTTCAAGTCCGCGCTGAGCCATCTGATCCTGCCGGCCATCGTGCTCGGCACGATTCCGCTCGCGGTCGTCGCGCGCATGACGCGTTCGTCGATGCTCGAAGTGCTGCGTGAGGACTACATCCGCACCGCGCGCGCGAAGGGCTTGTCGCCGGGGCGCGTGATCGTCGTGCACGCGTTGCGCAACGCGCTGATTCCAGTGGTGACGGTGATCGGCCTGCAGGTCGGCACGCTGCTCGCGGGCGCGGTGCTGACCGAGACGCTGTTTTCGTGGCCGGGCATCGGCAAATGGCTGATCGACGCGATCGGCCGACGCGACTACCCGGTCGTGCAGGGCGGTATCCTGATGATTGCCACGCTGGTGATCGTCGTGAACCTCGTCGTCGATCTGTTGTACGGCGTGTTGAATCCGCGCATCCGCCATACGAGGTGAAATATGAACCCCCACGCTCACTTGCGTTCGCTGTCCCCCAAGGGGGCGCATGCCTCCCTTGAGGCGGCTCTGCGGGAGGCATGAACCAAAATGGCAGACATTCAAAATACAGTCCCCCAAGCGGTCACGCCTCCCAGCGGCCGCGCCATCGCCGCCCGTGAATTCTGGGCGAACTTCTCGCGCAACCGTGGCGCGGTCGGCGCCGGCATCATCGTGCTGGTGCTGATCTTCGTCGCGATCTTCGCGCCGCTGATCGCGCCGCACAGCCCGATCGAGCAATACCGCGACTCCGTGAAGATTCCTCCCGCATGGCTCGACGGCGGCAACTGGAAGTTCATTCTCGGCACCGACGAAGCGGGCCGCGACATTCTCTCGCGCCTGATGTACGGCGCGCGGCTGTCGTTCTGGATCGGCTTCGTGTCGGTTGTGCTCGCGCTGATTCCGGGCATCGTGCTCGGGCTGATCGCGGCGTTCTTCGAGAAATGGGCCGACACGCCGATCATGCGCATCATGGACGTGCTGCTCGCGCTGCCGTCGCTGCTGCTGGCGGTCGCGGTGGTCGCGATCATCGGCCCCGGTCTCGTCAACACGATGCTGGCCATCGCGATCGTCGCGCTGCCCGGCTATGTGCGTCTGACGCGCGCGTCGGCGCAAGGCGAATTGCAGAAGGAATACGTGACCGCTTCCCGCGTCGCGGGCGCCGGCACCTTGCGCCTGATGTTCTCGCAAGTGCTGCCGAACTGCACCGCGCCGCTGATCGTGCAGGCCACGCTGGGTTTCTCGTCGGCGATTCTCGACGCCGCCGCGCTCGGCTTTCTCGGCCTCGGCGTGCAACCGCCGTCGGCGGAGTGGGGCGCGATGCTGGCCTCGGCGCGCGATTACATCGACAGCGCCTGGTGGATCGTCACGATGCCCGGTCTGTCCATCCTGATCTCGGTGCTCGCGATCAACCTGCTCGGCGACGGGCTGCGCGACGCGCTCGACCCCAAACTGAAACGGATGGCCTGACATGAGCAATAACCTATTGACCATCCGCAATCTGGCGGTGAACTTCGCCGGCTTGCCCGCTGTGGATCGAATCAATCTGGACGTCGCGCCGGGCGAAGTGGTCGGCGTGGTCGGCGAATCGGGCTCGGGCAAGAGCGTCACGATGATGGCGCTGATGGGCCTGATCGACGCGCCCGGCAAAGTCACGGCCGACGAGATCACCTTCAACGGCAAGAGCCTGCTGAAAGCATCGGCGAAAGAGCGCCGCAAGATCATCGGCAAAGACATCGCGATGGTGTTCCAGGACGCGCTCACCAGTCTGAACCCGAGCTACACGGTCGGCTATCAGATCAAGGAAGTGCTGAAGCTGCACGAAGGCCTGCGCGGCAGCGCGCTCGACAAACGCGCGCTCGAACTGCTCGACCAGGTCGGCATTCCCGACCCGAAAGGCCGCATCGGCTCGTTTCCGCATCAGATGTCGGGCGGCATGAACCAGCGCGTGATGATCGCGATGGCGATTGCCTGCAATCCGAAGCTGCTGATCGCCGACGAGCCGACCACCGCGCTCGACGTGACGATCCAGGCACAGATCATGGAACTGCTGATCAAGCTGCAGAAGGAGCGCGGGATGGCGCTGGTGCTGATCTCGCACGATCTCGCGGTAGTCTCCGAGGTCGCGCAGCGCGTCGCGGTCATGTACGCTGGCGAAGTGATCGAGACCAACAAGGTGCCGGACATCTTCGCGGCGCCCCATCATCCGTACACGGAAGCGCTGCTGGCGGCGATTCCCGAGCATAACGTGGGCGCAGTGCGGCTCGCCGCGTTGCCGGGCATGGTGCCGGGGCGCGATGACCGCCCCAAAGGGTGCCTGTTCGCACCGCGTTGCAAGTACGTGGTCGACGATTGCCTGAAGGCGCGGCCCGCGCTCGCGCCGATGCAAGGTCACGCGGAAGTGGCGCGCGTGCGCTGCATCAAACCCCTGAACCTGAGCGGCGACGCCAACGTTCACACCCACGGAGGCGCACGATGAACGCAGTACACGAAACGCGGCGCCATCCGCACCATGTGGGCGATCACGTGCTGGTCGCCGATAATCTCGCGCGTTACTACACGGTCAAGCGCGGCATGTTCGCGTCCGGCACCGTGAAGGCGCTCAACGGCGTGTCGTTCTCGCTGGAGCGCGGCAAGACGCTCGCGGTGGTCGGCGAATCCGGCTGCGGCAAGTCCACGCTCGCGCGTCAGTTGACCATGATCGAAACGCCCAGCGCGGGCCGTTTGCTGATCGACGGTGAAGACGTGGCCGGGGCCGATCACGCGAAGATCGCGGCGCTGCGGCGGCGCGTGCAGATGGTGTTCCAGAACCCGTTCGCGTCGCTCAATCCGCGCAAGACCGTCGAGCAGACACTCGGCGAGCCGCTCGCGATCAACACGCAAATGAGCGCCGTCGAACGCGGCGAACGGATCGCGCAGATGATGCGCACCGTCGGCCTGCGTCCCGAGCATGCGAAGCGCTATCCGCATATGTTCTCCGGCGGCCAGCGGCAGCGTGTGGCGATTGCGCGCGCGATGATCCTCGACCCGCAGATCGTGGTCGCCGACGAACCCGTGTCGGCGCTCGATGTGTCGATCCAGGCGCAGATTCTGAATCTGTTCATGGATCTGCAGGAAGAGTTCCGGACGAGCTACGTGTTCATCTCGCACAATCTGTCGGTGGTCGAGCATATCGCTGACGATGTGATGGTGATGTACTTCGGCGGCGTGGCGGAGCTTGGCGACAAGAAGCGGATTTTCTCGAAGCCGAGGCATCCGTACACGCGCGCGCTGATGTCGGCGACGCCTTCGATCTTCGAAGCAGATCGAAGCATCAAGATCAAGCTGCAAGGTGAAATGCCGTCGCCATTGAATCCGCCTTCGGGGTGCACGTTTCATCAGCGCTGCCCGTATGCGATCGACCGCTGCCGCAGTGAAGAACCGAAGCTGCGTGAAGTGGATGGCCGTCAGGTGTCGTGTCACCGCGCCGAGGAGGTGGGGGACATGGATGCCTGATGTGGCGGCGGCGCGTCGTCTTGCGCGCCGCTTGCGTGATGGCGCCTGCGCCGTGGCAGTCGCGCGGCGCTGGAGCGCGCGTGCGCTGAAAGGTGCCGCGCTGCTCGGCGTGTGTTGTGCGCTCTGTCTGGGCACAGGGCCGCTCGGCGTCGCGCGGGCGGCTGGCGCGGCGGCCACCGCGCCGGTCCAGGCGGGGCGCCCCGTGGTGCCGGTGCCCGGCGGCGTGCCGGCGCCGCCGCGCGCGAGCCCGCCGGGCTTCGATCCGGCACCCGCGCCACCCGGCACCACCGCGAGCGGCCCGGTGCGCGCGCAACCGGCGCGCATGCCGTTCTATGTCGCGACACGCGGCACCACCACCATCTATGTGCTGGGCACGCTGCATGTCGGCGATCCCGTCGACTATCCCGCCGGACAGCCGTTCCGCGCGCCGATCCTCGCTGCTCTCGCCGCGTCGCCGACGCTGGCGCTCGAACTTTCCCCCGACGAACTGCTGGTCTCGCAAGACGACGTATCGAAGTACGGCGTATGCCGGCGCGACTGTCTGCCCGGTTTGCTGCCCGAACCGTTGTGGCACAAGCTGGCCATGCGTCTGCGAGGCAACCCCGCCGCTCTCGATGCAATCAAGAAGATGCGGCCGTGGCTCGCGTCGCTGGTGGTCGAAACCTACGATTCGCTGAGCGCGGGTCTACAGACCGAGTACGGCACCGAAGCGCAATTGCAGAACGTGTATCTGAAGACGCGCGGCAAGATTGTCGGTCTTGAAACGTTGCCGCAACAGATGCACGCGTTCACGGGGCTCTCGCTCGCGCAGCAGCGCGAAATGCTGGCGCAGGACCTGGTGCAGACCGCCGCGCAGAACGTTGCCGACGTGCGCGCGCTGCATCGCCTGTGGCGGGTCGGCGATGCGGATGCGATCGCCGCATGGCAAGCCGCGAAGTCCGAAAATCTGGCGCGTGACAAGCGCGTGTCGGATGCGATCGACAACAAGATCGTCTACGAGCGCAACCGGCGCTTCGTGTCGCGGATGCTGCAGATCGCCGCGCCGAACAAGCCGGTGTTCGTCGCGATAGGGGCGTTGCATCTTGGTGGCCCGAAAGGCGTGCTACAGCTTTTGCGGCAGCGTGGCTTCGTGGTCGAGGCGGGGTGAGGTTACTGTGCCCGTAGAGCCTCGGCCACCTGCGCCACCACCGACCGCCAGTCCCCAGCCGTCGTTTGACGGAACAGTCTCATCCCTGGATACCATGGCGAGTCGCTGCGTGCCTGCAGCCAGCGCCAGTCGGAATTGGCCGGCAGCAGCAGCCACACCGGCTTGCCCAACGCGGCCGCCAGATGCGCGACGCCGGTGTCCACGGCGATCAGCAGATCTAGCTGCATGATCAGCGCGGCGGTTTCTTCGAAGCTGGTCAGATAAGCGGTGAAATCGCGCGCACGGAACGCTGGTGGCGCGTCGGCCAGTTGCGCATGCGCCGGCCCCTTCTGCAACGCGTACCATACGACGTTCTTCAACTCACTCAACGCGTTCAGGTCGGCGAGCGTCATCGACCGGTAGCGGTCGTTGCCGAACGTGGGACTGCCGGCCCACACGAGGCCCACTCCGCGCTTCGCTTCGTCGACCGGACTCACCCGTTTGCGCCATGTCTTGAGCTTCGTCTTGTCGGCGAACAGGTACGGCAGTTCGGCCGGAATGGTGGACAGCTCGGTGCCGACACAGGACGGCACGCTCATCATCGGCACCCAGAAATCGTAGTCACGGCCGGGCTTGCCGCTAAACGCGCGATTCACGCCCGGTATGCGTTCGACCAGCGGCAGCAGCGGCTCGCGCACGCACAGGTCGACCGTCGCGCCGCGCTCTTGCAGCACACGCGCAAAGCGCAGGAACTGGAAGTGATCGCCGAAACCCTGCTCGCCGACCACCAGCAGACGACGCCCGTCGAGCGGCTCGCCGCGCCATTCGGCGACGCCCGGCACCGCGAGCGCGTCGTAGTCCTGCTTGCGCCAACGCAGCGCGAACTCGGCCCAGCCCTGCCTGTAATCGCCGCGCTTGAGCAGCAGCCACGCGAGATTCTGATGCGCGTCAGCGTAGTGAGGATCGAGCGCGAGCGCCTCGCGATAGAAGCCTTCCTCTTCGTCGAGCCGGCCTTGCGCGGCGAGCGACCCGCCCAGGCATACGAGGTGGGTCGGCGTCGGCTTGAGCGCGACCGCGCGCCGGTAATGCGCTTCGGCGCCCGCGTAGTCGCCGAGCCGGCCGATCAGGCTGCCCAGATTGACGTGCGCTTCCACGTAATCCGGGCGCAGCGCGAGCGCCCGCTCGAAACTCGCGATAGCCGCTTTGTGCTGGCCTTGCGCGCGCTGGGCATTGCCCGCGTTGAAGTGCGCTTGCGCCGAGTTCGGGTCGAACGCGAGCAGATCGCGATAGCACGCCAGCGCTTCGTCGACACGGCCGAGCCGGCTCAGCACCGTGCCCATGTTCAGATGCGCGTCGGCCAGCGTGGGATTCGCCGCGAGCGCGAGCCGGTATTGTTCGAGGGCTTCGTGCAGCGAGCCTTGCGCCTGGAGCGCGACGCCGAAGTTGTTGCGCGCGTCGGCGAAATCTGGCTGAAGCTGCAGCGCCTGGTCGTAGCAGATCATCGCTTCGTCGAGACGGCCGAGCGCGGCGGCCACGAGGCCACGGTTGCTCCAGCAGGCGGCATCGCGGCGGTCGAATTTGAGCGCGCGGCTCATCAGACTCTCGGCGGCATGGTGCTCGCCGCGCTGATAGTGCAACACGCCGAAGTAGTGCAGTGCCGTCGTATGGGTGGGGTCGAGGGTGAGGGCTTGACGATAGAGGGGTTCGGCGGCGTCGAGCTGCCCGGCCTCATGCTCGGCGAGCGCGGCTTCGATCAGCGAACTCACGTGGGCTGCGGCGGGCGGCCGCGCGGCGCGGTTGCCGGCACGGCGGGATGGATGTTCCATTAACACCTGCTAGAAAGCGCGAGCAGCGCGACTGCACGCGCCAGCGCGAGTGAGGGGAAGACCTTGGCGATTTTATCGGCCGCCCCTTTCCGCGACGATCGGACGCTTCCTAATTCATCGACGCGTGCGATGCGCGATGGATTTGCCGCACCGATGCATCGCAGCGGCAAGCCGCGATGCATCGGTAGAGGCCAGCAAGGAAGGCAGGTGTCCTACAGGAACATCAGGAAATTCAACAGGAAGATGTTGATGACCAGCAAGGTTAGCGCGGTGGGAATCTGCACTTTAATCACCGCATTCTTATCCGGCAGTTCCAGCAGCGCGACCGGCACCATGTTGAAGTTCGCGGCCATCGGCGTCATCAATGTGCCGCAGTAGCCGGAGAACATGCCGATCGCGACCATCACCGCCGGGTTGCCGTGAAACACGCCCACCAGAATCGGCACGCCGACGCCGCCCGTCATCACCGGGAACGCGGCGAAGCCGTTGCCCATTACCATCGTGAACAGCGCCATGCCGATGCAGTACACGGCCACCGCGACGAAGCGATAGTCCAGGCTGATGTAGGAGGTGGTGACGTGCGCGACCGCCTTGCCGACGCCCGCGTCGGAAAACACGAGACCGAGCATGCCAAGCATCTGCGGCAGCACCGCGGCCCATGACAACGCATCGACCAGCCGGCGCGCTTCCTTCATCGACTGGCCGACGGTGTCGCGCGTCATCACGCAGGCCACCGCGAGCGCGATCACGCAGCCGATGCCGAAGCCGATCAGCGTGACGTTGGCCTTCTCGATCAGCGGCATGCCGCCGAACACCAGGTGGCTCGCCGACAGCGTGATGATCACGGTGATGACCGGAATCGTCAGCGCGGGCACGAACAGCTTGTTGCCCAGGCGCGCCGCGCTCGCCTTGCGCGCTTCGAGCGACAGCGTTTTCGGCTTGGCCGCCGTGACGCCGCCGAAGCCCGCCATCAGCGCCATCACGATCACCGCGACGCCGACCACGGCGGGCGGCAGTTTGTCGCCGATCAGGAAGATCAGCGCGTAGAGAATCCAGAAGCCGCCTGCGGTAAAACGGCGCGGGTGCGCTTTGTCCGTGACGATCATGCCGCCGATGATCAGCAGCACCACGCCTAGCAGCCAGAACAGATAGGTGATGGTGAACGTCATGCTTTGTCTCCCGCGGCGGAGCGCGCCGGCGAGGCGGTGGCCTTGCCGCGCAGTTCGCGTTCGAGCCGGCGGTCGAGCAGATACAGCCGGAAGCCGTGCACGATGAACGCGCAGATCGCGGTCGGAATCCCCCACACCGCCACGTGAATCGGCTCGACGACGATACCCGCTTCTTTCAGGAAGGTGGTCATCAGCACGATCGCGCCGAACGCGACGAAGATGTCCTCGCCGAAGAAGAGGCCCACGTTGTCGGTCGCCGCGGCGAACGCGCGCAATTTGAAGCGCACTTCGTCGCTGATCTTGCCGAAGCGGGTTTCGGCCGCGCCTTCGGTCATCGGCGCGATCAGCGGACGCACCATCTGCGGGTGGCCGCCGAGTCCGGTCAGGCCGACCGCGGCGGTGAGTTCGCGCACCAGCAGATAGACGATCAGCAGACGCCCAGAAGTGGCCGCCTTGATGCCGCCGATCCACGCTTGCGCGCGCTCGCGCAGCCCATGCCGTTCAAGCAGGCCGATCACCGCGAGCGGCAGCAGAATGATGAGCGGGATGTTGCGCGTCTTGATGAAGCCGGTGCCGATCTCCGCGAGGATCTTTTCAGGCGGGAACTGCGCGGCCACACCGGTGACGATCGCGGCGACCGCCACGATCAGCATCGGATTGAACCGCAATAAAAAGCCGGCGATGATGACCGCTACGCCAATGAGCGGCCATAGACTGACTGTTGTCTGCATCAGGATCTCCAAACAGGGTTTCAACCTCGCCGCGGGTGGCGGCTGACGTGGGCCGGCGCGTGGTGTTCCCTGCGCCGTCTTGTTGCCACGGCTCTTGATGGCCGCGTCGCTTCGCACTGCACCTGCACCTGCACCTGCACCTGCACCTGCATGTGTGGCTGCGGCTGCTTTTTTGCTGTGACTGCGTTGCCGCCGCTACCGCAATGCGTCCAATACGTCTGATACGTGCCGCACCTGGCAAACGCCCCGCTCGAAAGCGGGGCGTTTGAGGTGTCGCAACGGTCGATTCGCGCTGTCTGGCTCGCCCCGAAGCTCGCTCAGACGCGTGCCGCGTTGGCCGCGTGAACTTCGATGCCGGCGGCCTCCAGTGCGCCGCGAATGCGCCGCGCGAACGCCAGCGCATGCGGACCGTCGCCGTGCAGGCAGATGGTTTGCGCGTTCAAGGGCACCCATTGGCCGTCGACGGCTTGCACGCGCTGCTCGCGGATCATCGCGAGCGTGCGCTCCAGCACTTCGTTCTCATCGTCGAGCAGCGCGCCGGGCTCTTTGCGCGGCACGAGCGAGCCGTCGGCGCGATAGCCGCGGTCGGCGAACACTTCTTCGATCGCGATCAGGCCCGCGTTGCGGGCCGCCGTCACGAGACCACTGTTGGCGAGCGCGAACACGGCGACCGACGGATCGAAATCGTGCACCGCCGACACGATCGCGTCGGCGATCCGCGCGTCGCGCGCGGCCTGGTTGTACAGCGCGCCGTGCGGCTTGACGTGTGCGATGCGCCCGCCCTCGGCCTGGGCGATCGCCGACAGCGCGCCGAGCTGATACAGCACGCCCGCGTAAATCTCGCCGGCCGGCAGATCCATTTCCTTGCGGCCGAAATTCTCCGGATCGTTGAAGCTCGGATGCGCGCCGATCGACACGCCTTTCTGCACCGCCCAGCGCACGCATTCGCGCATCGCATTCGGGCCGCCCGCGTGCCAGCCGCAGGCGATATTCGCCGAACTGACGAGATCGAGCAGCGCCTCGTCGGAGCCGCAGCCTTCGCCGAGATCGGCGTTCAAATCAATTTCCATGGTGATTCCCCAACTGAGTGTCACAGCGCCGCAACCGCCAGCCGGCGTGCGCAGCGTTCGTCATGCATCGCGATCGCGGCGTCGATCTGCCGCAAATACGTGCGCTCTTCCAGCAAAGCCTGGCGTGCCTCGAACGGCGTCGTCGGGATGAAGCGCACGGAGGCGTTCAGCCGCACTTGCGCAAGTTTCCACAGATCGGCCTGGATCACCGCGCCGATCTTCGGATAGCCGCCAGTGGTTTGCGCGTCGCTCATCAGCACGATCGGCTGGCCGTTCGGCGGCACCTGGATCGTGCCGGGCAGCACCGCGTGCGACAGCAGGTCGGATTTCTGCGTGCGCGTCAGTTCGGCGCCGGCCAGCCGATAACCCATCCGGTTGCTGTTCGGCGTGACGAGCCATTCGTCGGACCAGAACGCTTCGTGCGCCGCGTCGGTGAAGCTGTCGTATTCCGGGCCGCGCAGCACGCGGATCGGCACGGCCCACGGCACCCCTGACGGATGACGGCCGCGCCGCAGCGGCTCGTGAACCAGCACGAACTTGCACCAGCTCGGCGCCTTCACGCCGAACTCCGGCGCCTCGGGCGTGAAGCCGATCTGGCCGCGCTGCTGCGGCGCGCCGACCGGCAGGCGGTCGCCGTCGCGCAGCGCGCGCCCGCCGAGTCCGCCGAAATGGCCGGCCAGATCGGTGCTGCGCGAGCCGAGCACCGGCAGCACGTCGATGCCGCCCGCCACGCAGACGTAGCCGCGCATGCCGCGCTTCGCCGCGTTCAGCACCAGCTCCTGGCCGGCCTGCACGGGCAGGCTCCACCACGAATAGACCGGCTTGCCGTCGAGCGTCGCGCCGAATTCCGTACCGGTGATGGCGACCCGCGTCGCGCGCAGAAACCGCAGCACGGTCGGGCCGATGGTGATTTCGAGACCGGCCGCGTCGGGACGGTTGCCGACCAGCCGGTTGCCGACTTCGAGCGACAGACGGTCGAGCGCGCCCCCCATCGCGACACCCAGATGCCGGTGGCCGTGACGGCCGAGATCCTGAATCGTGGTCAGCAGACCCGCGCGTATCACATCGATCATGCGTGGATCCCCGCGATGGTGAAGCGCACCCGGTCGCCCGGCTGCAGCAGCGTGGGCGGGCGGCGCGCCGGGTCGAAGAGGGGCAGCTCGGTGCGGCCGATCAGCTGCCAGCCGCCGGGCGAAGTGGCCGGATAAATGCCGGTCTGCTCGCCGCCGATGCCGACCGACCCCGCCGGCACTTCGAGCCGGGGCGACGCGCGGCGCGGCGCGTGCAGTGCGGCTTCGAGGCCGCCCATGTAGGCGAAGCCCGGCTGGAAGCCGAGGAAGAAGACCACGTATTCGCCGTCCGCGTGACGCTGCACGACCTCGCGCGCGCTGAGGCCCGTATGATCGGCGACCGCTTGCAGATCGGGGCCGAACTCGCCGCCGTACTGCACCGGAATCTGCACTTCACGGCCCGGCGCGCGCGCCTTGCTCGCGGCGTTCCAGGCCGTCAGTAAATGCTCGGCGAGCGTGTCGCGGTCGGCTTCGAGCGGATCGAACGTGAGCGTCAGATTGTTCATGCCCGGCACGACTTCCAGCACGTGCGGCCAGTCGCGCGCGGCCTCGGCGGCCGCCCAGACGCGCTGCTGGCACTCCAGCGAGGCAGGCGGCGGCGCTTCGCAAACAAGCGCGGCATCACCGAGCGGAAAGATTCTTGGTTGGCTCATTTGGCTGATGGCTTAACGGCTCAGGTCGAGTCGGGGGATTCGGGCGCGGCGGATCCCGAGACGCGCTTGCAGCATCGCACATGCGACGATGGAAGCGTACATTATCAATAAAATATCAACAATTTCTCAATAAGCGTTTGTGCCAGGCTCCCCGGGAGCGGGCGCTCGTCGTACACTCCCGACACCTTCTCATCTGACTTCCGAGACTCTTCGTCATGTCGCGCCATCCCACCAAGATCGTCTCATCGGAACACCTCGTTTCGGAGACCAGCGCGGAACTGTCCGAACTCGAATACGCGCTGATCATGGCGGGCAACGCCTTCAACCGCTGGATGGTGCGCTGCATGTCGGCAGCGGGCGACAAGGACATGACCGCGATCGAAGTGTCGCTGCTGCATCACGTCAGCCATCGCGAGCGCCGCAAGAAGCTGGCGGACATCTGCTTCGTGCTGAACATCGAAGACACGCACGTCGCCACCTACGCGTTGAAGAAGCTCGTAGCTAGAGGGTATGTAAAAAGCGAAAAGACCGGCAAGGAAGTGTTCTTCTCGGCGACCGACGCGGGCCGCGAATTGTGTCTGAAATATCGCGAGGTGCGCGAGAGCTGTCTGATTTCGACGTTGAAGGAAAGCGGCCTGACCAATCAACAGATTGGCGAGGCCGCCCAGTTGATGCGCAACGCATCCGGTCTGTACGACACGGCCGCCCGGGCGGCAGCGTCCTTGTAGCGTGGGTTAAGGCGGTGACGGCGGGCTAAGGCGAAGTAGCAGCGACGCGGCGCCGCGGCGTGCCGCCGGCTCAACTCAACGGCCCGGGGTAAGTTCCCGCTTCGGTGACGATCAGATCGAGCGGAATGTCGTGGGCTTCGCGTTGCAGCGCTTGCGTGCGGCACGCTTCATAAGCGATGCCGACCGTGAGCGGCTTCTTCGAGCCCGGCCATGCGGCCAGCGTGCGATCGTAATAGCCGCCGCCATAGCCGAGCCGGTAACCGTCGACGTCGAACCCCACGCAAGGGATGAACAGCAGTTCGGGATGCACCCTTTGTCCGGTTGTCGGCTCGGCGATCTTGTGATGACCGATTTTCATCGGGGTATCGGGCGTCCATGCATGGAATTCGAGCGGCACGCCACGTTCTTTGACAATTGGCAGACTGGCCTCGCGCCGCGCGCCGGCTGCCAGCCAGACCGAGATCGCGGGGCGCGCGTCGAACTCGCCCGCGAGCGGCCAGTAGAACCCCACACTGTCCACCCCGTAATGCTTCAACGCATCGAGCAGGCGACGCCCGAGCGCGGCATTGTGCTCCGGCGTGGAAGCCGCTTGCAGCCTTGCTTCCAATAGCATTCGGCGCAGCGCCTTTTTCGCTGCCGGGACGGGGTTGCATGCTATGCTTTGGTCCAATTCGCGCTCCAGAAACAACGATGTCAAAACGCCTTTATCGAGTATATCGCGCGGCCGGACTGGCGCTTGCCGCAGCGGCACTCGTCGCGTGCAGCACGGCCTCCGCCGTCAAACCCATTCCCCTTTCGCAACTCACGAACGACGACCAGACCTTCGTCCAGTTGCGCGAGGCCGCCCGCAATAACGACGCGGCACGCGCGGCGCAGTTGGCGAGCATGATCCCGAACTATCCGGCGCCTTCGTATCTGGAGTATTTCCAGCTCAAGCCGCAGCTGTTCGATTCAACCGGCCATGCGCGCGTCGACGCGCCGGATGCGCCGGTGCTGGCGTTCCTGCAGAAGTACGACGGCCAGGCCATCGCCGACCGTTTGCGCAACGACTACCTCACGGTGCTCGGCACGCGTCACGACTGGCGCAACTTCGATCAGCAATACGCCCGCTTCGTGCTGAACGACGACACCCAGGTCAAGTGCTACGCGCTCGAATCGCGCGCGTCGCGCGGCGAAAACGTGGCGGATGCGGCGCGCGCGCTGCTGGTCGATCCGAAGTGGTACGGCGACGGCTGCGTCGATCTGATCATCTCGCTGGGCGCGAGCCGCCAGTTCAGTGCCGACGACATCTGGCAACAGCTCCGTCTCGCGTACGAGCAGAACTACACCGCCACGGGCAGCAAGCTGCTCGACGCGCTCGGCGACCAGACGCCCGATCCGGTGCTGTTCAGCCAGGCCGCGAACACGCCGCCGTTGCTGCTCGCGCGCGGCGTCGGTGCGGATGCGCAGTCGCATCAGTTGGCGCTGCTCGCGATCACTCGCATGGCGCGCAACGATCCGGCAATGGCCGCGGCCACTTTCGCTTCGGTCGCGCCGTCGCTGAACTCGCCCGAACGCGCGATCGGCTGGGGCACGATTGCGTATCAGGCCGCCCTCAAGCAGATGCCCACCGCGGTGGACTGGTACCGGTTGTCGGCGAACGCGCCGTTGTCCAATCCCGCGTACGAATGGCGCACCCGCACGGCGCTTCTCGCCGGCGACTGGAACATGGTGCGCTGGTCGATCGAGCAGATGCCGGAGACGTTGCGCAAGCAGCCGTCGTGGGTGTACTGGCATGCACGCGCGCTGAAGCAGGCCGGCGACACGAGCACGGCCACCCAGGAATTCGAATCGATCGCGCCGGGCTACAACTTCTACGGCCAACTGGCCGCCGAAGAACTCGGCCAGAAGATCACGGTGCCGCCGAAAACCACGGTGACCGACGCCGAAGTTCAGCAAGCCGGCAACACGCCGGGCTTCGATCTGGCGCAGCGGTTCTATGCGCTGAATCTGCGGCTCGAAGGCAATCGCGAATGGAACTGGCCGCTGCGCACGATGAGCGACCGCCAACTGCTCGCGGCCGCCGAATACGCGCGCCGTATCCAGCTGTATGACCGCACCGTCAACACGGCGGACCGCACGAAGAGCGAACACGACTTCTCGCTGCGTTATCTGTCGCCGTTCCGCGAGATCGTCGATCGCGATGCACAGTCGAATGGCCTGGATGTGGAATGGGCGTACGGGCTGATTCGCCAGGAGTCGCGCTTCATCATCAACGCGCGCTCGGAAGTCGGCGCTGGCGGCTTGATGCAATTGATGCCGGGCACCGCGCAACTGGTCGCGAAAAAGATCGGCCTCGGCCCGCTTTCGCGCGAGCAGATGAACGACATCAACACCAATATCCTGCTCGGCACGAACTACCTGTCGATGATCTACAATCAGTTCGACGGGTCCGCCGTGCTGGCCACAGCCGGATATAACGCGGGCCCGGGCCGTCCGCGCAACTGGCGGCAGTCGTTGCAGCATCCGGTTGAAGGCGCGATCTTCGCCGAGGCGATTCCGTTCCAGGAAACGCGCGACTACGTCAAGAATGTGCTGTCCAACACGGTCTACTACGCGGCGTTGTTCGAAGGCCGTCCGCAATCGCTGAAGGCGCGTCTGGGTTACATCGCACCGTAAAGCGCCGTGCCGCCGCGGCCTCGCTTCGAGGTTGCGGCGCGCCACGCCAGCCGTTGCCGCGGCTTCCACCAGGGAGTCGAAAATGCGACATAAAGCCATTGCGATCATCGGCGGTTCCGGGTTCATCGGCAGCCACCTCGTCAACGCGCTCGTCGACATGGGCAAAGACGTGCGCATCGCCACAAGGCGGCGCTACAACGCCCGCCATCTCACCCTGCTGCCAATCGACGTGATCGAAACCGACGTGTTCGATCCGGTCCAGCTCGCGCGCTTCGTCGAAGGCGCCGATTGCGTGATCAATCTCGTCGCCATCCTGAACAGCAAACGCGGCACGCCGTATGGTCGGGAGTTCGCGCGCACGCACGTCGAATTGCCGACCCGCATCGTCGCGGCGTGTGAGGGCAAGGGCGTGCATCGGCTGATTCACATTAGCGCGCTCGGCGCCAATCCGAACGGGCCCAGCATGTACTTGCGCTCGAAGGGCGACGGCGAAAAGGCGGTGCATGCGGCAAACGTCGCGTGGACGATTTTCCGGCCGTCGGTGGTGTTTGGCCCCGAAGATCAATTCCTCAACAAGTTCGCGTTCCTGCAACGGACGTTTCGGGTGCTGCCGCTCGCGATGCCGGATGCGAAGTTCCAGCCGGTGTATGTCGACGATGTCGCGAAGGCGATCGTCAACGTGCTCGATCTCGATGCCGCGAGCGGGCGCACCTACGAACTGGGCGGCCCGACTGTCTACACGCTCGAAGACCTCGTCACGTATTGTGGCGACGTGATTGGCAAGCATGCGCGCATCATCCGCTTGCCGGATGCGTTGGCGCGGTTGCAGGCGCTGACCTTCGAAATGGCCCCCGGCGAACCGGTGATCTCGCGCGACAATCTGGATTCGATGAAAGTCGACAACGTATTGAGCGGCCCGCTCGCGCCTGAGCTCGGGATCGAGCCGGTCGCCATCGAAACCATCGCACCGGTTTATCTGACCGGCGCGTCGACGCGTTCGCGCTTCGACACGTTCCGCGCAACCGCCGGCCGCTAAACCTCTTTCCCCCTCCGTTGATAACAGGCATGAAACTGCTTATTGGTGACAAGAACTATTCCTCGTGGTCGATGCGGCCGTGGCTGCTGCTGAAGCATTTCGGCATCCCTTTTGAAGAGGTGTTGATCCATCTGGGCGAACCGGGCACGACCGCGGCTATCGCCGCTCACGCGCCGCGGGGGCCGGGCAAGGTCCCGTGTCTGATCGACGAAGCGGGGCAGGCCACGTGGGATTCGCTGGCGATCGCCGAGACGCTGGCCGAGCGCTTCCCGCAGCACGCGCTGTGGCCGCGCGACGCAGCGGCGCGGGCTCACGCTCGCAGCGTCAGTGCGGAGATGCATTCGGGCTTCGGCGAGTTGCGCTCGAACATGTGGATGAACATTCGCGCGTCGTTCGCCGGCAAGAATGCGACGCCGGGCGCGCTGGCCGACATCGCACGGATCGAGACCATCTGGCGCGACTGCCTCGACGCGCATGGCGGCCCCTTCCTGTTCGGCGAGTTCAGCATTGCCGATGCGATGTATGCGCCGGTCGCGATGCGCTTCAACACGTGGCGGCCAACGCTGTCCGCCACGTCGTCGGCCTACGTCGAACGGCTCACCGCGTTGCCCGCGGTGCAGGCATGGATCGATGCGGCGCGCAGCGACACCTACGCGATTCCGTATCAAGACATATGCCCATGAACATCTACGCCGTAGGCGGCGCGATCCGCGACGAGCTGCTGGGCGTGCCGGTGCAGGACCGCGATTACGTGGTGGTCGGCGCGACACCCGAGCAGATGGTGGCGCAGGGCTACCGTCCGGTGGGCAAGGATTTTCCGGTGTTCCTGCATCCCCAGACGCACGAGGAGTACGCGCTCGCGCGCACCGAGCGCAAGACAGCAGCGGGCTATCACGGCTTCCAGTTCTTCTACGCGCCGGACGTCAAGCTCGAAGAAGATCTTGCGCGCCGCGATCTGACGATCAACGCGATGGCGCGCGAGGTGCGCCCGGACGGCGAGTTGACTGGCCCGGTCATCGACCCGTTCAATGGTCAAGCCGATTTGCAGGCGCGGCTGTTCCGGCACGTGAGCGATGCGTTTCTCGAAGACCCTGTACGGATTTTACGGGTCGCGCGCTTCGCCGCGCGCTTTGTCGACTTCACGGTCGCGCCGGAAACGCTGACGCTGATGCGCAAGATGGTCGCCGACGGCGAGGTGGACGCGCTGGTGGCCGAACGCGTGTGGCAGGAAGTGTCGCGCGGCTTGATGGAGAAGAAGCCGTCGCGCATGTTCGAGGTGCTGCGCGAGTGCGGTGCGTTGGCGCGGATTTTGCCGGAGATCGACGCGCTGTTCGGCGTGCCGCAGCGGGCCGACTATCACCCCGAGGTGGACACCGGCGTGCACGTGATGATGGTCGTCGATCACGCCGCGCAGCAGGGCTATGCGTTGCCGGTCCGGTTTGCCGCACTGACGCACGACCTTGGCAAGGCGACTACGCCCGAGGACGTATTGCCTCGCCATATCGGCCATGAGGGGCGCAGTGTCGATCTGCTGAAGCCGCTCTGCGAGCGGCTGCGCGTGCCGAACGACTGCCGTGACCTGGCGCTGCTGGTGGCGCGCGAGCACGGCAACATTCACCGCGTGATGGAGATGGGGGCTGCGGCGCTGGTGAGGTTGATCGAGCGTTGCGACGCGATCCGCAAGCCGGCGCGTTTCGCCGAAGCGTTGCAGGCGTGCGAGGCCGATGCGCGTGGGCGCCTTGGGTTCGAGGCGCGCGACTATCCGCAAGCGGAGCGGCTTAGAGTGGCGCTTGTCGCGGCGCGTGGCGTGGATGCCGGCGCGGTGGCGAAGCGGCTGGCCGACGCGCCTGCCGGCATCAAGGACGCCGTGCATCAGGAGCGCGTTCGCGCGGTGGAAGCGGCGCTGGGGTAGAGCGCTTTTCGTGGGCTTGCCTTTGGCGCGGCGCATGCCGCCGTGATCGAAGGCGAACCGGCCCGAACGAACTTACAACACCCGCGCCAGCAGCGACAGCAGCATCGACAGCACCAGCGTCGACATAAAAGGAAACGGGTACTCGCGGCCGAACAGGCGCAAGGTCACGTCGCCGGGCAGGCGGCCGATGCCGAGCTTCCTGAGCCACGGCCAGCAGCTCGACAGCACCGCCACCGCAACGAACGTAGTCAACAGCCAGCGAATCATCGCGAGTTCCTGACGCCCAATAAGGCAAAAATCACAACGTATGCGAGCGGTCGCCGCTGGAAAACGCTCGCAGCGTGTCGTCCAGTCCGCGCGAAAAGGCGATCACCTTGAACAGCTCGCCCATTTCCGCCTCGGACAACAATTTCTGCACCGCATTTGCCGCAGGCAGAAACCTCGCCGTGTCGGCGGGATCGATTTCCGACAACGCTTCGGTGATTCCCGCATTCAGCAAAAACCGCGCTTGCGACGTGAAGCCCAGCAAGTCGGCGCCCGTTTCGACACCGGCCTCGGCGATTCCGGTGAATTCCACGTGCGCGGTGATGTCCTGCAAGCCCGGGTAGAGGAACGGATCGCCGTGCGCGCGATGCCGGTAATGGCACATCAGCGTACCTTGCGCGCGCTGCGCATGGTAGTACTCGTGACGCGGAAAACCATAGTCGATCAGAAACGCCGCGCCGCGCGTGAGCATCGTGCAAATGGTGCGCGTGAACGCGCTGGCGGCTTCATGCGTTTCGGTCACATAGTGGTCGCCGGCGATGTCGAGGTCCGCCAGCAGCGCGAGGTCCGCCGGCGCGGACACCGGCCGGTCGTCGAACGCGAACGCAGCGTCGCGCCACACCACGCCGCGCTCGCGCCAGACTCCGCCGTTCGACGCGAACAGCCGCACCGGCATCGCATCCAGCACCTCGTTGCCGATCACCACTCCCTCGAAGTGCTTCGGCAACGCGTCCAGCCAGCGCACTTTCGCGAGCAGCGCGGGCGCCGCGGCCGCGATCGTCTCGCGTTGACGTTCGCGCAATTCGCCGGACAGATCCACGATCGAGTAGCTGTCGAATCCGGCGCCCGGCGCGTCGAGCGCGTTGAGCAAGCCGGCGGCCAGCTTGCCCGTGCCCGCGCCGAACTCCATCACGTCGCGCGTGCCGCTTGCCTGCAAGGCTTCGGCGAGCGGGCGCGCGAGCGTCGCGGCGAATAGCGGCGACAGTTCCGGCGCGGTGACGAAGTCGCTGCCGTCGTCGCCGCGCAGACCGAATTTGCGGGCGCCACCGCTGTAATAGCCGAGTCCCGGCGCGTACAGCGCGCGCTCCATGTAGCGGTTAAACGGCAGCCAGCCGCCGGCGCCGTCGAGTTCCGCGCGGATGCGCGCGACCAGCGCTTCGGACTGCGCAAGCGCGCCTGGGCCGGGAGCAGGTAAACTGTCGGGTTGGTGAGCTTTCGGATTCATCCCCGCATTGTAAATGACCGCCTCTCTGGACACCGCCGCTGCCCGCGCCCCTGAAACGCCGCGCGTCGTGCTGATTACCGGCGCCGCCCGCCGCATCGGGCGCGCGCTCGCGCTCGGCTTTGCCGCGCGCGGCTGGGATGTGGCCGTTCATTACGGCGCGTCGCGCGAAGAAGCCGACGAAGTGGTCGCGCAAATCGCCGCGCTGGGCCGCCGCGCGGTCGCGCTACAGGCGGAATTGGGCGACGAGGCGCAGGTCGAGCGGCTGTTGCCGGCTTGTACGGCGGCCTTGGGCCGGCCGGTGTGCATCGTCAACAACGCGTCGCGCTTCGAGGAAGACACGGCGCGCAATGTCGGCTACGACTTGCTGCTCAAGCTGACCGCGATGAACCTCGGCGCGCCGCTGGTGCTCGCGCGCATGCTGTTCGAGTCGACGCCGGACACCGCGCGCACCGACGAAAGCCAGCGCGGCGTCGTGATCAACGTGCTGGATCAGAAGCTGTACAACATGAATCCGGATTACCTGTCCTACACGCTCTCGAAGGCGGCGCTGCAAACTGCCACGGTCGCGCTGGCACAGGCGCTGGCGCCGAAAGTGCGCGTGGTGGGGCTCGCGCCCGGTCTGACGATGCAATCCGGCGATCAGACCGAGGATGGTTTTGCCGCCGCTCACCGTATTACGCCTCTGGGCCGTGCGTCGCGGCCCGAGGACATTGTCGCCGCCGCGGTGTATCTCGCGGATGCAGCTGGCGTCACCGGAACGACGCTGGTGGTCGACGGCGGGCAGCATCTCGTGCCGCTGCCGCGCGACGTCATGTTTTTGACGGGCGCCTGACGCGCGCGCGGCCTGCCTGCACGGGCGGCCGCCGCGCTGCGAAGCGCTCCTTTGCGTGCTCCGCACGCTTTTTTCGACTGGAACGAACATGTTTGCCGCTCTTTCGCACCCCCGGCTCGCCGATTGCCGCCGGCTCTTTCTGCGCAACTACGAAGTGCACATCAACATCGGCGTGCACGATTTCGAAAAGCGCGGCGAACAGCGCGTCGTGATCAACGTCGAACTGTTCGTGCCGCTCGCGCTGTCCACGCCGGTTCAGGACAAGCTGAACGAAGTCGTCGACTACGACTTCATGCGCTCCACCATTTCGCGGCGCGTCGAGCAAGGCCATATCCATTTGCAGGAAACGCTGTGCGACGACCTCGTCAGGACGATGCTCGAGCATCCGCAGGTGCGGGCCGCGCGCGTGTCGACCGAGAAGCCGGACGTGTATCCCGACTGCGACGCGGTGGGCGTCGAAGTCTTCCGAATCAAAGAGGATTGAGCCATGAACGCTCCGGAAATCCTGAACGACAGCGCGGCCGTCCAGACTGCAGACGCCATCGACGCCGCGCAGGCGGCGGTGCCCGCCGCAAAGGCCAAGTCGCCGCTCACGCGCCGCGAGCAGAAGGAGGCGTACGAGAACAACAAGCTGTTCAAGCGCCTCGCGCGCCAGGTTGGTGAGGCGATCGGCGACTTCAACATGATCGAGGAAGGCGACAAGGTGATGGTCTGCCTGTCGGGCGGCAAGGACAGCTACGCGATGCTCGACATCCTGATGCGGCTGCGCGAACGCGCACCGATCAACTTCGACATCGTCGCGGTGAATCTCGACCAGAAGCAGCCGGGCTTCCCCGAGCACGTGCTGCCCGAGTATCTGAAGCAGCTCGACATTCCGTTTCACATCGAGAACCAGGACACCTACAGCATCGTCAAGCGGCTGGTGCCGGAAGGCAAGACCACCTGCTCGCTATGCTCGCGGCTGCGGCGCGGCATTCTGTACCGCGTCGCGGGCGAACTCGGCGCGACCAAGATCGCGCTCGGCCATCATCGCGACGACATTCTGCAAACGCTGCTGCTGAACATGTTCTACGGCGGCAAGCTGAAGGGAATGCCGCCCAAGCTGCAATCGGACGACGGCAAGAACATCGTGATCCGCCCGCTCGCCTACGTGAAGGAAACCGATCTGGAAAAGTACGCGGAGCTGCGCGAATTCCCGATCATTCCGTGCAATCTGTGCGGTAGCCGACCGAACCTGAAACGCGCGGAAATGAAGGCGCTGATCCGCGACTGGGAGAAGCGTTTTCCGGGCCGCATCGAGAACATGTTCAACGCGTTGTCGAACATCGTGCCGTCGCATCTGATGGATCACACGCTGTTTCCGTTCGCGGGCCTACGCGTGACCGGCGAGGCCGATCCGCAAGGCGATATCGCGTTCGACGAGGAGCCGTGTTCGACCGGCAACGACGACGGCGCAACGCTCGGCGCAGCGAAGCCGATCTCGATCGTCCAGTTCGACGATTTGTGACGGAAACGCCCCGGGAAATGGGCATCTCCGCGCTATTTCACCGGCGAGAAGTGCGCGCCAGCGCGCCTTTTTCACGATATGGTGCATGATAGAATCGTCGGCCACAAACTGACGAATTTGCCGACGCCATGAACATCGTGATTTTGGCGGCAGGCACCGGCAAGCGTATGCGGTCCGCGCTTCCCAAGGTGCTCCATCCTCTGGCCGGCCGGCCACTACTTGCCCATGTCATCGACACGGCTCGCGCGCTCAAGCCTGCGCGCCTGGTCGTCGTGATCGGTCATGGCGCCGAAGCGGTGCGCGAGGCGGTCGCGGCGCCGGACATCCAATTCGCCGTGCAGGAGCAACAGCTCGGCACGGGCCACGCGGTGCAGCAGGCACTGCCGCTGCTCGATCCGTCCGCGCCCACGCTGGTGCTGTAC
This sequence comes from Paraburkholderia sediminicola, assembly GCF_046026895.1. Classification (GTDB taxonomy): domain Bacteria; phylum Pseudomonadota; class Gammaproteobacteria; order Burkholderiales; family Burkholderiaceae; genus Paraburkholderia; species Paraburkholderia sediminicola_C. Next base: position 47,743 of record NZ_JAQQEU010000040.1, read on the forward strand.
GGCGACGTGCCGCTCACGCGCGCGAGCACGCTGCAGGCGCTGACCGGGCGCGCCGGGCAGGGCGGCTACGGCGTGCTCACCGTCACGCTCGACGACCCGGCCGGTTACGGGCGCATCGTGCGCGATCAGCACGGCAACGTGCAGCGCATCGTCGAACAGAAAGACGCGAACGCCGAGCAGTTGCTGATTGCCGAGATCAACACCGGCATCATCGTCGCGCCGACCGAGCGCCTCGCGGGCTGGCTCGCGGCATTGAAAAATGACAACGCGCAAGGCGAGTTCTATCTGACCGATGCGGTCGAGATGGCGATCGAAGCCGGGCTCGAAGTCGTCACCACGCAGCCCGACGACGAGTGGGAAACGCTCGGCGTGAACAGCAAGCAGCAGCTTGCCGAACTCGAACGGATCCATCAGCGCAACGTCGCCGACGCATTGCTGGTCGCGGGCGTGACGCTGGCCGATCCGGCGCGCGTCGACGTGCGCGGCGCGCTCGAATGCGGCCGCGACGTGTCGATCGACGTGAACTGCGTGTTCGAAGGCCGCGTGACGCTGGCCGACAACGTCACGATCGGGCCGAACTGCGTGATCCGCAACGCGAGCCTCGGCGCCGGTACGCGCGTCGATGCGTTCACGCATATCGAAGGCGCCGAGGTCGGCGCGAACGTCGTGCTCGGACCGTATGCGCGCTTGCGGCCCGGCGCGTCGTTGCAGGACGAGTCGCATGTCGGCAACTTCGTCGAGGTGAAGAACGCGGTGCTGGGCCACGGCTCGAAAGCGAACCACCTCACGTACATCGGCGACGCGGATATCGGCGCGCGCGTGAATATCGGCGCGGGTACCATCACCTGCAACTACGACGGCGCGAACAAATTCCGCACGATCATCGAGGACGACGTGTTCGTCGGTTCGGATACGCAACTGGTTGCGCCGGTCCGGGTGAAGCGCGGCGCGACCATCGCGGCGGGCACCACGGTCTGGAAGGACGTCGAAGCCGACGCACTGGTTTTGAACGACAAGACGCAAACCAGCAAGACGGGCTATGTACGCCCGACCAGGAAGAAGAGCTGATGGACACGACGCGCGCCCCCAACGCGCTCCTTGAAACCCAGCACTGAAAAGGAATGAGCCATGTGTGGCATTGTCGGCGCGGTTGCGCAACGTAATATTGTTTCCGTCCTGATCGAAGGACTGCGGCGCCTGGAGTACCGTGGCTACGATTCATGCGGTGTCGCAGTGCTCGGCGAGAACGGGCCGACCCGCGCCCGCAGCGTGGCACGCGTCGCCGATCTCGATGCTCAGGTGCACGAGGGTCATCTCGAAGGCGGCACGGGTATCGCGCATACGCGCTGGGCAACGCACGGCGCGCCGGTGACGGACAACGCCCACCCGATCTTCTCGAAAGACACGGTCGCGTTGGTACACAACGGGATCATCGAGAATTACGAGTCGCTGCGCGAAATGCTGCGCGGCAAGGGCTACGAGTTCGTCTCGCAAACCGACACCGAGGTTATCGCGCACCTGATCCACAGCATGTATCGCGGTGATCTGTTCGCCGCCGTGCGTGAAGCCATCACGCAATTGCACGGCGCGTATGCGATCGCGGTGCTGCACAAGGATCAGCCGAACACGGTGGTCGGCGCGCGGCAGGGCTCGCCGCTGGTGGTCGGGCTCGGCGACGGCGAGAACTTCCTCGCGTCGGACGCGCTCGCGCTCGCGGGCAGCACCGAGCGCTTCATCTTCCTCGAAGAAGGCGACGTGTGCGAACTGTCGCTTGGCGGCGTGCGGATCGCCGATCGCGACGGCAACGATGCGCAACGCGAGGTGCGTCAGGTGGCGGCCTATGGCGGCGCGGTCGAACTCGGCCCGTATCGGCACTTCATGCAGAAGGAAATCTTCGAGCAGCCGCGCGCGATCACCGACACGATCCCGCAAGCGGATTCATTCGACACGTCGATTTTCGGCGAGGGCGCGGGCGACGTGTTCGCGCAGATCGACAGCCTGCTGATTCTCGCGTGCGGCACGAGCTACTACTCGGGGCTCACTGCAAAGTACTGGCTCGAATCGATCGCGAAGATTCCGACCCAAGTGGAAATTGCCAGCGAGTATCGCTACCGCGAGTCGGTGCCGAATCCGAAGTCGCTGGTGGTGGTGATCTCGCAGTCGGGCGAGACGGCGGACACGCTCGCGGCGCTCAAGCATGCGCAGTCGCTCGGGCACAAACACACGCTGGCGGTGTGCAACGTCGGCACGAGCGCGATGGTGCGTCAGACGGAGCTGTCGTTCCTGACACACGCGGGCCGCGAGATCGGCGTGGCGTCGACCAAGGCGTTCACCACGCAACTGGTCGCGCTGTTCGTGCTGGCGGCCACGCTTGCCAAGCTGCGCGGGCATCTGGACGAGGAGCAGGAATCCGACTACCTGAAGCAGTTGCGCCATTTGCCCGCTGCGCTCAATAGCGTGCTAGCGCTGGAGCCGCAGATCATCGCGTGGTCGGAAGAGTTTTCGCGCAAGGAACATGCGCTGTTCCTCGGGCGTGGTTTGCATTACCCGATCGCGCTCGAAGGCGCGCTGAAGCTCAAGGAAATTTCCTATATCCACGCGGAAGCGTATCCGGCCGGCGAGCTGAAGCATGGGCCGCTGGCGCTCGTGACTGAAGCGATGCCTGTGGTGACGGTCGCGCCGAATGACGCGCTGCTGGAGAAGCTGAAGTCGAATATTCAGGAAGTGCGCGCGCGTGGCGGTCAGTTGTATGTGTTCGCGGATGCGGATACGAAGATCGTCAACGATGAAGGGCTGCACGTGATCCGGATGCCGGAGCACTATGGCTTGTTGTCGCCCATTCTGCACGTCGTGCCGCTGCAATTGCTCGCCTATCACACGGCGTGTGCGCGGGGCACGGATGTGGATAAGCCGCGAAATCTGGCGAAATCCGTGACGGTGGAGTGAAGGGGCGGCGGTTGGCTTTTGCTGGTGTCCGCCAGTAATGAAAGCGTTCCTAGTCCTTGGCTAGGAACGTTCCCAGGAAGGGGTCAAACTTCCTCGCAGCCTTGTTAGACGGGCCGGGAACGCTTCTCTGTACTCAACCTGCTTTTGTGTATCACAGAGGGGTCGCGACCCCCGGGAAAGCGCGAAAATTTGTCATCAACGTCATCACGGAACGGTTCTCGAACGTCCGTCCTCGCAATTCGGTTTATCGCAACAAAAGCCTCCACCGTCCCCGCCGGGTAGTCCTCCGGCCACCCCCTTGCCAGCAATTCCACCGCATCCCGCATCCGCAGCGCCGACTCGTCGTCGTTCGCGCCTACGCTCCTCGCCCTCATTGACGCCAAAAGCGATTGCGCGCAATCCAGCCGGTCCAACGCGCGTCGCAGTCGTTCGAGCATCTCGTCCCGCAGGCCGAGTTCTCGCGTGACGACCTCGACGTCAGTCGCAACGTCTGATAGCAGCAGCTCTAGGAGCAGTCCAGGCTGTAGTTTCGAGATAGGGGCGGGCGCGCAGCACGCGTCGGTGTAGGCAGATAGCTCATTCATTTACCCTGTAGTCGCGCGGTTTATACGACGGCACGCTCCACCCTCAGACTGGGTGAGATGGACGAGCCACCCGGTTTTGCCACTCTGCCTGCAACAATGTTTTCAGGAATCGCACATCGACGGCAGCCTTTCTCAAATGGATACTCGCCATGTCCGAATCATCTGGTGGCAGGGCGCGTCGCCGGGACGACACGAGACCGCTACGAGGCTGGAACTTCGAAGGGGAAACCGACATGGATGAGCAAAAACGCCAAAGTATGATTGCGTACCTACGCCGCAAGATGGCGAAGGTTGGCATCAGGGTGGGCGACGTCGCGGCGGCAATCGCCGAAGAAAGGGCGCGCCAAAAATCGGCACGATACCGCAGTGCTTTCGGCGACACCTGGGACGGCAAGGGCGATATGCCCCAGTGGCTGTGGCAAGCCACGAGCGCTGGGCAGTCATTGGCGCACTTTGCCGTTGAGAAGTCGTCGAAGTCGACCAGCGGTGGACGTCCGTCGATTGACTGGAGTCGGGACCCGTTCGCTGGCACACGACTGGCGACAGTTCGGCCGTCGTAAGCGCCATGTAATGGCTATCTCATGCTCTTTGTTCGGCTAAGTATCCTCGTCCTCAATCTCTCCCAAGGCCCGGTTCGCTCACCAAGCCAATGATGAATGCAGCTTAGTCAAGCTGGACGACCGTGCAGCCGGGCAGTTATGCACTTCTCGTGCGGGCAAGAAGGTCGATGAGCAATCGTGGTTCTAGCCGGTGAGCTTATGGTTCACCGCTGTCGAGCGCCGGCGGCCTGCGGCCAGTTCGCCCACCGATTCGCGATGTTATGCATTTGTTGAAGACCATCGCATCGCTCTCAGCGTTCAAACCGAACGCCCGTGGCCTCCACCACCACCCCAGCAATGGCCGCCGCCGATACCACTGCCCAAGTTTCCGTGGCCACCCCTCGCTTCCCACCCTCATTGTTTCCAAAACCGATTGCGCGCAAGCAATTCGGTCCATCGCCCTCCGACAGCGCACGAAGCTGGCGTCAGAAATCCGCAGGCCTCTTGCTACCACTTCAATGTCGGTGGCCGCGTCAGCTACGGTGCAGTCAAGCAAGTCGGCGACTTGGCTCGCCATTCACTCCGAATGATGCATATCGCATAAGGGTGAGTCCGGCACTTTTTTTGTTCGCGCAAAAACCGCTCACAGCAATTGCACGAAACTAACAATCTGTTACATTTGTACGTCCGATGAATATCGACACGTCGGCTATATCCGGCCGAAAAAACAGGCCTTTGGACGTCGAAGAAGAATGACAATTTGAGAGGCAGCAAGTGGCGACCATCACAGAGGGCGTATTTTCGGTGGCTGACCAGCGACGCGTCGAATCCGCGCTTGCGACTTACTATCTGAGGTCCGACGGTCTTTTCGGGGCGGGCGCAGTTCGTTATATCGACGCATCCGAAATGCAACTGCAGGCTGCACTCAAACTAGACAAGCATGTCGACCCTTTGCCAGTGCTCGCGCGAGCATGCGGCGGGGCCGCTGTTGACCAGTGACAATCATAGTTGTGATTTTTGCGACACCTATGTTGTGATGGTCATTGCTAACTTATTGATTTAAAGGACTTTCACGACTTTTCATGTACTCGGGAAATTATTCAACAAATATCCCGACTTCCCCTCCACTGGTGGGTCGTGAAAAGCTGGGAAAGGTGCTCTCGTTGGGACCGAGCAGGAAGCGACGACGACTCGAGAACCGGATGCTAAGCAACCAATTCTCGAGCCGTCGTCGCCGTGCGCAAGTCCCGACTTAGCGTCTAGTGCATCGGATTTATACAGACGCTAGGCTCAAAGGTGCAGGCAGTTCTGGCTTGAATCCGGTTTGCCGCCAAGAGACGAATCCGCAGCTCAACTGTCTTGAGATGGAGTGGTTGCGTTGCCTTCAAACGGGTTCCTGCCTACTCAAAGGTGTTGAAAACGGAGCAACGACTGCCGGGCGAAACGGATGGCTTCATCGACGCGAACGTGACCTATGGCAAGGCAGGGGGTTCTTCGGGCCTGACTCATCGTCGGAAGGAGACAGCCAGCGGTCGGCGCATCGCGACGATGCTCATGAGCACACACAAGCCGTTCGGGCTTTGCGCGAGCTTCCCCGCTTGCTCAGCGAAATTATCCCTTGCAATTAAAAGTTAAGGTATAAGTTTGATATGTGGCCCTTTTATACCTTATTATCTAATAATAGGGTATAAGGACTTGTTAGCGATGGCCAGCTTCCACAACGACGCACTGCAAACGCTGTATTCCTCTGTCACCGAGCGCGCGAGTACGCAATCTCACATCCCGCTGCATTCTCCAGGCTCCGCTGCGCAGAAGACCGTCGATGGGAAAACGTATACCTACTGGCGGGTGTATATGGCGTCAGGAAAGCACAAGGAAACCTCTTTAGGCCGAGCGGGAGAACCCGCTACCGCCGCTGCGCTCGATGCGAGACTACTTGAGAGCGCGGAGATGCGCGTGCTTGCCACCGACGTCCAGGTTCTGCGTAAGGCGAGCTTTGCTGCCGCCGACAATTCTTCGGCGCTAACTCTCGCAACACTCTTTAACGCCGGCATATTCAGCCACGGCGGAGTGCTCGTCGGCTCCCACGCATTTGGTGCGCTACTGAACAGCCTCGGCGTTCGTCTGCCTGCGAACTACAGGACCGACATCGGAAGCACGGGGACCATTTCGGTGACCATCCCGGAAGACCGCAGCTTTCTCGACATCCTGCGTGACAGCGGTATTCCCTTTCTCGAGGTCCCTGAACTGGACTCACAAAAGCCGTCAACCTCGTTCAAGGCTCGAGGACAACCCCTCAAGGTGGACTTGCTCGTGCCGGGCACCGAGGCGTACGAAACGAAAGCGTTGCCCCAGCTGCGCGCACGCGCGACAGGACTTCCGTACTTCAGGTATCTGGTATCAAACCCTGCGCCCGGCTTTATCCTTGGCAAGGAACACGTGGTCCCGGTGATGCTGCCGGACCCCGCGAGATTTGCCCTTCACAAGCTTATCGTCAGCACCCTTCGCGACCCATCGCGTGCACTCAAAGCAGACAAGGACCGGCGGCAGGCCGCAGTACTGATGGATGCGCTCACAGAGAAGTTTCCAGACTGGTTGACGACAGCTGCCAACGACCTGGAAAAGAGCGCTCGTCCCCGCGTTGCCACGGCGGCCGCCCACGCCCTGAATCTTGCCCCCGGCTTGTCGGAGCGCGCCCGAGATTTTCTGGCCTATTTAGGTGCCCACGCGTAGCTTCGGTTCGGGCGGGCCAGCTGACCCGCCGCGTGGGCTGGTGCCCTGGCCCCGCCTCGACGCCATAAGGGCTGGCACACCAACCTTCGAGTAGCCAAGATTCTTGCAAAAGTTGACCTGGCTGCCCGCGACTCGACAGTGACAAGCGCGGCAAGCCGGTTTGCGGTGGCGCCTCGGCCACCCGATATTTGCACTCGGGGCGTCAGAAATCCCCGCGTCTGGAGCCGCAACCTCGGCGTCGTTGGTGACGTCTGCTAGCAGAATCGATAACAGCCCAACGGCTTTGCATTCATCGTAAGTGAGCGCAAACTCACATCGGCATGGCGGCGGATGGACGGGTGGGAATTCATTGCCAGTGAAGCGATGCCGTTTAAACGCTCATGTCGCGCGACCGGTGGTTCTCCGCATACGCCCAGCCGTGTCAAACCGGTCTGACGCAGCAGTTGACCCACTGCCGTCTGGCGACCCGGTTTTGACTGCAAGGCGCCGATGACCTTAGATGTATGTCAGGCAGGTGCTGTTCGATGGACGATGGTCAACGAGATGCGAGGTGGGCTATGAACAAGAGCGGTGGTAGCAAAGGTGGACAGGCAGGAGGCGGTCAAGCCTCCGGAGGCGGCTCGAAGGCCGGTAGCGTCGGTCGAGGTCGAGCAGGTAACGGGTTTGTCGGCGGTAATTGGCCGAGCACCACTGGCGCCAAGTCTGGCGGCAACCGCGGGAACGCGGCACCGTCAGGAAGCAAAAGGTAAGTTGTAGGCGGGTCCTACCCGAGAGCGCGGGACCAAGTGGCGCTGTAAGCGAATCGCCAACTAGCTTCAGTAATTTGCGGCAGACACATACATATCTGGCGGCACAAGCCTGCGATGGTTCATCGGAATGCAAGGGGCGCTACGCTGACCGATGCCGACTACTCCATCAAGCTTGCTCCGACCGCCGCAACCGCCGGCGCCTCTGCTGGAACCGACTTTGAGCACTGGTTGCAAACGACAGCGAGATAGTCGACACCGAACATGTCGAGAATTAGGCCCTTTTTCACAGCGCCGCTTGCCAGATAGGTCAGGTGGACGCGCGCCATGTCGACAGGGCCTCCGCAGCGGGCGCAGACTTCCACCGGGCCGATTCCTGGGGGGCGGACGGGCGTCTGTTCACGTGCCATAACGATAGAAACACGTGCGTTCAGACATCCGCGCGAGCAATAACACTCCAGTCCTTCACTCCCATGTATTTCGACGTTGGGTGGTTCGGTATCGAAGCGCACGCAGCCCCACTCCCGGGCCACCTCGAAAACCGGTGTTTGGAATAACCGATTGCAGTGGAAACACTCGTAGCGACTTGAGTCGACAGTGTCCATAGCACCTCTCCTGTCCGCGAAAAGTGGCTTGCAACTCAGAAAACCGTAGCACACGGATGGACGTCTGACAAAGCGACCGCGAGTGGCTCGACGACATATCCGATGAGAGACAAGCGTTTTGCCGCGCGCCAGCGCGTAAGGTCTCCACGCGACCCGGCGAGGTCATTTTGGGGCGTAAAGCCCGTCGCGTCGCACTTCGCCCACCTCCGAATTGTGCGTGTTGAATCCTACAGCGATTTGCACATGCAACCCAGTGCATCGCCCGGCGCAAGCGCACGAAGCTGGCGTCAGAAATCTGAAGGTCGCGCGAGGCAACGATGGTGTCAGTTCGAACGTCCGCCAGCAGGACGTCGGGCAGCTCGAAGACGGCGCGCGTCTCTGCCAACCCTTTGGTCACAACGTGGTTTCATCGATTGGTGTTTTCATGGGCAGTCTAGCGTGCGGCTTTATACCAGCGACTGTTCCTGCTGACGTCGACGCGCCGCTTTGCCGCATACCTCAGAAGTCACCACCGGACGCGGACGGCGACACACTTCGGCGCGCTGGCGCACGAGAACCGATTTGCGTGCAGAGTGTCCATCTAACGGCGCCGGCCGACGGCGCCGGGTACAGAGGATTTGTCAGCAATGAAACAGCAATCGGAAGAGGCGACCGCTCTCGCAAGGGTCGCGGAGGCGGCGCGCGAAGTTCAGGCAGCGTCCGCTGCGCTCGAGCAGCACTTCGATGAGACTACGGGCTCTCCTCCTTCAACGCTCCAGCTCGCGCGGTTTGCGGCCGCGATGCAGGAGCTTAAGGAAGCTAGAGAATCGTTCGATGCCTTGCTCGGCAAGTCTTCGGGGCCGTCGGTGTAGGACGATGAACCGCCGCCCGCTTCCGGTTGCTGCTCCGAGCACTGCTGCACCTCCGCCTTGTCGGCCGCGTGTGTTGCCGGGTGCGCCCCCCCAGTGGCGACGCGCTAACTTCAGGCCGGCAACCCTTCCGCGACAGGCGGAGATGTTCTTCCTCGCCTCCCAATTGTGCTCAGACGAACCGATTGTCGCGCGGGATAAGGCGTTGCGTCGGCCTAGACGCCTTATTCGGCACTAGGGGCAGCGCTTGAGCATGTGTCTAGGTCGTTAAGAAGTTGCCTCCGCCGCGCTAGCACCGACAGGCGTCCGGCCGCTCGCTTGCCAGCAATACCGCCTCCCGCATCGCAACGGTGATTGCTCCCAAGTCTCTTTCGGCCTTGCCCTCGGTTGGTGACGGTCCCGTCTGGCTTGCCGTGCTAGCGGCACTCTCAATTGTTTCCAGCAACCCCTGCGCGCAAACAATCCGGTCTCGCACACGGCGCAGCCGGATGAAACTGGCGTCAGAAATCCTGGCGTCTCGCGCGGCTACCTCGACGTCAGTAGCGACGTCTGCCAGCAGAATCGATAACAGGTCAACGGCCTTGCGCTCAATGCCGGTGGGAGCTGACTTGTATTGACGTGTCGCGAGTTGGACGAGTGGGGAGGTCATTGCCAGTGAAGCGATGCCGTCTAAACGCTCATGGTGCACGACCGCTGGGTCTGCCCACACGGGCCCAGCCTTGCCAATCGGTCTGACGCAGGCGTCGAAGCCTTTGCTGTCAGGCAAGTCGGCGTTGTCGGCAGGGCGTCAATGGCCTTAAATCCTCAAATGTATGTGAGGCAGGCGCTGTGTCCGCTGGGGATGGTCACTTAGGCAAGGTGCGCAGTGAGCAAGAGCAGCGGCGGCAAATATGTTGCCCAATGAGAAGGCGCCGCCCCGAATGCCGGCTCAAAGCCAGGCATAGCAAGATTGGGCCGTTCGGTGCCGAATTGCTCGCCGTTGAGACCGCGCAGCCAAGGGATTTCCCGTTGACGTCGCGGTCAAAATTATCCATGCAACGGCGGCATCGAGCATATTTAGGTAGTCACATGCATCTATAATCGCCCACTTGAAATGAACGCGTGGGCGACCGGCGAGTAATGTCGGCCGACGGGCTCCGCCCGGACAGCCCTTGTCGCCCCCTAACCACCGAGAGCTCCCGTTTTTGGAACAGACAGTCAAGCCCTTGCTGCGATGGGCAGGAAGCAAACGGAAGCTTTTGCCCGTTTTGCGGCAATACGTGCCGACGCAATTTTCGCGGTATGTCGAGCCATTTTGTGGCTCGGCCTGCCTTTTCTTCGCGCTCTCGCCGGAGCGCGGCCTGCTTGGTGACATCAATCCAGAACTGATTCACTTCTATAAGCGGGTTCGCGCGAATCCGAATCGGGTGGGTGAACTTTTCCATGCGATGCCAACCACGGAGCGCTTTTACTACGATTTGCGCGCGGTATCACCTGAGAGCCTAGGTGCCAATGACCGCGCGGCCAGATTCCTGTACTTGAACCGATTCTGCTTCAATGGTGTGTACCGCACCAATCGCGCAGGGGTGTTCAATGTTCCTAGAGGAGTGAAGGTTGGCGCAGTGCCGTCCGCGGCCGAGATAGCGGCGTTCGGCCGCTCTCTTCGTCGTGCAGACGTTGAGGTTGGGGACTTTGAGAGCGTTCTGGCTCAATGTGATATGGGTGACTTCGTCTATCTCGACCCGCCGTACGCCGGGCGCGGCGTTCGAAACAGAGGCGAGTATGGCGCTAACTCGTTTTCCGAAGACGATATCGGACGTCTGCATGACGCCTTGGAAAGCGCTTCTTCCCGCGGCGCGAAGATTCTGATTTCGTACGGCGATGTTCCTGCTGTTCGTCAGGCGTTCAGCGGATGGCAGGTCAACGAACTGAGCGTCGGGCGCAATGTCTCGGGTTTTGTGCACGGCCGCCGTGAAGTTCAGGAGCTGTTGATAACCAACTACTAGAAGCGATGTCTTCATCGCCGTGAGAGGGTAGCAAGATGTGCGCGACGCTGCGAGTTGCTGTATTAAGCGATTTGCATTACACCCAGGTCGAAAAGGGTTCCTGTCTTCCGCAGGCCGCCGCAGCTGGTGGGCTCGACCTGATGGAGGAGCTCATCAAGAAATTCGAGCGCGAGCAGCAGCCGTCCGCTGACTTGCTCGTTTGTCCGGGCGACATCACCGACAGGGCGAATCCCCAAGCATTTGTGGCTGGTTGGCATCAAATCAAGCGGCTCGGCCAGGCGCTTGGTGTCAGACGCCTGGTAGCTACGACCGGGAATCACGAGGTTCAATCTCGGTCAGACGATGAACCCGTGGCTGCGGGAAACGCAGAGCATGCCATCGACCCTCTTGAGTTCTTGGTAAACGAGCCAGGCTATCCGGCGACATTTCCGGAAACACACCAGAAGTGGGTCTATTGGGGCCGCGGCTACGAAATATTGTTAGACGATGATTCGATTATCGTCCTCGTAAATAGCTGCCATTACCACGTCACCCTGCAGAACAACGAATTCGAACGCGGTCGTATCAGCGACGCCGCGCTCGAAGAACTGAAGCGTGACCTGGAACAGCTCGCGGTAGACCGCCCATTCCGACTACTTGTTCTTCATCATCCACCTCTTCCGCACGAAGAGACCGGGCTTGAACTTGGACGAACGCCGATGCACAACGGTCCCGCGCTACTAAAGCTTTTGCAGAATACGGGGCTCGACTGGATAGTGATTCATGGGCACAAACACTACCATCGGCTAGTTCGTGCGGATGGCGACGTCAACCAGCCTTTCGTTTTCGGTGCAGCTAGTTTCGGCGCGATGCTGCGCGGCGGCATGGCAAGCCGCACGAGGAATCAGTTCTACATCATCACGCTCGAGACCGACAAGGACCCTCTCGACGCCGTCCGCCTATCGGGCAGCATTCAGGCTTTTCACTGGTCCAATAGCGCGTGGGAAGAGACCCATAGCGCCTCGTTTGGGCTGCCTAGCGGATGCGGCTTTACTTGGGATTCGATTGAACCAGCAAGCCTCGCGGCCCAGATTCGCGGCATTTTGCAGTCGTCCGGCGGGCAGTTCCTCGAATGGTCCGAAGTTGTTACGAGTGTGCCAAAGCTTCGATTCATGATGCCTGGCCAGATGGCCGCGCTCAAGGACCAGATGCGTCGAGCAAAAATCAGCTTGGTTGATGACGACAGCCTCTTTCCTCGTCAGCTTTCAATCTCTGCACCATGAGCGAAACCACCAGACTTCTCAATGACGCGTTCAACGCACGCTACCTTACACCTGCACAGGTAGCTGCGGAATTTATTGCGCCGCCGGGGTTCTCGCGATTGCTCGGCCTTGACCATTGCGTGATGGTTGGCCCGAGAGGGAGCGGAAAGACCACGCTTCTGAAAATGCTTCAAATGGAAGCTCTTGAGCGTTGGCTGCCCACGCACCATGAGAGCGATTCCGAATTCGCGGGTTTCATCGGCGTGTTTGTGCCGGCGGACGTTCGCTGGTCCATGCAACTGGATTTTCATACCCGTGGTATCACAACAGAGGCGGGTCGCGCCGCGCTTCAGACAGCGGCTTTTAGTCATGCCGTATGCTTGGCTCTATTGGATACTGTTGAGCAATGTATTTCTGTGGCACGGGCTGGCACTGACGCACAACGCTACGCTGCCTTCGAGATAGACCGAAGAACAGAGTCAGAACTGGTAACTGAGTTGGCGTCGCTATGGCGGATGAAAGTTGGAGTTCCGTCACTACTGGGGTTGCGCCAAGCAATGCGCGTGAGTCAAACAGAGCTGCCCATTCTGGCCTCTAAACTCACCAGCGGTGAGTCATTGACAACAATTTTGCGTGAGTGGCCTTTTGTAGGGATGGCGTGGTTAGATGCGCTAGTTGCTGCTCTAGACACCATTAACGAGAAGCTGGGCGTGAAGCATCAACGGTGGGCGCTTCTCTTAGATGAACTCGAGATTGTCCCCGAGACGCTGCTTCGAAACATTCTGATGCCGCTGCGGTCCTCTTCACCAAACCTCATTTTCAAGCTGGCCTTGAGTCCAAGTGGGGCGGGAACAATGGTGCTATCGAGCGTTGAGCAAAATGGTCCCAGCGAGGGAAACGACTTCAAGACGATAAATCTCGGCTGGGCGCAAAAGGCGCAAACACGGCGATTCGCTCAACAGTTGATGGCGGCGGCACTGAGGCGCAAGGGCATTGCGCTAACTGCGGAAGAGCTACCATCAATCATGGGACCCTCGGCCTTCCAACAAGTCCTCGAAGCTGCAGATGAGGGAGCGCAAAGCCGAGCCGTGCTAGCTCGACAGAAGCTATTCCAAGAACTCGCCGCAAAAGACCCGTCCTTCGCAGCTGTTTTGGAAAGGAAGGAAATCGACCCGCGTTCGCTCGACTTTACTGAGAAGGATAAGCGGGCTTGGTTCGTCCGGAAGATTTACCCTCTTGTCATGTTTCGGAATCACTATCGGCGGAGCACAACTGCCAATGGCAAGACTCTCGCACGAGGTGCAGTCGGACTGCAGCTTTATTCAGGTTTTCCGACGCTGCTCGACCTGACAGAGGGAAACCCGAGATGGGTCTTGTACCTTGCCGAAGAACTTGCGGCTGAAGTTGAAAAACGACAGAAAGAGATTCGAACGGCCGGTGTTCAGTCAGCAGCCATTGAGACATTTTTCGAACGCTTTGCATCGTTGTTGCGGGTCTACCCCGTCGAGCAACCCGACTCATCCAAGCCGACGACGTTGTACGATTTTGTGGAAAGGCTGGCGACCTACCTATCGTCAAAAATTATCGATGATGACTTCTCGGCAGACCCATCACTCTCGTTCACGATTGACCAGGCCTCGTACGACAAGTATGGGCGGTTTATCGAGACGTGCGTTCAGCTCGGTGTGCTCATCCTAATGGGGGCTGGCACCACTGACGACGGCCCGGCTGAACTGGGAGCTGGAGGGCTCGTAGGCAGGCGTGTTCGTATTTGTCACAGATTGGCGCCGAAATTTCGATTGCCTGTTCATACGACGCGAGCAATCGCAATGAGTACCGCGCTTCCAGATTGTGCCGTTTCTGCGCGAGCCACGTCCAAGCTGCAGCCCAAAAAAACGTCTGTAAAGCCATCTGACGGCGGTCAGACATCACTCTTCTAGCTATGAGCCTTCAAATATTCCGGAACATTCAGGTTCCGAACGAGCTTCCTACGGAGGTTGACCTCGCTCTGGTTTCGCTGTCTGCGGAGAGCAGATGCACGAATCTCGTCGAGATGGGTTCAGTCAAGGCGCGGAGTCGTCTGGCGATTGTTGAGCATGAGTCTCCACTGTCGTCGTACGCGGAGAGCGACAAGACATTGCAAGCGCTGGACTTCTCGAAAGTCAATTCGAATTTATTCGAGGCGACCTTGAATGCTACCGCGTCGACCTTCGACAAGGGGCGACTGGATGTTGTTGTTGACATCTCGTGCATGTCGCGCGAACTGATGGCTCGAGCGTTCGCTTGGCTTTTGCACATGAGACCGAGTGCAGAACTAAATCTGCATGTTTGCTATTCATTGGCTGAATTCTCGCCCCCGCCGAAAGGCGTTTCTCCAAACGAATACATAGCCCCCGTTGCAAGTCAGTTCGCGGGTTGGCCCGCAGCCTCGCAACCGACCAGCTTAATTGTGGGATTGGGCTATGAACCGCACAAGGCAGAAGGTGCCGCGGAGTTTCTAGATGCGAGTGAGCAATGGCTCTTCATTCCAAACTCCCCGATTGCCGAGTTTCGTGCCGAAGTCGAAAAGAACAACGGAGGTCTCGTGGAGCGCGCCAAGCGGTCAAACCGTCTGGTTGAGTATCAAGTAGACGACCCAGCAGGAGCTTACGGACAACTTGAGCTGCTTGTTTCAGACCTGTCGCGTCGCTCGAATCCGGTGTTGTTACCGTTCGGCCCCAAGATTTTCTTCGCGCTGGGCTTACTGCAGAGTTATGAGCATCCACAGGCCGGGGTGTGGGCTGTCTCGAGCGAACGCTCTGTCATAGCAACCGATACGCGACCCTCGGGTTGCATCATCGGATTCCATGCAAATTTTCAGCGAAAAGCATCCTAAAGCGTGCGATTGCCGAGGACGCAGTGAACTGTAATTTCGGAAGGATATGTCTATCCGATACTTAAAGTTCGAACTGGAAATATAAACTTCAAGACCAAGAGAGCAACAGGTGTCAACTCCGAATACCTCCGCCGCGAACGAGATGTTTCTTGCACAGCGCAGTCACCTCGCTGATGCATACAACTTTGAAGCATTCGTTCTTGAGTTGCTTAAAACTCATATAAAAAAGCAAGGTAAGCCGTTTGACATCGGTAGCTATGGAGTTGCTTCTAACTTCGACGGTTTTGCTCCGGAGGGGTTTGACGATTTCGAGTCCCCTGTAATTGTCGAATGCATGCACTCGTTTTCACGACGAAAGTTTCGTTCCGACTTAATAAAGATACGCAATCAGATTAGGGATAAAACCCCTGACCTGAAGGAGACCGGGCCGATTGTGGTCCTTTTTGTCATTGACAAGCCTTTCGACCTTGACGAGATGGTTTTTTCTGAGCTTCACGGAAATGACCCGTTGCTTGATGGTATCCAAGTGCGCGTTTGGACGTGGAAGGACCTCGAGAAAATTGCCGACGGCGATTGGACTGGAAGTCGACGCATTCTCGATAATCTGTTTCCGCTGCGCGTGAAGAACATCGTCAGTAGCTCGGAGCTAGACTGGCGCCAAGAACAGATGTCAAGGCTTGCTATCTTGTCAGGCCGCTTCTCCGCCGGTCAGTGTTCGCTGTTTCTTGGAGCGGGCGTCTCAAGCAGCGCAGGTATGCCGGATTGGAAGAGCCTTTTAAACGCGCTCTTTGTTACCTATTTGGCGGGAGGTGACGCTGAAAGCCAATTCAACGAGGCAGAAATCCTTGAATTGGTGCGAAGAATGGATGCGCTTGACGCGCCGTCAGCGTTGGTATCTGCACGCTATCTCCGCAAAGCCATCGCAACAAGTTCAGAAGAAGGCGGGGTTTTCACGGCAGCAATTCGAAAGGCGCTCTATGGTTTGAGAAAGGGAGGTGACAACGCATCTCTCCTCATCAGCGTCCTCGTGGAGCTGTGCATGCCTCGCCGGTCAGGCGCTTTGGTGAGCTCCGTCGTAACATACAACTTTGACGATTTGTTGGAGCGCGAGCTACGAGCGAAGTCTGTCCTCTACAAGTGTGTATATGGTCCTACGGACCCTCCGGACATTGATGAACTGCCCGTTTACCATGTGCATGGATTTGTACCAGAGGACACTGACAACTATGCTGGCGTTAGTGACGCGACTCTTGTGTTCTCTGAAGAGGGCTACCATCAAATTTACACAGATGCCTACCATTGGTCGAATCTCGCTCAATTGAATGCGTTGCGAAATTCGACCTGCATTATGGTAGGACTCTCAATGTCTGACCCGAATCTAAGACGCCTGCTCGAAATATCGCAGAGAGGATTTTCGGACCCAAGACACTTCGCGTTTATGAGGCGTACAACATCCGAGAAGTTCGGACTTGGTAGGGCAGACGATGCCCCCGTAGTCTCAGCTGAAAAGGCAAAAGCTTTCCTAGCTCGACATTACGCGACGACCGAAGCATTGATGCGGGAACTCGGTGTCACAGTTATCTGGTTCGAGAGATTCGAGGAACTGCCTACGTTACTCAGGGCTGTCGGTTTTCCAACACGGGTCTCCATAAAGGAGGAGGCCAACGTCCCGCTGGTCTAAATACATCGCCTCCGTATGGGAGGCCTCTAGCAATTAGTTTTATACCTCGGTCGCGTGACTGGAAAATTAATGAAGTCTGTATGTGCGCGAAAGAATGCTTTGCATGACAAACTCTGGCATCGCGCCTACAGATAGGGCGCTGATAAACGGCACCCTAGACGAGGGAGGCGCGTAAATATCCTGCCCCAGGACATCGTCAATCTAGCGCGGACTCAGGCGGCCATCGCGACCGCCACGTCACGCCCAGTGACGTCACCCGTACTCGCAGCGACGACATCGGCAGAAGCAGACTCCTTGACGGCGGCAGCTTTCTTGGCGACAACCTTCTTGGCCGAGGTGCGCTTAACCGCTACCTCAGCGACCTTCTTTGCTGGCGCTGCCAGAGTCTTTTTCGCTGCCGCCTTTTTGCTCGTAACGGACGACTTCTTTGCCGGCGCTTTCTTGGCAGCAGCCGTCTTCTCAGCCGTCGGAGCGACTTGAACCGCCGCCTTCACAGTCGCTTTCTTTGCAGTTACGTTTTTCGCAGTGGCTTTCTTGGCGACAACCTTTTTCGCAAGCGCTTTCTTGGCTACCGCTATCGCTTCACGTTTCGGCTCGTTCGTCTTCGATGCCGCGGCGGGAGCGGCAGCCGTCCCATCAATCAAAAACTTCGTGCGGTCCCTTACCGTCGCGAGCCACGCCGGCGCGCGACCGCGACCAGACCACGTTGCTCCCGACTTTGGGTCGCGATACATCGCCGGTTGCGGACCACGAACATAAACTCGCGCTGCGTTCGCTTTCTTAGCGGGCGCGGGCTCCACTGCAGCCATAATTGCCTGACCGAACTCAACAGCAGCTATGAGCTGGTGAAAATTGGCGACAGTCGGACCGCGTCCGTTGAAACCAAAGTCGTTGCATTCATCGGCCGACTTCGTGAGCTCGCGATACGTGGACGAGTGCGAGCCGAAATGAGCGCGGAGCGAAAGGTAATCGCCGAAGCCAAGGCCGCGGAGGAGCGGCGCCAAGCCGAAATACGAAGGAAGGCACTCGACCGTCTCAAGCAAGTCGAAGAGTGGGCGGCC
>NZ_JAQQEU010000041.1:0-65285 GCF_046026895.1 Paraburkholderia sediminicola
GTGATGATGGATCTGAATCGAGGCAGCGTCAGTGAAATCCATGGGGACGACGACTTTGCCAGATGGGCTAAAAACAACCGTGGCAACTTGCTTCAGAGTTTCAATGATAGCGACAGGCAGGGAGGCAGGGATGCGCATTGGCCTAAAGCGGATGAGGCTCTCGACAAACTGATTGCGGGGAACCAAACCACTTCTTATGGATATAAGAATCTTCTCTCCGATCAGAGAATTCCTGTCAGGGAATTATTTAATTACACCCGATCGCGAGACAGTGATTATCAACTGAAGTATGGCAATTTAACAGCAGGTGCTGGCGACAAGGATGAGGCTGGGATTGCATCCCAATATCGGGCTGTGAACGTAAATAACGCTAGATGGGCTGATCAAACAGAGATATTCGGCGCTGCACAGCGAAACTGGAAATCGGCAAAGGGGTTGTGGGGTAAGACATTCAGCTACCTACCCATTGTCGGCGGCGTTGGTGATATTGTCTTCGGAATTCATGACGGCCTCCATGGCATGACGGAGCAAGATCGCATTGGGGGCAATGTGGCCGCGGCAATATCGGGCCTGCAACTGGTGCACGATGTGGTACCCGGCGCGGCGGAATCAACGTTTGGCAAACCGCCTTCGGTATTGAATTCCTCCAGTATCCATGATTCAGGATGGAAATTTAATCCGGGAATGAGTGAATTCAAATTTACGCCACTACAGCGTGTCAATGGGCAGGTCGGTTATCCTTTGGGACCAATAGAACCACCAAAAATTCCCAGCGCGGAAGGCACAGAAAAGAATATTGCTAATGCTGGTAATCAGTCACCACAGCTCGGACTATCAGGTATCAAGAGGCCTGCGCCGTCTGGAGATGATGCATCCGGGCCCGTCGATACAACAGAGGCGTCACCGCATACTAAAATATCTCGTCCAGACAGCAATCCTGGTACTACAGCCAGCTCCAGCAACAGTTCAACTTCGAAGGCCAGTCCATCAAGCCAGAGCCATGGGAATGCGAAGAAATTCAGTCCCGTCACCGCCGTCCACGTCAATGAGTGGCACGCTATGTCCCAGATAGGGCGCAATAGAATTGGCATGTCCGGGTTCGCCAGTAAACACAAGCTCAGTCTAGCTAGCTGGCGGAACGCCGTTGCTGCCGATGGGATGATCAAACCGCAAGGGCAGGCAATTCTGGACCGTGCCACCGGAGTCCAATACAGTCCCGTCACCGCCGACCGCATCAATGAGTGGCACGCTATGCCACAGGCGGAGCGCAATAGAATTGGCATGGCGGAATTCGCCTGCAATAACAAGCTCCGTTTCAGTAGCTGGCGGAACGCCGTTGCTGCCGACGGGACGATCAGACCGCTAGGGCAGGCAATTCTGGATCATGCCACCGGAGTCCAATACCGTTTCGTCACCGCCGACCACATCAATGAGTGGCACGCTATGTCACAGACGGAGCGCAATAGAATTGGCATGTCCGGGTTCGCCAGTAATCACAAGCTCAGTCTAGCTAGCTGGGAGAGCAGCGTTGCTGCCGATGGGACGATCAGACCGCAAGGGCAGGCAGTTCTGGACCGTGCCACCGGAGTCCAATACAGTCCCGTCACCGCCGACCGCATCAATGAGTGGCACGCTATGCCACAGGCGGAGCGCACTAAAATTGGCATGGCGGAATTCGCCCGCGATAACAAGCTCAGTTTCAATAGCTGGAAGAGCAGCGTTGCTGCCGATGGGACGATCAGACCGCTAGGTCAGGCAATTCTGGACCGTGCCACCGGAGTCCAATACAGTCCCGTCACCGCCGACCACATCATTGAGTGGCACGCTATGCCACAGATGGAGCGCTATAGAATTGGGATGTCCGGGTTCGCCAGTAATCACAAGCTCAGCTTCAATAGCTGGCAGGACGTCGTGGCTGGCGATGGGACCATCAGACCGCGAGGGCAGGCAATTCTGGATCATGCCACCGGAGTCCAATACCGTTTCGTCACCGCCGACCACATCAATGAGTGGCACGCTATGTCCCAGATGGAGCGCAATAGAATTGGCATGTCCGGGTTCGCCAGTAATCACAAGCTCAGTTTCAATAGCTGGCGGAATGCCGTTGCTGCCGATGGGACGATCAGACCGCAAGGGCAGGCAGTTCTGGACCGTGCCACCGGAGTCCAATACAGTCCCGTCACCGCCGACCACATCAATCAGTGGCACGCTATGCCACAGGCGGAGCGCACTAAAATTGGCATGGCGGAATTCGCCCGCAATAACAAGCTCCGTTTCAATAACTGGCGGAACGCCGTTGCTGCCGATGGGACGATCAAACAGTATGGACAGCTAGTTCTGAATCGTAAACTTAAAGAGGGGCCATCTGTGGGTGAGGATGTCGCCATAAAAACAGAGCCTGATGATCCCGGATTCATTCGCCACGAAATTGAGGACAACGGCCCGATACTTAGGGATCCGGCAGATCCAACGCGCAGTGTACTTCAAGAGGCTGAGGGGACGATCGACAGTATTGCTGTTACCAGGTGGGCCGAATTGCGTGATGAACTTGCAAAGCTTCCAGCGTCCGAACAGAAGCGGGTAAAACAGGAGATACTCCGGGAAGTGCATGAATGGCTGAAGAGCGAAGGCAATCATAAGGGTAAATTTGAGGACTTGGTGGATTTGAGCATTCCTCTGGATGATGGCCCATACAGGGGCATGTCGGTTTACGCCAGGCGCGATATCAGGCAATTCGAGGTAATAGGTCCCTATGCTGGCGTACTGCACGATACTGATGCGTCGTTGGGAGAGGAGATGGCTAAACTGGGCGATGAGAATGTGCTGACGTATCTGTGGGCCACAAACTCGGGGCAACGGTCTGTGAGTGCATTTACGCATGGCAACACGTTGAGTCTGATCAATACAGGCCGTCTGCCAGGCGTGTCCGCGGAGGTGCCCCCGAAGGAGAACAACCTGGGGGCAATCAGAGTAGGGAAAAATCTGACCTTTTACGTCGCTCTCAAGGAAATCAAGGCAGGAGATGAGCTTTTTGTGAGCTATGGGGAGGAGTACAACCCGAGCGGTTCCTGGCCAGCGGCGTCAGAACCTGTTTCCGATTCTTAGAGCAAAACTGCCGGATCGGCCCGAAGCACGAGAGAAATTTCTGTGTGCGTTTCGGGTCGCGAAAGCCGCGCACGCCCCGGAGGAAGTCCCCTGGGTCCTTCGCGCAGATCCGTTGCGACACGATACGATAGTCGAGGTCGTTCTGATGTGATGGACGACTCCCGCTACGCAGCGAGAAGTTTATGCCGGAGTGGAGAGGTCGTGATATCCACGGCAAAGGAGTATCCCGGTCGACGCGAGAGCGTTTGTTGACAAGCGCAAGGTCACTGAGGCCGCGACCATGATTATCTAGTGGAAGTGCATTGCGCATCGCGCCCCACACTTTTTCGCGCCAATTGCTCTAGGACAATAATTTTCCGCCCCGTTTTGGCCTCACTATGGAGTCGACGCGCGACGACGCGCTCCACGGCGGAGCCGGCGTCAGCCATAACGGAGGAGCAACGGTGATCGAGCAGTGGCGCGAGGCCGTGCGCGCGGTGCACGGCGTGGAATCGAAATACAAGCGGCTGGTCAAGGCGATTGCCGGCGACATCGAGAGCACGTCGCTGCCGCCGGGCGCGCGCCTGCCGCCGCAGCGCGACGTCGCCGCCGAACTCGCGATCAGCGTGCAGACCGTCACCAACGCGTACAAGGAGCTGGAGCGGCAGGGGCTGATCCGCTGCGAGGTCGGGCGCGGCAGTTTCGTCGCGGCGCGCGTAACCGAAACGATGTCGAGCTACATGCTCGATACGGCCGAGCGTTCGGTGGTCGACTTTTCGATCGCGCGCATCATTCACACGTCCGAGCACGATGCGATGTGGCGCAAGGTCTGCGCGACGCTGTCGACGCTCGACGATCAGCCGTGGATTCGCGCATTCCGGCCGATCGCGGGCTTCGAGCATCATCGCCAGGCGGGCATGGCGTGGCTCGCGTCGCTCGGCATGCCGGCTTCGGCCGATACGCTGCTCGTCACGAACGGCGCCGCGCACGGCATCTTTCTCGCGCTCGCTTCTCTGGTGGGGCCGGGCGACACCGTGCTATGCGAAGGCCTGACGGATCACGGCGTGATAGGTTCGGCCAACGTGCTCGGCTTCACGCTGAAGGGCCTCGAAATCGACGAGTACGGGATTCACCCCGAGCACTTCGAGGAGATGTGCGACAGCGAGCGCATTTCAGCGCTCGTCTGCACGCCGACGCTGAACAATCCGACCGTCGCGTTGATGCCCGAGTCGCGGCGTCGCGCGATTGCGAAAATCGCCGAACGCTATGGCGTCTACGTGATCGAGGATGACGTGTACGGCCCGCTACCCGCCAAACACTCCACGCCGATTTCGAGCCTGATTCCCGAGCTTTCGTTCTACTGCACAAGTTTGACGAAATCGGTGATGGCCGGCTTGCGAATCGGTTATATGACCACGCCGCGGCGACTCGCGCTGCGCGCCGAAAGCGTGCTGCGCGTGAGCAGCTGGATGGCGACGCCGCCGATGGCGGAGGTCGCGACGCGCTGGATCGTCGATGGCACCGCCGCGCGGCTCGTCGAGATTCAGCGCGAACGTCTGGGGCGGCGTCAGGCGCAATTGCAGCAGACGCTCGGTAAATATGTGCTCGGCGCGCATCCGCAGGCGCTGTCGGCGTGGCTGCGCGTGCCCGATCATTGGAGCACCGATCGGCTGGTGCGCGAGCTGCGCAACCGCGACATCGCGGTGACGTCGCCCGATCCGTTTCTGGTGCGCGACGCGGACCGTCCCAACGCGGTGCGGGTTTGCGTCGGCGCCGAGGTCAGCGAGGACACCTATAAGGCCGCGCTCGAAACGATGGGCGACGTGTTCGAGCAATATCCACAAGTGCACGATTTCACCTGATCGCGCAGCTACGCGGATTGCGCAGCGCACCGCTCGAAATGAACTAGGACAATCAAAATCCTTTTTTAGAACACTAGACTGGGCTGCATGAAAAGCGATGCGGCCACGACCACTGCGACTGCCCGCATCGAATAGTAAATCGACCTCTTTGATGCAGGGCCTGGTGCATGTCCGTCCCATCGTCAGCCGATCTGTCGCTAGCCGACATCTACCGCGCGCGCAGCCGTATCGACGGCCGCGTTTGCCGTACGCCGCTCGTCGAATCGCCGAGCCTGTCGGCGCTCGCGGGCACGCCGGTCTATCTGAAGCTCGAAACCGTGCAGCCGACCGGCAGCTTCAAGCTGCGCGGCGCGACCAATGCGCTCGCGCGGTTGGCCGAACAGGGCTGCACTCGCGTCGTGACCGCTTCGACCGGCAATCATGGCCGCGCGCTCGCACATGCGGCGCGCGCGCTCGGTGTCGACGCGACCGTGTGTCTTTCGCGGCTCGTGCCCGCGAACAAGGTCGAGGCGGTGCGCGCACTCGGTGCGCACGTGCGGATTACCGGTCAAAGCCAGGACGAGGCTGAGCACGAGGCATTGCGGCTCGCGCGCGAAGAAGGCTTTGCGTACGTGCCGCCGTTCGACGATCCGTACGTGATCGCCGGACAGGGGACGATCGGGCTCGAAATCGTCGAGGCGTTGCCTGACGTCGCGAACATCGTCGTGCCGCTGTCGGGCGGAGGGCTGTTCGCGGGCATCGCGCTGGCGGCGAAAAGCGCGAATCCCGCGATCGGTTTGACCGGCATCACGATGGAGCGCGGCGCCGCGATGCATGCGAGTCTCGCGGCCGGTCAGCCGGTGCTGGTCGAGGAACTCGACACGCTCGCCGATTCGCTCGGCGGCGGTGTCGGACTCGAAAACCGCTACACGTATGCGCTGACGCGCGATCTGATCGACGAGACCGTATTGCTCGACGAGGCGTCGATCGCGCGCGGCATCGTGCACGCGTATCGGCAGGAGCGGCTCGTCGTCGAGGGCGCGGCGGCGGTGGGCATCGCTGCGGTGCTCGATCGTGCGCTGCCTGCTGCACGCATCGCGCGCGGGGCGCTCGTGCTCGTCGTGACGGGCGCGAACATCGATATGGATCTGCATCGGCGGATCGTCGGCAACGACGCGCCGGACACCGCAGCGCAACCGAACTTACACACCCCATCATGACCTCGATCACGCTCCTTGGCGAAGCCGAGCTTCGCGAACTCGTGCCGCTCGATCTCGCCGCTGTCGATCAGATCGAAGCAGCCTTCGTCGCGCTCGCGACCGAAGCGGTCGCGATGCCGCCTATCCTGCGGCTCGATCTGCCTGCCCACAACGGCGAAGTCGACGTGAAGACAGCATGGCTGCCGCGCCTCGACAGCTTCGCGATCAAGGTAAGTCCGGGCTTCTTCGACAACCCGTCGCTCGGTTTGCCGAGTCTGAATGGCCTTATGCTGGTGTTGTCGGCGAAGACGGGGCTGACCGAAGCGGTGCTGCTCGACAACGGCTATCTGACCGCGATACGCACTGCCGCGGCCGGCGCGGTCGCGGCGCGCTGGCTCGCGAAACCGCACACGCCGCAGGTCGCGATGCTCGGCGCGGGCGAGCAGGCCCGTCTGCAACTGCGGGCCTTGATGCTGGTGCGCCGCGTCGAGCACGTGCGCGTCTGGGCACGCGACGCAGCAAACGCGCTGCGTTTCGCCACGGAGGTGAGCACCACGCTCGGCGTCCGATGCGATGTCGCTCCCAGCGTTCACGACGCGCTCGCCGAAGCGGACGTCGCGATTACGACGACGCCGAGCCGCACGCCGCTGATCGAAGCCGCCGATTTGCATCCGGGCCTGCACATCACGGCGATGGGTTCGGACGCCGAGCACAAGAATGAAATCGCACCGGCCGCCCTGGCAGCGGCGCGTTACGTGTGCGACCGCGCGCAGCAAACGCGCGTGCTCGGCGAACTGCATCACGCGCTCGCGGCGGGCGCTATGCGAGCCGATGCCGCAATCGTCGAGTTGGGTCAGGTCGTCGCGAACCAGGCCTCGGGCCGCACGAGCGACGCCGACGTGACGATCTGCGATCTGACCGGAACCGGCGCGCAGGACACCGCGATTGCCGCGCTCGCGTTGCAGCGTGCGCAGGCGGCGAAAGCCGGAACGACATTTAGCAACGACGCGCCGGTGAAATGACGCGCGGACGAAGGGCAATACGCCGCGCAAGCGGCTCAAGAAGGAGTAGCAGAGATGCGGGCATCCCCGATTCAACCGACGGTCGATTTCAACGCCGATGGCGAACAGCATGGTTTCCTGAAGTTGCCTCATTCGCACGACGGCTCCGCGTGGGGCGCGGAGATGATTCCGATCACCGTGATCCGCAACGGTGAAGGGCCGACCGCGCTGCTGACCGGCGGCAATCACGGCGACGAATACGAAGGACCGATCGCATTGTCGAAGCTCGCCGGCACCTTGAAGGCAAGCGACGTATGCGGGCGCGTGATCATCGTGCCTTTCATGAACTTTCCGGCGTTTCGCGCGGGCACGCGCACGTCGCCGCTCGATCGCGGCAATCTGAATCGCAGCTTTCCGGGCAAACCGGACGGCACCGTGACCGAGAAGATCGCCGATTATTTCCAGCGCTATCTGCTGCCGCTCGCCGACTATGTGCTCGATCTGCACGCGGGCGGCCGCACGCTCGACTTCGTGCCGTTCGCCGCGATTCATCTGCTGCCCGACGCGACGCAGCAGGCGCGCTGCGAAGCGGCGATGCGCGCGTTTGGCGCGCCGTACTCGATGCGGATGCTCGAACTCGATAGCGTCGGCCTCTACGATACGGCCGTCGAGGAAGCGGGCAAGGTGTTCGTGTCGACCGAGCTTGGCGGCGGCGGCTCCGCGACCGTGCAAAGCGTGGCGATTACGGAGCGCGGCGTGCGCGGCTTTCTTCAGCATGCGGGAATTATCAGGCAGAGCGAAGCAAGCGGCCACGCGCCGCGCACGACGACGCTACTCGACATGCCCGACGGCACCTGCTACACGGCGAGCGAGCACGACGGCTTGCTCGAACTGTGCAAGGACCTGGGCGAGATGGTCGACTGCGGCGAGGTGATCGCGCGAATTTACGACGCGAAGCGCAGTGGCGCCGCGCCGATCGAATATCGCGCGCGACGCGGCGGCATACTGGCCGCTCGGCATTTTCCGGGACTCGTGCGGATCGGCGATACGGTCGCGGTGGTCGCCGACGTGCTCGAGCGGGGCATACCGGTGACGGTCTGAACGCACGATGAAATTCGACCGCTACGATCTCGCGATTCTGCGCATCCTCGCGCGCGACGGACGCATTACGAAGTCGCGCCTCGCCGAAGAAATCAATCTGTCGATTTCGCCGGCATGGGAGCGCGTGAAGCGCCTCGAAGAAGAGGGCGTGATTCGCGGGTATCGCGCGGATATCGACTGGGTGCGCGCGTTTAAAGGCAGCCGCGTGGTGGTCGAGGTCACGCTCGCGCGTCATACCGCGCCCGATATGCGGCGCTTCGAGGAGCGCATCGCGGCTGCGGCCGACGTCGTGCAATGCCTCGCGACGGGCGGCGGCGTCGACTATGTGATGCATGTGCTGTCGCGCGACATCGACCACTATCAGCGCTTCATCGATACGCTGCTCACCGACGAATTGGGCATCGAAAAGTACTTTACCTACATCGTCACGAAGGTGGTGAAAACCGGCGCCGAAGGCTTGCCCGAATGGGCGGAACAGTCGATTGGCGACAACGGTTGAATGGCGCGACAAATGCGGGCGAAGTACGACGAAAACCACCACCCGAAAAAACGCCAGCCATAGGGCCAATTGCAGAAAAAACGCGGTCTTGTGGAAGCGACAACAAAAGAAAAGTCAGTGCCGCAGGACCTACAGTGATAGCAGATATCGCACACAGGAGGTCGCCATGTTGCTGGGTCATCCCATCCTATTCAAATCGCTGTGCTACGTGGATGGACGCTGGGTTCATAGCGCGGGCGCCGCGAGCGTCGCGGTGCAGAATCCCGCCAATCAGGAAGTGCTCGGCCATGTGCCGATGCTCGACGCGGCGCAGGTCACCGCCGCAGTCGATGCCGCGCAGCGCGCGTTCGACACTTGGCGCTGGGTTCCGGTTGCCAAACGCTCGGCGCTGCTGTTGCGCTGGCATGAGTTGATCATGCGTCATCAGCACGATCTCGCCGCGATTCTGTCGCTCGAACAGGGCAAGCCGCTTGCCGAGGCGCGCGGCGAAATTGCGTACGGCGCGAGCTTCGTCGAATGGTTCGCGCACGAGGCGCGGCGCCTGAACGGCCGCACGATTCCGACGCATATCGATGGCGCGCATCTCGGCACGATCGTCGAGCCGGTCGGCGTGGCCGCGCTGATTACGCCGTGGAACTTCCCATGCGCGATGCTCACGCGTAAGGCCGCCGCCGCGCTGGCCGCTGGTTGCACGGTAGTCGCGAAGCCGGCGCATGAAACGCCGTTCTCGGCGCTCGCGCTCGCGCAACTCGCGGAAGAAGCGGGTTTTCCGGCCGGCGTGTTCAACGTCGTGCTCGGCGAGCCGCAGATGGCGATGGAAACGCTGGTGTCGGACAGCCGTGTGCGCTCGGTGAGCTTCACCGGCTCGACGCGCGTCGGCGCGCTAGTGATGCAAACAGCCGCGCAGGCGGGCATCAAGAAGACCGCGCTCGAACTCGGCGGCAACGCGCCTTTCATCGTCACCGAAGATGCGGACCTCGAACAGGCGGTGCGCCTCGCGGTCGCGGCGAAGTTTCAGACCTCGGGTCAGGACTGCTGCGCGGCGAACCGGATCTTCGTCGCTCGTCCGTTGTACGAAGCATTCGTCGCGCGATATAGCGATGCCGTGAGAGCGTTGCAGGTAGGGGGCGCGTTCGACGCGAACGTGGACGTCGGCCCACTGATGCACCAGACGGCGTTCGACACGACCGTGCAGCGCGTCGCCGACGCGCGTGAGAAAGGCGCGCGCATTACGGTAGGCGGCGCGGCGCACGAGCGCGGCGGCTGGTTCTTCGAGCCGACCGTCGTGGCCGATGCGGCGCCCGGCATGCGCATCTACGACGAAGAAAACTTCGCGCCGATCTCGGCGGTCGCGCCGTTCGATTCGCTCGAAGAAGTGGTCGAACGCGCGAACGACACCGAGTACGGTCTCGCCGCCTACGTGTGCGCGAAAGATCTGAACATCGTGTTTCAACTGATCCGCCGCCTCGACTTCGCAATGGTGTCCGTCAACGGCGCGAAGTTCACCGGCGCGCCGATTCCGTTCGGCGGCATCAAGTCGTCG
Organism: Paraburkholderia sediminicola; assembly: GCF_046026895.1. Taxonomy (GTDB): domain Bacteria; phylum Pseudomonadota; class Gammaproteobacteria; order Burkholderiales; family Burkholderiaceae; genus Paraburkholderia; species Paraburkholderia sediminicola_C. The sequence goes on from NZ_JAQQEU010000041.1 coordinate 10,269, forward strand.
GGGCTTGGACGCGAAGGCGGCGTCGAAGGCTTCGAGCCGTTCGTCGAGACGCGTTATTTCTGTCTTGGCCAGCTCGGCTTGCCGGTGAGCGACAGCGCGCCCGCTCGTGCCGCGGCGCACGCAATCGCGACGGACGCAACGGCCTGAACCTGCTGACTCATTCATCCATACATCACACGAAGGAGCGACCCATGAATCAATTCGATCAACTGCTGAGCGCCGACCGCGCGCACTTCATGCATCCGTCGACGCACGCGCACGATCACGCGAGCGGCGCGCTGCCGGTCCGGATCGTGACCGGCGCCAAAGGCATCCGCATTGAAGACCATCAAGGCAAGTCCTATATCGACGCATTTGCCGGCCTTTACTGCGTCAACATCGGCTACGGCCGCACCGAAGTGGCCGACGCGATCTACGAGCAGGCCAGGAAACTCGCGTATTACCACACGTATGTCGGCCATTCGACCGATACGATCATCGAGCTGTCGTCGCGCATCATCGACTGGTCGCCGCAGGGCATGAAGAAGGTGTACTACGGCATGTCCGGCTCGGATGCGAACGAAACGCAGATCAAGCTGGTCTGGTACTACAACAACGTGAAGGGCCGGCCCAATAAGAAGAAGATCATTTCGCGCGAGCGCGGCTATCACGGCTCGGGCATCGTCACCGGTAGTCTGACCGGTCTGCCGAGCTTTCATCAGTTCTTCGATCTGCCGATCGAACGTGTCAAGCACACCGTGTGTCCGCATTGGTATCGTCGCGCGCCGGCCGGGATGAACGAAACGCAGTTCGTCTCGTACTGCGTCGAGGAACTCGACAAGCTGATCGCGCGCGAAGGCGCCGATACGATCGCGGCGTTCATCGCCGAACCGGTGATGGGCACGGGCGGTATCGTACCGCCGCCGGCGGGTTACTGGGCCGCGATCCAGCAGGTGCTGAAGAAGCACGACATCCTGCTGATCTGCGACGAAGTGGTGTGCGGTTTCGGCCGGCTCGGCTCGAAGATGGGCGCGCAGCACTACGGTATCCAGCCCGATCTGATTACGGTCGCGAAGGGTTTGACCAGCGCGTATGCGCCGCTGTCGGGCGTGATCGTCAGCGAGGGCGTATGGGACGTGATTGATAAGGCATCCCCGGAGTCGGGCGCGATGGGGCATGGCTGGACCTATTCTGGCCACCCGATCTGCGCGGCGGCCGCGCTCGCGAACCTCGAGATTCTCGAACGCGAAAACCTCACGCAGAACGCGGCGCAAACCGGTGCGTATCTGCTCGAGCAACTCCATGCGGCGTTCGACTCGCATCCGCTCGTCGGCGAAGTGCGCGGCGAGGGCATGCTGGCCGCGCTGGAGTTCATGGCCGACAAGGATGTCCGCACGCCGTTCGATGCGGCGCTGAAGGTCGGGCCGCGCGTGTCGGCCGCCGCGATGCAGCGGGGTCTGATCGCGCGGGCGATGCCGCACGGCGACATTCTCGGCTTTGCACCGCCGCTGGTGACGTCGCGCAGCGACGTGGACGAAATCGTGAAGCTGACTCGCGAGGCGGTGGATGAGGTGGCGTCGCAGGTGTTTGCGCCCGCTGCTTCGCTTTGATGGACTGACGTAGTAAAGAAAACGCCGGCCGCTGTGATGCAGCGGCCGGCGTTTTCATTGCAACGGGAGTCAATGCGCGGCTTGGTCGCCGCAGTGGCGATCCGGAATCACGACGATATTGCCGACGAAGCGCTTTTCCATGAACCGCGTCTGCGCTTCATGAAACTTCGACAGCGGATAGGTCGCCGCCAGAACCGGGCGGATCTTGCCATTCCGGATATAGTCGAGCACGCGTCTGAACGCGCCGCGCGTGCCCTGCGACGATCCATTCAACTGCAACTGCTTCAGATACATCGTGCGCAGATCGAGCTGCACGACCGGTCCCGCGATCGCGCCCGCGGTCGTATATCGTCCTTCGGGCCGCAGCACGTTCAGCAGCTTGCCGAACAGCGCCCCGCCGACCAGATCGGCGACCACGTCGACCGGCCTGCCGTCGGTCATCCGTTCGACGTCCGCGACGAAATCGCCGCTGTCGCGCAGCATCACGCCTTGCGCGCCGAGCGCGAGCACGGCCTCTTCCTTGCCCTTGCTGACCACCGCATACGGAATTGCGCCGCGTGCGCGGCATAGCTGGATGATGGCCGAGCCGACGCCGCCGGACGCGCCGGTAATCAGCACCGCTTCGCCGCGCTTGACGGCTGCGCGCTCGATCATTTGTTCGCCGGTGTGATAAGCACACCAGAAAGTGGCGAGTTCGGCGTCGGAATAGGAGGAGTCGATACGATGCGCGTTTTCGGCGGGCACGGCCGTGTATTCGGCGTACCCGCCGTCGCGGCCGTGGCCGATGTAGTCGATATCGGCGAGGCTGTCGTCGTCGCGGTTGTAGATCGACGCGTCGACGATCACGCGCTCGCCGATACGCGCATCGCTGACGCCGCGACCCACGGCGACCACGCGTCCGACGATATCCGCGCCCTGGATGCGCGGGAACGTCAGCGTCGAGCGGCCGCGTCGCCACGTCGACACCGCTTGTGGGTCGTCGTCGGTGCCGTAGGCGCCCTGGCGGACCCACACGTCGGTGTTGTTGAGCCCGCATGCTCTCACGTCGATCAACACCTCGCCGGCCGCGCAGGACGGCACCGGCATGTCGTTGCGATAGACCAGTTTGTCGAGGCCGCCATGCCCACTCAGCACAACGGCCTTCATCGTTTTCGGAAGCATGTTTCCCCTTTCGTTGAGGCGGGCGTCATGCTTCGCGAATTCACGCTGGCACGACGCCCGCGCGATTACGGTTTGACGAACAGCTTGCGTGGCGTTCTGCAGAAGGTCTCGACACCGGAGCCGGTAATCAGAATGCTCTCGGTGATTTCGAGGCCCCAATCGTCGAGCCACAGGCCCGGCATGAAGTGGAAAGTCATGCCGGGTTCGAGGACGGCCTTGTCCCCAGGGCGCAGGCTCATCGTGCGCTCGCCCCAGTCCGGCGGATAGCTCGCGCCGATCGGATAACCGCAGCGACTGTTCTTCTCGATGCCGTATTTATGCAGCACGGCGAAAAACGCATTGGCGATGTCCTCGCAGGTATTGCCGGGTTTCGCCGCGGCGAGCCCGGCCTCGATTCCTTCGACCACCGCGCGCTCGCCCTCGATGAAATGCTTCGGCGGCTTGCCGAGGTACACGGTGCGTGACTGCGGGCAGTGATAGCGCTTGAAGCAGCCGGCGATTTCGAAGAACGTGCCGGCATCCTTCGCGAACGGCGTGTCGTCCCAGGTCAGATGCGGGGCGGCCGCATCGGCGCCTGTCGGCAGCAGCGGCACGATCGCCGGATAGTCGCCGCCATGACCGTCGACACCGGTAATGCCCGCGGAGTAGATCTCCGCGACGAGGTCATTCTTGCGCATGCCCGGCTCGATTCGCTCGAGGATATGCGTGTGCATCTTCTCGACGATGCGCGCGGCCACGCGCATGTACTCGATCTCGCGCACCGATTTGACCGCGCGCTGCCAGTTGATGAGGCCGGTCGCGTCCTGCCAGTTCGCGTTCGGCAGATGCGCGACGAGCGAGCGATAAGCGGCTGCACTGAAATAGTAGTTGTCCATTTCGACGCCGATCTTCGCGTTGCTCCAGCCGCGTGCCGCGATCACGTCGCGCGCGAGATAGTCCATCGGGTGCAGCACCATGGATTGCACGTAATGATCCGGGTAGCCGACGATCTGATCGTGCTGCATGAAGACGGTGCGCTTTGCACCATTCGCGTCCTGACCGCGCCCGAACCAGACCGGCTCGCCGTCGAGCGCGAGCAGCACGCACTGATGCACGTAAAACGACCAGCCGTCGTAGCCGGTCAACCACGCCATGTTGGTCGGGTCCGACACGATCAATAGCTCGATGCCGGCTGCCTGCATGGCCTTGCGCGTCTTGCGAAGACGCGCGGCGTATTCCTCGCGTTCGAACGGCAGGCGCACGACGGGCGCCTCAATTCGCGATTCGTGTTGCGTCGTATCTGACATCTTCCTCTCTCTCTGAGCGTGACGTCGTTGCGGAAAGTGGCACCCCGGGTGCACGTGAATGGGGCGTCCACAGGTACTTCTGGCTGCAGTCTAATGCCGCGAGAAAACGCCTCCCAATGTGCTAGTTCAATGTTCGTGGCGTTATCGATCGGCGCAGCATGGTTGTTGCAGTGGACCGTGCGCTGCCTTCTCTCGCGCGGAAAAAAAGAATTGTTCTAGAGCAATCGGATCGCAAATATTGCTTTGTATTCTGGTTCGCATCACTGGCGTTTCCCGCGCCGCTGCCGCATCCATTCACTCAAGTCATGAACGACGAACGGGATCGAATCGATATGAACACCGCGCGAGCTACCGACCTGTTGAGCCCTTCAGACATCGTCCCAGCGAGTCTTTCTTCCGGGCGCGCGGCCGCGCCCAACGCTACGCTAGCGCGCCGCGACGACAGCGCGGCGACGAAACCATTGATCCGGCTCGACCGGATCACGAAACGATATGGCGCACTGACCGTGCTCGACGAACTGTCGCTGGACGTGATGCCCGGCGAGAAGCTCGCGCTGATCGGCCCGTCGGGATCGGGCAAGACGACGATTCTGCGCATTCTGATGACGCTGGAGACGATCGACGGCGGCCATATCGAAGTCGATGGCGAACAGCTGTTTCATATGCCGAGCGGTGGCCAGATGGTGCCCGCGAACGAACGCCATCTGCAAAAGATGCGCGAGAAGATCGGCATGGTGTTTCAGCACTTCAATCTGTTTCCGCACAAGAGCGTGCTCGACAACGTGACGCTCGCGCCGATGCTGACGAAGAACGAGAGCCGCGAGTCTGCGGAAAAGCGCGCGCTCGAACTGCTCGATATGGTCGGCATGGCGGACAAGGCGAAGAGCCGTCCCGCGCAACTGTCGGGTGGGCAGAAGCAGCGCGTGGCGATCGCGCGGGCGCTCGCGCTCGCACCGCGGATCATGCTGTTCGACGAAGTGACGTCCGCGCTCGACCCCGAACTCGTGGAAGAAGTCCTGAACGTGATGCAGCGGCTCGCGCGCGAGACCGACATGACGATGCTGCTCGTCACGCACGAGATGGGCTTCGCGCACGACTTCGCCGATCGCGTGCTGTTCTTCGACCGCGGCAGGATCGTCGAAGAAGGCAAGCCGGAAGACATCTTCACGCATCCGACGCACGAGCGGACCCAGACCTTCCTTCGCAAGATTCTCGCCGCGGGGCATCGAATCTGAGTCGAGCCGCAACACATTGTTTTCCCACGCTGCACATCACTCACAACTAAGCCATACCAATACGCCATAGGAGCCAGAGATCATGAAGCTGAAGGGGATTCTGATTGCGGGAGGGCTGTCGCTGCTGACGCTCGCGAGCCTCGCTCATGCCGCCGACGACAAGCTCACGCAGCTGCGCCAGCAAGGTTTCGCGCGCATCGCGATTGCGAACGAACCGCCGTTCACCGCGGTCGGCGCCGACGGCAAGGTGACGGGCGCGGCGCCGGATGTCGCGCGCGCGGTGTTCAAGAAGCTCGGCGTCAACGACGTCGTTGCGTCGGTCTCCGAGTATGGCGCGATGATTCCGGGCCTCGCGGCGGGGCGGCATGACGCGATTGCGGCGGGGCTCTTCATGACGCCGCAACGTTGCGCGGCCGTCGCGTATTCGCAGCCGGTGCTGTGCGCGGTCGAAGCGTTCGCGGTCAAGAAAGGCAACACGAAGAGCATCAAGACCTACGAGGAAATCGCGAAAGATCCCAAAGCGGTGATCGGTGTGGAAGGGGGAACCACCGAACAGAAGCTCGCGAGCGCCGCGAACATTCCGACCGATCGCGTGATCATCGTGCCGGACGGGCAAAGCGGTCTGAAGATGCTGCAGGACGGCCGCATCGATGTATTCGCATTGCCGCTGCTGTCGATCAGCGATCTGCTTTCAAAAGCGAAAGACCCGAACCTCGAATCGATCGCGCCGGTGCAGAACACGCCGGTGCAATGCGACGGCGTCGCGTTCCGCAAGCAGGACACCGCGCTGCGCGATGCATTCGACGTCGAGCTGAAGAAGATGAAGGAATCCGGCGAGTTCGCGAAGATCGTCGAGCCCTATGGCTTCTCGGCGAAGGCCGCGATGTCGACGAGCCGCGAGAAACTGTGCGCGGCGAAAAACTGAGTCCGCGGTAACACGCCATGCGCGCGGAATCCTAGCGCGCATGGCTTCCCCAACATAGCGCGAGGTGCGTCGATGAACCACTGGTCCGGCTATTTGCAGCTGATTCTGCAAGGGGCGCAGACAACCGTCGAACTGACGTTGATGGGCGCGGTACTCGCGCTCGTGATGGCGTTCGTCGCGGGGCTCGGGCGCCTGTCGCGTTTTTCCGTGGTGCGCGCATTGGCCACCTCGTATATCGAGTTCTTTCGCGGCACCTCGATCTTCGTGCAGTTGTTCTGGGCGTACTTCGTATTGCCGATGGCCGGTCTGACGCTGACGCCGCTGCAGGCCGGCGTGCTCGCGCTCGGCTTGAACGTCGGTGCGTACGGTGCCGAAGTGGTGCGCGGAGCGGTTGCCGCCATCGGCAACGAGCAGCGCAGCGCCTGTATCGCGCTGAATCTTTCCCGCTATCAGCGCATGCGGCACGTCATCCTGCCGCAGGCCTTGCCGCTGATGCTGCCCACGTTCGGCAACAACGCGATCGAGTTGCTGAAGGGCACGGCCGTCGTCTCATTGATCTCGCTCGGCGACATGACGTTCCAGGCGCAGGTGGTGCGCTCGCAAACCGGCAACACGCTGATCCCGTTCGCGACGATTCTCGCGCTGTACTTCGCAATGGCCTGTCTGATCTCTTTCGGTATGCGCAAGCTGGAAAACCGGATGAGTTTCGGTCTCGACCGCATCAGGAGATAGACGTATGGAATGGGACTGGAGCTTCGTGCGCGAGATTCTGCCGATCCTGCTGCAAGGGCTGAAGATCACCGTGCTCGCTACCTTGCTCGGCGCGGTGGTGGCGGCCGTGGTCGGCATGGCGATCGCCATTTTGCGGCTGGCGCCGAATCGCGTGGTGTCGCGCGGCACGTCGGCGGTCGCAAGTTTTATTCGCGGCACGCCGCTGCTCGTGCAGCTGTATTTCGTGTTCTACGTGCTGCCCGATATCGGCATACGGATGCCGGCGCTCGCGGCCGGTGTGCTTGCGATCGGCGTGCATTATGCGACGTACGCGGCCGAGGTCTATCGCGCCGGCATTGAAAGCATTCCGCGCGGGCAGTGGGAAGCCGCGAAGGCCTGCAACCTGCGCCCCGCGCAAACATGGCAGCACGTGATCCTGCCCGAAGCGGTGCCGCCGATGCTGCCCGCGCTCGCCAATTATCTGATCTCGATGTTCAAGGAAACGCCGTTGCTGTCGGCAATCACGGTCCTCGAATTGATGAATCAAGCGAAGATCATCGCGAACACTGACTACCGCTATCTGGAACCGATGACGCTCGTCGGCGTGCTCTTCCTGATTATCAGCCTGATCGCGGTGGCCTGTGTGCGGCTACTTGAGAAGCGCTTTCCCGCGCCGGGGCATTGAACGATGCAAACAGCTATTCGGCAGTTCACGTGCGCGCCGCATTTGATCGAACGCCCTTTCGACAAACGCATCGGCCTCGTGATTCTCGCGACCGATCACACCACGGAGCCGGACTTCGCCGCGCTGGTCGCGAACGAGCCTATCGGCATCTATGTGAATCGCGTGCCCTACGCGAACCCGGTGACACCCGACAATCTGCGCGCGATGCAACCGTCGCTGACCGCGGGCGCGGCGCTGATCCTACCCGACGAAACGCTCGACGTCGTGATGTTTTCGTGCACGTCGGCATCCGTGATGATCGGCGATGCGCAGATCGAGCGCGCTATTCAGGCGGCTAAACCATCGGCCCGAGTCGTCACCCCAACCGGGGCCGCGGTCACTGCGCTCGACACGCTCGGCGCGCGGCGTATCAGTGTGCTGACGCCGTACACCGCCGATACGAGTCAACCGATGGCCGAATACTTTGCCGCGCAAGGCTTCGCTATCGATCGCTTTACGTGCATGGGTCTGACCGACGATCGGGAGATGGCACGGATTTCGCACGACGATATCGTCGCCTTCGCGTGCGACGCGATGGCCCGGGACTCCGATGCGTTGTTTATCTCGTGCACCGCGGTGAGGGCCGCGCCGATTATCGCTCGAATAGAAGCCGCCACGGGCAAACCAGTGGTGAGCAGCAATCTCGCGACCGCATGGATGTGTTTGCGGCTGTGCGATGAGAACGAGGCGAGGCCGGCGCAGGGCCGTTTGATGACGCTGCCGTTGTCGATGCGCTGAATGCAGTGCCCGAGGCCGATCGGGTTATTTTCCCGACCGCGCAGGACGCGTCGTTGACGCACGCGTACGGATTACCGCATCCGCTACCGGCTTGATGGAAAACCCCGATGCCTGCATCGTCCTAGAACATCGTTGCGGGCGCGCGTCGTCGGTATCGTGGACTCGGGCGACGTTGCCTGTGTCGCAAAGAGACATTTAGGAGGAGAGATGCACTACGTACATTCATGGACCGCGCTGACCGCGCAACCGCAGGCGCGTAGCCTGTTGCGACGCGCGATCGCCGCGTCGGCACTCGGCAACGCAACCGAATGGTTCGACTACGGTATTTACGCCTATGGTCTGAGCTATATTTCGGCGGCGTTGTTCCCCGGCAGCACCGCGCAGGCCACGTTATTCGCGCTCGCGACGTTCGCCATTTCGTTTCTCGTGCGTCCGCTAGGGGGTCTGTTCTGGGGACCGCTCGGCGACCGCCTCGGCCGCAAGCACGTGCTCGCCTTGACGATCATCCTGATGTCGGTCGCAACGTTGCTGGTCGGACTTGTGCCGACTTACGCGAGCATTGGCTGGTGGGCGCCGGCAATACTGATCGTGCTGCGAATGATTCAGGGCTTTTCGACGGGCGGCGAATATGGCGGCGCGGCGACTTTCATGGCCGAATACGCACCCGATAAAAAGCGCGGCTTTTGCGGCAGCTTCCTCGAATTCGCGACACTGTCGGGTTTCTCGCTCGGCGCGTTGCTGATGCTCGGTTGCTCCGTCGTGCTCGGCAATACGGCGATGCATGCCTGGGGATGGCGTTTGCCGTTTCTGGTCGCGGCTCCGCTCGGACTGATTGGTTTCTATCTGCGCTCGAAGCTCGAAGACACGCCGGTCTTTCGCGAACTCGAACAATCGATGCACGAGGAGCAGCGTAGCCGCGTCACGCTGAAAGCGTTGCTGCGCGACTATTGGAAACCGTTGATCCAGCTCGGCGGACTCGTGGTCGCGTTGAACGTCGTCAACTACGTGCTGCTCGCCTATATGCCGACTTTCATGCAGAAGCAGCTGGGCATGAGCGACAATATGTCCTTGCTCGTGCCGCTGATCGGCATGCTTGCGATGATGGTGTTTCTGCCTTTTGCGGGTGCGTTCTCGGATCGCGTCGGACGCAAGAACGTCTGGTGGTTTTCACTGATCGGCCTGTTCGTCGCGGCGATTCCGATGTTCCTGCTGATGAAGCTCGGCCTGGTCGGTGCCATGATCGGCTTTTCGGTGCTCGGTCTGTTGTACGTGCCGCAGCTCGCCAGCATCTCGGCGATGTTTCCCGCGATGTTCCCGACGCAGGTCCGTTATGCGGGGATGGCGATTGCCTATAACGTGTCGACGTCGATTTTCGGGGGTACCGCGCCGATGGCGAACGAATGGCTCGTCGCGCATACGGGCAATGCGCTGGTGCCCGCTTATTACATGATGGCCGCGTGCGTCGTTGGCGCGATTGCGCTGCTCTTCGTCACCGAAACGCGCGGGTGTTCGTTGCGCGGGTCAGGCATTCCGGGGAAGCAGGAAGTGATTGGTTGAAGTGACATGGCGTGGCCGGCCGCCTATCGCTGCGGTTCGGTCACGCGCGAGCAAAAGCGCCTGTTGCAACAGGCTTTCGCGATCGCGTCAAACGCGAGGGCTTGCATAGCGAGCGAGTCTGCTTTCAATCGCGCGACGCGTCAACGAATCATCCGTCGCTACGTCGCGCTCATCGTGCTTACGACTTCGCACCGCTCATGAAAGATCGCATATCGGCAATACGAACTTCGTCTGGCTTGGCCGCTCATGTCCTGATGGCTTTCTTACAGGACGGAAACTGATCATGGATGAATTCTCGAAGCGGTGGTCCCTTGATCATGCGTGGCACAGGGCGCTGATTCGCTCGATACTTCACGTAATTCGTCGGCGATGATGTCGATCAGCGCTTCGGCAGCAGCGCTCAACGGCCGCCGCGGATGACTGATTCGCACGATATGGCGTACGATGCGCGGCGCGAGAATCGGATAGGCGCGCAACGCCCCTCGACGCACTGCGCGTTCAACCGCGATGCGCGGCAGGATCGTCGCAAAGCGGGTGCTTTCGACGAGCTTTACGATCGTGCTCAACACATCGATTTCGAAGCGCGGCGCAAGCAGCACGTCCTCATGCTGCGCGGCCGTATCGAGCACGCCGCGCAGGCCGTGGCGCTGGGTGGGCAGCACGAGTTCGAGTTCGGGCAATTGCGCGAGCTCGATCGCATGCGGCAGTTCGGGGCCGTGTTCGGCGCTGGTGACGAGCACCATCTCTTCATCGAGGAGCGGCTGCGAGTCGAGCGACAGGCGCGAGCGTGGCTTGTTGATCAGCGCGGCGTCGAGCTGGCCGCCCGACACCCAGTCGATGAAGGTCGCGGTGTAGCCGTCGGCGACGGTGACTTCGACATGCGGATAGCGCGCGTGAAAGCGTGACAGCGAATCGGCGAGCACGCTTTCCGTCACCGATGCGATCAGTCCGATCGACACGTGGCCCGTCACGATCTCGTGGCGCTGAACCATTTGCTGACGTGCATGCGCGAGATCGCGGATGATCGGCAGAAAGAGGCGGTACATCAGCCGTCCGGCGGCGGTGGGCGCCATGCCGTGCGCGCCACGGTCAAACAGCTGCTGATGCAGTTCTTCCTCCAGCTTGGCGATCTGCATGCTGAGCGCCGGTTGCACGATGTTCAGGCGCTTGGCGGCGCGTGTCACGGAGCCGTCCTCGAAAAGCGCGATGAAATACTGGATCTGCTTCAGGTCCATGCGAGGTCCATTTGATGTCCCGAAGGGCGCCGCGGGGTGCATCACGAAAGTTAATATCCGCTGCGCGGTCTATCAGGTCACTCACGAGAGCCGGTGGCCACAGCACACCGCGTAACTATCTGAATCGCTGAGAAAGACCCTGGCCGGAAGCGTTGTCTATTGATAACCGAGAGCACGAAGGGCGTCATCGGGGCTAACACTGATATCAAAACTAATGATGAAAAACATCAAAAAACAATATTAGAAGTTATAGCCCGTTCTCGCTACGCTTCATTCCAACTTGCTGCATGTCCGCCCGACAGAATCGTTCCGGCACCCGACGGCAAGCACCGATGGAGACGTCAATGAACTCACGCGATGCCGCAGGCAGCGGCACACCTCAATCCTCATGGGCGCCGCAGAGCACCGCGCCGACGCTGCGCCACTGGCTTGAACGCCTGTCGGCAACGGGCCGCGTCGCGACGATCGAGCAGCCGGTTTCACTCGAACACGAACTCGCGGCAGTCGCCAAACGGCTCGACGGCGAACAGGCCGCCCTCTTTCTCAAGCCCGGCGGCCACGCCATTCCGGTGGTGAGCGGCTTCATGTCGAAGCGCGCGTGGATTGCCGAAGCGATGGGCGTGCCCGAGGCCGCGCTGCTCGAACGCTTTCGCGATGCGGCCGCGCATCCAGTTGCCTGGCACGAACTGCCACGCGAAGAGGCCGCGTGCCAGCAGGTCGTCCGCACGCAGGGCATCGATCTGCACGCATTGCTGCCGATCCCGACCCACAGCGAGCACGACAACGGTCCCTACATCACGGCCGGCCTCGTGATTGCGCGTAATCCGCGTACCGGCATCCAGAACGTGTCGATCAACCGCATTCAGGTGCACGCCCCGGACCGCATGGCGATCCTGATGTTGCCGCGTCATCTGCTGGCGTTCTATCAGGCCGCGGAAGCGGCGGGCGACGCGCTCGACGTGGCGATCGCGATCGGCGTCGATCCGTTGACGATGCTGGCGTCGCAGGCCATTTCCCCGATCGACAACGACGAACTGGAGATCGCCGGTGCGTTGCACGGCGTGCCGCTGCCGGTCGTGAAATGCGTGACGAACGACGTGCGTGTACCCGCGTTTTCGGAAATCGTGATCGAGGGCCGCATCCTGCCCAAGGTGCGCGAGCCCGAAGGTCCGTTCGGCGAATTTCCGAAGTACTACAGCGCGCGCGAAGCGCGTGAGGTGATCGAGGTGACGGCGGTCACACACCGCGAACAGCCCATTTATCACACGATTGTTCCGGCTGAAATGGAGCATCTGCTGCTCGGCGCCATTCCGCGCGAAGCGACATTGCTGGCGCATCTGCAGCGCAGCCATCCAGGCGTGAAGGACGTGGAGTTGTCGGTGGGCGGCGTGTGTCGGTATCACCTGTGGGTCCAGTTCGACAAGAAGCGCGAAGGCGAAGCGAAAAACGTGATCTTGGGCGCGTTCGGCGCGCACTACGACATCAAGCAGGTGGTCGTCGTCGATACCGATGTGGACGTGCACGATCCCGCCGAAATCGAATGGGCGATCGCGACGCGCTTCCAGGCGGATCGGGATCTCGTGATCGTGGCCGGCGCACAGGGCTCGCCGCTCGATCCGTCGACGACCGTCGGCCAGCCCGACGATGCGCCGCCGCACATGCAGGGCGTCAGCGCCAAGATGGGTCTCGACGCGACGCGCCCGGTCGTCTATCCGGCACATGTATTCACCCGCGTGCGGATTCCGGGGCAGGACACCGTTGATCTCGACCGGCTCGTCGCCACGAGCAACGCGGCGTTCGATGCCTACCTGCACAGCGGCCAGCTGCGCGACGCGGTCTGAGCGAGGCATAGCCATGCAGTCAACGCAAACGCGTGAACGGATCGTCGTCGGCATTTCGGGTGCGAGTGGTGCAGTCATCGGCGTGCGACTGCTGGCGGCCTTGCGCCGGCTCGGCACGGCCGAGACGCATCTGATCGTGTCGCCCTCGGGCGCCATTACCGCCGCGCAGGAGCTCGGTCTGACGCGTTCGGACCTCGACGGCCTCGCCGACGTCGTCCACAACGTGCGCGACATCGGCGCGACGGTGGCGAGCGGCTCGTTTCTCACCGCGGGCATGGTGATCGCGCCGTGCTCGATGAAAACGCTGGCGAGCGTCGCCAACGGTTTCGCCGACAACCTGCTGACGCGCGCCGCGGACGTGATGCTCAAGGAGCGTCGTCGCCTCGTGCTCGTCGCGCGGGAAACGCCGCTCAATCTCGCCCACCTGCGCAACATGACGCTCGCCACCGAAATGGGCGCGATCGTGATGCCGCCGGTGCCCGCGTTCTATGCGCACCCTCAAACCGTCGACGACATCGTCGATCACACGGTCGGCCGGATCATGGATCTGTTCGGCATCGAGCATCGCGAGATTGCGCGCCGCTGGAGCGGTCTTGCCAGCGAGTTCAACCGACGCGGGAACGACGAGGGCGACGACGCCCATGCAACCGCCACGCGCGGGCAGGGAGCAATGAAATGAATCAGCGCGATACGGTTGCCGAACTGGTAGCGGAGGCACGCCCCGCTGGCGAGCCCGAAACGTCGGCTGAACGCCAGCGCCAGCGCCATGTGGGCCGCTCGATGGAACGCGTCGAAGATCCGGCGATCCTGACCGGCCGCGGACGTTACGGCGACGACATCGCCGTGAAACCCGGCACGCTGCACGCCGCGGTGTTGCGCTCGCCGCACGCCCATGCGGAACTGCGCAGCATCGATACGGACGCTGCGCTGAAACTGGCCGGCGTGCGCGCCGTGCTCACACGTGACGATCTGCCGGGTTGGTCGCGGCCGTTCGTGGTCGGCGTGAAGTCGCCGATGGAGCAGTGGGCGCTCGCGATGGATCGCGTGCGCTATGTCGGCGAGCCGGTTGCTGTGGTGCTGGCCGAATCGCGTGCGCTCGCTGAAGACGCGCTCGATCTGATCAAGGTCGAGTACCAGACGCTGCCGCCGGTGACGTCGATCGAAAATGCGATCGCCGACGATGCGCCCGTTCTGCATCCGAAGGTCGGCACGAACGTGATCAGCGATCGTCACTATCGCTATGGCGAGCCCGAAGCGGCATTCGAACGCGCGCCGCATCGCGTGACAATCGACGCGCACTATCCGCGCAACACCTGTGCGCCGATCGAATGCGGCGTGGTGATCGCCGAGTATCTGTCCGGCGATGAAGGCTATGACGTCACGTCGAATTTCATGGGGCCGTTCTCGCTGCATGCGGTGATGTCGATGGCGCTGAACGTGCCGGCAAATCGTCTGCGGCATAAGGCGCCGCGCGATTCGGGCGGCAGCTTCGGCGTGAAACAGGCGGTGTTTCCGTATGTGGTGCTGATGTGCCTTGCGTCGCGCAAGGCGGGCGCACCGGTGAAATGGGTCGAGGATCGCCTCGAACATCTGAGCGCGGCCACCTCCGCCACCGCGCGACTGACGACGCTCGAAGCCGCCGTCGAGGGCGACGGCCGCATCACCGCGCTCTCATACGACCAGATCGAGGACTGCGGCGGCTATCTGCGTGCGCCGGAGCCTGCAACGTTCTACCGGATGCACGGCTGCCTGACGGGCGCATACGCGATTCCGAATCTCGTCGTGCGCAACCGCGTGGCGCTCACGAATAAAACGCCGACGGGCCTCGTCCGCGGTTTCGGTGGACCGCAGGTGTATTTCGCGCTTGAACGTCTGATGCAGCGCATCGCGATCGAACTGAAGCTCGATGTGCTCGACGTGTATCGCCGCAACTTCGTCGCCGCCGATGCGTTCCCGTATCGCGCCGCAGCGGGTGCGCTGCTCGATTCCGGCAACTATCAGGAAGCGCTGCGCCGCTCGCTCGCTGAAGGCGGCTACGACGAACTCGTCGCGCGTCGCGATGCAGCGCGCGGCGAAGGACGTCTGTATGGCATCGGCTTTGCGGCGATCGTTGAGCCTTCCGTGTCGAACATGGGCTACATCACGACCGTGATGCCCGCCGAGGCGCGCAAAAAAGCCGGCCCGAAGAGCGGCGCCATCGCGAGCGCGACGGTCAGCGTCGATCTGCTCGGCGGCGTGGTCGTGACGGTTGCATCGACGCCGGCGGGGCAGGGACATATGACGGTCTGCGCGCAGGTCGTGGCCGACGTGCTTGGTCTGAATCCGCGGGACATCGTCGTCAACGTCGAGTTCGACACGCACAAGGACGCGTGGTCGGTGGCGGCAGGCAACTATTCGAGTCGGTTTGCCGGTGCGGTGGCCGGCACGGTGCATCTGGCAGCGATGCGTGTGCGCGACAAGGTGGCCCGCATCGTCGCGCAGCAATCGGGTTGTGCGCCCGAGGACATCTGTTTCGAAGACGGCCGCATCTTTGCGAAGGGCAAGGAAGACCGCGCGCTGCCGTTTGGCCGCGTCGCGAGCAATGCGCCGCACTGGGCGCCCGCGCTGTTGCCCGAAGGCGAAGAGCCGGGCCTGCGCGAGACGGTGTTCTGGACGCCGCCGCACATGGACGCGCCCGACGAGCAGGATCGCATCAACACATCGGCGGCCTACGGTTTCGCGTTCGACATGTGCGCCGTCGAAGTGGACCGCGCAACCGGCCGCGTGCGCATCGACCGCTATGTGACCGCACACGACGCCGGCACGCTGCTCAATCCGGCACTCGCCGACGGCCAGATTCGCGGCGCGTTCGCGCAGGGCCTGGGCGCGGCACTGATGGAAGAGTTCCGCTACGGCGCAGACGGCAGTTTCCAGTCGGGCACGCTCGCCGACTACCTGATGCCGACCACCTGCGAAGTGCCCGACCCGGTGATCGTGCATCTGGAAACGCCGTCGCCGTTCACGCCGCTCGGTGCGAAAGGGCTCGGCGAAGGCAACAACATGAGCACGCCCCCGTGCATCGCAAATGCGGTGGCCGATGCACTCGGCGTCGAGGATATCCGCTTGCCGCTCACGCCCGCGAAGGTGATGCACCTGATCGGCATCGACGATCCACCGCCTTCACGTCCCGAGTTACTCGAAGCGGCGGCGGCCGCCGCGCCGAACAAGGCGCTCGCAGGCGGCAAGGCGCTGACGGCGCGGGGCACTGTCGATCTCGACGCCAAACCCGAAGCGATCTTTGCGGTGCTGATGGACCCGCAGGCGCTCGCGAAGGTCATTCCAGGCTGCCACGCGCTCGAAGCGACCGGACCAAACCAGTATCGCGCGGATGTGACGGTCGGCGTCGGCATGATCAAGGCACGCTTCGAAGCGCGGATCGGCTTGTCGGATATCGACGCACCGCATCGTTTGCGTCTGGCAGGCGCCGGCAGCTCGCCGCTTGGCACGGCGCGTGGCGAAGGGCTCGTCGAACTGACGCCCACCGAGCAGGGCACGCGGCTGTCGTACGACTATGAAGCGCAGGTGTCCGGCAAGGTTGCGGCAGTCGGCGGACGGATGCTCGAAGGCGCGGCGAAAGTCGTGCTGCGGCAACTGTTCGAATCGCTGGGCCGGCAAGCGTCAGGCAAACCCGTCGATCAAGGCCGCGCGCAAGGCTCGTGGCTCTCGCGCTTCCTCGCGTTCTTCAGGAGCAGAACATGAAACCGGCGCCGTTCGATTATCTGCGCGCGACGAGTACCCAACATGCGCTCGAAGCGCTCGCGCATGGCGGCGAAGACGCGCGCGTGCTGGCCGGCGGCCAGTCGCTGATGGCGGTGCTGAACATGCGCCTCGCGCAACCGCGCTGGCTCGTGGATATTTCCCGCACCGACGAGTTGAATACGGTGCGTGTCGACAACGAGGCGGGGCAGCTCGTTGTCGGTGCGGCGGCGACGCAGGGCAACGTCGAGTGGCGCCCGTCGCTGCGCGACGAAGTGCCGTTGCTCGCTCTCGCGTTCCCGCTCATTTCCCACTTTCAGATCCGCAATCGCGGCACCGTATGCGGCTCGATCGCTCACGCGGATCCGAGCGCCGAGTTGCCTCTCGCATTGGCAGCCCTGGGCGGCGATGTGCTGCTGCGCTCGACAAAACGCAAGCGCGTGCTCGCCGCCGAGGACTTTTTTCAGGGGATGTTGATGACGGCGCGCGAGCCGGACGAACTCGTCGAGGCCGTGCGTTTTCCGCTGAAAAAGCCGGGCGAGCGCTACGCCTTCGCGGAATTCTCCGCACGTCATGGCGATTTCGCGCTCGTGTCGTGCGCGGCGGTGGTGACGAATAACGCGATCCGGCTCGCAGTGGGCGGCGTCGCCGACCGGCCGGTGGTGGAGCGCTGGCCGCGTCTGCAGGGCGACGACCTGCGTGCTGCATTGAACGATTTGAGCTGGAAGCTGGGCGCGCAGGACGACGCGCATGTCAGTGCGACGTATCGCCGGCATCTGGTCCGGCAACTGGGATGGCGCGTGATAGAGGAGGCGAAGTGAGCAAGACCCCGAAGACCCCTGTTAATACCGTGCCGCAGGGCATACAACCGCGCGGCGAACGGCGGCGAATCACCGTGACGCTCAACGGCCGCGAACGCAGCGGCTATTGCGAGCCGCGCGATTTGCTGTCCGATCTTCTGCGGCACGAACTGGGCGCAACCGGCACGCATGTCGGATGCGAACACGGCGTGTGCGGCGCCTGCACGGTTCATATCGACGGTGTGGCGGGACGTTCGTGCCTGATGCTCGCGGGTCAGGCCGACGGCCGCCGCATCGATACGGTAGAAGGCCTCGCGCCCGACCAGACGCTTGGCGACCTTCAGCAAGCGTTCCAGCGACATCACGCGCTGCAGTGCGGCTTTTGCACCGCCGGCATTCTGATGTCGTGCGCCGACTATCTGAAGCGCGTGCCGGATCCAAACGAGGCGCAGGTGCGCGACATGCTGTCAGGCCATCTGTGCCGCTGCACAGGCTATACGCCGATCGTCGCCGCCGTGCTCGATGTGGCGGCGCGCCGGCGCAAGGCGCAGGAAGAGAAGGAGACCAGCGATGCTTGATCTCGGCCGAACCTTTCTGCAAAGCGTGGAGCGTAGCCCGAGCGCGCTCGCGCTCGTCGATGGCGAACTGACGCTTACGTATGCGCAGTGGCACCGGATCATCCTGAACGTTGCGGACGGTCTGCGCGAACTTGGTCTTGCACACGGCGACCGTCTGCTCGTCGTGCTGCAAAACCGCTGGGAAATGGCGACGCTGCACTGGGCGTGCCAGTTCGCCGGCGTAGTGATCGTGCCGCTGAACTGGCGGGCGAAACCCGACGAGCTCGATTACTGCGTGACCGATGCGGGCGTCAAGGCCATCGTGTACGAGCCGGTTTCCGCCGAAGCCGTCACGCAAAGCGCCGCCGCGAAGGCCGTTGCGCGCATTGCGCTGGACGATGCGGCGGGCGCGTCGATTTCGTTCGAGGCACTGCTGCGCGAGCGTCGGCACGAAGGCGCAGCTACGGCCGCGGCCACCCCGCAGGCCACCGCGGAAGACTACTCGCTGATCCTCTACACGTCCGGCACCACGGGCAAGGCGAAGGGCGTGCCGCGCCGGCATCGCCACGAACGCGCCGCCGCGCTCGCGCACGTCGCACAGAACCTCTATCGCCACGGCGAACGCACGCTCGGCGTGATGCCCCTCTATCACACGATGGGCGTGCGCTCGCTGCTGGCGATGGCGCTCGTCGACGGGCTGTTCGTCTGCGTGCGCCGCTGGAATGCGACCCTTGCGCTCGATTCGATCTGCACGTACCGGCTGACGTGTCTGTATCTGGTGCCCACGCTCTATCACGATCTGCTCGCCGCGCCGGAGTTCGCGCGCACCGACAAAAGTTCGGTGACGAAACTCGGCTTTGCCGGCGCGCCGATGAACGACGGTCTGCTGAAGCGTCTTTCGGCTGCTTTCAAGCCGGAACTGTTCGTCAATCACTACGGCTCGTCCGAGGTCTACACGTTCAGTATCGATCAGGACGCGACGCTCAAACCCGGCAGCGCGGGCCGCGCCGGCATCAATACGCGGCTGCGCGTCGTGAAGCTCGACGCAACGTCGCCCGACGAACTCGCGCAAACCGGCGAAGAAGGCCAGATCATCGCGGACCTGCTCGGCGACGAGTCGTTCGAAGGCTACTGGAACCGGCCCGACGCGAACGCGAAGTCGCTGCGCGACGGCTGGTATTTCACCGGCGACACCGGCTACTTCGATAACGACGGCGATCTCTTCGTGTCGGGCCGCGTCGACGACATGATCATCAGCGGCGGCGAGAACATCTCGCCGGTCGATATCGAATCGGTGTTGTCGCTGCATCCGGCGGTGGACGAAGTGGCCGTCGCCGGCGTGAAAGACGAGCGCTGGGGGCAGCGTGTCGTCGCCTTCATCAAGCGCAGCGAATACGTCGAAGCCCAGGCGCTCGATGACTTTTGCCGGACTTCCGATCTCGTCAACTTCAAGCGCCCGCGCGAATACGTGTTTGTCGACGACATTCCGAAATCGCCGGTCGGCAAGATCCTGCGCCGCAAGCTTTCCGCAGGCGAGTACGAACCGGAGCACGGCGCCGTACAACCTGACCGAACCACAAAAGGAGTAACACATGACTGACCTGACTCATCGCGGCCAGACGCTGCTGCAGGAACTCGACGGCTTCTCGATCGAAATCGACGCCGCGCGCGAACGCGCCGACATCATCCTGCACCGCCCGCCGTTCAACGTGATCTCGATGCATGCACGCGACCAGTTGCGCGCCGCATTCGAAGCACTCGACGAAGACGACCGTGTCCGCGTGATCGTGCTGCGTGCGAAAGGCGAGCACTTTTCGAGCGGTGGCGACATCAAGGGCTTTCTCGAAGCGTCGCCGGAACACGTGTCGAAGCTGGCGTGGAACGTCGCCGCGCCCGCACGGTGCTCGAAGCCGGTGATCGCGGCCAATCGCGGCTTCTGCTTCGGCGTCGGTTTCGAACTGTCGCTCGCGTGCGATTTCCGCATCGCGACCGACACCAGCTTCTACGCACTCCCGGAACAGAAGCTCGGCCAGATTCCGGGTTCAGGCGGCTCGGCGCGTCTGCAGAAGATGGTCGGCGTCGGCCGCACGAAGGACATCGTGATGCGCTCGCGCCGCATTCCGGGCAAGCAGGCGTATGACTGGGGCATCGTGGTCGACTGCGTGCCCGATGCGGAGCTCGAAGCCGCGACCGATGCACTCGTCGACGAGTTGCGCGCCTTCTCGCCGCTCGCGCAGCGCACTGCGAAGAAGCTGCTCAACGACACCGAAGACGCGCCGCTTTCGATCGCGATCGAACTGGAAGGACATTGCTATAGCCGGCTGCGCAGTTCGGACGATTTCCGTGAAGGCGTCGAAGCGTTTCATGGCAAACGCAAGCCCATGTTTCGCGGTAGCTGATAGCAGCGCATAGATCGAGCAATTCAGGAGACAGGCATGGAGCGGGGAAGCGCGTGTTTCGATTATGTGATCGTCGGCGGCGGGTCGGCAGGATGCGTGCTCGCGCATCGGCTGTCGGCCGTGCCGTCGGTGAGCGTCGCACTGATCGAGGCGGGCGCGGATACGCCGCCGGGCGCGGTGCCGGAGGCGATCCTCGACAGCTACCCGATGCCTGTTTTCTGCGGCGAGACCTGGATCTGGCCTGAGCTCAAGGCGAAGGCCACGCGTAAGTCGGCGGCTAAAGTCTATGAGCAGGGCCGCGTGATGGGTGGCGGTTCGAGCATCAACGTGCAGTCGGCCAATCGCGGCCTGCCGCGCGACTACGACGACTGGGCCGCGAGCGGTGCGGCAGGCTGGGCGTGGGATGACGTGCTGCCGTATTTTCGCAAGCTCGAGAGCGACGTCGACTTTCCAATGGGTCCGCTGCACGGCGCGGATGGGCCGGTACCGATCCGCCGCATCATGCCGCAGCAGTGGCCGCCGTTTTGCCACGCGTTCGCCCACGGATTGCGCAGCAACGGCTTCGCGGCGTTGCAGGACCAGAACGCGCAGTTCGACGACGGCTATTTTCCCGGCGCGTTTTCGAATCGCGACGACCGGCGCGTATCGACCGCGGTCGCCTATCTCGATGCACAAACGCGCAAGCGGCCGAACCTGCAGATCTTTTCGAACCTGCGCGTCGAGCGCATCGTGATGGAAGGGGTGGCTGCACGCGGCGTGGTTGCCGTTTCGCCGCACGGCGAGCGACTGCGCTTCAACGCGCTGGAAACGATCGTGTGCGCCGGCGCGTTGCAGTCGCCGGCACTGTTGATGCGCGCGGGCGTTGGCGACGCGAGCGAACTGCGCGCACTCGGCATCGAGTGTGTGCTCGATCTGCCGGGCGTCGGGCGGAATCTGCAGGACCATCCGTCGCTGACGTTCTGTCATTTTCTCGAGCCGCGCTTTCGCATGCCGCTCGCGCGGCGCCGCGCCAGCATGACGGCAGCGCGATTCACCTCGGGTGTCGCGGATTGCGAGGCGTCCGATCTGTATCTGTCGAGCGCGACGCGCGCCGCGTGGCATTCGCTCGGTAACCGGCTGGGCCTGTTTTTCCTGTGGTGCAACCGTCCGTATTCGCGCGGCCGCGTGCAGCTCGTTTCGAGCGATCCGTTCGCCGCACCGCAGGTCGATCTCAATCTGCTCGACGACGAGCGCGATGTCGCGCGGCTCGCCGCGGGCGTGCGCATGCTGGCCCGCGTGGTCGCGGCCTCGGGACTGAGCACGGATCAGCGCGACTTCTTCCCCGCCGCTTTTTCGCCCCGCGTGAAGGCGTTGAGCCGCGTGAGCAAAACCAATGCAGTGATCACGTCGCTGCTGGCACTGCTGCTCGATACACCCGCACCGATGCGTCGGGCATTGATCGAACGCTTCTTCACGCGTGGCGTGCAGATGTCGTCGGTGCTCACTAATGAAAGCGCATTGAACGACTTCATTCGGGCGAATGTGTTCGGCGTCTGGCATGCGAGCGGCACTTGCCGGATGGGCGACGCGCGCGAGCGCAGCGCCGTGACCGATCCCGAAGGGCGCGTACACGGCGCGCATGGACTGCGGGTGGTCGATGCGTCGCTGATGCCGCGTCTGCCGTCAGCCAATACGAACATTCCGACCATCATGATCGCCGAGAAGATCGCCGACGCGATGCTTGGCAAGACGCAATTTGCGGCGCAAGACGAGCGCAGTTTGACTCGCCTGACCTCATAACGATTTTCGTCAACGCAACAAGAGCGCGCCGTGCCTTTGACGAGGCTGAAGCGCGTCGCATCGGGTGAGTCCGGATCTGGGACAGCCCGGTATTAATTTAGGAGATGATGATGTCCGTTGCAGCGCAAAGTGGCGCCGCCGTGCCCGCAATCAACAGGCGGCAGGTGATGGGCGCAGTGGTAGCGTCGTGTCTGGGATGGGCACTCGATCTGTTCGATCTGTTCGTCCTGTTGTTCGTCGCACCGGTGGTCGGCCGGTTGTTCTTCCCCTCCGAACACGCGATGCTGTCGCTCGCCGCGGTGTATGCGTCGTTCGCCGTCACGCTGCTGATGCGGCCGCTCGGATCCGCGATGTTCGGCTCGTATGCGGACCGG
Organism: Paraburkholderia sediminicola; assembly: GCF_046026895.1. Lineage (GTDB taxonomy): Bacteria > Pseudomonadota > Gammaproteobacteria > Burkholderiales > Burkholderiaceae > Paraburkholderia > Paraburkholderia sediminicola_C. The sequence continues at coordinate 32,915 of NZ_JAQQEU010000041.1, forward strand.
CGTGGCCGCAAGGGCGCGATGATTCTCGCGGTGGTCGGTGTCGGTCTGTCGACGGCGGCGTTCGGTTTGCTGCCGACCGTCGCCCAGGTGGGCGTGATCGCGCCGGTGCTCTTTCTGTTGCTGCGTCTTGTGCAGGGCGTATTCGTCGGCGGCGTGGTGGCGTCGACGCACACGATCGGCACGGAATCCGTTGCGCTGAAGTATCGCGGTGCGGTGTCGGGGCTGATCGGCGGCGGCGGGGCAGGCCTGGGTGCGCTGCTCGCTTCGCTCACCTATCTGGCGATGTCTTCGCTGTTTCCCGGCGACCTGTTCGACGTGTGGGGCTGGCGCTGCATGTTCTTCACCGGGATCATCAGCTCGGTGCTCGGACTCTTCGTCTTCAATAGCCTCGAAGAATCGCCGCTGTGGAAGAAGCTTGCCGAGGAAAAAGCCGCGCGTGCCGCCGCCGACAAGACGCGTAACGCGCCGGTCGAGGTGGTTCGTTCGCCGATCCGCACGCTGTTCTCGCGCGACTATCGTTCGATCCTGTTCGTCAACCTGCTGCTGACGATCGGCGGCGGCAGCGGTTATTACCTGACGTCGGGTTATCTGCCGACCTTCCTCAAGGTCGTCAATCACGCACCGAATGGGACGGCTGCTGCGATCCTTATGTTGTGCAGCGTGGCCGTGGTAATCGCATCAGTCGCGGCCGGTCACCTGAGCACGTTCATCGGCCGCAAACGGACCTTCATCCTGCTCGGCGCAATCCGTCTGTTTGCATTGCCCGCACTGTTCCTGCTGTTGCCGACGGCGCAGACCCTCACGATGGTCGGTGTCTACGCGGTCATCCTGAGTGCGCTCGGCAGCGCCGGTTATGCGCCGATTCTGATCTTCCTGAACGAGCGGTTTCCGACGGCGATCCGCGCGACCGGCACGGGTCTGTCGTGGAATATCGGCTTTGCGATCGGCGGGATGATGCCCACGCTCGTCTCGCTGGTCGCGAAGACGCCACTCGATCTGCCGATGACGCTTGCCGTGTTCGTCGGCGCGATCAGCGTGATCTTTCTCATCGGCGCGTTCGTCGTGCCGGAGACGCTCGGCAAGCTCGACAACACGCCGGTGCGGGATCCGTACTGATCGCGCTACCGCGCGCGACAGGCCGACTGGCGTCGCGCCGTTCGCTACCCGCAGCGATGCGCGTAGCGACGGGCGCGAGCCGGCGGAAGGCCGGCGCCAGCGAAGCGGCTCACGCCTCGTTGCCGTTGGCCGGATCGGGGTCCGCGATCTCGATCCCCGTCGTGACGCGACGGATCTGGTCGGCGATGATATCGATGAGCTCGGTCGTGGCAGGACCGATCGGCCGCTTCGGATGGCTCACGCAAACGATGTGACGCACGATACGCGGCGCCGAGATCGGCGTCGCGCGCAGCAGGCCGTCGTCGACCTTCCGCTGCACGACCACGCGCGGCATGATCGTCGCGATGCTGCCTTGTTCGACAAATTGCACGATCGTGGTCAGCAGGTCGATCTCGAACTGCGGCTTGATCACGATGTCGGCATTCAGCAGCGCGGCGTCGAGCACGCCGCGCAGGCCGTTGCGGCGCGTCGGCAGCACGAGCTCGAGCTCCGTCAGCGCGGATGCCGTAATGGTGTCGGGCAGCGCAGGGCCGTGTTCCGCGCTCGTGACGAGCACCATCTCTTCGACGACTAGTGGAGACGTATCGAGCGACAGGCGCCCGCGGGGCCGGTTGATGATGGCCGCGTCGAGCCGGCCCGCTTCCACCGCGTCGATCAGTTGCGCGCTGAAACCATCAGCCACCGACACCTCCACATGCGGATAGAGTGCGTTGAATAGCGCGAGCGATTCCGGCAATACGCTCTGCGCTTCCGACGCCACCATCCCGAGCGAGATACGCCCGGCCACGATCACATCGTGCCGGCTGAGCTGCTCGCGCGCGTGGTCGATGTCGCGCATGATCGGCATGTAGAGGCGGTACATCTGCCGTGCGGCGTCGGTGGGCGTCATGCCATGCGGGCCGCGCTCAAAGAGCCGGCTGTTCAGTTCCGTTTCGAGCTTTGCGATCTGCATGCTGAGCGCGGGCTGCACGATATTGAGCCGCTTGGCGGCGCGTGTTACGGAGCCATCTTCGAACAGCGCGATGAAATACTGAATCTGCTTTAGATCCATGAGCCGGGAGGCGAGGGAGCGATGGCCAGACATCGAGTGTAACGACATCGACGCGTGGGGGCAACGGCGAACCCGATTTCATCTCGAAGGAAGCACACTGGGTCCGCGCGTTGCCTGAGCGTTTTCGACAGTCAGTCGTTTGGCGGATGGGCGGCGCCCGGCATTCAGATGTTCCATATTCAGTTCGTTTGATACCTGACGCGCGACTCTCGTAGGACTGCTATCCACCAGACAAGGAACATTCGAAGCCACGCACCTTCACGCTGCTCCACACGCTCGATCGCCCCAGACCAGGCGAACCCATTCCGTTTCCGGACTCCGGAGCAGCCCCGAACTCCACCGGACACGGTGATCAAAGGATGGCGCGATTCCGGACGGGCACTGATCCCGGTCGATAGGAGCGGCGGGGAGGGACGGCGCCATGGCCTCTCCGGTGGCGGCGTGGTCCCCGCTTGTCGCGCAGGGCTAAAGAGAATGTCATGCGGGCTCTGTGAGCCTGCGAGTTCGGCCACCGCTTGACACTTTTTAAGTAACTCGGTATTGTCTGACAACCTGATTAAAACGAGACTCTTGATGCTTGAGCTTGAACGTCCCGATTCGCTTGTGCAGCGGGTGGTAAGCGCACTGCGCGCGGAAATTGATGCTGGTCATTTTCCCGCCGAGTCGCGCCTGCCCACGGAGCAGCAACTGTCGGAACGGCTCAACGTGAGCCGCTCAGTTGTGCGCGAGGCAATCGCGCAGCTGAAGTCGGACGGCGTGCTGGTTGCCCGGCGCGGCGCAGGGTCTTTCATTTCGCAGACGCCCTCGGGCACGGTTTTCCGGCTGCCGAGTGGCGGCAAGCAGAAGCTGGATCTTGCCCAGCTTTTCGAAATGCGTCTGTGGATCGAAACGCAGGCGGCGATGACCGCAGCTCGCCGGCGTACGCCCGAAGATCTGAAGCGCATGAGCGACGCGATCCGCGAGATCGAAAAGAAACGCCTTGATTTCGACGCGGCTTCCGCAGCCGATGTCGCGTTTCACCGGGCCGTCGCCGCGGCCACCAAGAACGAGTATTTTGTCGCGTTCCACGATTTCCTGCGCGGCCAACTGATGGCAGTGCGGCGCGCGCAGTGGGCCAACACGGCGAGCCACGCGGGCGACTACGCGCGCCAGGAACACGGCGAACTGTACGACGCCATCGAGCGTGGCGACCATCGGGCCGCTGCCGAATCGGCTGAGCGGCATCTGCGCGCAGCAGCCAAACGCCAGAAAATCGATTTACCCCCTAGCGATTGACGATAGCGGGCGGGCGGCGCGGACCTTCGGGTCATTCGCTCACCCGCGAGGCGGTTCTCTTTTTTTGGCTAGTTAGTCGGACAACCTGATAAGCGGACGAGAAAGCAGTAGCACGCTAGATCCGCCAAGTGCGAAGAAGAAACATGACTTATGACTTTTGCATCATCGGTGGCGGCATCGTCGGTCTCGCGACGGCGATGGAGTTGCTGCAGCGGGAGCCCGCGGCTTCACTCCTGCTGCTCGAGAAAGAGACCACGCTCGCGAAGCATCAGACCGGGCACAACAGCGGCGTGATTCACGCGGGCATCTACTACCAGCCGGGCAGTCTGAAGGCGGAATTGTGCAAGCGCGGCGCCGAGGCAACCAAGCAGTTTTGCACGGAGCATGCGATTCCGTTCGACGTGTGCGGCAAGCTGTTGGTCGCGTCCAATCCGCTCGAACTCTCGCGCATGGGAGCGCTGTACGCGCGCTCGCAACAGAATGGTTTGCGCGTCGAGCGGCTCGACGCCGCCGAGTTGCAGCGCCGTGAGCCGAACATCGTCGGTCTGGGTGCCCTGTTCCTCGATGCGACCGGGATTGTCGATTACCGTCAGGTATGCGAAGCGATGGCCCGCGTCATCAAGAAAGCAGGCGGCGATATTCGCCTCGGCACGCAGGTCACGTCGATTGCCGAGTTGGGCGATTACGTCACCGTCGGCGCCGCGGATGAACAGCAATGGCGGGCGAAGAAGCTTGTGGTCTGCGGCGGCCTGCAATCTGACCGGCTAGCCAGGCTTGCGGGCGTGAAAATCGATCACCAGATCGTGCCGTTTCGCGGCGAGTACTACCGCTTGCCGGCCTCGAAGAACGACGTGGTGCGCCATCTGATCTATCCGATTCCCGACCCGGATCTGCCGTTTCTCGGCGTGCATCTGACGCGGATGATCGACGGTAGCGTGACAGTCGGACCAAATGCGGTGCTCGGGTTCGGCCGCGAAACCTATCCGAAGCTTTCCATCAATCTGCGCGACGTCGCCGAATACGCCGCTTTCCCCGGCTTCTGGAAAACCATCTGGCGCAACCTGGGCTCCGGCATGGGCGAGATGAAGAACTCGCTGTTCAAGCGCGGTTATCTCGATCAGTGCCGCAAATACTGCCCGTCGCTGACGGTCGACGACCTGCTGCCTTACGAAGCCGGCATTCGCGCGCAAGCCGTGATGCGCGACGGCACGCTGGTGCACGACTTCCTGTTCGCCGACACACCGCGCATGGTGCACGTGTGCAACGCGCCTTCGCCGGCCGCGACCTCCGCCATGCCGATCGGCTCGATGATCGCCGATCGCATTCTGAAGGCCGCGTAACTGACTGGCACCCATCGGCACGCTCATTGAACAACACCGTTTCCGCCGACGAGGCCGGTCATCGCCTCGTTGGATTTTCTGTTGTGTCCGCCGTGCATCGGCAAAGCGCAACTCCTCTCTGCATCGAAAAAAAAGTGACTAGAGACCTCGCAGCGCATAAGTCCCTCGCAACCTCCTCGAAACCTCTCGCCGCACAGGTGGCATTCGCATTCGCCGCGCTTGCCGCTGCGGGAGCGCCGGCCGCAGTTCACGCGCAAAGCAGCGTGACGCTATACGGCATCATTGACGAGGGCATCAACTACACGAGCAACGTACAAACGAGCCCGGGCCAGGGCCACAGCCAGTACAGCCTGTCGAGCGGCATTCTGAGCGGCAGCCGTTGGGGCCTGCGCGGCAATGAAGATCTGGGCGGCGGCATCAAGGCGATCTTCGTGCTCGAAAGCGGTTTCGACGTGAACAACGGCAAGATGGGCCAGGGTTCGCTGCTGTTCGGCCGCCAGGCGTATGTGGGGGTTTCGAGCCCGTACGGCACGGTCACGCTCGGCCGTCAGTACGATCCGGTGGTCGACTACATCCATCCGCTGATGCCGAGCGCGATGTTCTCGGGCAGCATCGGCGCGCATCCGGGCGACCTCGATAACCTCAACAACACCAATCGCGTGAACAACGCGGTCAAGTACCGCACGGCCAGCTATGGCGGCTTGACCGCGGAAGGCATGTACAGCTTCGGCGGCGTACCGGGCAGCATGGCCGGCAACCAGATCTACTCGTTCGGTGCCGGTTACGCTCGCGGGCCGCTCACGGTCGGCGTCGGCTATCTGAATGCGCGCAATCCGAATGCCTCTTTCTTCGGTACGGCAGTCGGCGCGACGGCGGCCACCAACAACTTCGGCAGCTCGCCGGTGATCAACGGCTATGCCTCGGCGCAGAGCGAAGAGATCATCGGCGCCGGCGCCACCTACGTGATCGGCGCGGCGACCCTCGGCGGGATTTATTCGAACACGAAATTCAAGCATCTGAGCGGCGCGGTGTCGCCGCTCAATCCGGCCGGCGTGGGCGGCACCGCGAGCTTCAACAGCGCGGAAGTCAACTTCCAGTATCAGTTGACGCCGGCACTCTCGTTCGGCGCAGCCTACAACTACACTGACGGCGGCGGCGCGAATCACGCGAAATACCAACAGGGTTCGCTGAGTGCCGACTACCTCGTCTCCAAGCGCACCGATTTCTATCTGATCGGCGTTTTGCAGCACGCGTCGGGCACCGATTCGACCGGGCGCGCAGCGCGCGCCTCGCTCAATGGCCTGACGCCTGCGTCGGGTAACCAGCAGGCGACGGTGCGCTTCGCGATCCGCCACAAGTTCTGACGCCCTGCCGGCCACCACTTCACCGAAACCAGGAGTAAATCTGTGACCTCAGCGACCGCAGTGACTATCCCGGGCCCGCTCACTGACGAGAACCGCACCCGCTTGCGCAACGTCAGCACTGCGACCCTGACCACCGCGCTTTTCAAGCGCGGCCTTCACAACGTTTGCGTGCAAGGCGTGCTGCCGGTCAACCCGGCGGCCGCGCGCATGGTTGGCGAAGCGTATACGCTGCGCTACATTCCGGCCCGCGAGGACCTCGATCACATCGGCGTGTTCTCGGACCGCAGCCATCCGCAACGCCGCGGTGTCGAGGAGATTCCACCTGGTCACGTGATGGTGGTCGATTCGCGCAAGGACGCGCGCGCGGCCTCGGCTGGCGGCATTCTGATCACGCGGATGATGATGCGCGGCGTGGCCGGCGTCGTCACCGACGGCGGCTTTCGCGATACGCCGGATCTGCAGAAGCTCGACTTTCCATGCTATCAGGCGCGGCCGTCAGCGCCGACCAACCTGATTCATCACCATGCTGTCGATCTGAACGTGCCCATCGCGTGTGGCGACGTGGCGGTGTATCCGGGCGACATTATCGTCGGCGATGCGGAAGCGGTTGTGGTGATTCCGGCGCATCTGGCCAACGAGATCGCTGAAGAAGCCGCCGCAATGACGGTATTCGAAGACTGGGTCGACGCACAGGTGCGTGCTGGCCGCTCGACCTTCGGACTGTACCCGCCGGACGAGGCGACGCGCGCCGACTTCGAAGCGTGGAAAAGGAGCCCGTCTGCAAAGGGGGCTGGACTATAAGCAGGGAAACGGTTATCTGTTGTGCCGCGCAATGATGCAATCGCGCGAGCGCAGGTGGCCGCTCCAACAAATGATTCCGTGCGGCGAGGCCGTACGAAACCACCCGCATCAGCATTTACGACGGACCGCGCAAAAGGCGGTCCCGCATGGAGACGACAGTGACCGATCGAAGCAGTGAAGACCCACTTTTTACGCGCATAGCGTGGCGGCTCGTGCCGCTGCTGATTGCGATTTTCCTGGTCGCGTATATTGACCGCGCCAATATCGGCTTCGCCAAACTGCAGATGCTGAGCAGCCTGAAGATGAGCGAGGCGTCGTACGGCTTTGCGTCGTCGCTGTTCTTCATCGGCTATCTGGTATGCGAGGTGCCGAGCAATCTGCTGATGCATCGCTTCGGCGCGCGCCGCTGGATCTCGCGGATCATGTTCACGTGGGGTGTCGCGACGCTACTGCTCGCGTGGACGCCTTCAGCATTGGCGTTCCAGATCCTGCGCTTTCTGCTCGGCGCGGCGGAAGCCGGCCTTTATCCGGGGATCATCCTCTATCTCGGCATGTGGTTTCCTGAACGGCAGCGCACGGGCATCATCGGCTTGCTGACGCTCGGCAGCAGCATGGGCAACATGCTGGGCTCGCTGATCGGTGGCTTCTCACTGGAACTGCATGGCGTAGCCGGCCTCGCCGGCTGGCAGTGGGTGTTCCTGACTACCGGCGCGCCTGCCGTGCTGCTGACCTTCGTCACGCTGTACTGCCTGCCAGATGGCCCGCAGTCCGCCAACTTTCTGACGACCCGCGAGAAAGACATCGTCGAAAGCCGGCTGCGCGCGGACCCGCCCGCAGCACGCCTTGCCGGCGGCAGTGGCTGGTCATTGGCCGCGCTCGTTACCGTGGGGCTCTTTAGCGTCGGGTACGGAACCATCTCCATCGCGATCTACGGCATCGCGTATTGGCTGCCGACCCTGGTCAAAGGCTTCGGTGTGACGAGCAGCGTCAACGGCATGCTCAACATGATTCCGTGGCTCATCACATCGCTGATGCTGCTGTGGTTGCCGCGTCGTCTGAAAACGCCGCGCCGCGTGCTGATCGCCGCGTTCTGCGCAGCAGTGCTCGGCATTCTGTGCTTCGTCGCCAGCGTGGGTCCGTTCAGCAACGCGGTGCGTTTCGCAGCGCTCTCGCTCGGCGCACCGTGTCTGTATCTGATGATTCCGTGTTTCTGGGCATTGCCGCCGCGCCTGCTGCCGGCCTCATTCATGAAGGGTGCGGGCGGCGCAGCGGCGCTCGCGGTGATCGCGGCGGGCTCGAGCGTCGGCGGTTTCCTTGCGCAAAACATCATGCCGTGGGTCGGCAAGGTGACGGGCAGCACGTCCGCGCCGATGCTCGTGCCCGCCGTCAGCCTGCTGTTGCTCGGCACCGGCGCACTGGTGGTCTGGTTGCGGCTCGGTCTCGCGGGCCGCGGCGGACCGGAGTCAATGTCCACAGCGCAGTAAGTTTTAACGCTTAACTTAACGCAACGCGTCGGCCATTTTTTCATTTCAATTCTTTCGTTTGGCAGGTCAGTCATGGCAGACACTATGCCCCGAGTCGGGGCCGCAATCGCACGGCAGCAAATCGAGGTCATCCTTCAAGCTTGGGGCATGTCGCCCGGGCAGGTCGCGGCTTCGGCCGACATCCTGATCGATTCCGATCTGAAGGGCATTGACTCGCACGGCATCTCGATGCTGATGTTCTACGACCAGTTGTATCGCGCCGGTCAGATCGACATGAAGGCGAGCGCGCGTGTCGTGCGCGAGACCGCGACCACCGCGCTGATCGACGGTAACGCGGCAATGGGGCACCCCACGTCGCGCATGGCGATGGAACTGGCCATCGAGAAAGCGCTGGCATGCGATATGGGAGCGGTTTCCGTCTTCAACTCGCAGCATTTCGGCGCGGCGGGCTACTACGCGGAAATGGCGGCTGAACGCGGACTGATCGCGATGGTGTCGTGCTCAACCCGGCTTGCAACGGTGGTGCCGACTTTCGGTGCCGAGCCCATGCTCGGCACCAATCCGTTCGCCTTTGCCACGCCGGCGGGCCGGCATCCGCCCGTGATTCTCGACATGTCGACCAGCGTGGTCGCGTCGAACAAGGTCAAGGTGTACGCGTTGCAGGGCAAGCCGTTACCGCCGGGCTGGGCGCTCGACGCGAACGGCAACCCGCTGACCGATTCGGCCGAAGCCTACCGGCTGCTGTTCGAGCGCCTCGGTGGCGGCCTCGCGCCGTTGGGCGGTGACGGCAAGACACTCGGCGGTCACAAAGGCTACGGCCTCGGTTTGTTCGCTCAGATTCTCGGGAGCACGCTGGGCGGCGGTTCGTTCTCGCCTGTGCGTAACCGCACCCAAAGGAGCGATGAGCCGGACAACATAGGCCATTTCTTCCTTGCTATGAATCCGGCGGCGTTCCGTCCCCTCGATGAATACCACGGTGACCTCGACGCGGTAATCGATGCGCTGCGTGAAAGCCAGCCCGCCGACCCGGCGCAGCCCGTATTGATCCCTGGTGATCCTGAACGTCTTACGCGCGCGAAGCGCAGCGAGCAGGGCATACCGATGCCCGATTCGTTGCGCGAAAAGATCCGCGAAGTCGCGCAAGCGGCGGGTGCGCCGTTCCTGCTGACGGTTTGAGTCCGCTGCTTTTCAAGCGGCCTTCACTTTCAACCTGTTTCCGGCGCAGCCACGACGCGGCAGGCGGGCGCCGGTCTCCGTCATTTCCCAGGAAAAGCTAATGACAACAACCGTTCTCGGCTACAACTACATCGGCGGCCAGCGCAGCGCGCGTGGCGACGTCACGTTGCACAGTCTGTCGGCATCGACCGGGGAGACCTATCCGGTGGCCTTCGCGCAGGCGACCGACGAAGAAATCGACGCCGCGGCAGAGGCCGCGGCTGCCGCGTTTGCGCGTTATCGTGCGGTGCCCGCCAGCACCCGCGCGGACTTTCTCGACGCGATTGCTGCGGAGATCGACGCGCTCGGCGACGATTTCATCGCCGAGGTGATGCGCGAAACGGCGCTGCCCAACGGCAGGATTGTCGGCGAACGCGCACGCACGAGCAATCAGATGCGCCTGTTCGCGACGGTCCTGCGCCGCGGCGACTTTTACGGCGCGCGCATCGATCGGGCCTTGCCCGAGCGGCAGCCGATTCCGCGTCCCGATCTGCGCCAGTATCGGATCGGTGTCGGCCCGGTCGCAGTGTTCGGCGCGAGCAATTTTCCGTTGGCGTTCTCGGTCGCGGGCGGCGATACCGCGTCCGCGCTGGCGGCCGGCTGCCCGGTGGTGGTCAAGGCTCATTCCGGCCATCTTGTCACAGCCGAATACATCGCGGACGCAATCGAACGGGCGGTGCAAGGCACCGGCATGCCGGCGGGAACCTTCAACATGATCTACGGCGAACGCGTCGGCGCGCGCCTCGTGCAGGCGCCCGGCATTCAGGCGGTAGGCTTCACCGGTTCACTGCGTGGCGGGCGTGCGCTATGCGATCTCGCGGCGGCTCGCGAGCAGCCGATTCCGGTGTTCGCGGAGATGTCGAGCGTGAATCCGGTGTTCCTGCTGAATGGCGCACTGGAGGAGCGGGGATTGGCGATCGCCAATGAACTGGCGGCCTCGGTGGCCACCGGTTGCGGACAGCTTTGCACGAGCCCGGGTCTTGTGCTCGGCGTGCGCTCGGCAAGCTTCAGCGCGTTTGTCGACCATCTCAGCCGCGCGATCGAGCGGCAGGCGCCGCAGACCATGCTGAACCCAGGCATTTTTTCGAACTTCAACGCGGCGGTCGAACGCGCCGCTGCGCAGCGCGGCATCCGGTTGCACGCGAGCGCCCGAGGCGACGCCCGGCAAGCCGCACCGCAACTGTTCATTGCCGACGCGAACCTCCTGTTCGATCAAAGCCGGCCACTCGAAGAAGAAATCTTCGGGCCGGCCACCATCGTCGTCGAAGTCGATGATGCCGACCAGCTATTGCGCTTTGCATCGGCAATGCGCGGTCAACTGACGGCCACGCTGATCGCCTCATCCGATGATCTGCGGTCGCATTGCACGCTGATCGAGCGGCTCGAGGAAAAGGCTGGCCGTCTGCTTGTGAACGGCTATCCGACCGGCGTCGAAGTCTCGGACGCGATTGTCCATGGTGGACCCTGGCCCGCCACATCCGATGCGCGCGGCACCTCGGTCGGCACGCTCGCCATCGACCGCTTCCTGCGGCCGGTGTGCTACCAGAATTACCCGGACGAACTGCTGCCCGACGCGCTGAAGAATGCCAATCCGCTCAAGCTGATGCGGCTTGTCGATGGAGAAATGACGCAGCGTCCGCTCGACGGTTCGAGCGCCCGTTGAGGATAGACACGATGCCAAAATTGTCCATACGCGCGCGACTTGGCGCCGCGATACTTTTGCTGTCGGTGCTGCTGATCGTCATCGGCGCGCTGGGCGTGACCGGTATGGCGCGCAGCAACGACGCCAACCGCGAGACATACGAAAACCGGCTCGCCAGCACACGGCTGATCGGCGATGCCGAACTGTCGATCAGCCGCGAGCGGACGACCGTCGACCGGATCGCCTTCGATCCCACAGCACCCACCGTCGACAAAGACGTGGCCACTTACCGCATGCTCAAAGGGCAAGGCATGGAGGCCTGGACGCAATACCTGGCGCTGCCCGCCATGTCGACTGAAAGCAGTCTTGCCGCAGTGGTCAACGCAAAGCGCAGTCAGGTGCAGAATGACCTTGATGCTTTCGCGGATTCGGTCAAGGGCATGGACGGCGCGGCGGTCAAACTCGCGTTGAAGAAAATTGCTTTGGCCAATACCGACTATGTCACGGCAAGTGCGAATCTCAAGCAGTTTCAGCGTGACGAAGCGAAGGCGCGGTACGCTGGTGCAGAAGGCGGTTTCCGGCTTTTTCGCGCAATAACGGCCGGTACCGTCGTGCTCGGCCTGCTCGCCGGCGCGTTAACGTTCGTGTCGCTGCGCCGCGCGATCAGCGGTCCGCTCGACGAGGCGCTGAGGCACTTCGACCGGATCGCGGCGGGTGACCTGTCGCAACGAATCGAAATTCGTTCAAACGATGAAATGGGCGCGCTGCTACAGGGTCTTTCGCAAATGCGCGACGGTCTCGCGAACACGGTGAATGCTGTGCGCCGCGCGAGCGACACTATCGCAACAGCCGCGCAGCAGATCGCCTCGGGCAACCTCGATTTGTCTTCACGCACGGAACAGCAGGCGGCGTCATTGCAGGAAACGGCGGCAAGCATGGAAGAGCTGACCGGTACGGTAAGGCAGAATGCCGAGAACGCGAGCCAGGCGCTGACGCTCGCGACCAGTGCCACGGATACGGCCCACCATGGCAGCAGTGCGGTCGAGGGGGTGGTGGCGACGATGGCCGAGATCGATCAGAGTTCTGCACGCATCGGCGACATTATCGCGATCATCGAAGGAATCGCGTTTCAGACCAATATCCTTGCCCTCAATGCGGCTGTCGAAGCCGCGCGTGCGGGTGAGCAGGGGCGCGGCTTCGCGGTGGTCGCCTCCGAAGTGCGCACGCTTGCGCAGCGCTCGTCGGCGGCGGCCAAGGAGATCAAGGAACTGATCGAGACGTCGAGCGGAAAAGTGCAGGTGGGAGGCGCGCTGGTGAACCAGGCGGGTGGCCGCATGCAGGCAATCCTCACCAGTGTGAAGCGCGTGGCCGATATTATGGGCGAGATATCGGCCGCCTCGTCCGAGCAAAGCTCGGGTATCGAACAGGTCGCTCTCGCGGTAGCGCAGATGGATACGGCGACTCAACAGAATGCGACACTGGTCGAGCAGGCGGCGGCAGCGGCGCAGTTGCTCGAGCAACAGGCGCGGCAGTTGGAGGAGACGGTCGCGGTGTTTCGTCTCTAGACAAGCGACGACACCACCATTCCAAGCGCACCTGTACATAAAAAGTGCGCTCGGCCGCGTCAGCACAACGCGACAGACCGCCTTCGACCGACCGTCACCGACGGTCTCGCGGAAACTTTCTTATTACGCTCAGCGCTGATTTACGCATCGCTTACCTGCCCCTTGGCGCGGGCAAGCGCCCGCCGCTTTGCAAGGGCCTCGTAAAGAGCGCGTACGCCGAATCGCCAGGGCGCGATCTCAGTTGACGACTGCACGGTGTTGACAAGTGCGCCGAGCTCCGGCGTTGCAATCGTCACCTTGTCTCCGAGGTGATGCGTGAAGCCGCTGCCCGGCGCATGCCGGTCTTCAATCGGAGAGAACATCGTGCCGAGGAACAGCATGAAGCCGTCGGGATACTGGTGATGCGGCCCGGCAGTCTGGGCGACGAGTTCCTCCGGGTCACGACTGATCTCGCGCATGTGGCTCACGCCTTCGAGAATGAATCCGTCGTCCGCGCCTTCTATCCTGAGCGACACGCTGGCCGCCCGCACCGAGTCCATCGTGAAGCGATCATCGAACAAGCGGATAAAAGGACCGATCGCGCATGAGCCGTTGTTGTCTTTCGCTTTGCCGAGCAGCAACGCACTGCGGCCCTCGATGTCGCGCAGATTGACGTCGTTGCCAAGGGTTGCACCGACGATCGTTCCGCGGCTGTTTACCGCCAGAACGATTTCCGGCTCGGGATTGTTCCAGTGGGAGGCCGGGTGAAGCCCGACGTCCGCGCCGTAGCCGACTGCCGACATCGGTTGAGACTTGGTGAACACCTCTGCGTCAGGCCCAATGCCGACCTCCATATATTGCGACCATGCGCCGCGCCGTTCCAGTTCCCGCTTCAGACTGTCCGCAGCTGGCGTGCCGGGGCGAATCCTGGAGAGATCAGTGCCGATCAGTTGCGCGATCGTCGCGCGTACAGTGTCGGCTTGCGTCGCGTCGCCGGCAGCCTGTTCTTCAATGACCCGTTCGAGCAGGCTTACGGCAAAGGTCACGCCGCATGCCTTGATGGCCTGAAGATCGCATGGCGCGAGCAATGCCTGGCCGATGTTCTCGACGGGACCGAGCGCCTCGCCCTCGACGTGACGCGCAAACTCCAACAGGTCCACGCGCTCGAACAGATCGGAGGTCGTCGGCGCCGACGCCGTGATGTCGAAGACCTGACCGGCACGAACAACGACGACCGACGGCCCGTCTATCGGCACGTTTCGCCAGATGCGTCCGACCAGCAGGGCATCGGGTAGGTCAGCAGGTACAAAATGCGGAAGATTGTTCGATATCATGGGCGGACTGGCTAGCGAGAGTTGGGAACCGCGTGGGAGGTACGCTTCAGGCGAGCGATACGCGTTGCGTGCCGGGCCGAAGCCTGCCTGGCAGCATTACGCGACTCAGCGCTTCGGCGAAGAAGAAATCGCCGAACATCGTCGCGCCGTCGACGCCTTCATTGTGCGGCTTCGAATAGCAGGAATTCCTCAGGAGTCCGCGCTGCGCAGGTTCGTAGGCAAACTCGTCACGACATAGAGCTTCGAGCATCGCAAGTCCGTGTTCGCGCCAGCGAACCGCATCGGCAGGGTCGGGATGCAGACGGCCCATCTCGATCAGCGCTGACGCCATCACCGCTGCTGCGGCAGTGTCCTTGATTTCCGCGTCCGCGCCGGTGGCGTCGAAATCCCACGGTGGCACCTGACGTCCATCGAGCCGGCGCAGATAGTACGCCGCTAGCCGCCCTGCAAGATCCAGCCAGACGCGCTTGCCGGTTTCACGCGCCGTGTTCACGTAGCCATAGACGGCCCACGCCTGGCCCCGGCTCCACGCCGATTCGTCGAATGCGCCCTGAAACGTGTAGCCGCGCCGGCGCACACCGGTTGTCACGTCGTACTCGACCGCGTGGTAAGTCGAATCGTCGGGGCGGATAAACGCCTTCGCGGTCATGACGGAGTGCGCTTCGGCGGCGAGGCGATAACTGCCGTCCCCGGAATGGTTCGCCGCCCAGTAAAGCAACGATAGATTAGCCATCGTGTCGATAGCCGAGGCGCTGCGTCCGCGCGGATCGTCGAGCGGGCCCCAGGAAGCGAGATAGGCGCCGCTGCGCGTGGTGACAAGACGCGCGCGCAATTTGTCCGCGGCTTCCATTGCAATTTGCGCGTACCACGGGTCGCGGGTGATTTCGTAACCGGGGACGGCGCTGCTGTCGAAGATGAAGCCAATGTCGTGCGTGTTAGGGTCCTGCGCGCGCTGCGCGACGAGGCGCATGCGCTCGCGGGCCCACGAGAGGTATTTGTCCTCGCCGGTGTGCAAATACGACGTCAGCAGAAGTCCGACCCAGAACCCGCAAAACCAGTTGCCGTGGCTCCACGCTGAACCGCTGTAGCCCGCGGACAGCGACGCCGGAAGCAGCACCCACTTTCCATCGGGCGCCGTGATCTGAGGGAATTCGACGCCGAGCGTCGGCTCGTCCTCTGCAACTTTGGCCGCCATGCGATCGAGGATACTGTTGAAGAGGGCGAACCGTTCAGAGGACAGCCCTTGATCTTGGTACGAAGCATTCACGCCTTTGTCTCCTGATTACTTTCACGTTTCCCGAGTGACGGGGACACGCAAATTCTAGGAGTGCGGCGGTGCTGGCAGTTAGGACGAAGTGCGGCTTATGTTGGACTTTTCTACTCGCACCGGACGTCTGTCGTGCCACTGCTTTAGATGCTCAGTTTTTCCAGGCTGCGGCGAAAGTCGATTGGCGAGCGGCCCGTATGCTTGCGAAAACATCGGCTGAAGTAGGCCGGGTCGTCGAAGGCAAGCTGTGTTGCGATCTCCGCCACATTGACCTCGGAATGGAGCAACAGACGCTTCGCTTCCAGCATCACGCGTTCACGAATCAGCTTGGCCGCGGTGCTGCCGAGCGCCTGGCGCGTTGCATCGTTCAGCGCGCGTTCCGTGACGTTCAGCAGGCATGCGTAGCGAGCGACGTCGTGGATCGTGGTGAAATGTTTTTCCAGCAGGCTTTTGAAGCGTCGCGACAACAGCACGCTACGCGACGAATTGACCTCGGTGACGGCGTCGCCGCCCAGGCGCGCGGACTTGATTAGCAGAACCCGCAGATATGACCAGATCACGTCCTCGTAGCCTGCCTCTTCACCCTGATATTCCGCATTGATTCCATCCAGCACACGACGAAGGTCCTGAGCCTGTGCGTCGCTCATATAAACCGTGTTCGGAATTCGCTCGAAATCGTAGACGGGAAGCTCGGTCTGCGAATGGCGGTTCTGCACCTTGAACGCGAAAAATTCGGACGAGAAACTGATCGCGTGCCCGACGGTGTCGTCGGACAACGCGAAATCGTGGATCTGACCGGGGGCCATGAAAAACAGCGTATTGGGCCGCACCTCGTAGCGAATCGAGTCGATGATGTGGTAACCGCTGCCAGACTCGACCCAGACGATGTGATAGAACTCGTGCCGATGAGGATACGGCAACGTCGATTTCATATCTTCGAGAGGCGCGAGATGAAAATCGATCGACTTGATTCGCGACCCATACTCGTAGTGGGCGATCTTGAAGACCGGCAACTCACAACCACAACCGCTAGGCATCTGATTTGTCTCCTGCATCCAGCGCACCTATCTGGCTCGCTTGGCCAACTGACCCCCCAGCTAAGTCAAGCGTGCTGTTTCTCCTTCGCCTGTTCGGCATCGAAAGTAGTGTAATTGTAACGAGCAAAGCGGCGTGACGGCTGTTGTCGAAAACCCGCACAGGTTCGGCCTTGCGTGCTGATTGTCAGCTCATTGGAAACGCAATTCCTTCAGCGCCGACAGTCCGGTCAGCACTGGCTTGCCGTCCTGATTGCGAACCATCGTGTCCATCACGAGGATGCGCTTGGCGGGTTTCTTCTCGACTACGGTCACATGGATTTTGATCGTATCGTCGATGAACACCGGTCCGAGAAAGCGCAACTCCTGCCCAACGTAGACGAAGCCGGGACCGGTCAACCCGGTATGCGTCGTCGACACCAATGCCGCGGTCAGCAGGCCGTGCGCCACGCGCTGGCCGAATGGCGTGCGTGCCGCGAAGTGCTGATCCATGTGCAACGGATTCAGGTCGCCCGACAGATGGCCGAAAGCGTTCACGTCACTTTCCGCAATGGTACGCACGAGGATCTGGCAGCGGCCAATCTGGATATCGTCAAAGCGCAGCATCTCGTGGCTCTGATTCAGATGAGTGTTCATGCGGTTCTCCGCTCGGTCAGCGCTGTGCCGGCTTCGACCAGCGTATCGATTTCGTGCGGCTCGTAGCCCAGTTCGGCGAGCACCTCGCGGGTGTGCTCGCCTTGGCGCGGCGGCTGACGGGTGAGCGGTGGTGCTGCGCCGTCGTATCGAACCGGATGCGCGAGCAAACGAACCGGCCCGGCCTGCGGATGGTCGACCTCCATGATGATGCGGTTGTGCGCCACTTGCGGGTCGGCCTCGACCTGATCGTAATCGTTCACGGGCGCGTACCAGATGTCGTGCTCGTCGAAGGTCGTCATCCAGTCGGCCGTCGTGCGCGTGGTCAGCGCGTCGTACACGATGCGGTTCAATTCGTCGCGGCGGCGCACATTGTCCTTTGGGTGCGAAAACCCGGCGAGCATGGGTTGAGACAAGGCCGCCGCCAGCTTCTCAGTGGGCGTCAGCGAAACGGCGATCCAGCCGTCGAGAGTCCGGTAAATCCCGTAGGGTGCCGGATGGAACCGGCTGCCGGTCGGCGGGTTTGTGCGCGGCCAGAGCGGCCCCTTGTTCAGGTAGTAGGTGAACGGCTCGATCTGAAGATCGAGCGCCGCATTGAGCAGATTGCTTTCGACCAGCGTGCCTTTTCCGGTACGTTCACGCGCCTGCAAGGCCGCGACGACGCCGAAGGCTGCCAACGCCGCCGCGTGCTGGTCGACGATCGCGGATCCGACTGGCGTGGGCGGGGAATCGGCTTCGCCGGAGAGCATCGTCATGCCGCTTATGGCCTGCAGCAGCAGGTCCTGCCCCGGCCGCTTGAGATAGGGTCCCGATGATCCGTAGCCGGTGCACGAACAGTACACGAGCCGCGGATTGATCTCGCGGACATCGTCGTAACCGAAGCCCATGCGCTGCAGGACGCCTGGGCGGTAGTTTTCGATCAGGACATCGGCTTCCTTGATCAGCCGCCAGACGATCTCTCGCGCGCGCTCGTCGCGCAGATCCAGCGAGATGCTGCGCTGATTGCGATTGCCGAGCAGGAAGAACATGCTCACCCCTTCGACATACGCATCGAAGCCGGTCCAACTACGCTCGAACGCGCCGCCCGGCGGTTCGATCTTGATCACGTCCGCGCCGACGTCGGCCAACATCTGCACGGCGGCGGGGCCCTGCAAGAAGTGAGTAAAACTTACCACCTTGATGCCTTCCAGCATGACTTGTCTCCTGAACGCGTGTCCGTATCTGTTGACTGAGGACTCAGGCAAGCAGGTTTCGCGAAATGATCATTCTTTGAATCTCCGAGGTCCCTTCGACGATCTCCAGCACCTTGGCGTCGCCGAATGCGCGCGACACCGGGTACTCGCTCATCACGCCGTAACCGCCATGTATCTGCAACGCCTGATGAGCCGCCTCCATCGCGCGCTCGGTGGCGAAGAGCTTGGCCATCGACGCCTGCTGATCGAAGCGAACGCCCGCATCTTTCAGCGCGGCGGCATCGTAGAGCATCAGCCGCGCGGCGTGCGCGTGGGCCGCCATGTCAGCGATCTTGAACTGCAGCGCCTGGAACTCGGCGATCGGCTTGCCGAATGCGCGCCGCTCCTTCATGTACGCGATCGACCGATCTAGTGAACCCTGCAGGATGCCTAGCGCGAGCGCGCCGATCAGGATTCGGCCGGTGCTGATCTGGGCGAGCGTCTGTCGCAAGCCCGCACCGCGTTCGCCGAGCAGGTTGGCGGCCGGGATCGCGCAGCGCTCGAAGAACAGCTCGTAGGTGCTCGATGCGCGCCAGCCGATCTTGCGCAGCTTGCGCCCGTAGCTGAAACCGGGGGTGCCGTTGGGCACGATGAAGTTGGAAATTTCCTTGCGGCCGTCAGGGCGGGTGCCCGTTACCGCGGCGATGACGACTGGTCCGGTCACTTCCGTGCCGGAGTTGCTAATGAAGGTCTTTGATCCATCAATAATCCATCGGTCGCCTTCCAGCGTCGCACGCGTCGCGATGTTGGCCGCGTCGGAGCCCGCGTTGGGCTCCGATAATCCGATCGCGCCGACCTTGCGGCCGTCGAGGATAGGGCGCAAATAGCGGTCCTTTTGCTCATCGGTGCCATAGTTGGAGAGCAGGCTCGCGACCGTCGAATTGGCCATGAGCGAGTTGGCGATTGCGCAATCTACCCGTGCGAGTTCTTCCAGCACGATCACATAGGAAAGCCATTCGCCACCGCCGCCACCCCAACTCTCCGGATAGGGCAGGCCGGCGAAGCCGAGCTCGCCGGCACGCTTCCAGATGTCGTAGGGAAAGGCTTCCGCTTCCCAAAGCTCTTCCGAGACAGGAGCGATTTCGTTTTCCGCGAAACGGCGCACGGCGTCGCGTATCGCGGTGTGTTGTTCGTTTAACCAATGCGGCATGTTCGACTCTTTGAAAAGCGGGAGATGGGTTGAAGGCGGGGCGCTGTGTTACAGCACCTTCAGATAGGTATCGCCAGATGCGACCACCGTGCCGTCCTGGCGCGTGACCTCTGCTCCGAACACACATATGTTGCGATCGTCGTCCTTCTCGCGCAGCGTGAGCCGGGCAGTGACCGTGTCGCCGATAAATACCGGCGCGTTGAACGTGATGTCGTAGCGGTAAGAAACCGCACCGGGGCTCGGCGCCTTTTGCGCCATATAACCCATCACAGTCGATAGGAAACCGACCGACAGACATCCTTGCGCGATGCGCTTTTCAAAGCGCGTGGTTTTGGCGAATTCCTCGTTCAAATGCACGGCATAGAAATCGCCGACGATCCCGGCGAAGCCGTAGATATCGAATTCAGTTACGGTCTTGGCGAAATCGGCAGTGTCGCCGACCGCGTAACAATCCATGTGCGGGCGTTTGGCCATGGTGGTTCTGAAAGTGAGAGTCGGTTGAGGAGCCGGCCTGTTCCTTGTTGATTGGGGCCGACGGGCGTGACTCAAATTTAATCAGTGCGGGTTGCCGACCGTTAGGACGGTTTGGGCGAATGCTTGGACTTTTTTGACTGCACGCACGTAGTGATTTCAGTCTTGGCCCGATCCCCAAGGAGCCCGCGGATAGCGCCCGGTCAGTCATTCGTCACTATCGCCAAGGGTTTCCCCCCGTGTGCGCCGGATAAATCGCCAGACAGTCCGGCAAGCGCTTGCTATCGAAGACGCCGTAAAAAAGTACAAGAAATCGGGAGACCGGTCCTAACGCCCGCTGCGTGCACTCACGAATACTTGAAACGCCTGCAGACGGATCGACCTGATGCGGCGCGAAAATTACATCCAGTACGGAAGGAGACGAAATGAAATCATTCTTTAACGCGCGCCGCGCAGGACGCGCCATGATGGTAGGTACGCTGCTCGCAGCAGGCGTCGTTATCGCAAGCGTCGCCCGTGCCGACGAGCCGATCGTCATGAAGCTGGGCCATACCCTCGCTCCGGACAATCACTATCAGCTGACTGCCCAGGTGTTCGCGAAGGAGGTCGCGCAGCGAACCCACGGCAAGGTCAAGATCGAGATCTTCCCGCAGTCACAGCTCGGCGGCGAAGTGCAGATGGCGCAAGCGCTGCGCACCGGCACCCAGGAGCTCATGATTTCCGCACAGGCGCCCATCGGAAACACGATCAAGCAGTGGCAGATCTTCGATACGCCTTATCTCTTTAGCAGCATCGACGACGCCAACCGGGTTCTGCAAGGACCGGTCGGCCGCAAGTTCCTCGACATGATGCCGACGGTCAACATGATCGGCCTGACGTGGCTGTCGGTGGGCGAACGTAATCTGTTCACGGCTAAAAAGCCCGTCGGCTCGCTCGGTGACATGAAGGATATGAAAGTGCGAGTGATGCAGAGTCGCGGCTATATCGCGGGCTATAAGGCACTGGGCGCAAACCCGACGCCGCTGCCTTATAACCAGTTATTTCTGGCGCTTTCGCAAGGCCTGGTCGACGGCGGCGATACTTCCCCGGAGCAGTTCATCCAGGACAAATTTTCCGATGTCGCCAAGCATTACTACCTGACCCACGTGAACTACTTGCCCGTGGTGCTGGCAATGAGCAAGAGCGCCTGGACGCGTCTTTCGCCTGACGATCAGAAGGCGTTTCAGGCAGCTGCCGCCGTCGCCGCGGACTATGACGTGAGGGAATACAAGCACGAATACGACGACGCGCTCGCCACGATGAAGAAGAACGGCACCCAGGTGACCGTGATCAACACAGCGCCGTGGGCCGCCGCGACCGAAAGGGCGCGCCAGAGCCTGTTCAGCGACATTCCCGATGGCCAGGCGCTTTATCAAGAAATCAAGGCGGCCGACAAGTCCGCTGTCGCTTCGAAATGAACGGAGAGTGCGATGGAAAAGCTTGCCCGTAATCTCCTGTTGATCGACGACCTGCTCCTGAAGATCACGCTGTTCCTATGCGGTGGACTGCTTCTCGTGATGGTGCTCGTCGCTGGACTCGGGGTGGTGTTTCGCTTCATCCTGCACAACTCGTTGTCGTGGTCCGACGAGCTCGCGGCTTATCTGTTCGTGTGGCTCACGTGTCTCGGTGCGGCGGCAGGAGCCAAGCTGCGGGTTCATCCGGAAGTGCGGGTACTGGCCGATCGTTGTCCGCCCGCCTTCGCGCAGACACTGGCGGACCTGACCGACTGTGTCGTCCTCGGGCTCGGCGTGGTGTTCGTCATGTATGGTGGCGACATGCTGGAGCTGATGGGCACCGAAACGGCGACCTCTCTGCCGATCTCGATGGTGTACCCGTATCTCGCGATTCCCGTCTGCGGCGCGTTGCTGGTCTTTCATTCCGCGGTGCGAATCGCGGTTTCCCATCTCGCGCCCGGCGCGCAAACGAGGCCCTCTCTGTTGCAGGGCGTCTCCGAACATATCTGAGGTGAATCAACATGTGGGCACTCGCTCTAGGCGCCGGATTTCTCGGCTTGGGTGTACCGGTGGCCATTTGCATCGGCATTGCGGCGACGATTGCATTGACGCTGAATGGAACCCCGCTGCTGGTGATTCCGCAGCAGCTGTTTTCGAACCTGAATAACGTCGGCCTGCTGGCCATCCCGTTCTTCATGTTGACAGGCGCCATCATGGATGCGGGCGGCGTCTCGCGCCGGATCATCGACTTTTCGCAGGCGCTTGTCGGGTTTATGCGCGGCGGCATCGGGCAGGTGACGATCGTTGCAAGCATGTTCTTCGCCGACCTCTCCGGTTCGGCGACTGCGGACACCGCAGCGATCGGCTCGGTCATGATTCCGGGGATGGTCAAGCAGGGCTATTCACGCGCGTTCGCAGTGGCGCTGCAGTCGGCAGCGGGCTCGCTCGGACTGCTGTCGCCCGTGTCGATGAGCATGCTGGTGTATGCGTACACCGCCAACGTTTCGGTCGGAACGATGTTCGTCGCGGGGATCGTGCCGATGCTGCTGGTGGTCGTTTCCTTCATGCTCGTGAACTACGTGACTGCCGTGCGCCAGAACTATACGGCGGTCGAAGCGTTTTCCGCCGCGCGGCTGTGGACCACGTTCAGACAGGCGATCTGGGCATTGCTGACTCCTGTGATCATTCTGGGCGGCATCCTCGGCGGCGTCTTCACGCCGGTTGAGGCAGGCGTCGTCGCGGCGCTCTATGTGACGCTGGTGAGCGCCTTCATCTTCAAGTCGCTCAAGCTGTCGCACTTCAGGGAAATACTCACGCGCACGGCCATCAATACCACGCGGGTATCGTTTCTTCTCGGGCTCGCGTTCGTGCTCGGCCGCTATCTGATCGAGGCGCAAATTCCGTTGCACGTCGCCAACAGCTTCCTCGCCGTGACGACCAGCGCGTTCGTGTTGCTGATCCTGATCAATATCTTCCTTCTGGTAGCCCATACGGTACTGGAAACGATCTCGAGTATCGCGGTGGTGATCCCTGTGTTTCTGCCGCTCGTCGTGCAGATGCATATCGACCCGGTCGTGTTCGGCGTCATCGTACTGGTCAACTCGGCCATCGGCATCAACCTGCCACCGATCGGCTTTTGCCTCTTTACGGCGGCATCTATCGGCGGTGTGTCCGTCGAAAAAGCGACTCGGGCGATCCTGCCGTTCATCTTCGCGCTGGCGGTCGACCTGCTGCTGATCATCGTCTTCCCGCATATCCCACGCTTCCTGCCGAACCTGCTGGCAATCAAATAACACGAGGACGATGGGCCGCCGGCTGCACGCCCCTGGCCCAATCTCCACGACCCCGTATGCGGCGACTGTTCGCACGCGCAAAGCGATCGAATTACCGAGAGGCTCATCATGAACACGGCTCACATCGAGCGAAGCGGCGCGGCGCCGGTCCCGCTGGCCGCATGCGAGAACCTGCAGTACCTGAAGCTGGAACAACCCGTTGAGTTCGTCTGGTTGATCACGTTGAATCATCACGATAAGCGCAATGCGCTGTGTGTGCCGCTGCTGGCGGAACTGGCGCGCGTGCTCGCGGCAGCCGAAGTCAGCGACGACGTCAGGGCTGTCGTGCTCACCGGCGGCGAGCGTTTCTTCAGCGCAGGGGCGGATATTGCCGACATGGCGGCACGGGGGGCCGCAGCGTATGCGGACCCGGTGCGCCTCGCGAGCTGGAAGGCGATCGAAACGTTTCCGAAGCCGCTGATCGCGGCGGTCAACGGCTTCGCCATCGGTGGTGGCCACGAGCTGGTGATGCTGGCCGATATCGTCGTCGCGGCGGACGACGCGACCTTCTCGCAGCGAGAAATCGTCATCGGCGCGCTCCCGGGCGATGGCGCCACCCAGCGCCTGCCGCGGGTGCTCGGCAAGACACTGGCGATGAAACTCGTGCTTACCGGCGAGCCGCTGACGGCAGCCGAGGCCGAGCGCCACGGACTGGTGACCGAGGTCGTCGCGCCGGCACGCAGCATCGCGCGCGCTGTTGAGATCGCGTCGCTGATCGCCGCCCGCGCGCCGCTCGCGGTCCGACTGGCCAAGCGCGCCGTGCTCGATTCGTTCGAAACCAACCTTCAACAAGGCCTGGAGTGCGAGCATCAGGCGAATCTCGACGTGTTCAAGACCGAAGATCGTGCCGAAGGCCATCGCGCATTCGTCGAAAAGCGGCCGCCGCACTTCAAGGGTCGCTGATCACGGGTGCGTCGCGCATGCGCCTTTCGATGGCGATTGGCAACGCTTGCCTTTAGTTCTGAGCGGGATCGGATGCAGGTACCCATGCCGCGGTCTTTCGAATGTTCAGGGCGACGCGGAGTTCAGCAGGGCCTCGGTCCGCCTCGCCAGATAGCCGGACTCACGACGTAACGGAGATTGCATGAACGGGCTGAACGGTATCCGCATTCTCAGCTTCAATCATTTTCTGATGGGACCTTTAGGCGTGCAGCACCTCGCCGATTGCGGGGCCGAAGTCATATCGGTCGAACCAGTCGACGGCGCATTTCAGCGCAAGTGGGGCGGCGCGAACCGCGCCATCGATGGACAGACGATGCTGCTTCTGATGGGTAATCGCAATAAGCGCAGTCTGGCGCTGAATCTCAAGGACCCGCGGGCGATCGATATCGTCATGAGCTTGCTGCCTCAAGTCGACGTTGTCGCCGAGAACTATCGTCCCGGTGTGATGGAACAGCTGGGATTGGGTTACGAGGTACTCAGGACAGTCAAGCCGGACATCATCTATGCGTCCGGCTCGGGATTCGGTCCGGACGGACCCTATGCCAGCCGGCCGGGGCAGGACCTGATCATTCAGGCCATGTCGGGTATCGCGACAATTACCGGAACCCGGCAGGACGGTCCGCGCGCGGTGGGCGTGTCCGTCGTCGATCATCACGGCGCTGCGCTGTATGCGAACGGCATCCTGACGGCACTGCTCAACCGTGAGCGTACGGGCGAGGGCTGCCGGGTCGACGTCAGCTTGCTGGCGGCTGCGCTCGATCTGCAACAGGAGTCTCTCACGTGCTTCCTGAACGGCGACGGCCATGACGACGTGCGACAGGCAGGGCATGTATCAGGTTGGTACTTCCCGGCACCGTACGGCATATACGCAACAGCGGACGGTTTCATCGCATTGTCGCTGAGTCCTCTCGACATCATCTATCAGATCCTCGAGATCCCGGAAAAGGAACGGATTCCCGCGAAGCGTGCATTCGACGCGCAGCAGGAAATCTCCGACCGGCTTGCGCGCCGGCTTGCGCAGGACACGACGGCGCACTGGTTGCCACTCTTCGAGCGGCATCATGTCTGGCACACGCGCGTCAACGATTATGCACAGGTGGTCGCCGATCCGCAGGTGCGCCACTTGAAGAGCTTCGAGACAGTCGAAGGTGCAACCGGCAGCCCGGTGACGCTCGTCAATCACCCGGTGCGCTACAACGGCTGCGCCCCGGCTATCCGCACGCCGCCGCCGCGATTGGGCGCGCACACGATCGACATCCTGTCAGGGTTGGGAATGAACCGGCCGATGATCGACTCGTTGCTGGCGGACGGCGTAATCGGCGTTGCCAACGATGCCGAGGCCGTTGCCGCGGACGCGGAAAAAGGCGGAGTTGCGTGAAGCGAGGATGAAGCCGCCCATGCGGCGAGCGTATCGCGCGTGTCGATCAAAACAGGAGAAGCAGGCATGAGTGACAGGTATAGGGAAGTCAGTACGGATGTACTCGTTGTTGGTAGCGGCGGCGCTGCGTTGCGGGCTGCGCTCGAGGCAGACTCCAGCGGCGCTGACGTGCTGGTCGTGATCAAAGGCGAATTTCGCAAAAGCGGCGCTACGTTTCATAGCGTAGCCGAAGTAGGCGCCTTCAATGTGCCGGACGGAGCAGGGGATCCCAGCGATAATCCTGATGTTTTTCTCGCCGATATCCTGCATGCCGCTCAAGGCATGGCCGACCCGCGCTTGAGCGCGATTCTCGCGAACGAAGCGCAGGACTCCTTGCGCTATCTCGAACAGTACGGCGTAAAGTTTGAGCGCGAGGATGACCACTACCTGGTTTTTCGCGCATGCTTTTCTTCCAGGCCGCGCTCGCATGTGATTCATGAGCACTTCAAACCAATCGTGAAATCGCTGGGGACCGAAGCGTCCCGGCGAGGTATCAAGGTCATGGACCGGTTGATGCTCGTCGACCTGCTTTCGCTGGACGGCGAATGTCTCGGCGCTTACGCGATCGATTCGGATGGAAACCCGGTGCTGATCCGTGCCAAGTCGACGATTCTTACCACCGGCGGTGCAAGTCAGCTGTTCGCCCAGAACCTCTACCCCTCGGACATTACCGGCGACGGCTATGCAATGGCTTATCGCGCGGGCGCGAGACTGGTCAACATGGAGTTCATGCAGGCCGGTGTGAGCGTGCTGACGCCTTTCGTCAACCTGTTCGGCAACTACCTGTGGGACGCGCACCCGAATCTCACCGACCGCGATGGCAGGGCGTTCCTCCCTGACTATCTGCCGGCGGGGCTCGCTCAGGTTGATGTCATTCGGCAAAAAGAGCGGCACTTTCCATTCAGCTCAAGCGACATCTCGCGCTACGTCGAAATTTCGATTCAGAAGGCTCTCAACGATGGCCGCGGCACGGTTGAAGGCGGCGTGTTTCTCGACTTCGTCGGATGCGATCTCGAATCGATACTGGCCGACAAGAGCCGCAGCATTGCAAGGATGTGGCCGCTAACCTGCCAATGGTATAAGGAGCACGGCGTCGACCTGTATCGCGACAGAGTGCAGATCACCTGTTCCGCGCATGCGATCAACGGCGGTTTATACATCGACGAAAACGCTCAGTCCAATCTGAAGGGTCTGTTCGCTGCGGGTGAGGTGGCAGCGGGTCCACATGGCGCCGACCGTCTCGGCGGCAATATGGCCTTGACGTGCCAGGTCTTCGGCCGGCGCGCGGGCCTCGCTGCGGCCGAACGCGCGAAAAAGATGACGCACCGCGCGACTACCGGGGCCCTGGACGACAATCGCACGGTCGCCACGCAATTCCGCCGAAGGGGCAGGCACACGGTGGACGAACTGAAAGCACGGATTCAGCAGAGTGCAAACCGGTATTTGCTGATCGTGCGCGAGGAAGCCGGGCTTCAGACCTTCAGGCGGGTCTGCAAAGAGACGCGAGACCAGTTGTTTCAGGACACGGTGATCGGCACGCCCGCTGAGCTCATGCGGGGCATCGAATTGGCGAACTTGATCCAGGTCGGTGAATTGATGGCTTCGGCATCGCTTGCCAGGCGGGAGAGTCGCGGCGGTCACTACCGCGAAGACTTTCCCGAGCGCAATCCGGACTTCGCCAGCAACATATTCCTCGAGCGGAACGCGCCTGAAGGTCTGTGGTTCGCGCGGCTGGCGGATCTGCAGTCGTAGGTCGGTAGCCGAGCTGGACTACCGAACGCGTCGAGCCGCGCAAATCGCTTCAGGTGGCTGGGTTGCGTATGCCGCTTGCGTGAGACTGCGAGCGGCCGGCTACAGCCATTATCCAGCGTAGCAATGCGGACGTTCGTACGTTTCCTCGACTCTAACAACGGACACCCATTAGCTGTGCGATTCACAGACATCGTTCCACTTTCCGGGAGACTTTTTTCCTGGCTTGTTGGGGGTCGGGGCTCCGGTACGAGCCACGATCCCCAACAAGCGCCGGTGAAGGTCGGCGAGTGTCTCGTCGAGTCGCCATTCGCGGTGCCGGATCCGCTCCTTTAGTTGGTCGTAAGCGCTTGCCACCTGTTCCGCCAGAGGCGTCATCTCGCCCAGTACCGTCACACGATCGATCGGGGTTCTGTCACCGAGTGAGTCATGCGGACGACGCCAGTTGTAGTCGCACTGCCATTCCTCGATTCGCTGTTCGATCGTGTCCTCGGTCAGAGTATGGTGAGTCCTGAACTCGTTCAGATCAGTGAGTTGCGAGCGCTCGACCCATCGGGTATCGAGCGCGTGAACCTGCATGACAACGACGCGCTATGGTCGATGATCGCTGTGCTCGAATACTACGCGCGCCTTTATGAGGCCATGCCGGAGCGTATCCGGTGGGCGAGCGAGGGTATACGTCGACATTGATCGCCGACCGGGGCCTGGGTTTGTTGGCCGGTACGGGCGGTACGCGGCCACGACCCGCCGATCACATGCGTCGTCAGTCTGACATTCAGGCGTCGGGTCCGCCCCGTCAGCGGCATCCGATTGTCAAAGACGAACGCTCGGTCATCGGCCTTTGCCGACATTAGGGCGGGTCGGGTTCTACGTCAGCAATGCGCCGGCTTGCTGACTGTGGCGGCATCCAGCAGTCGAACGGCAGCTTCCTGCATCAGCGAACTCACACTCCCGACCCGTTGCCGACGGTCTGTTCGTCGCGATTCCAACGGCAGGTATCAGGGTGGAACGGCCATACAGCGCCTTCATCTATGAACTTGTCTTCGACCTTGACTGACCCGATAGGCAGTCGTGGGGCGGCCGCTGGTTGACCCACTACCGCCAGAATGCAACAGGATGACTGTTCGCTGATGGTTGTGGATAGCAGTCGGTCTCATTGCGCCAGTTGCCACTGCAATATCGGATGCGTCGCTCCAACGGGCATCGCCCAAACGCCGCCTGGGCCAAAGTTGTATGTCGGACCGAAGCTAGACGGCGTGCTCATCTGCATAGTAGTCAAGCCTTGAGCGTTACCCAGGTTCGCGCCTAGGATCGTGGTGCGGACGCCGACTGTCGCGCCTGTCGTTTGCGTATCCCAGTAGACATCGTTTGTGATGGTCCCCGGGGGAGACGCGATGTAATTTGCGTTGTAATCCGCGATGCCGCCCGGCCCCCCCGCAGGTCCGGATGGCTGGTCAATCTTGCCGGTTGCGAACGACTGACTGATCGTGCCTGAAGTCCCGCCAACTAACCCACCCCCGCACGCATTGACGGTGTCACATTGCGGCGGCACGTGTACTGTTCCAGTCGCATAAGACTGTGTGATAACGCCAAAATTGTAGCCGACCAGACCGCCCGCTCCCTGAAAATGGGTCGCCGTGACATCGCCCGATGCGAACGATTGCCGGATTACGCCGAAGCTGTTTGTTCCGACCAGGCCTCCCGTCAAGGAATCAGATGAAACGTCGGCGGTGCTTGACGAACGCGTGATCGTGCCGTCGTAGTTCAAGCCGACAAGTCCCCCAGTTGAAAAACGACCGATTGAAGTAACACTGCCGCTTGAGTGCACGGATGCGATCGTTCCGTCGTTCCTGTCTGCGAGAAAGCCCGCCCAGGCGGCAGACTCGGGCAAGTTGGCACTGCCCTCAATGTTGAGGTTCCGAACGACGCCCGAGTACCCGATGTCCCCGAAAAGCGACTCAGATAACCAAAGATGCGAAATCGTGTGTCCCATGCCATCAAACTGGCCCGAGAACGAAGCCACGGTCGGACTGAATTCACCGGGCTGGGGCGTGGCGTCGATGTCCCTGCCGAGCGCGTAGTTGCCTGAAGGGTAGAGCCCGACTGCGCCTAGATCGGAGACGGTATTCACCAGCGCATAGCCGGTGACTTGCGTCATCAAACCACTGTCTGGCGGGGCGGACCATGTACTGTTGGAGAGAATGTTCCCTGGTACGTATCCACCGGTCATGTCATGTAATGCACTGATAACGCCCGTGCTGCGCGACCAGTCGATCGTGCCGTTGTTGATGACGCTGCCGCCATTGTCGATGCCGGCTGCGTCAGCGCGCAACGTCAGGTTGCCCGCACCAGAGTTCGCGATGGTCGTGCCCGTCGCCACCGACACGTCGTGATACGCGGCGAGCGTGAGCGAAGCCGGACCGCTCCAGCTCAAACTCGAAGCGACGCCCAGATCGCCCGTTGCGCCGTTCGCGCCTGTCGTCGTGACATCGATCGACGTGCCCGCGTTCAGGCTGCGCTGCAAGGTGCGCGCGGCGGCGTCATCGATCGTGAAAGTAGGCGTCAGCAGGTTCCATTGGCCCGCGTAAACGGCTGCATGCTTGCCGAAGGCCAGTTGTGCCGCTTGCGTGTCGACCGTTCCGCCGCTGCCATCCGCGTTCCTCGCGGCGATCTTGCCGTACTGCTCGACACGGCCGCCATCGGCGACGAGCCACACGTGGCCGTCACGATTCGCCGTGCCCGTCGCGCGGATACGCGTGCCGCCGCCCGCGAGCGCGTAGACGTTGCCGTCGGCTGCCTGCAGGCTGACCTGCGCGGCGTTTATGTGCCCTCTGTTGATCACGGTGCCCTGACTGCCCGTCTGCACGAACACCTGCTTGCTGCCGGCCGAATCCTGCAGCAGCACCTGCTCGCCGGCGGCCAGTTCCGCCGTGCCATTGGGCGCCGCCACGGTCCCGGCGTTAATGACGTCGTTTCGCGCAATCAGGAACACATCGCCGCCGCTCGAACTGATCTTGCCGAGATTGATCACGGCTGCGTTCGAGCTGCCCGACAGCGCGAGCGAGCCGCTGCCCTGCATGAACGCGTCGTTGCAGATGTCGAGCGTCGACGCGACGAAACGTCCGCCGGTTGTAATAGCTCCCGATGGCCCGACGACGATGCCCTGCGGATTGATCACATAGAGGCTGCCCGTCGCACTGAGCCTGCCGAGGATGGCAGAGGGTGAACCACCCGTCACCCGGTTCAGCGTCGCGCCGGAGCCGTTGTCGAACGTCACGCTGTTGTTCCTGCCGATTGAAAAGCTGCTCCAGTCGATCACGCCGCGCGTCGACCCCGGTTGGGTAATCACGAGGCCATTTCCCTGGCTTGCGATCGTGCCGGTGCCGGCCACGTACGTGCCGCCTTGTGGCAGAGGGCCCGCTG
The DNA here is from genome assembly GCF_046026895.1 of Paraburkholderia sediminicola. Lineage (GTDB taxonomy): Bacteria > Pseudomonadota > Gammaproteobacteria > Burkholderiales > Burkholderiaceae > Paraburkholderia > Paraburkholderia sediminicola_C. Next base: position 63,724 of record NZ_JAQQEU010000041.1, read on the forward strand.
CGAGCGTCGCATGCGTGAAGCAGAGCCCAGCAACCGAAAGCCCGATGGCGAGCCAGAGGACTTCGTTTGGCTGCCGAGGATGCGGTCCGCGTCGCGCGGGCCGACGCAGTTCTGGGCGTGTCATACGGCCCCCTTTCCGCGTGGGCGCAGAATGGCTGCCAGCGACCCGCAGAGCCGACCGGAAGCGCGTTGGTCGCAGCGTCTGAAGAATAGACATTGAAGTCGCCGATGCATGCCAATACCTCTGCGTTTTCCGCCTTCTGATCGGACCGTTGCGACCGTTTATCGTGTGGCGGCGCTGATGGCGCGGGTAGATCCGAGGTCAACGTGCTCAAGGACGTGACTGTGTTTACTGTGTCGGTCCATGAGCTTCGGACAGCAGATGGGGATGGCAGATAGCAGCGCTCGCGTTCTCAAGGCTAGGGACCGTTTGCAAATCCCGAGCGGACGTCTGAACGTCCATCCAACGGGAGGGGCGAATGACGCTTGATGGCCGGGTACCGCCTCATGCGATACGCATGCGCGAGCTCCAAAGCGGCCGTTCTGCCCCGCACCGGGAAATTACCTCTCTCACCATGAATTCGCGCGCAGCGAAAACTCGCATATAGTATTCATAATATAAATAGTCAACGGCCTTACGGGGAAGATGCAAAAAGGCGTCCCGGAGGCGGTCTGTGGAAACGTTTATTGATCGGGAGATCGCGCATCTTGCGCGGGTGATGAGACCGTCGCTGGTTGGCGGCCCTTGCGGCCCCATCCTGCCTGTGCAGTACTGGCGCTGGCGGCTCCACAGGCTCCTGGACGTGCCTCATCTGACTCGAGCCCAGCTTTGCGCGCTCGACAGCCTGTTGCTGCAATTGGGTACGTTTGAAGCCAGCTGTACGAACCGGCCGTCAGTAACGAGTGAAACCGCCATCTGGGCAATTCCGCACCAGAAACCAGGGCGATCGACTTCTCTCGGTTAATGGAACAGCGAGTTCGTCAGGTTAGGGTCTTGGACGGGTGGTTGAAGCATGCCTCAACCTCACAACACGTTGGTATCGATGGCAGTGTCGGGCCACTTTCGGTCACACGATTGCTGCCTCGATATCGCCGGTCGGCGCCGTGATTGAGCGTTTCAGCCGGGACGTCATCGATATGCTCGCGGTCGACCAGGACGAATTCCAGCGCCGCCTTGATTTCTTCGCGTTCCTGTGCTGCTTGTTGGGGTGTCCTCGAGATTCGGACTTTTTCGTACGCGACTGGGCGTCCAGGTGGGTGTTTCGAATGTCGCTGATCGACCCCTTTCCCGCCGGACAGATCAAAGCTGTGGACGGCGGGTTTTCAGGGTGGATCAGCCACTTGCCCATTCGCGTTGGCCGACGCGTGTTCGGCGTTTGGGACCGGCATACAACAGGGCTTCGCGACATTGCCTGCTTTGCCGCGAAACGGCGAGGCGCTAGCAAAGCGCCGCCCGGGAACGAGACTCTGGGGACCGGCGGTCCGGAAGAGCTAGAAACTGGACCGACGGAGAACCGCCGATATCGCTCCGGCGATTGCTGCCGCGCGCGTCACGGCGGGCG
>NZ_JAQQEU010000042.1:0-64526 GCF_046026895.1 Paraburkholderia sediminicola
GCAAGTACGCATCCGCTTGCGGTGAGACCGGTCATTCGCGTTCGCCGACTTGCGAATGACAGGAAAGCGACCCATAGCCGCCTGACCAACGCCGATAGTCGAATGATAGCAATGGCCGACGACTTGCCGGATCACTTCGACACGTCAATGACGGGTACTTGAGCGCAGCCGACGTTCGAATGTCCGCGCGAATGCATGGGTCTATGACCGCAGATGGCCGCCATCGGTAACTGGCCGCTCAGGAATAGTTTGGCATTATGATAGTTCTTGGGACGCTAGTTCCCCTCGTCCCCTATAGATCAGAAGATAGATGAAGTCGGACCGACAAAAAACGTCGCAAGTACTACGATGGAGTTTGTTAGTTGAAGATTGTCTTTTGAATCCATAGGGTTAGCATTTGCTAATTGTAAGTAGTGTTCAGAACTGATGGATGCGCAACCGCAATGGCTGACGAGTCGCTCGGCGCACCGTACTCAATGCTGGCGGACTATGCCGCGCTCGCGCCGCAGGTGCGCGAGGTGCTGGACTGCTGGTTCGGCGCGCCGGACTCGGCCGCCTTCGGCGAGGAACACAAGCGCTGGTTTTCCCGAGACGAAGCGTTCGACGCGATGCTGCGCGAGCGCTTCGGTATGCTGATCGATGCGGCCAACGACACGACGGGCAGCGCCGCCCTCGACGACTGGCAGGCCACTCCGCTTGGCGCGCTGGCGCTCATCATCGTGCTGGATCAGTTTTCGCGCAATTGCCATCGCAACACGCCGCGCGCGTTTGCCGCCGATCAGAAGGCATTGCTTGTCGCGCAACGGATGATCGCAAGCGGCGCCGACCGGCTGCTGCCGAGCGCGCATCACCGCGCCTTTGCCTATCTGCCGTTCGAACACGATGAAACGCTCGCCAGCCAGCGCGAGTCGCTGCGGCTTTCCAAGCAGCTGCAAGCGGAACCGGGCGGAGAGTCTTACTACCGGTTCGCGGTGCGACACGCGCAGATCATCGAGCGCTTCGGGCGCTTTCCACATCGCAACGCGGTGCTTGGGCGCGCGTCGAGTGCTGAGGAAACCGCGTTTCTGCGCAAACCCGGTTCGTCGTTCTAGGCAGCCGAAGAGAAGGCGGTGCGCGGGCGGTCCCGGGCTAATTGCGGCGCGCTGCCGGAGGGGTAGCGGGCGTACGCAGGAACACCCGCAGCAGTTCATCCGTATCCCCCGGACGCGCGCCCGACCAGAACAGGCGCCATTCGCCCTGCGGTGCGCGCCCATTGTCGCGACGGCTTTCCTCGATCAGCCACGTGCACGCGGTGTTGCGCGTGTCCGCGGTTGGCTGATGCTCGATGCCGGTGTAGTAGTAGAGCATCGGCGCTTCGGATTCGCCCAGCCCGGCACTCGCCATGCAATCGCCGTCGTTCCACTCGATATCCATCTTCGCGGCCAGTTCTTCGAATACCGAGCGGTAGCTCTTCGCATAGTCGAGCCATGGCAGCAGCAACGTGCTGACCAGCCCCCACGCGAGCGTCGCGCCCGCGCACCAGCTCAGCACGCCGCGCCACTTGCCGCTGTGCCTGAAGAGCGGCAGCAGCCATAGCCAGCCGACCGTCATTAGCAGGGCGGCGGCGATCAGCATCGGTTTGACCGGCAACACCCAATCGAGCGGCAACCAGCGGCCGAACAGGTGCAACGGCGCATGCGTGGCCGCCGGGCTGCTCATGATCGACCAGATGATCCACGCGAGTACCGCCGCGCTGCCGAACAGCACGCGGCTCGCGATGTCCCAGCTCACATGCAGACGACGGGGCAGCGTTTCCACACCCTGCATCGCCAGCAACGCAAGTGGCGCGATGAACGGCAGGATGTACAGCTCGCGCACGGTCGCCGAACTCTGCAGCACGGCGAAGCCGGTGCCCGCGAAGATCGCCGGCAATGCCACGCGCGGATCGCGCCAGCGCCGCCATGCGCCGCCGGCGAGCGCGGCTAGCGCCAGCGGCACCACCGGGAAGCCGACGCTGAGCACCGTGCGCAGCACGAACAGGTGGCTCTCGTTTTCAGAGCCGAGTTCGGCCACCGAAAAACCGAAGAAGCGCCCGACGTTGTTGTCCCACAGCCAGACCTTGAAGAGCGCTTCCGAGCGCAGGTAGAAGCAGATCGGCCAGATCAGCGCGAACGGCGCGCACACCAGCGCGGCCACGCCGAGCGCGCCGGCAAAGCTGCGGTTGCGGCAAGCGGAGTACAGCGCGAGTATCGCGACGGTGGTCGCGGCGAACACGAGCGGCACGAACAGACCCTTGGCCAGCAGCGTCACGCCGACCCCCGCGCCGAACATCGCCGCGCCGCTGAGGATCGCGTGGCGCCGCGCGCGCGCGTCGACCGGTTGCTCACGCGCGTCGTCGCGCAGATGCACCAGCACCAGCTCGAAGAGGCCGCAGAAGCCTAGCGCTGCGCCGGCCATCAGGGCGACATCGGTCATCATGTCGTGCACGTGCTTGACGACGACAAGCGTGCCGGCGAACAGCGCCAGCGTGCCGATCACACGCAGGTCGAACCAGCTCGACGCGGCGGCCGCGCGGCGCGCGACGCGTGCCGTGTAGTAGACCGTCAGTCCGGCGAACAGCGCGCTCGCGAGACGCGCCGCATCGTGCAGCGGCAGATAGCGGCCGAACATCCAGGCGAGGCCGGTGGCGACCCAGTCGTAGATCGGCGGCTTTTCGACGAACGGTTGGCCGGCGTTGGTGGGCACGACCAGATCGCCGGTATCGAGCATGTGCTGGACGATGCCGAACGTGTAGGTCTCGTCCTGCTTCCACGGCTCATGGCCCAAGATGCCAGGCAGCAGCCACGCGCACAGAATCGCCAGCGCGACGAGCCACCGCAGCGGACCAACGGCGGCGAGCGCGCGCCAGTGGCGGATGCCGCGGGTGGCGCGATCGCTTGCGTCGGCGGGAGCGGCAGCTTCCGGGAAGGCTTTCGCTTCGGCTGTCTGCGCGCTGTGCCCGGCCGCGCGCGCGGCGTCGGTGGTGTGCAGCGGGCGCTCAAGCGAGTTGTGAAGCGGGCCATGCACCGAGCCGGGCAGCGCAGCGCCGCGCGGGACCGAATGTGGAGGCTCTTGAACGTTGCTTGCGGTAACGGCGGGCGCGGATACCGTCGATGCGACATGTCCCGCGCGCCAGGGCGCGGCTGGTCTTTCTTGCATGAAAATCTCTGGTCGCCGCACGCGGCGGCATGGGCTGCGTCCTGATGTAATGGCAATGCGTCGCTTGCGATTGCACGCGATCGGAGGCGATTGTAGTCCCCAATAATTACGGGCGATTACAGAAAAGTCCGAAAGTGTTGGCGCTACATGGGCGAACGTACGCATTCATCGTCAAATCGACGGGAATTCGTCGTGCAGAGGATGGGAGCCGCGGGGCAAAGGGGCGGCCGTGGGCCGCGCCTTGCAAACGGCGTGACTCAGCGTCCGCCGGAAACGTCGAGTAGCGCGCCCGTCACGTAGGACGCGGCGTCGCTCAGCAACCAGACGATCGATTCAGCCACTTCGCCGGCGCTGCCGGGGCGGCCGAGCGGCGTGGTCGCGCCAAGCTGCGCGGCCCGCTCGGGCTTGCCGCCGCTCGCGTGGATCTCGGTATCGATCAGGCCGGGGCGCACCGCGTTCACGCGCACGCCTTGCGGGCCGAGTTCTTTGGCGAGGCCGAGCGTCATCGTATCGACGGCGCCTTTCGAGCCGGCGTAGTCGACGTATTCGTTCGGCGAGCCGAGGCGCGACGCCGCCGACGAAACGTTGACGATCGCGCCGCCCGCACCGCCGCGATCTGTCGACATGCGCCGCGCGGCTTCGCGCGCGCACAGATACGCGCCGAGCACGTTGACGTCGAACATCCGCTTCAGACGCGCGAGGTCCATGTCGGCGAGTTGGCTCGACGGCGCGACGATCCCGGCGTTGTTGACGAGCGCATCGAGCCGGCCGAACTTCTGGTGAAGCGCGTCGAACATCGCGATCACATCGGCTTCGTTGGCGACGTCGCCTATGATCGCCAACGCACGGCCGCCGGCGTGCTCGACTTCGGCGACGGTGTCCTGGGCGGCGGCCAGATTGCGCGCGTAGTTCACGCCGACGGACCAGCCCCGAGCGGCGAGCAGACGCGCGGTCGCACGGCCGATGCCGCGGCTGCCACCAGTGATCAGAACGGCTTTCGTCATCGCCACCTCATCGTTCGGGTGAGGGCCGTGCGAAGCGCGGCCGGTGTTGCAGGCGCCTGAAGGCGGCGCCGGGGGAAATCAGGGCGGGCGCTTAAAGCTGCGGCACCGTCGAGCGAGTCGCGTCAGACCGGGTCGCGTCAGACCGAGTCGCGTTTGATCGCCCACTTGTCGCTAACGGGCGGCTGATAGCGTTGCAGCTTGTCGATCAGCGCGACGGGATCGGCATCCACTTGCAGGATGTCGAAATAGGTCTCACGCATGAAGCCTTCGTCCACCGTGTGCCGCAGCATGCTGATCAACGGGTCGTAAAAGCCGTCGATATTGAGCACCGCCACCGGCTTGCCATGGTAGCCGAGTTGCGCCCACGTGTAGACTTCGAACAGCTCCTCGAGCGTGCCCACGCCGCCCGGCATCGCGACGAACGCGTCGGACAGGTCGGCCATCATCTTCTTGCGCTGATGCATGTCGGGCACCACGTGCAACTCGGTCAGCCCGTTGTGGCCGACTTCCTTGTTGACCAGCAGTTCGGGAATCACGCCGATCGCGCGGCCGCCTTCGGCCATCACCGTGTCGGCGATCACGCCCATCAGCCCGACCTTGCCGCCGCCGTAGACCAGCGCGAGACCGGCTTGCACCAGCGCGCGGCCGAAGGCGCGCGCGGCGTCCGCATACAGCGGTTTGGCTCCGTTCGCGGAGCCGCAGTACACACACACCGACTTCATGCTCAAACGTCCTTCGATTCGTTGCGAGGTGCCGCGCCTTCCTTCGGCGGCAGGTAGTCGTAGAACTCGCGCTTGGGCAGCTTGCCGGACACGAGGTCGTCGAAAATCTGCCGCGAGCGGCCGCGCAGATAAGGCGCCATCAGCGACACGATCTGCACGCTCACCTGATGCAGCTCCGCGCGGATCGCTTCCTGCTCGTTGTATTTGCGCGGATTCATCACGAACTGATACGACAGCCAGTACGTGCCGATCACGCCGACGTTGGTGGCGATCACCTGCATCTCCTGCGGCGTGGCGACCATTTCGCCGTCCGCGACGAGCTGCTCGCAGAACTGGCTCGCAAAGCGCACTTTGTGGCTGATGATCTGCTTGAAGTGCGTTTCGAGCGTGCGGTTGCGCGCGAGCAGGTCGTTCAGGTCGCGATACAGGAAACGGTAGCGCCACGTGAAGTCGACCATGTATTGCAGATACGACCACATTTCGTCGATGGTCGCGCGATGGTCGTCGGGGAAACGCAGACGCTTTTCGATCTCCTGCTCGAACTGGCTGAAGATGCTGTTGATGATGTCGTCTTTGTTGCGGAAGTGGTAGTACAGATTGCCTGGACTGATTTCCATTTCCTCGGCAATCGTCGTCGTCGTGACGTTCGGCTCGCCGATTTCGTTGAACAGCTTCAACGACAGTTCGAGAATCCGTTCGCGCGTGCGGCGGGGAGGTTTGGCTTCCATGTCGTCCGGCCCTGGTTATGCCGGGCTGAGCGCGCGGCGGAGTGCCGCTGCTGCGTGTTCCACCCGGATGCGGTTGGTATGTTCGAGCGCCCCAAGACCTGGCGCTGCGCGGCAGGTCCCCCGAAAGGCCAGGAAATCACGGGGCGGCCCGGGGCTTTCCTGTGAGACTGTCGAACGATTATAAACCGACCGTTCTTATACCAAGCGGATCCTGAGCGTTTTCATGCTTCGGGACGAGCCGCGCGCGACGAGGGCGTCAGAACACCGCGCTGAGCCAACGCGCGACGAGCGGTCCGACGATCAGCCCCCAAGTCATCACGCACATGCCGAGCGCGACCATCACGGCCGCGCTGCCGAGGTCCTTCGCGCGGCGCGACAGTTCGTGGCGTTCGAGCGAAATCCGGTCGATCGCCGCTTCCACGCTTGAATTCAGCAACTCGACGATCAGCACCAGCAGCACCGAGCCGAGCAGCAGCACGCGCGACACCGGCTCGACCGGCACCAGCAGCCCGCACGGAATCAGGATGGCGGCGAGCGTGAGTTCCTGACGAAACGCGCTTTCCTCGCGAATCGCGACGCGAAACCCGGCGAGCGAGTTTTTCATCGCGTGCCATGCGCGCGTGAGTCCGCGATTGCCCTTGTATGGATTGAAGGGCAGCGGCGCGAGCGGATCGTCGGGACTGAGCGGTTCGTGCGGTGCGTCGTCGGCGCGGTCCGCGGCGTCGCGGCCGTTCATACCGTACGCATGCTCCGCCTGATTCGGTACGGCGGGTTCGCCGACGTCGTCGAACGGATCGGCAGCGGCGTGATCGTGCTCGGCCTCGATCGCGCGCAGTGCGCCGTTCGACGCGCGCCTCGCAGCAGATTGCGTGGATTGGCTGGGTCGCATGGGGGCCTTCGCGCGCCGCGTCAGGCGGCGGCGCTTTCCTCGCGATACGACGCGTGCGGCAGCGGCTTCAGATGCGCGGCGAACTGCGCGGACGCGGCCGCCCACGAGAAGCGTTCCGCCCACGCGCGCGCGTGATTGCGATCGATCTTCAGCGCTTCCAGGCAGGCCTCGCGCAGATCTTCATGCATCGCACCCGCGCCGCCGTCGCCCAGCACGTCGATCGGACCCGTGACGGGATACGCCGCCACCGGCGTGCCGCACGCGAGCGCTTCGAGCAGCACGAGGCCGAAGGTATCGGTGCGGCTCGGAAACACGAACACGTCGGCCGCCGCATACACCTTTGCCAGCTCCGCTTGCGTGAGCACGCCCAGATAATTTGCTTGCGGATAACGCGACCTCAGTTCGGCGAGCGCCGGGCCTTCGCCGGCGACCCACTTCGAGCCCGGCAGATCGAGCTGCAAAAATGCCTCGACGTTCTTCTCGACCGCCACGCGTCCGACGTACAGGAAGATGGGCCGCGCCGTGTCGAGCACCTTCGAATCCATCTGGTGAAAGATCTCCAGATCGACGCCGCGGGTCCACAGCACGACATTCGTGAAGCCGAATTTTTCGAGGTCCTGCTTGACCACCGGCGTGGGCGCCATCACGGCCAGCGACGGCTTGTGAAACCAGTGCAGGAACCTGTAGGTCGCGGCGAGCGGAATGCCGAAGCGCGCCTGCACGTATTCCGGGAAGCGCGTGTGATAAGCGGTCGTGAACGGCAGCTTGTGGCGCAACGCATGAGCGCGTGCGGCCATCCCGAGCGGCCCTTCGGTGGCGATGTGCAGCGCGTCGGGCGCGAACGCGGCGATGCGCTCGCGCAGCTTGCGGCGCGGCAGCAGCGACAGGCGAATCTCCGGATAGGTCGGACAGGGGATCGTTTTGAATTCGAGCGGGGTGAGCAGATCGACGCGATGACCGAGCGCGGCGAGTTCGCGCGTGGTGTTGTTCAGCGTGCGCACGACGCCATTGACCTGCGGCTCCCATGCGTCGGTGACGATCATGATCTTCATCGGCTTGTTCCTCGGTTCGGGTGCAATGGAAGTTAGGAGGACTACGCTACGCGGTCGCCCGGGCCTTCTGCGTGCCGACCTGCGGAGCGCGCAGCGCGGTCCAGTAGATCACCTTGAGTTCGCCTTCATAGGTCTCGACGAGTGCCGACAGACTCTCGACCCAGTCGCCATCGTTGCAATACAGCACGCCGTCGATGTCGCGCAACTCGGCTTTGTGAATGTGTCCGCAGACCACGCCGTCGCAGCCGCGGCGGCGCGCTTCGTCGGTCATCACGCTCTCGAACGACGAGATGAAGTTCACCGCGTTCTTCACCTGGTGCTTCAGGTACTGCGATAGCGACCAGTACGGAAAGCCAAGCTTGCTGCGGATGCGGTTGAACCAGCGATTCAGGACCAGGATCATCGTGTAGAGCGTGTCGCCGAGATAGGCGAGCCACTTGGCGTGCTGGATCACGCCGTCGAACAGATCGCCGTGGACGATCCACAGACGCTTGCCGGCGAGCGTGGTGTGAAACGCTTCGCCGCGCACGTGGATGTCGCCGAACGCGAGGTCGCAGAACTGGCGCGCGGCTTCGTCGTGATTGCCGGGCACGTAGATCACCTGGGTGCCCTTGCGCGCCTTGCGCAGCACTTTCTGCACGACGTCGTTGTGCGCCTGCGGCCAGTACCAGCCTTTCTTCAACTGCCAGCCGTCGATGATGTCGCCGACGAGGTACAGGTACTCCGACTCGTTGTGGCGCAGGAAGTCCAGGAGATAGGGCGCCTGGCAGCCGCTCGAGCCTAAATGGATGTCGGACAGCCAGATGGTGCGGTAGCGGTGCGGGTCGGCGTGCTCGTCTTCGGGATGGGCGGCATGGTCGTCGCGTGGCGGCGTCACGGGCAGCGGCAGGCCGTGGTGAGGCGGGCTCGGGTCCGGGCGGAACGCGACGGGGTCGACGCTCGGGCCGGTCTGGCGGAACAGGGAAGTCGCGGACGTTTTGTGGTCCATGGCTCACGCGTCGAGTTGCGGTGCCCGTATTGGGCCGGGCGCGCGTGACGGGGCCATGACAGTCATGAGAAGTTCTTATTACTGCGGGGGGCAGGCGCGGACCGGGGAGCGGTCGAAGCGGGCCGTGCAGCGGCCGGGATGATGCGGGCTGCTAACTGATGGTGATGACAGGCATGCCCGGCGCGGGACGCTCAGCGCGCCATAGAGATCACGCGCGTGCCCGCGAGCCGGTCGTGCAGAAATCGACGCTGCGCGCCAAAGAGGCCGGTCGCGGTCCACAGCACGAACCAGATGCCGGCGATCGTCAGCGTCTGCGGCAAGCGCAGTCCGAGTAGCGGATGCAGCGCGAGCGGCGGCAGGAACCACAGCCACGCGAGCACGTAACGGGCGATCGCCCGGCCGGCGGAGAGCGGCGAGCCGTCGGCCGTGACGACTCGCAGGCGCCAGGTTTTCATCGGCAGGGTCTGGCCGCCGTGGGTCCAGAACCACACGAAGTACAGGCCGACCACGAGGCCGGTCCATGCGGCGAGCAGGTTGTGATGAGTCAGTCCGTCGCGTTGCTGCGTCAGCGTGCTGAATAGATAGCCGGCGATGAACACCACGCCGAACAGGATCAGCGCTTCGTAGAGCAGCGCGGCGAGCCGCCGGCGAACAGTGGGGGCTGCGCCGGGCACGCCAGCGGGCAAGGTGGAGGTGGCGAGCGGCTGGGACACGGTGGACGCCGGTCAGGAGCCGTTGAAGATCGACGGTGCTTCGGCCGGCGACACCGGCAACGGCGTGGCGGGCACGAAACTGCCCGGGGCCGGAATGGCCGGCGTGGCCGCCGGACTCGGCAACGCCGGCGCCGCGGCGCTCGCGGCCGCCACATCGCTTGCGCCGTGCTCGCGCGCGTTGACGAGGCGGTCAATTCCCTTGATTTCCTTGTGCGCGAGAGGCGGCGCGCTGACGACGCTCGGCCGCCGCTTGCGCTCGCTGGCTGCCAGCCGCTCCTTCTGTTCCTCGGGCAGTTGCTGATAGGCCTTCCACGCGTTCTGACGGGCCTCGCGCGGCAATTCCTTCGACACCTGGTAGTTTTCGCGGGCGACGCGCCGCTGATCGGGCGTCATGCGCACCCATTCGCTCATGCGCTCATGCAGGCGCTTTTGGGCGTCGGGCGACATTTTGGGGTAGCGCGATGCGATCTTGATCCACTTGCGCTTGCGTTCGTCGCTGAACGAATCCCACTCGGCCGCGAACGGCGCGAGCGCGACATGCTCGGCTGCGCTCAGGCGCGACCAGGCCATCGGGCTGTTGCTGCCGGGCAGGCCGGGCAATTCGACGGCGAGCGTTTGCGCGGGCGCCTTCGCGGTCGCGTTGCCGCCGGGCGCGGGCGCGCCGGTGGGCGACGACGGGCTCGGATGAAAGCGCGGATACGTCGCGGCGAACGACACGAGGGCCGCGATCGCGCATCCGAAAACAACGGCCAGGCCGCGCTTGTAACTCACCCGAAAAATCTCCCGCTCAATGGGCGCGTGAAAGGTACGCGTTGAAACCGTGGTCGAGATAGGCATTGAGCGGCAGGTCGTCGCTAAGCATGGCGGCATCGATATCGGCGAGTTCGGCGGTGCGTTGCTGGTCCTCCCAGTACGCAATGCCGACCAGGCTCACGACCAGCGCGGCGAGCGGCCACGCGAGCGCGAAGCGGCGTAGCGGCGAACGGCGACGATTCGGGATTTCGACTTGCGGCAGACCGCCCGGCATGCCGACGAAAGCGGGCACGAACGCGGGCGCGCTGACGGTTTCGGGCTTCTTGCGGGCGAGCGCGGCACGGCGCGCCGCGGCGAGTCGATCGACAGTGGCGGCCGGAATGCGGGCGGCGTTTTCGTCGAGCGCGCGCCGCACCTGGCGCGCGAACTCGAGTTCATTTGTTTCGAGGGAGCTCATCGCGTGATTCCTTTGGCCTTGAGCGCTTGCGCCAGCGTGTGCGTGGCTCGCGAGCAGTGCGTTTTCACACTGCCCTCGGAGCAGCCCATCGCGGCGGCAGTCTCGGCGACATCCATATCTTCCCAATAACGCATGAGAAACGCCTCCCGTTGACGTGCCGGTAATTTTTGGATCTCGTCGTCGATCGACTGCAAGACCTGTTCGCGCTCGAGTTTCTGCTCGTTGCTCTCGGAGCCGGCCGAGCCTTGCTGGGCCTCGAATGTTTCCAGCGGATCGAATTCGTCGTCGTCGGCATTGCCCAGCGACGAAAACAGACTCACCCACGTGTTGCGTACTTTGGCACGACGGAAATAGTCGTGCATCGCATTCTGCAGAATACGCTGAAACAGCAACGGCAATTCGGCCGCCGGACGGTCGCCGTATTTTTCGGCGAGCTTGATCATCGCGTCCTGCACGATGTCGAGCGAGGCGTCGTCGTCCCGCACGGCGTAGACCGTCTGCTTGAATGCGCGCCTTTCGACGCCCGCCAGAAAATCGGCGAGTTCCTTGTCTGATGCCATCCGTTTGGGGGTCGGCGCAGCGAGCGTGCGCGTAATCGGTCGAAAAATGTCGTAAAACTCGCGGATGCTAACAAACTTTTGCGCGACCTGGGGGGAAACGTGGCCTACCTGGCATCCACATAACAGGATTCGGGGCGATTGCGGTCAATATCGGGATGAGGGGCAGGGCGCCAAGGCAATATTTGCTTGACCGCATGCGCGGCAGCAGATATCTTCGCTGGTTCGCAACATAAGTGACTTGTCTCAATTGAGGTGTGGCCCAAGAAGCTCACCTGTCAACTGGACGCGCCGCTTGAACCCGAGCCACAAGCCCGGCAGAGAGCACCCGATCAATTTTTTGCCGAAAATTCGAAAGGTGAATAGATGAATATGCCCAGCGCGGAATTCTCCACGTCGGATACGACCCCCCATCAGGAAGCCGACTCTATCGGCGCCACCGTGCTCATGAAGGCACTGGCCGACGAAGACGTCGAGTTCATCTGGGGCTATCCCGGCGGCTCGGTACTCTACATTTACGACGAGCTGTACAAGCAGGACAAATTCCAGCACGTTCTCGTGCGCCACGAGCAGGCCGCGGTCCACGCCGCCGACGCGTATGCGCGTTCCACCGGCAAGGTCGGTGTGTGCCTCGTGACCTCCGGCCCCGGCGTCACCAATGCGGTGACCGGCATCGCCACCGCCTACATGGATTCGATCCCGATGGTCGTGATCAGCGGCCAGGTGCCGACTGCCGCGATCGGCCAGGATGCGTTCCAGGAGTGCGACACGGTCGGCATCACGCGTCCCTGCGTGAAGCACAACTTCCTCGTGAAGGACGTGCGCGATCTCGCCGCCACCGTCAAGAAGGCCTTCTATATCGCCCGTACCGGCCGTCCCGGCCCGGTGCTGATCGACATTCCGAAAGACGTGTCGAAAGCGCCTTGCCAGTACGAACCGATCAAAAGCGTTTCGCTGCGCTCGTACAACCCGGTTACGAAGGGCCACTCCGGCCAGATCCGCAAGGCGGTGTCGCTGCTGCTGTCGGCCAAGCGCCCGTACATCTACACCGGCGGCGGCATCATTCTCGCGGATGCGTCGCGTGAGCTGAACCAGTTCGCCGACCTGCTCGGCTACCCGATCACCAACACGTTGATGGGCCTGGGCGGCTACCGCGCGAGCGACAAGAAATTCCTCGGCATGCTCGGCATGCACGGCACGTACGAAGCCAACATGGCGATGCAGCACTGCGACGTGCTGATCGCGATCGGCGCGCGCTTCGACGACCGCGTGATCGGCGACCCGACGCACTTCGCGTCGCGTCCGCGCAAGATCATCCATATCGACATCGATCCTTCTTCCATTTCCAAGCGCGTCAAGGTCGACATTCCGATCGTCGGCGACGTGAAGGAAGTGCTGAAAGAACTGATCGAGCAGTTGCAGACGGCCGAGCATGGCCCGGACACCGCGGCGCTCGCCGACTGGTGGAAGGACATCGAAGCCTGGCGCGCGAAAGACTGCCTGAAGTTCGACCGCAAGAGCGACATCATCAAGCCGCAGTACGTGGTGGAAAAGGCGTGGGAGCTGACCGACGGCAATGCCTTCGTGTGTTCCGACGTCGGCCAGCACCAGATGTGGGCGGCGCAGTTCTATCGCTTCAACAAGCCGCGCCGCTGGATCAACTCCGGCGGTCTGGGCACGATGGGCTTCGGCCTGCCGGCGGCGATGGGCGTAAAGATGGCTCACCCGGACGACGACGTGCTCTGCATCACCGGCGAAGGCTCGATCCAGATGTGCATCCAGGAGCTGTCGACCTGCAAGCAGTACGACACGCCTGTGAAGATCATTTCGCTGAACAACCGCTATCTGGGCATGGTGCGCCAGTGGCAGCAGATCGAATACAGCAAGCGCTATTCGCATTCGTACATGGATGCGCTGCCGGACTTCGTGAAGCTCGCTGAAGCATACGGCCACGTGGGCATGCGTATCGAACGCACGGCCGATGTCGAGCCGGCGCTCAAGGAAGCGCTGCGCCTGAAAGATCGCACGGTGTTTCTCGATTTCCAGACCGATCCGACCGAAAACGTCTGGCCGATGGTTCAGGCCGGCAAGGGCATCACCGAAATGCTCATGGGTTCGGAAGATCTATAACGACGGCCCGGCAGCCGGCTTCGTCATGCACGCCTTCAAAAAAGGCGCGGGCGGACGAAGCGGCGCCGCACTGCTCGCAGACATCGACAAACATCTGGAAGAAGCGAATCATGAGACACATCATTTCCGTCCTGCTGGAAAACGAACCGGGCGCGTTATCGCGCGTGGTTGGTCTCTTCTCGGCACGCGGCTACAACATTGAAACCTTGACGGTGGCACCGACCGAAGACCGTTCGCTGTCGCGCATGACCATCGTCTCCATTGGCTCGGACGACGTGATCGAACAGATCACGAAGCATCTGAACCGCCTGATCGAGGTGGTGAAAGTGGTCGACCTTACCGAGGGCGCCCACATCGAGCGCGAGCTGATGTTGATCAAGGTGAGGGCGGTCGGCAAGGAACGTGAGGAGATGAAGCGGATGTCGGATATTTTCCGCGGCCGCATCATCGACGTCACCGAAAAGACCTACACGATCGAACTGACGGGGGCGGCCGACAAGCTCGACGCCTTCATCGAAGGGCTCGACTCCACGGCGATTCTCGAAACGGTCCGCACGGGCAGCTCGGGCATCGGTCGCGGCGAGCGCATTCTGAAGGTCTGATGCGCGGCGCTTCAGCCGTGATTTGACGTCTCGATCGAACCGCCGGGCGTGCCTGACGAGCCCGGCCAGCAACACACTATTCGCAGTAATTGAATTTCACTGATTCATCGAATCTAGCCAAGGAACCGACATGAAAGTTTTCTACGACAAGGACGCCGATCTCTCCCTCATCAAGGGCAAGCAGGTCACCATCATCGGCTATGGCTCGCAAGGCCATGCGCACGCGCTGAACCTGAGCGAAAGCGGCGTGAAGATCACGGTCGGTCTGCGCAAGGGCGGCGCATCGTGGAGCAAGGCTGAGAACGCCGGCCTGCAAGTCAAGGAAGTGGCGGAAGCCGTCAAGGGCGCGGACGTCGTCATGATGCTGCTGCCGGACGAGCAGATCGCCGACGTGTACGCGAAAGAAGTGCACGCGAACATCAAGCAAGGCGCGGCGCTGGCATTCGCGCACGGCTTCAACGTTCACTACGGTCAAGTGATTCCGCGTGCCGACCTCGACGTCATCATGATCGCGCCGAAGGCGCCGGGCCACACGGTTCGCGGCACCTACTCGCAAGGTGGCGGCGTGCCGCACCTGATCGCGGTCGCACAGGACAAGTCGGGCGCAGCACGTGACATCGCGCTGTCGTACGCTGCGGCGAACGGCGGCGGCCGTGCCGGCATCATCGAAACCAACTTCCGCGAAGAAACGGAAACTGACCTATTCGGCGAACAAGCCGTGCTGTGCGGCGGTACGGTCGACCTGATCAAGGCCGGCTTCGAAACGCTGGTGGAAGCGGGCTACGCGCCGGAAATGGCGTACTTCGAATGCCTGCACGAACTGAAGCTGATCGTCGACCTGATCTACGAAGGCGGCATCGCGAACATGAACTACTCGATCTCGAACAACGCCGAATACGGCGAGTACGTGACGGGCCCGCGCATCGTGACGGCTGAAACGAAGAAGGCGATGAAGGCCGTGCTGACCGACATCCAGACGGGCGAGTACGCGAAGAGCTTCATCATCGAGAACAAGGCCGGCGCACCGACGCTGCAATCGCGCCGCCGTCTGACGGCCGAGCATCAGATCGAACAGGTCGGTTCGAAGCTGCGCGCGATGATGCCGTGGATCGCGAAGAACAAGCTGGTCGACCAGTCGAAGAACTAAGCGAATTGCTGCTCTGGTCCGGTCAGGCGCGTTCCCGCGTGGACCGGACAAATCAAAAAGCCGTCCAAGGGTGCTGAACCCTGGGCGGCTTTTGCTATCCTACGGTTTTACAAAAAACAGAAGCCATCCATGAATTACCCTCATCCGATCATCGCGCGAGAAGGCTGGCCGTTCATCGCCATCGCGGCCGTCGTTGCATTACTGGTTCACGCCTTCGCGGGGTTCGGCATTGCATGGCTGTTCTGGCTGATCCTGATTTTCATCGTGCAGTTCTTCCGCGATCCGGCCCGCCCGATTCCCACCCAGGTCAACGCCGTGCTGTGTCCGGCCGACGGGCGCATCGTCGCGGTCGAAACCGCGCATGATCCGTACGCGAACCGTGAAGCGCTGAAGATCAGCGTGTTCATGAACGTCTTCAACGTCCACTCGCAGCGTTCGCCGGTGGATGGCGCGATCTCCAAGGTCGAATACTTCCCGGGCGCATATCTGAATGCCGCGGTGGACAAAGCGTCGCTCGAAAACGAGCGAAATGCGGTGGTGATCGAAATGGCCGGCGGCCAGACGGTGACCTCGGTGCAGATCGCCGGGCTGATCGCGCGGCGCATTCTTTGCTACGTGCGTACTGGCGAGCCGCTGACCCGTGGCCAGCGTTACGGGTTCATCCGTTTCGGCTCGCGCGTCGACGTGTATCTGCCGGTGGGCAGCCGTCCGCGTGTGTCGATCGGCGAAAAGGTGTCCGCGTCGTCCACGATCCTCGCTGAACTCTAAAGCGGCACACAGGAGGTTTCCGAATGGCCGCATTCAAACCGCGTCGACCCCGTAACAGCGGACCGCTGCCGCGGCCGTTTCGCCGCAACAAGCCGATGGCGGCGGAGTCGCCGGTCGTCGAGAGCCGGCGCGCGCAGCGTCAGCAGTTCCTGAGAAAGCGCGGCATTTATCTGCTGCCGAACGCATTTACCACGGCGGCGCTGTTCTGCGGCTTTTTCGCCGTCGTGCAGGCGATGAACGTGCGCTTCGAGATCGCGGCCATCGCGATCTTCGTGGCGATGGTGCTCGACGGCATGGACGGCCGCGTCGCGCGTATGACGCATACGCAAAGCGCGTTCGGCGAACAGTTCGACAGCCTGTCGGACATGGTGTCGTTCGGCGTCGCGCCCGCGCTCGTGATGTACGAGTGGATTCTGAAAGACCTCGGCCGCTGGGGCTGGCTCGCGGCGTTCGTCTACTGCTCGGGCGCGGCGTTGCGGCTCGCGCGCTTCAACACCAACATCGGCGTGGTCGACAAACGCTTCTTCCAGGGCATGCCGAGCCCGGCCGCGGCGGCGCTGATCGCCGGTTTCGTATGGCTCGCCACCGACAACCGCGTGCCGCTGAAGCTGGTCTGGCTGCCGTGGGTTGCATTCGTGCTGACCATCTACGCCGGCGTGACGATGGTGTCGAATGCGCCGTTCTACAGCGGCAAGGCGCTCGACGTGCGGCATCGCGTGCCGTTCGGCGTGATCCTGCTGGTGGTGGTCGCGTTCGTGCTGGTGTCGTCCGATCCGCCGCTGATGCTGTTCGGCCTGTTCGTGCTGTACGGTCTGTCCGGTTATGTGTTCTGGGGCTATCAGGCGGTGCGGGGCAGGGCGAATCCGGCCCGTTCGGTGGTGCACGACAGGTAGCAGGCTGCGTCGGCTATCGGGGTGGTGACTTGCAAAAACGGCATCCTTCAGGCTGCCGTTTTTTCTTTTGACGAACCCGCCGGACGGTGCTTCAGAGGCAGGTCTGACGCTAATTGCGTGGCGGCGGGAATGCCGCTATAGTCGTCGGATGACTGTGTTCACGTGCGCTTTTGAGCCGCCATGCGAGTCTCAACAAGCCGGCGCACCGGCCGGCGTGCTGGTGCTGACACTGGCGCGGCCGCCGCGCTGATCGCCGCTAGCGGTTTTTGCCTTGGGCCGCCTACCTCGTCTGCGGTTGAGCGTCGTCAGCGGTGGCGCAAACACCCGAACTCCACTATCCGATCCCCACATCCGAACGACTCCCCAGGAGACCCGACATGTCCGACAAACTGATCATATTCGACACCACGTTGCGTGACGGCGAGCAATCGCCCGGCGCGTCGATGACGAAAGAGGAAAAAATCCGTATCGCGAAGCAACTCGAACGGATGAAGGTGGACGTGATCGAAGCCGGCTTCGCGGCGAGCTCGAACGGCGACTTCGATTCGATTCACACGATCGCAGGCCTGATCAAGGACAGCACGATCTGCTCGCTGGCCCGCGCGAACGACAAGGACATCCAGCGCGCGGCCGACGCGCTCAAGCCGGCCGAGCGCTTCCGCATCCACACGTTCATCGCGACTTCGCCGCTGCACATGGAAAAGAAGCTGCGCATGACGCCGGACCAGGTGTTCGAGCAGGCGAAGCTGGCGGTGCGTTTCGCGCGCAAGTTCACCGACGACGTCGAGTTCTCGCCGGAAGACGGCAGCCGCTCGGACATGGACTTCTTGTGCCGCGTGCTGGAAGCAGTGATCGCCGAGGGCGCGACCACCATCAACATCGCGGACACGGTCGGCTACGGCGTGCCGGAACTGTATGGCCAGCTCGTGAAGACGCTGCGCGAACGCATTCCGAACTCGCACAAGGCGGTGTTCTCGGTGCATTGCCACAACGACCTCGGCATGGCGGTGGCGAACTCGCTGGCCGGCGTGAAGCTCGGCGGCGCGCGCCAGGTCGAGTGCACGATCAACGGCCTCGGCGAGCGCGCCGGCAACACGTCGCTCGAAGAAATCGTGATGGCGGTGAAGACCCGCAAGGATTACTTCGGCCTCGAGCTGGGTCTCGATACGACGCAGATCGTGCCGGCGTCGAAGCTGGTGTCGCAGATCACCGGTTTCGTCGTGCAGCCGAATAAGGCGGTGGTCGGCGCGAACGCGTTTGCACACGCGTCCGGCATCCACCAGGACGGCGTGCTGAAGGCGCGCGATACCTACGAAATCATGCGCGCCGAAGACGTGGGCTGGAGCGCGAACAAGATCGTGCTCGGCAAGTTGTCGGGCCGCAATGCGTTCAAGCAGCGCTTGCAGGAACTCGGCATCGCGCTCGACAGCGAAGCGGAACTGAACACCGCGTTCGCGCGTTTCAAGGAACTGGCCGACCGCAAGTCCGAAATCTTCGACGAGGACATCATCGCGATCGTTACTGAGGAATCGGCTGAAGCGCAGGAGCGCGAGCACTACAAGTTCGTGGCGCTGTCGCAGCATTCGGAGACCGGCGAGCAGCCGCACGCGAAGGTCGTGTTCTCGGTGGAGGGCAAGGAGATCACCGGCGAAGCGCGCGGCAACGGCCCGGTCGACGCCACGCTCAACGCGATCGAAACCGAAGTGGGCAGCGGTTCCGAACTGTTGCTGTATTCGGTCAACGCGATCACCACCGGCACGCAGGCGCAAGGCGAGGTGACCGTGCGGTTGTCGAAGAGCGGACGCATCGTCAATGGCGTGGGCACCGATCCGGATATCGTCGCGGCTTCCGCTAAGGCGTATATCTCTGCGCTCAACAAGCTGTATTCGAATGCGGACAAGCTCAATCCGCAGCGCTCGGAGTGAGGTGGACGCGGTGCGCCGCTGGCGTGACCGCGTGAGCGTTTTCCGGAACTGAAATTGAAAAAGCCCCGTGCCGTTGCAGGTACGGGGCTTTTGTTTTGCTGCGCCGTGTTTCGCGCGCACGCGATGAGTTCATCAGCCTCGCGCGTCGCGCATCGCGCTCGGGCGGCCGCTCAGAACAACGAGCGACGATCCGGATCGTGCAACGGGTCAGGCGTTTTCTGCGTGAGACGTACGATCCCCTGTTCGTCGAAGTAGAAGCTGTACAGCATGTACCAGACGTTGTCTTCCAGGTATCGATAGGTCCAGACCTCGCGCTTCATCAGCGGGAAGTACGAGGTTTCGACCGGGCGGCCGAAGTTCACCAGCACGTCGCTCCTCGTCCATTTGCCGATTTCGGCCCGATAGAATTCGTTGGGTTGCAGCACCTGGCGCACATTGACGATCTTGCCGGCCGCGTCGATGTCGGCGGCGGTGGTGGTTTCGCCCATCGGCTGGGTCGGCCACATCAGCCGCTTGCCGCCGTCAGGCAGGTCGTAGCTTTCGCGCGGCGGCCCGAGGCGCGCGATGATGGTCGATTCGTCCGCGCCCTGGGTGTATTGCTGCCAGGGCTGCACGCAGCCGGCCAGCGCCAGCGCGCTCAGGCAGGCCAGCGCCGCGCGACGCAGACGTGCGGCGACTGGTGTTCCGATCGAGGCCGCCGTGGAGTGACGGGAGTTCGACATGTGTTCCTCCGATGGCATTTGAGTAGCGTTTTTTATCATCGAGACGCCGCATTTTGGCATGCGATGCGGTAAAAGATCCGCGTTTCTTGCAGGCCTCTGTGCCTGGTACCGTAACGGCCGGGCTGGCTTGCTTATTCCGTCCGGTACGTCCTATGATCCGCGCTTCGACGATTCAGGCGGGGCAATCACGATGGCGATGTGGCAACGGGCGGCGGCAGCGGCGCTGGCAACGATCTGGATGGCAGCGGCGGCTTATGGGGCGGGCACTTCGGCGGCAAACCCGGCGGCGAACCCGTCCAGCGGGCCGGCTGGCAAGCCCGGCGGCGCGCCGATCCAACTCGCGCTGATCGAAGGCATGTCCGGGCCGTTCGCGAATGCGGGCGCGGCGGTCGAGCGCAATCTGCGCTTCGGCGTCGAGCAGGTGAACGCGCACGGCGGCGTGAAGCTCGCCGATGGCGCGCATCCGTTGGAACTGGTCGTGCTGGACAGCAAGGGCAGCACCGAAGAGGCGCTCACGCAACTGCGCGCGGCCGCCGACCGCCATATCGGCTACGTCATGCAGGGCAACAGCTCGGCGGTCGCGGCCGCGCTGATCGGCGCGATCGACAAGCAGAACCGCCGCGAGCCCGACAACCGCGCGCTGTTGCTCAACTATTCCGCCGACGACCCCGCGCTGACCAACGCCGACTGCAGCTTCTGGCACTTTCGCTTCGACGCTCATGCGGGCATGCGCATGGATGCGCTGGCGGACGTGATCCAGCGCGACCGCTCGGTGAAGAAGGTGTATCTGCTGAATCAGGACTACAGCTTCGGCCACGATGTCAGTAGCCTCGCGCGCTCGGCGCTGGCGGCGAAACGCCCGGATATCGCGGTGGTTGGCGACGAGTTTCATCCGATCGGCCGCGTGAAAGACTTCACGCCCTACATCGCGAAGATCCGTGCGAGCGGCGCGGACGCGGTGATCACGGGCAACTGGGGCAACGACCTGACGCTGCTCGTCAAGGCCGCGCGCGAGCAGGGGCTCGACACGAAGTTCTACACGTTCTACGGCAACAGCCTCGGCGCGCCGGCCGCGCTGGGCGACGCCGGCGTCGGCCACGTGATCGCGGTCGCCGACTGGCATCCGAACGCGGGCGGCGCTGCTTCCGACGCGTGGTACGCCGCGTTCCGGACCCGTTTCCCGACCGCGCAGGACGACTACCCGGTGCTGCGCATGCCGTTGATGATCGAAACCTTGGCCGCGGCGATGAGCCGCGCCGGCAGCGCCGATCCGACGGCGGTCGCGCGGGCGCTGGAGGGCATCCGCTTCGACAACGGCTTCCATGCATCGTGGATGCGCCCCGACGACCATCAGCTGATCCAGCCCCTCTACGTGATGGAAATGGACAAGGCCGGCAAGCCAGGCGTGCGTTTCGACAACGAAGGCTCCGGCTATGGCTTCCGCACTGTGCTGGCGCTGCCGCCCGAGCGCACCGTGCTGCCGAGCGTCTGCAAGATGCAGCGGCCCTGACGCGCAGTGCGCGATGGCGCGTAGCCGCGCATCGTGAAGATCCGGCCCGGCACAGCGGGGTTCGCGGCCAGATTGGGCTGTGCTACAATACGCGTCCCGTTGTGAAGCAGGTTGTCATATTTGTCTGCCGCACGGGTTAGTCCACGGCACGGCCTTTCTTCCGTGACCGCCAGTCTAGTTCTTAAGGAAATCGACATGTCCGCAGTTGAAACAAGCAAGAAGTCCGAAGTCGTTGCGCAATTCGCACGCGCAGCCAATGACACCGGCTCCCCCGAAGTTCAGGTCGCGCTGCTCACGACCCGCATCAACGAACTGACCGTTCACTTCAAGGCACACGCGAAAGATCACCACAGCCGCCGCGGTCTGCTGCGCATGGTGAGCCGCCGTCGCAAGCTGCTCGACTACCTGAAGGGCAAGGACGCGGATCGTTACCGCAGCCTGATCGAGAAGCTGGGTCTGCGTAAGTAATCGGCCAGTCGTTCAGCAAGATGCCTGTGTCAGTTCCACTGATACAGGCATTTTGTTTTTGCACGGTGCGCTTCATGTGACGCGCATCGCCTGTGCTCCGCAGTGGCGTGCCGATTCATGCGGCGGGTGCAGGAAAGAGCAGGACTTGCAGTAACCCAGGCAGTAACAAGGCAGTAGAGCAGGCAGCAAAAAGAAACACGGCCGGGCCTCAGGGCGGAGCTTTGTGTCATTCCAGCGGTTCGCGCGCGTACTCGACGTAGGGCGTGGTTCTCTGGAATGGCATAACACTACTCTTCCCATGCGGCGCCGGTCTGGCGTTGCCGCGCCGCTTCTGGTCCGCGCGGCATTACGATGAGGAAAAGCAATGACTATGTTCAATAAGATCGTCAAAGAGTTCAAGTGGGGACAACATAACGTTCGCCTCGAAACCGGCGAAATCGCTCGTCAGGCAAGCGGCGCGGTGATCGTCGACGTCGAAGACACCGTCGTGCTGGCGACCGTGGTCGGCGCCAAGACGGCCAAGCCGGGTCAGGACTTCTTCCCGCTGACCGTCGACTACCTCGAAAAGACCTATGCCGCCGGCAAGATCCCGGGTGGCTTCTTCCGTCGCGAAGGCCGTCCGTCGGAAGGTGAAACGCTGATCTCGCGCCTGATCGACCGTCCGCTGCGTCCGCTGTTCCCGGAAGGCTTCTACAACGAAGTCCAGGTCGTGATTCACGTGCTGTCGCTGAACCCGGAAATCCCGGCTGACATCCCCGCGCTGATCGGCGCGTCGGCGGCGCTCGCGGTGTCCGGCCTGCCGTTCAACGGCCCGGTCGGCGCTGCGCGCGTAGCCTACATCAACAACGAATACGTGTTGAACCCGACGCGTCCGCAAATGAAGGAATCGGCACTCGACCTGATCGTCGCCGGTACGGAACGCGCAGTGCTGATGGTGGAATCGGAAGCGCAGCAACTGAGCGAAGAAGTGATGCTCGGCGGCGTGGTGTTCGGTCATGAGCAGATGCAGATCGCGATCGACGCGATCCACGATCTGGTCCGCGAAGGCGGTAAGCCGGAATGGGACTGGCAACCGGCGGCGAAGAACGAGCAGTTGATCACGCGCGTGACGGAACTGGCGCAAGCCGAACTGCTCGCCGCTTACCAGATTCGCGACAAGCAGGCGCGTTCGACCAAGCTGAAGGAAGTCTACGCAACCACCTCGGCCAGCCTCGAGGCGGACGCGGCGGCAGCAGGCACGGTAGCGGCCGACAAGGTCACCGTCGGCAACGTGCTGTTCGACATCGAAGCGAAGATCGTCCGTACGCAGATCCTGAACGGCGAGCCGCGTATCGACGGCCGCGACACGCGCACCGTGCGCCCGATCGAAATCCGTACCGGCGTGCTGCCGCGTACCCACGGTTCGGCGCTGTTCACGCGCGGCGAAACGCAAGCACTGGTGGTCGCCACGCTGGGCACGAAGGGCGACGAGCAGAACATCGACGCGCTCGAAGGCGAGTACCGCGAGCGCTTCATGCTCCACTACAACATGCCGCCGTTCGCGACCGGCGAAACGGGCCGTGTCGGTTCGCCGAAGCGCCGTGAAATCGGTCACGGCCGTCTGGCCAAGCGCGCGCTGGCCGCGTGCCTGCCGAGCGCCGACGAATTCGGCTACTCGATCCGCGTCGTGTCGGAAATCACCGAATCGAACGGTTCGTCGTCGATGGCTTCGGTGTGCGGCGGCTGCCTCGCGCTGATGGACGCCGGCGTGCCAATGAAGGCGCACGTCGCCGGTATCGCGATGGGCCTGATCCTCGAAGGCAATCGTTTCGCCGTGCTGACCGACATCCTGGGCGACGAAGATCACCTCGGCGACATGGACTTCAAGGTGGCGGGCACCGAGCAAGGCGTGACCGCGCTGCAGATGGACATCAAGATCCAGGGCATTACCAAGGAAATCATGCAGGTCGCCCTCGCGCAAGCGAAGGAAGGCCGTATGCACATCCTCGGCAAGATGACCTCGGCGGTGTCGGGCGCGAACACGCAGTTGTCGGAGTTCGCACCGCGCATGATCACCATCAAGATCAACCCGGAAAAGATCCGCGACGTGATCGGCAAGGGTGGCTCGGTGATCCGCGCGCTGACCGAAGAAACCGGCACGACGATCGATATTTCGGACGACGGCGTCGTCACCATCGCGAGCACGAGCAGCGAAGGGATGGCCGAAGCGAAGAAGCGTATCGAGAACATCACGCTGGAAGTCGAAGTGGGCCAGGTGTACGAAGGCACCGTGCTCAAGCTGCTCGATTTCGGCGCGATCGTGAACATCCTGCCGGGCAAGGATGGTCTGCTGCATATCTCCGAGATCGCTAACGAGCGTATCAAGGACATCAACGACTATCTCAAGGACGGTCAGCAGGTGAAGGTCAAGGTCATCCAGACGGACGAGAAGGGCCGCGTGCGTTTGTCGGCCAAGGCGTTGCTGAACGACGCCGCGAACGGCGCGCCGCAAGGCGAACCGACGCCGCAGTAATGCGGTAGCGGGGCAACGGCCGGCAGCGTGAATGCGCGCCGGCCGTTTTTCATGCAGGGTGCAGGGTGGATTGCGTTGCGCACATATGCAAACGCGGACAAGCGGGTACTCTAGTTGCATTGGGCGCTGTGCCGCAGGTCAGACGATTCGTGTCTGCCGCGACCAGCAACGGCTTCGCAAGGGTATGCAACGCAATCCAATCTTGGAGTTGACGCAGATGAAAGCGATCGAAATCACCGAATTCGGTGCGCCGGACGTCCTCAAGCTGGCTGAGCGGCCCACGCCGCAGCCAAAAGCGGGCGAGGTGCTGATCAAGGTGGCGGCGTCCGGCATCAATCGTCCGGACGTTTTCCAGCGCAAGGGCGGCTATGCGCCGCCGCCGGGCGCATCGGATCTGCCAGGGTTGGAAGTGGCGGGCGAGATCGTCGGCGGCGCGATCGACGAGAAGAACAACCCGTTCGGTCTGAAGATCGGCGATCGCGTGTGCGCGTTGCTGGCCGGCGGCGGCTACGCGGAATACGCGGCCGCGCCGCTACTGCAATGTCTGCCGGTGCCTGCGGGTTTGTCGGATATCGAAGCGGCTTCGTTGCCCGAGACGTTCTTCACGGTATGGAGCAACGTGTTCGACCGTGCGCAGCTCGGCAAGGGCGAAGGCGCGCCGAATGAAACGCTGCTGGTGCAGGGCGGCTCGAGCGGCATCGGCGTGACGGCGATCCAGATTGCGCACGCGCTCGGCTTTCGCGTGTTCGCCACCGCCGGCTCCGATGAAAAGTGCCGCGCGTGCGAGGCGTTGGGCGCCGAGCGGGCGATCAACTACAAGACGGAAGATTTCGTCGAAGTCATCAAGTCGTTGACCAACGACCGTGGCGTCGACGTGGTCCTCGACATGGTGGCGGGCAGCTACGTGCCGCGCGAGCTCACGGCCTTGGCCGAGGGCGGCCGCATCGTGCTGATCGCCCTGCTGGGCGGCGCGAAGGCGGAGCTGAACCTGAACGAAGTGCTACGCCGCCGTTTGACCGTGACCGGCTCGACGCTGCGTCCGCGGCCGATCGAATTCAAGGCGAAGATCGCCGCGCAGCTAAAAGAGCACGTGTGGCCGCATCTCGAAGCGGGCCGCATCAAGCCGGTGGTGCACCGGGTGTTCCCGGCCGCGCAGGCCGCCGACGCGCATGCGTTGATGGAGAGCAGCACGCATGTCGGCAAGATCGTGCTGGCCTGGGGTCAGGACGCTTGACGCGGTCAGTTTGACCCGATCCACCCCACGCAGTAAAATTGCGCGTTTTGCGCACGCCGAATGAATCCGAAAGGCGGACTGTAGGCGCAAACGAAGTCCGCCGCCACGCAAGACGGAACAAGACGAGACGATGTCGAAACAACAACGAGGCAAACTGGTAGTCGGTAACTGGAAGATGCACGGGCGTCTCGCCGCGAATGTCACGCTGTTGCAGGCCGTGGCACAAGGCGCGAGTGAACTGCCGGCCGACGTGCGTGTCGGCGTGTGCGTGCCGAGCCTCTATCTCGCGCAGACTCAGTCGTTGCTCGAAGCCAGTCCGGTTGTGTGGGGCGTGCAGGACGTATCCGCGTTCACGCACGGCGCCTATACCGGCGAAGTGGCTGCGCCGATGGTGACCGATTTCGGCGCCACGTTGGCGATCGTCGGACACTCGGAGCGTCGTGCCTATCATCGCGAAAGCGCCGAGTTGGTTGCGGTCAAGACGCAACGTGCGCTGGAAGCGGGTTTGATGCCCATCGTCTGCGTGGGCGAAACGCTCGAAGAGCGCGAAGCCGGTTCGACCGAGCAGGTAGTCGGCGCGCAACTCGACGAAGTGCTGGCGAAGCTGTCGGTGCAGGAAGCGGCCCGTCTGGTCGTCGCTTATGAGCCGGTCTGGGCGATCGGCACCGGCAAGAGCGCCAGCGCGGAACAAGCGCAGGCAGTCCATGCGTTTCTGCGTTCGCGTCTGGCGGCAAAGGGCGAGGCGGTGGCGGATGTGCCGCTGTTGTACGGCGGCAGTGTGAAGCCGGAAAATGCGGAAGAATTGTTCCGCCAACCGGACATCGACGGCGGCCTGATCGGCGGCGCGTCATTGAAGGACCAGGATTTCCTGGCGATCTGCAAGGCGGCCGCCGCAACCAGCGTCGCCGGTTAAGCAGGGCGTCTCGGCAAGGATGACCCCATCCCGTGAAACACGTTGTGTGTGGCGCGGTTAAATAAAGACTCAGGTGAGTGTGATGCTGTATTTGAAAACATTGATTATCGTCGTTCAGCTGTTGTCGGCACTCGGGGTCATTGGCCTTGTCTTGCTGCAGCACGGCAAAGGCGCCGATATGGGCGCTGCTTTCGGCAGCGGCGCATCGGGCAGCCTGTTCGGCGCAACCGGCTCGGCCAACTTCCTGTCGCGGACCACGGCAGTACTCGCGGCGGTGTTTTTTGTCACGACGCTGGCGCTCACTTATCTCGGCGCGTATCGCTCGAAGCCTTCCGCAGGCTTGCTGGGCGCGGCGGTAACCGCGTCGGCTGCTGCATCCGCTGCTTCCGCGCCGGCTGCTGGCTCGGCGCCGCTGGCTGCGTCGCCGGCATCGGCTGCGTCGGTTCCCGCGACTGACGTGCCGAAATAAATTTTCGTTCAAAGTGCCTTTTGTGCGTTGAACAAACTGTTTAAACCAGTTACAATCTAAGTCTTGAAGCGATTCGCGGGTTTTATAAGTTGTTTTCCCGGATTGCATGCAGTGCCGACGTGGTGAAATTGGTAGACACGCTATCTTGAGGGGGTAGTGGCGAAAGCTGTGCGAGTTCGAGTCTCGCCGTCGGCACCAAAATGTTATCTAAATGCCAGCCGCTTGCTTCGCTTCGGCTGGCATTTTCACTTTCAGGGCACGGCTTGCGTTGGGCTTGCGGGATGTGCGTTTCGGAAGTGATTTCGCGTCAGGAGTGCTATGCTCCTGACGGCACTCAGAACCAACCGATTGAGGATAGTCTTGAACCTCGCAGCCTATTTCCCCGTCTTGTTGTTCCTCGTTGTAGGCACCGGTTTAGGCGTAGCGCTGGTCAGCATCGGCAAGATTCTTGGTCCCAACAAGCCTGATACCGAGAAAAACGCACCGTACGAGTGCGGCTTCGAAGCATTCGAAGATGCGCGCATGAAGTTCGACGTGCGCTATTACCTCGTCGCCATTCTCTTCATCATTTTCGACCTTGAAACCGCGTTCCTGTTCCCGTGGGGCGTGGCCTTGCGCGATATCGGCTGGCCTGGCTTCATGGCAATGATGATTTTCCTGCTCGAATTCCTGCTGGGCTTTGCCTATATCTGGAAGAAAGGCGGCCTCGACTGGGAATGATGGATTAATCGCCGGTTTGCGTGGGTGGCCAAGGCTTGCCGCCCCGTCTGGAGTGGAAAGCAAATGAGTATCGAAGGGGTCTTGAAGGAAGGGTTTGTCACCACCACGGCAGACAAACTGATCAACTGGACGCGTACCGGCTCGCTGTGGCCGATGACGTTCGGTCTTGCGTGTTGCGCGGTCGAGATGATGCATGCGGGTGCTGCCCGTTATGACCTTGACCGCTTCGGTGTGGTGTTTCGTCCGAGTCCGCGTCAGTCGGACGTGATGATCGTCGCCGGCACGCTGTGCAACAAGATGGCGCCCGCTCTGCGGAAGGTCTACGATCAGATGGCCGAGCCGCGCTGGGTGATCTCGATGGGTTCGTGCGCGAATGGCGGCGGCTATTACCACTACTCGTATTCGGTGGTGCGCGGCTGTGACCGGATCGTGCCGGTCGACGTCTATGTGCCGGGTTGCCCGCCAACCGCGGAAGCGCTGGTGTACGGCGTGATCCAGTTGCAGGCCAAGATTCGCCGCACCAACACCATCGCCCGTCAATAAGGCCAACGCCTCCTCCCCACAATATGGCAAGCAAACTCGAGACCCTGAAAGCGAACCTCGAGGCGGCCTTTGGCGGCCTCCTGTTGAGCACCACCGAGGCAATCGGTGAGTTGACGATCGTCGTGAAGGCAAGCGACTACCTCAACGTGGCAACGCGCCTGCGTGACGACCGTGCGCTCGGTTTCGAGCAGTGCATGGACCTGTGCGGCGTCGACTATCAGACCTATGCCGACGGCGCTTACGACGGTCCACGTTTCGCGGCCGTTCTGCATTTGTTGTCGGTGCAGAACAACTGGCGTTTGCGTCTGCGCGTGTTCGCACCGGACGACGAAGTGCCGATCCTGCCGTCCGTCGTCGAAATCTGGAATTCGGTCAACTGGTACGAGCGCGAAGCATTCGACCTGTACGGCATCGTTTTCGAAGGCCACCCGGACTTGCGCCGCATCCTGACCGACTACGGTTTCATCGGTCACCCGTTCCGTAAAGATTTCCCTGTCTCCGGCTACGTCGAAATGCGTTACGACCCGGAAGAGAAGCGCGTCGTCTATCAGCCCGTGACGATCGAGCCGCGGGAAATCACGCCGCGCGTGATCCGCGAGGATCGCTATGGCGGTCTGAAACACTAAGAGAACGCCATGGCAGAGATCAAGAACTACACGCTCAACTTCGGTCCTCAGCATCCGGCAGCGCACGGTGTGCTGCGCCTCGTGCTCGAACTCGACGGCGAAGTCATTCAGCGCGCCGATCCGCACATCGGTCTGCTGCATCGCGCGACTGAAAAGCTCGCCGAAACCAAAACGTTCATCCAGTCCGTGCCGTATATGGACCGTCTCGACTACGTGTCGATGATGGTCAACGAGCACGGCTACGTGATGGCGATCGAGAAGCTGCTCGGCATCGACGTTCCGGTGCGCGCCAAATACATCCGCGTGCTGTTCGACGAAGTCACCCGCGTGCTGAACCACCTGATGTGGATCGGCGCGCACGCGCTCGACGTCGGTGCGATGGCGGTATTCCTGTATGCGTTCCGCGAACGCGAAGATCTGATGGACGTGTACGAAGCGGTGTCCGGCGCGCGGATGCACGCGGCCTACTATCGTCCGGGCGGTGTCTATCGCGATCTGCCGGACGCGATGCCGCAATACAAGGCTTCGAAGATCCGCAATGCGAAGGCGTTGTCGAAGATGAACGAGAACCGCCAGGGTTCGCTGCTGGATTTCATCGACGACTTCTTCACGCGTTTTCCGAAGTGCGTCGACGAATACGAAACGCTGCTCACCGACAACCGGATCTGGAAACAGCGTCTGGTCGGTATCGGCGTAGTCAGCCCGGAACGCGCGCTGCAACTCGGCATGACCGGCGCAATGCTGCGCGGCTCGGGCATCGAGTGGGACCTGCGCAAGAAGCAACCGTACGAAGTTTACGACAAGCTCGATTTCGACATTCCGGTCGGCGTGAATGGCGACTGTTACGACCGCTATCTGGTTCGCGTCGAAGAAATGCGGCAATCGACGCGGATCGTGAAACAGTGCATTGAATGGCTGCGCAAGAATCCGGGCCCGGTGATGATCGATAATCATAAGGTTGCGCCGCCGTCGCGCGTCGGTATGAAATCGAACATGGAAGAGCTGATTCACCACTTCAAGCTGTTCACGGAAGGCTTCCACGTTCCCGAAGGCGAGGCGTACGCCGCTGTCGAACATCCGAAGGGCGAGTTCGGTATCTACCTGATCTCGGACGGCGCGAACAAGCCGTATCGCCTGAAGATCCGAGCACCGGGCTATGCGCACCTGTCCGCGCTGGACGAAATGGCGCGCGGTCACATGATCGCCGACGCCGTGACGATCATCGGCACGCAGGACATCGTGTTCGGCGAAGTGGATCGCTAGGACGTATTCATCGGCGCGCGGCTTCAGATTGCACCGAAGCGCGCGTCAAGCAAAGGAACGCCGGGTCTGTCGCAGCATGACGTGAGCGACGGGTTTTCGTTCGGTAGGAATTGAAAGAGTCGTGTCTGAAAATGATCTCAGCTGAAGGCCTGAAAGAAATCGATCGTGCGATCGCGAAGTATCCCGCCGATCAGAAACAGTCCGCCGTGATGTCGGCGTTGGCCACTGCTCAGGAAGAGCATGGATGGCTGTCGCCCGAACTCATGCAGTTCGTCGCGGACTATCTCGGCATGCCGGCAGTCGCCGTGCAGGAAGTGGCTACTTTCTACACGATGTACGAGACCTCGCCGGTCGGCAAACACAAGATCACGCTCTGCACGAACCTGCCTTGTCAGCTTGGTCCTGACGGCGGTTCCGACAGCGCCGCTGAATACCTGAGGCAGAAGCTCGGCATCGACTTCGGCGAAACCACGCCCGACGGCAAGTTCACCCTGAAAGAAGGTGAGTGCATGGGTTCGTGCGGCGACGCGCCGGTGATGCTGGTGAACAACCATCGCATGTGCAGCTTCATGAGCCGCGAGAAGATCGACCAGCTGCTCGAGGAACTTTCGAAATGACGTCTTTACACGATCGTCACATCAAACCGCTGATTCTCGCCGGCCTGAACGGCGACAACTGGCGTCTCGAAGACTATGTGGCGCGCGGCGGTTACGCCCAACTGCGCCGCATTCTGGAAGAAAAGATTCCGCCCGAGCAGGTGATCGCCGACGTCAAGGCGTCGGGTCTGCGCGGCCGTGGCGGCGCCGGCTTTCCGACCGGTCTGAAGTGGAGCTTCATGCCGCGTCAGTTCCCGGGCCAGAAATACCTCGTCTGCAATTCGGACGAAGGCGAACCGGGCACGTTCAAGGACCGCGATATCCTGCGCTTCAATCCGCACTCGCTGATCGAAGGTATGGCGATCGGCGCGTACGCGATGGGCATTACGGTTGGCTATAACTATATCCACGGCGAGATCTTCGAAGTCTATAAACGCTTTGAACAGGCGTTGGACGAAGCGCGCCGCGCCGGGTTCCTCGGCGAGAACATCATGGGTTCGGGCTTCTCTTTCGAACTGCATGCGCATCACGGTTACGGCGCCTACATCTGCGGCGAAGAAACCGCGCTGCTCGAATCGCTGGAAGGCAAGAAAGGCCAGCCGCGCTTCAAGCCCCCGTTCCCGGCGAGCTTCGGCGTGTACGGCAAGCCGACCACGATCAACAACACCGAGACATTCGCCGCGGTGCCGTTCCTGCTCGCAGTCGGTCCGCAGAATTACCTCGAAATCGGCAAGCCGAACAATGGCGGCACG
This sequence comes from Paraburkholderia sediminicola, assembly GCF_046026895.1. GTDB lineage: Bacteria > Pseudomonadota > Gammaproteobacteria > Burkholderiales > Burkholderiaceae > Paraburkholderia > Paraburkholderia sediminicola_C. The sequence goes on from NZ_JAQQEU010000042.1 coordinate 30,834, forward strand.
AAGATTTTCTCGGTGTCCGGCGACGTCGAGCGTCCGGGCAATTATGAAATTCCGCTCGGCACGCCGTTCGCGACGCTGATGGAACTCGCGGGCGGCATCCGCAGCGGCAAGAAGATCAAGGCTGTGATTCCTGGCGGTTCGTCAGCGCCCGTGGTGCCGGGCGAGATGATGATGCAAACCGACATGGACTACGACTCGATCGCCAAGGCTGGCTCGATGCTCGGGTCTGGCGCGGTCATCGTGATGGACGAGACGCGTTGCATGGTGCGCTCGCTGTTGCGGCTGTCCTATTTCTACTACGAAGAGTCGTGTGGTCAATGTACGCCTTGCCGCGAAGGCACGGGCTGGCTGTACCGCGTCGTCCATCGCATCGAGCATGGGCTCGGCCGTCCGGAAGATCTGGATCTGCTGAACTCGGTCGCGGAAAACATCATGGGTCGCACGATTTGCGCGCTCGGCGATGCAGCGGCCATGCCGGTTCGCGGCATGCTCAAGCACTACTGGGACGAATTCGAATATCACGTCGCCCACAAGCATTGCCTCGTCGGCGGTCATGCCGGCGCGGCGGCGGCGTCGGAAACAGTAGCTGCGTGAGTTGACCAGCTGAATGGCTGACTAGCTACCCATCAGACGAACACGTCAACCGCGGGATTCATCGCCTGAAAGCGGGCGATGAACAGGAACGATTGAGCGGCAACAGGTTAAGGAAGATTGACCATCATGGTTGAACTTGAAATAGACGGCAAGAAAGTAGAGGTGCCTGAAGGCAGCATGGTGATCCAGGCTGCGCATAAGGTCGACACGTACATTCCTCACTTCTGCTATCACAAGAAGCTGTCGATTGCGGCCAACTGCCGGATGTGTCTTGTCGATGTCGAGAGGATGCCGAAGGCCGTGCCTGCATGCGCGACGCCGGTGTCGGCGGGCATGATCGTGCGCACCAAGTCGGACAAGGCCGTCAAGGGCCAGCAAGCCGTGATGGAATTCCTGCTGATCAACCACCCGCTGGATTGCCCGATCTGCGACCAGGGCGGCGAATGCCAGCTGCAGGATCTGGCCGTGGGTTACGGCAAGTCGGCATCGCGCTACAGCGAAGAGAAGCGCGTGGTGTTCCATAAGAACGTCGGCCCGCTGATCTCGATGGAAGAGATGTCGCGTTGCATTCACTGCACGCGTTGTGTGCGTTTCGGTCAGGAAATCGCCGGCGTGATGGAACTCGGCATGCTGGGTCGCGGCGAGCATTCGGAAATCACGTCGTTCGTCGGCAAGACGGTCGACTCGGAACTGTCGGGCAACATGATCGACCTGTGCCCGGTCGGCGCGCTGACCAGCAAGCCGTTCCGCTACAGCGCCCGCACGTGGGAGCTGTCGCGCCGCAAGTCGGTGAGCCCGCACGATTCCGTCGGCGCGAACCTCGTGGTGCAAGTCAAGAACAATCGCGTGATGCGTGTTCTGCCGTTCGAAAACGAATCCATCAACGAATGCTGGATCTCGGACAAGGACCGCTTCTCGTATGAAAGCCTGAACAGCCCCGAGCGTCTGACGCATCCGATGCTCAAGCAAGGCGGCCAGTGGGTCGAAACCGACTGGCAGACGGCGCTCGAGTACGTGGTCAAGGGCCTGAAGGGCATCAAGGGCGACCAAGGCGCGAACGCGCTGGCCGCTCTGGGTAGCGCTCACAGCACGGTCGAAGAACTGTTTCTGCTCAAGCAGCTCGCGCAAGCGGTCGGCACGCCGAACGTCGACTTCCGTCTGCGTCAGTCGGATTTCTCGGCGCCCGTCAACGGTGCGCCGTGGCTCGGCACGTCCATCGCCGATCTGTCGAACGTCGACGCCGCATTGGTGATCGGCTCGGATCTGCGCCGCGATCATCCGCTGTTTGCTGCGCGTCTGCGCCAGGCGGCGAAGAACGGCGCGAAGCTCACGCTCGTGCAGGCCACCAGCGACGACGCACTGATTCCACAGGCGCAGCGCGTGGTTGCGGCGCCGTCGGCATGGCTCGACGCGCTGGCGGGCATTGCCGGCGCGGTGTCGGAAGCCAACGGTGTGGCGCTGCCGGACGCATTCGGCGGCACGCAGCCGAGCGACGCCAACAAGCAGGTCGCGAAGTCGCTCGCCACCGGCGAACGCCGCGTCGTGCTGCTCGGTAACGGCGCGCTCCGTCATCCGGACTTCGCGGTCATTCATGCGGCCGCGCAGTGGATCGCCGAGGCGACCGGCGCGACGCTGGGCTTCCTCTCGGAAGCGGCCAACACGGTCGGCGCGCATCTCGTGAACGCGCTGCCGGGCGAGGGTGGTTTGAACGCTCGCGAAGCGTTCGAGCAGCCGCGCAAGGGTTATCTGTTGCTGAACGTCGAGCCGGAATTCGACACGGCCAATCCGGCGCAGGCTTTGGCCGCGCTGAAGCAGGCTGACATGGTCGTGGTGATGTCGCCGTTCCAGATCGGCGCCGAATACGCCGACGTGCTGCTGCCGATCGCGCCGTTCACGGAAACGGCCGGCACGTTCGTCAACGCCGAAGGCACCGTGCAGACGTTCAACGGCGTGGTGCGTCCGCTGGGCGACACGCGCCCGGGGTGGAAGGTGTTGCGCGTGCTGGGCAGCCTGCTCGGCGCGCCGGGTTTCGAATTCGACACGGCGGAAGAAGTGCGCAACGCCGCACTGGGCGACGGCGAAATGAACTCGCGTCTGTCGAACAGGACCGGCGTCGCGGTTGCACGCGGCAAGTCGGTGAAAGCGGCGGAAGGCAAGTTCGAGCGGATTGCCAACGTGCCGATCTATCACGCCGACGCGCTGGTGCGCCGCGCGCAATCGCTGCATCTCACCGCGGCGGCACGCGCGGCGAATTCGGCCGGTTTGCCGGCCGCGCTGTTCGACAAATTGGGTTTGAAGGAAGGCGACGCCGTGCGCGTGCGCCAGGGCGAGCAATCGGTGCAGTTGCCGGCCGTGCGCGACGCGAATCTTGCGGAGACGGTCGTCCGCGTATCGGCGGCTACGCCTGCCGGTGCGGCGCTGGGCAGCCTGTTCGGTGAACTGCTGGTGGAGAAGGCGTAAATGAGCTTGTTCGATACGATCAACTCGGGCGGCACCCAGCTTCTCGGTGTGGCATGGCCCACGGTGTGGGCACTCGTGCGCATCCTGGTGGTGGCCGTCGTGATCCTGCTGTGCGTGGCTTACCTGATTCTGTGGGAGCGTAAGCTGATCGGCTGGATGCACGTGCGTCTCGGCCCGAACCGCGTTGGTCCGGCAGGTCTGCTGCAGCCGATCGCCGACGTGCTGAAGCTGTTGCTCAAAGAGGTGATTCAGCCCGCCCAGGCGAGCCGCTGGATTTACCTGATCGCGCCGATCATGGTGGTGGTGCCGGCCTTCGCGGTATGGGCGGTGATTCCGTTCCAGGCCGGCGCGGTGCTCGGCGACATCAACGCGGGTCTGCTGTACGCGATGGCGATTTCGTCGATCGGCGTGTACGGCGTGATTCTGGCCGGTTGGGCGTCGAACTCGAAGTACGCGTTCCTCGGTGCGATGCGCGCCGCGGCGCAAATGGTCTCGTATGAAATCTCGATGGGCTTCGCGCTCGTCGTCGTGCTGATGACGGCGGGCACGCTCAACCTGTCGGGCATCGTCGCTTCGCAGGAGCACGGTTTCTTCGCGTCGCACGGCCTGAACTTCCTGTCGTGGAACTGGCTGCCGCTGTTGCCGATGTTCGTTGTGTACTTCATTTCGGGCATCGCCGAAACGAACCGTCACCCGTTCGACGTGGTGGAAGGCGAGTCGGAAATCGTCGCGGGCCACATGATCGACTACTCGGGGATGGCGTTCGCGCTGTTCTTCCTCGCCGAGTACATCAATATGATCGTGATCTCGGCGTTGGCTGCAACTCTGTTCCTTGGCGGCTGGAGCGCACCGTTCGGCTTCCTGTCGTTTATCCCGGGCATCGTATGGCTCGTCGTCAAGGTTTTCTTGCTGTTGTCGGTGTTCATCTGGGCGCGCGCCACGTTCCCGCGCTACCGCTATGACCAGATCATGCGTCTGGGCTGGAAGATTTTCATTCCGGTCTGCGTGGTGTGGCTGGTGGTGGTCGGCTTCTGGATCATGTCGCCGTTGAACATCTGGAATTAAGGGCGGATGAACCCATGACCGCAATCCAAAACTTTTTCAAGACCTTCTTCCTGACGGAACTGCTCAAGGGACTCGCGCTGACCGGACGTTATACGTTCCAGCGCAAGGTGACCGTGCAGTTCCCGGAAGAGAAGACCCCGATCTCGCCGCGTTTTCGCGGCCTGCATGCGCTGCGCCGCTATGAAAACGGCGAAGAGCGCTGCATCGCCTGCAAGCTGTGCGAAGCGGTGTGCCCGGCGCTCGCGATCACGATCGAATCGGAAACGCGCGCGGACAACACGCGCCGCACGACGCGCTACGACATCGACCTGACCAAGTGCATCTTCTGCGGCTTCTGCGAAGAGAGCTGCCCGGTCGATTCGATCGTCGAGACGCACATTCTCGAGTATCACGGCGAGAAGCGCGGCGACCTGTACTTCACGAAAGACATGCTGCTGGCCGTCGGCGATCGCTACGAAGCGGAGATCGCCGCGAATAAGGCAGCCGACGCACCGTATCGTTGAAGCGCTTCGCCGTTAATGCGGTAGACGCAGCAGTAAAGCAGTAACACGGCCTGTTGTCGGGCCGAGCGCCGCGGCCTGAACGCCGCGGCACGGCGCACCTGTGCGGCAGTTCGGGCAGCTTCGCCCGCTTTGCCAAGTACGCGTGCCAAAGAACAATGCCTGACGATGGCCTAACGATGAACCGGTAATCATGGAATTCACGACCGTACTGTTCTACATCTTCGCGCTGCTCCTGGTTGTCTCGGGGCTGAAGGTGATCACCTCGCGCAACCCGGTAGCGTCCGCACTGTTCCTGGTGCTGGCGTTCTTCAACGCAGCCGCGATCTGGATGCTGCTGGAGGCCGAGTTCCTCGCGATCCTGCTGGTGCTGGTCTACGTCGGCGCGGTGATGGTGCTGTTCCTGTTCGTCGTGATGATGCTGGACATCAATCTCGACGTGCTGCGCAAAGACTTCAAACGCTTCGTGCCAATGGCCACGCTGGTGGGCGCGATCATCGTGATCGAAACCGCGCTGATCCTGTGGCACGGCTACGGCGCGACCGGCACGGCGTTGCGCGACACCACCGCGGCCGCGAACGGTATGGGCGACTGGTCGAACACGCGTCTGATCGGCAAGGTCATCTACACCGACTACATCTTCGCGTTCGAAATCGCTGGCCTCGTGCTGCTGGTGGCGATCATCGCGGCAGTCGCGCTGACCACGAGCCACAAGAAGGACAGCAAGCGTCAGAACGTCAGCGCGCAGGTCAAGGTGCGTGCGCAGGACCGGGTGCGCATCGTGAAGATGGCGTCGGAGAAAACCGCGGCAACCGTCGCGGCAGAAGAAGCCGCCGCAGCGGCGGCAGCGGCCGAGTCGGCCCCTGCTAAAAACAGCTGAGCGGACAGGAGATAGAAATCATGTTGACCCTTGCCCACTACCTTGTCCTCGGCGCGATCATGTTTGCGATCAGCGTCGTCGGCATTTTCCTGAACCGCCGCAACGTCATCATCATCCTGATGGCGATCGAACTGATGCTGCTCGCGGTGAACACCAATTTCGTCGCGTTCTCCCATTATCTCGGCGACGTGCATGGCCAGATCTTCGTCTTCTTCGTGCTGACGGTTGCAGCGGCGGAAGCGGCGATCGGCCTCGCAATTCTGGTGACCCTGTTCCGTAGTCTCGACACGATCAATGTCGAGGATCTCGATCAGCTCAAAGGTTAATTTCAGGAAAAGCGGTTATGTCCACGATACTCAATGAAAACCTGCTGTTGGCCATCCCGTTGGCACCGCTCGCCGGTTGCCTGGTTGCAGGACTGTTCGGGAAGGCGGTAGGGCGAGCCGGTGCGCACTCGGTCACGATCCTCGGCGTCGCGATCTCGTTCATCCTGTCGGCCATCGTATTCTTCCAGGTGATGGACGGCGCAAGCTTCAACGCGACCGTCTATCAATGGATGGCGATCGGCAAGACGCAATTCGAAATCGGCTTCCTGGTCGACTCGCTGACGGCGATGATGATGTGCGTGGTGACCTTCGTGTCGCTGATGGTGCACATCTACACGATCGGCTACATGGCCGACGACGACGGCTACCAGCGCTTCTTCTCGTACATCTCGCTGTTCACGTTCTCGATGTTGATGCTCGTGATGAGCAACAACTTCCTGCAGCTGTTCTTCGGCTGGGAAGCGGTGGGTCTCGTGTCGTACCTGCTGATCGGTTTCTACTTCAAGCGTGAGAGCGCGATCTACGCGAACATGAAGGCGTTCATCGTGAACCGCGTCGGCGACTTCGGTTTCCTGCTGGGCATCGGCCTGCTGTTCGCGTTCGCCGGTTCGATGAACTACGGCGACGTCTTCGCGAAGCGCACCGAGCTCGCCGCGTTGACCTTCCCGGGCACGGACTGGGGTCTGCTGACGGTGGCCTGCATTTGCCTGTTCATCGGCGCGATGGGTAAGTCGGCGCAGTTCCCGCTGCACGTCTGGCTGCCGGACTCGATGGAAGGCCCGACGCCGATTTCCGCGCTGATTCACGCGGCAACCATGGTGACGGCCGGGATCTTCATGGTCACGCGCATGTCGCCGCTGTTCGAACTGTCGGATACGGCGCTGTCGTTCGTCATGGTCATCGGCGCGATTACCGCGCTGTTCATGGGCTTTCTCGGGATCGTCCAGAACGACATCAAGCGCGTAGTGGCTTATTCCACTCTGTCGCAGCTCGGTTACATGACGGTCGCGCTCGGCGCGTCGGCTTACTCCGTCGCCGTGTTCCACCTGATGACACACGCGTTCTTCAAGGCGCTGCTGTTCCTCGGCGCGGGTTCTGTGATCATCGGCATGCACCACGACCAGGACATGCGCAACATGGGCGGCCTGCGCAAGTACATGCCGATCACGTGGATCACGTCGCTGATCGGTTCGCTGGCGCTGATCGGCACGCCGTTCTTCTCGGGCTTTTACTCGAAAGACTCGATCATCGACGCGGTGAAACTGTCTCATCTGCCGGGTTCGGGTTTCGCGTACTTCGCGGTGGTGGCGAGCGTGTTCGTCACTGCGCTGTACTCGTTCCGCATGTACTTCATGGTGTTCCACGGCAAGGAGCGTTTCCGCGATCCGAAGCACCCGGAATCGCCGATGGGCGCGGAAGCCGCGGCGCATGCACAGCACGCTCATGGCCACGACGCGCACGGCCACGGTCACGACGACCACGCTCACGAGCCGCATGAAACGCCGTGGGTAGTGTGGCTGCCGCTGGTGCTGCTGGCGATCCCGTCGGTGGTGATCGGTGCGATCGGCGTCGGTCCGATGCTGTTCGGCGATTTCTTCCAGCATGGCGTGGCGTTCGACAAGGTGATCTACATCAGCGAAAACCATCCGGCGCTGCACGAGATGGCCGAAGAATTCCAGGGCTGGGCGTCGATGGGTCTGCACTCGGTTGCGGGTCTGCCCGTCTGGCTGGCGCTCGCGGGCGTGGTGGTCGCGTGGTTCCTGTACCTGGTTCGTCCGGATCTGCCGGCTGTGATCAAGCGCGCATTCGGCCCGATCTACACGTTGCTCGATAACAAGTACTACATGGACAAGATCAACGAAGTCGTGTTTGCGCGGGGTGCCGTGGCAATTGGCCGTGGTCTCTGGAAGGAAGGCGACGTCGTCGTGATCGACGGCATCGTCAACGGCAGCGCACGCTTTATCGGCTGGTTTGCCGGCGTGATCCGTTTCCTTCAATCCGGCTACATCTACCACTACGCGTTCGCCATGATTATCGGCATGTTGGGGCTCCTGACCCTGTTTGTAACGCTCGGCGGCAAATAAGGCGAGGGACACTAATGCACGCTTATCCGATTCTCAGCATCGCGATCTGGTTACCGATCCTCGTCGGTCTCCTGGTCTTGGCCATCGGTTCCGACCGGAATCCGGCTCCCGCGCGCTGGATTGCGCTGATCGGTTCGGTCGTCAGCTTCCTCGTGACGATTCCGCTCATCACCGGTTTCGATTCGAGCACCGCCGATCTGCAGTTCGTCGAACAGGCGACCTGGATCGAGCGCTTCCACATTGCGTACCACCTGGGTGTCGACGGCATCTCGATGTGGTTCGTGGTGCTGACCGCATTGATTACGGTGATCGTCGTGATCTCCGCGTGGGAAGTGATCACGAAGAACGTCGCGCAGTACCTTGCGGCATTCCTGATCCTGTCGGGCATCATGGTCGGCGTGTTCAGCGCGGCCGACGGCATGCTGTTCTACGTGTTCTTCGAAGCGACGCTGATCCCGATGTACATCATCATCGGTGTGTGGGGCGGGGCGAACCGCGTGTACGCGGCATTCAAGTTCTTCCTGTACACGCTGGCGGGCTCCCTGCTGATGCTGGTCGCGTTGCTGTACCTGTACACCGAAACCGGCACGTTCGACCTCGCCACGTGGCAGCACGCGCAGATCGCGATGACGCCACAGGTGCTGCTGTTCATAGCGTTCTTCCTGGCCTTCGCGGTGAAGGTGCCAATGTGGCCGGTGCACACGTGGTTGCCTGACGCCCACGTGGAAGCGCCGACCGGCGGCTCGGTCGTGCTGGCCGCGATCATGCTGAAGCTGGGCGCATACGGTTTCCTGCGTTTCTCATTGCCGATCACGCCGGACGCTAGCCACTTCCTCGCGCCGGTCGTCATTACGCTGTCGCTGATCGCGGTGATCTACATCGGTCTGGTCGCGATGGTGCAGGCCGACATGAAGAAGCTGGTCGCGTATTCGTCGATCGCGCACATGGGCTTCGTCACGCTCGGCTTCTTCATCTTCAACCAGCTCGGTGCGGAAGGTGCGATCGTGCAGATGATCTCGCACGGTTTCGTGTCGGGCGCGATGTTCCTGAGCATCGGCGTGCTGTACGACCGCATGCACTCGCGTCAGATCGCCGACTACGGCGGCGTCGTCAATGTGATGCCGAAATTCGCGGCATTCGTGATGCTGTTCGCGATGGCCAATTGCGGCTTGCCGGGCACCTCGGGTTTCGTCGGCGAGTTCATGGTGATTCTGGCAGCGGTCCAGTACAACTTCTGGATTGCGGGTGGTGCGGCGGTCACGCTGATTCTCGGCGCGGCCTACACGCTGTGGATGTACAAGCGGGTGTACTTCGGCGCGGTCGTCAACGATCACGTGAAGAGCCTGCTGGATATCGGCCATCGCGAGTTTTTCATGCTGGCAGTGCTCGCCGCACTGACGCTGTTCATGGGCCTGTATCCGAAGCCCTTTACCGATGTGATGCACGTATCCGTGGAAAACCTCCTCTCCCACGTTGCGCAGTCGAAGCTGCCGTTGCCTCAGTAACGCCGAGCGGAGGAATTTAAAGACCATGCAAAACGCCCCTATGACTGCTCTGTTGCCCGACGCACTGGTGATGTTCGCCGTTGTCGTCGCGTGGCTCAACGACACGTTCGTCGGCCAGGACGGTCGCCGTACCACGTATTTCATCGCATTCTTCTCGACGCTGGTCGCCGGCATCTGGTTTGCGATGAACGCGTTCGACCCGCAAGTGCGGTATTTCTTCGGCCACATGTACGTGGTGGACCCGTTCGCCAACGTGATGAAGGCGGTGGTGTCGCTCGGCTACGCCGTGTCGATCGTTTATTCGCGCCGCTACCTCGAAGATCGCGGTTTGTTCCGCGGCGATTTCTTCCTGTTGGGCATGTTCTCGCTGCTCGGCCAGCTCGTGATGATCTCGGGCAACAACTTCCTGACGTTGTATCTCGGTCTGGAACTGATGTCGTTGTCGCTGTACGCCGTGATCGCGCTGCGTCGCGAAGTGCCGCAGTCGAACGAAGCCGCGATGAAGTACTACGTGCTCGGCGCGCTGGCTTCCGGGTTCCTGCTGTACGGCATCTCGATGCTGTACGGCGCGACCGGCTCGCTCGACCTGAACGAAGTGTTCAAGGCGATCGGCACGAGCCACTACGACCCGAGCGTGTTGCTGTTCGGTGTGATCTTCATCGTGGCCGGTGTGGCGTTCAAGATGGGCGCGGTGCCGTTCCACATGTGGGTGCCCGACGTGTATCAGGGTGCTCCGACGGCGATGACGCTGATCGTCGGCGGCGGCCCGAAGGTCGCGGCATTCGCGTGGGGTCTGCGCTTCCTCGTGATGGGTCTACTGCCGCTCGCGGTCGAATGGCAGCAAATGCTGGTGATTCTGGCGGCGTTGTCGCTGATCGTCGGCAACATCACCGGTATCGTGCAGCGTAACGTCAAGCGCATGCTCGCGTATTCCGCGATCTCGAACATGGGCTTCGTGCTGCTCGGCCTGCTGGCCGGCGTGGTCGACCAGAAGACCGTGGGCGCCGCCAACGCGTACGGTTCGGCGATGTTCTACAGCATCGTCTATCTGATTACGACGCTCGGCACCTTCGGCGTCATCATGCTGCTGGCGCGTCGCGATTTCGAAGCGGACACGCTCGAAGACTTCAAGGGCCTGAATCAACGCAGTCCGGTGTTCGCGTTCGTGATGATGATCATGATGTTCTCGCTCGCCGGCATTCCGCCCGCGGTCGGCTTCTACGCGAAGCTCGCGGTACTGCAGGCAACCATGAATGCCGGTCTGACCTGGCTCACGGTGCTGGCCGTGATCACGTCGCTGTTCGGCGCGTTCTACTACCTGCGTATCGTCAAGCTGATGTATTTTGACGAGCCGCAAGACAAGTCGCCTATCATGGCCGACACCAGCACGCGCGCTTTGCTCGCGCTCAACGGTGTTGCTGTGCTGGTGCTGGGTATCGTGCCGGATCCGCTGTTGAAGGCTTGCCTGCAGGCTATCCAGCACACGCTGCTGCTCTGATGTCGGCTGCAGGCTGGTTTATCGTGTTGTTGGCGCTGGTCGGCGCCAACCTGCCTTTCCTGAATCAGCGCCTTTTCGCCGCCGTGCCGTTAAAAGCGGCGAAGAAGAGTGCGTGGATCCGGATCGCCGAATTGATCGCGCTGTACTTCGTGGTCGGCGCGCTCGGTTTTTTGCTCGAAGCGCGAGCGGGAAACCGCTTCGAACAGGGCTGGCAGTTCTACGCGATCACGTTCGCACTGTTCGTCGTGCTCGCATTTCCCGGCTTTACCTTCCAATATCTCGTCAAACGCCGCTGACGGCGTCTCGCCGTCGCGCACCAGGCTGTTCTGAGGTCCGCATATGGCTGAACTTTCCGATATTCCCGATCACGACGCTGCGCTTGCCGAGACCTGTGTCGACAGCAAGACGGTCCATCAAGGTCCGTTTCTGACGGTCAAGTGCGATACCGTGCGCTTGCCGGACGGCAAGCAGGCGACTCGCGAATACGTGCAGCATCCGGGCGCCGTGATGGTGATTCCGTTGTTCGACGACGGCCGCGTGCTGCTGGAGAGCCAGTACCGCTATCCAATGGGCAAGGTCATGGTCGAATATCCGGCTGGCAAGCTCGACCCGAACGAGAGCGCGCTGTCCTGCGCAATCCGTGAGCTGCGCGAAGAAACCGGCTATACGGCGCGCGAATACGTGTACTTGACGCGCGTTCACCCGATTATTTCCTATTCCACCGAATTCATTGATATCTACCTCGCGCGCGGTCTGACGGCGGGCGAGCGCAAGCTCGACGACGGCGAGTTTCTCGAACTCTTCACGGCGACTGTCGCGGAGGTGTCGGAGTGGGTGCGCACCGGCAAGATCACCGATGTGAAGACGATCATCGGCACGTTCTGGCTGGAGAAGGTGTTGTCTGGCGCATGGCCGACGGCCGCGCCTGAATAATGCGCTGCGGCGCGCAGCCGCGTTGAATCTGCGAAAAAAGAAGCCCCTGCCGGTCTATGACCAGCAGGGGCTTTGTCATTATGGGATGCGATTTCGAGCGAGTGCCTGGCGCAACGTCGGAAAAACTGTGTCTTCTTCCTATGTCATCCGGCAGTCTCGCCCAGCAGCCGTCATCGCGCTAGTATGAATCTTCGATTGCGGCGTTTGCCATTACTTTATTTTGGATAACGAACGATATGAGATGGGGTTTGATTTCGGGCGTAGTCATGGTTGTCACTTGACAACCATGACTACGCCCGCTAAATTGGGAGGGTGTCGATGGTCAGAGGAAGCCACTCTAAGAAGGAAATCGAGGCCGCATTGGCCCATGCCGAGAAAAACGGCTGGCGCATTCGGAGCGGCGGGAAAGGCCACGCCTGGGGCAAGATTTACTGTCCTTGCAAAGACGCGGAATGTCGTTGCGGGGAGTTCTGCATATCGAGCGTCTGGAGTACGCCGAAAAATTCGGGCAACCACGCTAGGCACTTGCGGCGCATCGTCGACAACTGCACGGCTGGCCGATAGCAGAGAGGTTTAATGCCGTAGGGTTAGATTGGATCAAGGCAGGAGTAACGTATGGAATATGTGTTCACCTTGAAGTACCGGCTCGCTGCGCACGACTGCGATGTCGACGAGATCGTCGAACGGCTGGGCGAAGCAGGCTGCGACGACGCAACCGTGGGCCTGGGGCAGCCTGGCCGCATCGCGCTGCTCTTTTCTCGCGAAGCTGCGTCCGCGTTCGAGGCGCTGGTCAGCGCACTCAAAGACATCAAACGAGCGGTGCCCTCCGCGCGGCTTGTCGAGGCGGGGCCGGATTTCGTCGGTCTCACCGACGTTGCGGAGGTTGCCGGCGTGTCGCGACAGAACATGCGCAAGTTGATGCTGAGCCACGCAATCGATTTCCCTGCCCCTGTCCACGAGGGCAGTGCATCGGTTTGGCATCTGTCGGACATTCTTGACTGGCTGACCGAGCGCGGCGGGTATGACATCAAGGCAGACGTGGCGGATGTCGCGAAATCGGCAAAGCAGATTAATCTTGCTAAGGAAGTGCGCGAACTCGAGCCGCGGTTTAACCGCCAACTCGAAAGTCTGGTCGCATAGCGACCGCGACAGCGGTCAGTGCGCAGAGGCAGCGGGCTCGATGCGATCGGCAGCTCTCGGCGCAAAGCGTTAAAATCGCGCACCACGTTCGATTTGACAACAATGTCCGGCGTTGGCGCGGCGTCCGCGAAATTTTGCGAACGACCGTTCACAAAATTCGATTTTGCGCTAAACTGGCACGCAAGCCCTGATTCCACATGAAGGTCCTCGATTTACAGTGTCCGCATGGCCATCGGTTCGAAGGCTGGTTCGCTTCGGCTGATGACTTTGAATCGCAGCAGTCCCGCAAGCTCGTCGAATGTCCGATCTGCGGTGCGAACGAAGTAAGCCGTTTGCCGTCGGCACCGCGCCTGAATCTATCGGGCGCGACCGAGACGAAGCCGCCGGCGGGCGCAGGTGAAATGCAGGCGCGTGTCATGCGCGCTGTGCGTGAGGTACTGGAAAAGACCGAGAACGTGGGCGACCGCTTCGCCGAGGAAGCGCGGCGCATTCACTACAATGAAGCGCCCGCACGCAATATTCGCGGTGTCACGACACCTGAAGATGCGCGCGCCTTGGTCGAAGAAGGCATCGAAGTGATGCCGCTACCGGTCCCAGCTGCTCTGAAGGAACCGCTGCAATAGCGCAGTGGCTCTCTGGCGGGGGGTGGTCGCGGCCAGGAGACACGACGCATGAATCTGGACTATTCCCCCGCAGACGACGCGTTCCGCGCCGACATCCGCGCCTGGCTCGAAGCGAATCTGCCTCGCGAGCTGAGCGACAAGGTACTCAATCACAAGCGTCTTTCCCGCGAAGACTTCGCAAGCTGGCACAAGCTGCTCGGCACTCGGGGCTGGTCGGTGATCGCGTGGCCGCGAGAATACGGCGGCCCGGGCTGGGACGCGACCCAACGGCACATCTGGGAAGAAGAGTGCGCGCGTATCGGCGCGCCGTCCGTGTTGCCATTCGGCGTTTCGATGGTGGCGCCGGTGCTGATGAAATACGGCAATGAGGCACAGAAGCGCCATTATTTGCCACGTATTCTCGACGGCACGGACTGGTGGTGCCAAGGCTATTCCGAGCCGGGCTCCGGTTCCGATCTGGCGTCGCTGCGTACGCGCGCCGAGCGCGTCGGTGACCATTACCTGGTCAACGGTCAGAAGACCTGGACCACGCTGGGCCAATACGCAGACATGATGTTCTGCCTCGTGCGCACCGACAGTGGCGCCAAGAAGCAGGAGGGCATCTCTTTCCTGCTGATCGACATGAAAACGCCGGGCATCACCGTGCGCCCCATCATCACGCTCGACGAGGAGCACGAGGTCAACGAGGTGTTCTTCGAAGACGTGAGGGTGCCGGTCGAAAACCTGGTTGGTGAAGAGAATCGCGGTTGGACCTATGCAAAGTATCTGCTCGGCCATGAGCGTACGGGGATTGCGCGCGTCGGACAGTCGAAGCGCGAACTCGTATTCCTGAAGCGCGTCGCGCTGGATCAAAAGAAGAATGGCAAACCGTTGCTGCAAGATCCGGTTTTCGCCGCGAAAGTCGCGAGCCTCGAGATCGAGCTGATGGCGCTCGAGGTCACCGTGCAGCGCGTGGTCGCCAACGAGGCAGGCGGGCGTGGACCGGGACCGGAAGCATCGATGCTGAAAATCAAAGGCACGGAAGTGCAGCAGGCGCTGACCGAGCTGATGTTCGAGGCAATCGGGCCGCTCGCCGCGCCGTTCGATCCGCAGTTCCTCGAAGGTGAACGCGAGCATAGCGTCGCGGGCGACGACGATGCCGCGCCGCTGGCCGCGTACTACTTCAACTACCGCAAGACGTCGATTTACGGTGGCTCGAACGAAATTCAAAAGAACATCATCGCTCAGATGATTCTCGGACTTTGAGGAGCGGCGCATGGACTTCACTTTCAACGACGAACAGCAGCAATTCACCGACGCGCTGCGCCGCTATCTGGACAAGAGCTACGGCTTCGAAGCACGTCAGGCGATCGTGCGCTCGGAAGCCGGTCTGTCGGACACGCAATGGGCCGCCTTGACGGAGCTGGGCTTGACTGCGTTGCCCGTGCCGGAAGCGCAAGGCGGATTCAACGGCGGTCCGATCGATATGCTGGTGGTCATGCAGGAGCTTGGCCGCGCACTGGTCGTCGAGCCTTATTGGGCGACCGCGGTCGGCATCGAGGCGCTGCGCCTCGCGGGCACCGGCGAGGGTGAGGACGCGTCATTGCTCGAACGCGCCGCGCAGGGCGAGATCAAGCTGGCCGTCGCATTTCACGAGCCGCACGCGCGCTACGACCTGTTTGAAGTCGCCACGACCGCGAGTGCAGAGGGCGAACAGCAGACATTGAGCGGCACGAAATCGGCCGTGCTGCATGGCGCGCAAGCCCACGCTTGGATCGTGCCGGCCCGGTTGAACGGCGAGATCGCGCTCTTTGTCGTCGCGCGCGACGCGGCCGGCGTCAAAATCACGGACTACCGCACGATCGACGGTCAACGCGCCGCCACGCTCGAGTTCAACCGCACCCCCGCGCGCCGGCTCGCCGGCAAACATGCGGGCGCGGCGGCGCTCGAACATATCGCGGACTACGGCACCTTGCTGCTGTGCGCGGAGGCGATCGGGGCGCTCGACGCGCTGAACATCGCGACTGTCGACTACACCAAGACGCGCCAGCAATTCGGCCAGCCGATCGCACGCTTTCAGGCCTTGCAGCATCGCATGGTCGAAATGCTGATTCACGCTGAGCAGGCACGTTCGATCACCTATCTGGCCGCCATGCGCTACAGCAGCGAAGACGCTGACGAGCGGCGCCGCGCGGTCTCGGCAGCCAAGGTCCGGGTCGGTCAGGCCGCGCGCTTCGTCGGGCAGCAGGCGGTTCAGCTGCATGGCGGCATGGGTGTCACGAACGAAGTGGCCGCGGCGCATCTGTTCAAGCGCCTCGCCATCATCGAAACCACGCTGGGCGATGTCGATCACCATCTCGCGCGGTTTGCCGCGTTGCCCGGCTTCGCGACCGCCGAAGCCTGATCGGCGCGCTCAACCCGACAAAAAGGAGGTGCGACCATGAGAGTCAGTTTCGAGGACATGGTGGTGGGTACGACCATCGAAATCGGCAAGCACACGTTCACGCGTGAGGAGATCGTCGAATTCGCGCAGAAGTTCGATCCGCAGCCGTTTCATCTGGACGAAGCCGCGGCGGCCGAGTCGCCGTTTCGCGGCCTGGTGGCAAGCGGCTGGCATACCTGCTCGGTGATGATGGGCATGCTGGTGCGCAACGTGCTCGCGGACTCCACGTCGATGGGCTCGCCCGGCATCGACGAGATTCGCTGGCTGAAGCCGGTGCGCGTCGGCGACACGATTACGATGATGAACGTCGTGGTCGACAAGCGCGTTTCAGAGAGCAAGCCGGATCGCGGCATCGTGTCGACGTGTTGGGAGGGCATCAATCAGCACGGCGAAACAGTGATCACGGTGCGCTCGAAGGGCATGTTCGGGCTGCGCCATCCGCGAGCCGCATCATGACGGCCAGCGCGGCGCCTGTCGCTGCTTTCCGCAATGCGGCGGCCTTGCGTGCGCTGGTCGGCACCGAGCCATTGCTCAGTGAGTGGTTGACGGTCGATCAGGCCAAGGTCGAACGTTTTGCCGAGGCCACCGGCGATCATCAGTGGATTCATGTCGATCCGGAGCGGGCGAGGCGCGAGTCGCCATTCGGCGGCCCGGTCGCGCATGGTTTTTTGACGTTGTCGTTGATCCCCGCTTTGCTGGGCAAGACGCTTGCGCTCGAACAACGCATGGGCGTCAATTACGGATTGAACCGCGTGCGGTTCACAGCACCGGTGCTGGTCGGTTCGCAACTGCGCGCGAAATTCGCAGTGGAGTCCGTTGGCGACATCGACAACGCCGGCGTGCAGGTGGAGTGGACCGTGACCTTGGAGAAGCAGGGCAGCGACCGTCCGGTGTGCGTCGCGGAGTTCATCACGCGGCATTATTTTTAACGCTGCGGCACGTGCATGCCGCAAAAAAAAAAGCGCGAACGGCATTCATGCCGGTTCGCGCTTTTTTGTGGCTGCTGTGGCGTAGGTGGCACCCGCAGGCAATTGCCAACGCCAGTGCGTCGCCGCAAAAACTAATGCTTCGCGTATTGCGTCGCGCCGAACAGCACTTCTTTCGCCTTGTCGTCCATTAGCGGCACACGGGCGGACGCCAGCACTTCGACGCCGCGCACCACCGCCGGCCGCGCGGCAATCTCTTCGTGCCAGCGTTTCACGTTTGGAAACGCATCGAGGTCGACGCCCTGGTTTTGCCATGAACGGGTCCACGGAAACGCGGCGATGTCAGCGATCGTATAGTGATTGCCCGCGAGGTACTGTGTCTTCCCGAGTTGCGTGTCCATCACGCCATACAGGCGCCGCGTTTCGTTCGTGTAGCGATTGATCGCATAGTCGAGCTTCTCGGGCGCGTAAATGCGGAAGTGGTGGGTTTGCCCAAGCATCGGACCCAGACCGCCCATCTGGAACATCAGCCATTGCAGCACCGCATAGCGCGAGGCCGGATCGGCCGGCAGAAACTTGCCGGTTTTCTCGGCGAGATAAATCAGGATCGCGCCCGACTCGAACAGCGCGAACGGTTTGCCGTCGCCGCTTTTCGGACCTTCGGAATCGACGATTGCCGGGATCTTGTTGTTCGGACTGATTGCGAGAAATTCGGGCGTGAACTGGTCTCCTGCGCCGATGTTCACAGCGTGCACGTTGTACGGTAGGCCCGTTTCTTCGAGCATGATGTGAACCTTGTGGCCGTTCGGGGTCGCCCAGCTATAGACATCGATCATCCTGGCTCCTTGTTCGTGAAAGCGGCGCCGCAAAACAGGGCGCCGACATTGACGAAAATTAGAGCATAGATCGCACGATGCTGCTTGCGGCGCGGCAGGCGGCTCTGGCCGCCTGCAGCCAACCCGCGCTCACCCATCGCTTAGACCCGCGTGACCGGCATCTCCACGCTAGCGGCCGCGCCCGCATCCATATGACGCGCGAGTTCGAGCTTGGCGATGGCGTTGCGGTGCACCTCGTCAGGGCCGTCGGCGAAGCGCAGCGTTCTTGCCGATGCGTACGCATACGCGAGCGGGAAGTCGTCGCTGACGCCGCCGCCGCCATGCGCCTGGATCGCCCAGTCGATCACCTGGCAGGCCATGTTCGGCGCGACCACCTTGATCATCGCGATCTCGCCGCGCGCGCCCTTGTTGCCGACGGTGTCCATCATGTACGCGGTTTTCAGCGTCAGAAGGCGCGCCTGTTCGATCATGCAACGGGCCTCCGCGAGGCGCTCCTGCGTGACGCCTTGCGCCGCCACCGGCTTGCCGAATGCGACGCGTTGCAGCGAGCGCTTCGCCATCAGTTCCAGCGCGCGCTCGGCGAGGCCGATCAAACGCATGCAGTGATGGATGCGTCCCGGCCCGAGCCGGCCTTGGGCGATCTCGAAGCCGCGGCCTTCGCCGAGCAGCATGTTGCTGGCGGGCACGCGCACGTTGTCGAGCGTGATTTCCATGTGGCCGTGCGGCGCATCGTCGTAGCCGAACACGGTGAGCGGGCGGTGCACGGTGATGCCGGAGGCGTCGGCGGGAACGAGGATCATCGACTGCTGCTGGTGGCGCGGCGCGTCGGGATCGGTCTTGCCCATCACGATGTAGACCTTGCAGCGCGGATCGCCCGCGCCGGAGGACCACCACTTGTGACCGTTGATCACGTAGTAGTCGCCATCGCGCACGATGCTGGTCTGGATATTGGTCGCATCGGACGACGCCACTTCCGGCTCGGTCATCAGAAACGCCGAACGGATGTGCCCTTGCAGCAGTGGTTCGAGCCACTCGCGCTTATTCTCGTCGCTGCCGTAGCGTTCGATCGTCTCCATGTTGCCGGTGTCGGGCGCGTTGCAGTTGAACACCTCCGGCGCCCAGGGCACGCGGCCCATGATCTCGCACAGCGGCGCGTATTCGAGATTCGTCAGCCCGGCGCCGCGCGTCGACTCGGGCAGGAACAGGTTCCACAAGCCGGCGTCGCGCGCCTTCTGTTTGAGTTGCTCGATCAGCTCGGTCGGCAGCCATGCATTGCCGTTCTGGCGATTGCGCGCAATCTCCGCGTAGAACGCCTGCTCGTTCGGATAAATGTGCTCGTCGAAAAAAGCGAGCAGCTTTTCGCGCAACGCCTGAACCTTCGGGGTGTAATCGAAATTCATCTGAGACCTCGCGGATAACGGACAGCGGATGATGTTGGATCAGGGCGCGTAGCCTGGGGCGCGTAGCGGGGCACACGTAGCCCGGCTCGCCAACCCGGCTAACGCACTTTCTGCGCGTAGCGCCATGCAAGCTCGGCCATCGGCTTCGCGCGACGCCCCGCATCGAGCGCCTGCGCGCTGGACGCGGTGCCGTCGACGACGCGCTTCATGATCCCTTGCAGGATCGCGGCGATGCGGAACATGTTGTACGCCAGATAAAAATTCCAGTCGCCGTGAATCTCGAAGCCGGTCCGCTTGCAATAACGTTCGACGTATTGGGCTTCATCGGGAATGCCGAGCGCGGCCCAATCCAGACCCGCAATGCCACGGAATTGCGCCGGATCGACATGCCACGCCATGCAGTGATAGGCGAAGTCGGCGAGCGGATCGCCCAGTGTGGACAACTCCCAGTCGAGCACCGCGAGCACGCGCGGCTCGTGCGGATGGAAGATCAGATTGTCGAGCCGGTAGTCGCCATGCACGACCGATGCGCGCGCGCCCGTTTCGGCTGGCATATGCTGCGGCAGCCATTCGATCAGGCGCTGCATCGCGTCGATCGGTTCGGTCTCGGACGCAAGATACTGCTTGCTCCAGCGGCCGATCTGGCGTGCGAAGTAATTGCCGGGCTTGCCGTAGTCGGCGAGACCCGCGGCTTCTACGTCGACGCTGTGCAATGCCGCGATCACCCGGTTCATTTCGCCGTAGATCGCCGCGCGTTCGGCGGGCGTCATGCCGGGCAGCGACTGGTCCCACAACACCCGGCCTTCGACGAACTCCATCACGTAGAACGCACGGCCGATCACGCTTTCGTCCTCGCACAGCGCGAGCATTCGTGCGACCGGCACCTCGGTGTCGGCCAGCGCGCGCATCACGCGGTATTCACGTTCGATGGCGTGCGCGGACGGCAGCAGTTTCGCGGCGGGGCCGGGCTTCGCGCGCATCACGTATGAGCGCGACGGCGTGACCAGTTTGAACGTGGGATTGGACTGGCCGCCGGCGAATTGCTCCAGCGTGAGCGGTCCGGCAAACCCGTCGACATGCCGGGTCAGCCACGCAGAGAGCGCGTCACTGTCGAAGCGCTGCTGCTCGTTGACCGGGCGTGTGCCCTCGAAGGACGAATAATCCGGCTTGTGTTCGGGTTCGCCGGTCTGTGTGGCTTGCACCATGTGTCTCCTCCAGTTCGGGTTCAGCGACGCTTGAATTGAACGAATTGCGCGTAGAGCATTTCCATCGTGGTGTTGCGCACGTCGCGATGCAGCGGCGACGGCGGTGAATAGTTGAGCGTGCGCAGCACCCAGTCGCGCGGCGCCGCGCCGACGTCGAGCGCGTTGATGCAGCCGGTGGCCTGCGACAGATGGCCGAAGAACGTGCGCCCGCCCGCGGTGATCGCATGCGACAGGATGGCGCGGTTCACGCCGCCATGCAGGACCAGCAGAACGGTGTCCCACGAGCTGTCCTCGCGCAGCGCCGCGACCGCCGGCAGCACGCGATCGAACAATGCGCCGATGGTTTCGCCGTCGAGAAAGCGCGTGCTTTCCGGCACGATGCCGTCGAACACGCCGAGAAAAGCCGCCTCGATATCCTGCTGCGGAATGCTGCCGAGCTTGCCGCCGCGAATCTCCTGCCACGCGGGCTCGATCTCGAGTTCGATGTGCTGGCCCGTCTCGGCCAGCACGCGCTGCGCGGTTTCGACCGTGCGCGGCAAACCGCTGACGATCACGCGGTCGAACCGCACCTGCTGTTCGGCGAACACGCGGCCCGCCGCACTTGCCTGTTCGCGGCCGTTCGCGTTCAAGGGCACGGTCTCGGGGTCGATTGCGCGGCCGGAGTCGTCGAAGTAGGTGACGTCGCCGTGACGCATCAGGAAAATGCGGCGGCGTTTGGGCAGTTGATAGTCGGACATGGTGGGCGGGTTCTCTCCTGGGTGGCGCGCGGATTATTTGTAGACCGGAGCGCGTTTTTCGAGGAACGCGGAAATCCCCTCGAGACCGTCGCGATGATGCAGCGACGCGACGAAGCTATCGCGCTCGGCGATCAGATGGTCGGCCAGCGGTTGCGTGCCGGCAGCGCCGATCAACCCTTTGATGCGCGCGACCGAGTTGGGCGAGATCTTGCCGAGTTCGTCGGCCCAGGCAACGGCGGTGTCGCGTGCGGTGCCGGCCTTCGTCAGCTTGTTGACGACGCCCAGTTCGTGCAGACGCGCGGCGCCGATCGGCTTGCCTTCGATCAGCACTTCAGTGGCCAGCTGGCGCGGCAGCGCCTGAGCGAGGAACCACGAGCCGCCGCCGTCGGGTGTCAGGCCCACGCGTGCATACGACATCACGAATTTGGCGTCGTCCGCGGCCACGATCAGGTCGCACGCGAGCGCGAGCGAAAATCCCGCGCCGGCGGCGGCGCCATCGACCGCCGCGATCACCGGCTTCGACGACAGGCGCAGCGCCGAAATCCATTGGCCGAGCAGATCGATGCTCTCCGCTTGCACGGCAGGATCTTTCGCCCGGTTTTCGAGCAGGCGGTTCAGATTGCCGCCCGCGCAAAAAAAGTTGTCGGCACCGGTGATCACGACGGCGCGGATCGACGGATCGCGCTCCACCGAATCGAGCGCTTCGATCCCGGCCGCATACATGTCCGGATGCAGCGCGTTGCGTGCGCCGGGGTTCGACAGCGTGAGGATCAGTGTCGATTCGCTTTCGGTCGGGCGCGAGGTCAGCAGTTCGGCGCTCATGCTTGGGTCTCCGTGTGTGTTTGCGATTGAAGGTCCGCCGCGTCGCGCTGGGTCAGCGGCAGGCCGAGTTGCGCGCGCCGCGCGAGCCAGGGCGACGGACGGTAGCGTGGGTCGCCGAGCACGCTGAACATGTTGCGCAAAATCGTGAGGATGGTTTTCGCGCCGAGCGCGTCGCCGAGGGCGAGCGGGCCGCGCGGATAACCGAGGCCGAGCGTCACGGCGAGATCGATATCGTCCGGCGTGGCGATCTGCTTTTGCGCGATGTCGCAGCCGATGTTGACGATCGTCGCCACCACACGTTGCGCGACGAAGCCGGTCGAGTCGCGGATCACGGTGACGGGCACGCCATCGGCGGCGAACAGCGCATGCGCGGCGTCACGTGCGGCGCGCGTGGTGGCCGGCGTGGTCATCAGCGTGCGGCGTTGCGCGCCGACGAGCGGGAAGAGCGCGTCGACGGCGACGACGCGGCTCGCATCAAGCGCTTCGTCGACCGCCGCGGTGGTCGCGTCATGGCCGAACGGCGTGACGACGATCAGCGAGTCCGCTGCGGGCGCGGCGCCGCCGTCGAGCTTTATGCCAGCTTTGCTGATGAGTTCCACGACGGCGTCATGGGCTTGCGGATAACGCGCGCTGACCCACACGCTTTTCGGCAGTTCGGTGGGCGCGGGCGCTTCGGCCGCCACCTGCTGCTTGCCGTCGACGTAGCGGTAAAAGCCTTCTCCCGTCTTGCGGCCGATCAATCCGCCCGCGAGCCGCGTGCCGGTGATCGGCGACGGCGTGAAGCGCGGTTCTTCGTAGAACTGATGATAGATCGACTCCATCACCGGATGCGAGACGTCCAGCGCCGTCAGGTCCAGCAGCTCGAACGGCCCGAGGCGAAAGCCCGCCTGCTCGCGCATGATGCGATCGATGTCCGCAAAGCTCGCCACGCCTTCGCCCGCCACGCGCAGGCCCTCGGTGTTCATGCCGCGCCCCGCGTGATTCACGATGAAGCCGGGCATATCCTTCGCGCGCACTGGCGTATGGCCCATGCGGCGCGCGAGGTCCATCAGCGCGTCGCCCGCGGCCGGATCGCTGCGTAGTCCGTCGATCACCTCGACGACTTTCATCAGCGGTACGGGATTGAAGAAGTGATAGCCGACCACGCGTGACGGGTCGGTGCAGCCGGCGGCGATCGCGGTGATCGACAGTGACGACGTGTTGGACGCCAGCACGCAACGGCCACTCACCACGGTCTCGAGTTCGCGAAAGAGCGCCTGCTTCACGTCGAGCTTTTCGACGATCGCCTCGACGACCAGATCGCAGCCGGCCAGCCCGCCGAGCGCTTGCGCGCCGCTGACGTTGGCGAGCGCCGCGAGCGAGCGGGCCTCGTCGAGCTTGCCTTTGGACGTCAGTTTGGCGAAAGTCTCGGCGAGGTAGTCGCGCGCGGCGCCGATGGCGGCGGGGTTGGTGTCGTACAGACGCACCTTCAGGCCCGCCAGCGCGGCGATCTGCGCAATGCCGCGACCCATTGCACCGGTTCCGACAATGCCGATAGTCTCGATATTGAAATTGCGAGAGTTCATTGTGAGGCTCGGCTCCATGGTTTTTTAGAATAGCACGATCGTGCAATTTACTGGATGATTGTTCGAAGGCCGCTGTTTTGACTGTGTTGCGCGGTCTCATACCACTCGAAGGAAGGAGACACCGGATGATCAAGCTGTGCGGTTTCGCGCTCTCTAACTACTACAACAAAGTAAAGTTCGTGCTTCTCGAACACGGTATTCCGTTCGAAGAGGTGCCCGTGCTGCCCAGCCAGGACAAGGCCATGCTCGAGCATTCGCCGCTCGGCAAGGTGCCTTACCTGCAGACCGAGGAGGGCGATCTGTGCGAATCGCAATGCATCGTCGAGTATCTGGCCGCGCGCTTTCCCGACAAGCGGATATTCTCCGCTGACCCATGGGAGGCGGCCAAAGAGCGCGAGATGATCATGTTCGTCGACGTGCATCTCGAACTGAGCGCGCGCAATCTCTACAAGGAAGCGTTTTTCGGCGGGACCGTGAGCGATGCGACTAAAGGACGGGTCGAGAAACTGCTCGCGCATCACATCGCCGGTTTCAGGCGAATCGCGAAGTTCGGGCCGCATCTGTGCGGCGAGCGTTTCAGCGTAGCGGATACCGCTGGGTATGTGAGCCTGCCGCTGGTGGGCATGGCCACGCAGACCATCTACGGCCGCGATTTTCTGCTCGACGCGGGCCTCGACTGGAAGCGCTATGTGAAGACGATCAACGCGCGGCCGGCCGCGCAACGTGTGACCGAGGACCGCAAAGCGTATATCGCGGCGACGCGCCCGGCTTGATGGGGGGCGCCGCCGCTGGGACAGGCCAACGTGTGCCACGCACTCATTGGCCGCTGCGCGCGCTAGCGAGGAACATGGGTTCGTTCGCAGCATCGCGCAGGGCACCCTAGAGCCGCGCCAGCCGTTCGAGCGCGGTGGCGAGGGTGTGCTCCTGCTTGGCAAAGCAGAAGCGCACCACGCCCGATTCATGCGCCTCGCGATAGAACGCGGAGACCGGAATGGCCGCGACGCCGATTTCCCCGGTCAGCCATTGGGCAAACTCGGCTTCGGGCAAATCGCTGATCGCCGAATAATCGACGCACTGAAAATACGTGCCCGTGCAGGGCAGCAACTTGAAACGCGACTTCGCGAGGCCCGCGCGGAAGAAGTCACGCTTCTTCTGATAAAAAGCCGGCAGCTCGAGATACGGCGCCGGATCTCGCATGTATTCGGCCAGACCGACCTGCATCGGCGTATTGACCGTGAACACGTTGAACTGGTGCACCTTGCGGAACTCCGCGGTGAGCGCGGCGGGGGCCGCCACGTAGCCGACCTTCCATCCCGTCACGTGATAGGTCTTGCCGAAGCTCGACACCACGAAGCTGCGCTGCGCCAGTTCCGGGTAACGGGCGACGCTCTCGTGCGGCGCGCCGTCGTAGACCATGTGTTCGTAGACCTCGTCGGAGAGGATCAGCACGTTGGTGCCGCGCACGATCTCTGTGAGCCTGCGCATGTCCTGCGCGCGCCAGACCGTGCCGGTCGGATTGTGCGGCGTGTTGATCAGCAGGAGCCGCGTTTTCGGCGTGATCGCGGCGGCGAGTTTGTCGAACGGGATCGCGTAGCCGGGCGCGTCGAGCGTGACGAAGACCGGCTTGCCGCCGGCCAGTTCGATCGACGGTAAATAGCTGTCGTAGGTCGGCTCGACCACGACTACTTCGTCACCCGGATGAACGGCGCAGAGAATCGCGGTCAGCAAGGCCTGCGTGGCGCCCGCGGTCACGGTGATCTCGGTGGTCGCGTCGTAGCGGCGGCCGTACAGGTTCGCGATCTTGTCCGAGATCGCCTCGCGCAGCGGCGCGACACCGGCCATCGGCGGGTACTGGTTGTGGCCGTCGCGCATCGCGTTCGCGACCGCGTCGACAATGCGCGGATCACAGCCGAAGTCGGGAAAGCCCTGGCCCAGATTCACCGCGCCTTTTTCGGCGGCAAGTGCGCTCATCACGGTGAAAATCGTCGTGCCGACATTCGGCAGGCGAGAAGGAAACGAGGGACTCGTGGGCGTGTCGTGCGGTGCATTCATGGCGCTGTCCGGAGCGTGGGCGAGTGGGTTGGCGAAATAGGCGAGTGGCGCCGTTTGCGAGGCCCGAAGCCTGATTGTAGGGAATCGCGGCGCTGCGTGCGCGTCGCGAGGCCCGCGTTGGCCGTTCGGGCAGGGTTCATCCCGCCGCGCTCACGCTGGCGCGGCTTCGCCAACGGCGCTCAACGAAGCGCTGATGGCGGCGACGAACGGCGCCGGCTGGGCGATCTGGAAGCCGAAGTCGCGCGCAATACGTTTGGCGAGCTTCAACACCGCGCGATCTTTCGAAACCAGCCAGTCGGCCTGCGCGGCATGGGCGAGTTCGAGAAACTTCTGGTCGTCGCGGTCTTTGCATTTGGGCAACGGCGGCGCGTCTTCGGCGGGGGCGGCAGGGTCGACCACTCGCGCGAGCCGCGCGACGACCGCGAGCGCCGCGGCCTTGTCCACATGTCGATGCACGAATTGCGGATAGTCGAGCACATAGGCCAGTTCGGCGAGGCAGCGCGCGTCGATCAGCGCGGCCAGCGCGCCGCTTGCGAGCGCGGCTGCGATCGGCCGCGTGTGCGGATCGTCGAACACGAGAATATCGATCCAGACATTGGAGTCGAGGACGACGCGCAAAGCGCCGTGTGAGGCATGGGAACCGGGCATTCGTTACAATCTGGCTTTCGTCTTTGACCGCCAGGCACGGCGTGCCTGCAAGCCTCTATGATAATCGTTCTGTCGCCGGCGAAATCGCTCGACTACGAAACCCCGCCGCACGTCGAAAAGCACACCATTCCCGATTTCGTCGACGAAGCTGCCGAACTGATCGGCGGATTGCGCCGTTTGTCGCCGCAGCAGATTGCCTCGCTGATGGACATTTCCGACCAGCTCGCGCACCTCAATTTTCAGCGTTATGCCGAATGGTCGCCGCAATTCGGCACGCACAACGCCAAGCAGGCGGTGCTCGCATTCAATGGCGACGTGTATGAGGGCCTCAACGCGAAGACCTTGTCGCCGGCCGATCTCGACTATGCGCAGAATCACGTGCGCGTGCTGTCCGGCCTGTACGGCCTGCTGCGCCCGCTCGATCTGCTGCAACCATACCGCCTCGAAATGGGCACGCGTTTCGCCAATCCGCGTGGCAAGGATCTGTACGCGTTCTGGGGCGAGCGCATTACGCAGGCGTTGAACGCGCAACTGAAAAGGAACGCCGCGGTGTCGCCCGTGCTGGTGAATTGCGCGTCGGGGGAGTACTTCAAGTCGGTCAAGCCGAAGCTGCTCGACGCGCCCGTCGTGACACCCGTGTTCGAGGACTGGAAGGGCGGCCGCTACAAAATCATCAGCTTTCATGCAAAGCGCGCGCGCGGCCTGATGGCGCGCTACGCAGTGGAAAACCGCGTCGAGCGCCCCGAGCAGTTGAAGGACTTCGACGCCGAAGGCTATGCGTTCGTCGCCGAGGCTTCGAACGATTCCACTTACGTATTTCGCCGCCGCGTCGCTGAATAAGCGTTTCGCCGCGCACCGAGGCAGGGAACAAACATCATGACGCTATCGATTACGAGCAATTTCGACGCGGGCGCAATTGAAGTGCTGTCCTGCGAGGACGCCGGCAATATCCGTCTGCGCGTGCGGCCGGACAACCACGCCGAGTTTGCGCAGTGGTTTTACTTCCGCGTGTCGGGCGCGGCAGACACGCGCTGCGTGATGACTTTCGAAAATGCCGCCGCGTGCGCGTTCGCCGAAGGCTGGCGCGACTATCAGGCCGTGGCGAGCTATGACCGCGTGAACTGGTTCCGCGTGCCGACTTCGTATGATGGTCGCGTGCTCACCATCGACCACACGCCGGATTTCGACCGCATTTACTACGCGTATTTCGAGCCGTATAGCGAGGAGCGTCATTCGGAGTTTCTCGGCGCCGTGCAGCAGATGCCGCAGGCCGTGCTCACCGAACTGGGCAGAAGCGTCGAAGGCCGGCCCATGTCGCTGCTCACGCTCGGCACGCCGCAAACCGGAGACACGCCCAAAAAGAAGATCTGGCTGATCGCGCGCCAGCATCCGGGCGAGACGATGGCCGAATGGTTTATCGAGGGGCTCGTGAAGCGCCTCGCGGGTTGGGGCGATTGGGCGGGCGACCCGGTCGCGCGCAAGCTCTATGATCATGCGGTGTTTTACATCGTGCCGAACATGAATCCGGACGGCAGCGTGCACGGCAATCTCCGCACCAACGCCGTCGGCGCGAACCTGAATCGCGAATGGATGGAGCCGGACGCCGCACGCAGTCCGGAAGTGCGGGTGGTGCGCGATGCGATTCACGCGACGGGTT
This sequence comes from Paraburkholderia sediminicola, assembly GCF_046026895.1. Lineage (GTDB taxonomy): Bacteria > Pseudomonadota > Gammaproteobacteria > Burkholderiales > Burkholderiaceae > Paraburkholderia > Paraburkholderia sediminicola_C. The sequence goes on from NZ_JAQQEU010000042.1 coordinate 58,712, forward strand.
GCGACCTGTTCTTCGATATCCACGGCGACGAGGCGCTGCCCTACGTGTTCGTGGCCGGCTCCGAAATGCTGCCGGGTTTCACCGAGCGGCAGGCCCAGGAGCAGAAAGCATTCATCGACGCATTCAAGCAGGCGAGTCCCGACTTTCAGAACAAATACGGCTATGCGGCGAGCAAGTATCGTGAGGATGCGTTGAAGCTCGCGTCGAAGTACATCGGCAACGAATTCGGTTGCCTGTCGCTGACGCTGGAGATACCGTTCAAGGACAACGCCAATCTGCCCGACGAGCGGGTCGGCTGGAACGGCGAGCGCAGCGCGTCGCTCGGCGCTGCGATGCTGCAGGCGATCCTGCAGCACGTCGAAACGTTTGCCTGAAGCGGACCGCGGGCGTGGGACAAAAAACGAGGCGCACACGGTGACGTGTGCGCCTCGTTTTCATGGCGGCGGCATGGCTCGCGTCTGTGGCCGCGATGCGGCCTGGGCGGCGCCCGTCAGTGCGTTTTCTTCTTCGCCGAAGTTTTCTTGGTGGCCGTTTTGGTCGATGTCGCCTTCGACGATTTGCCCGAGCTCGACTTGGACGGCTTCGAGATCGCTTTCTTGGTCGTTTTGTCGCTCGTGGAGTGCTTGCCCTTTGTGCTCTTGTGCTTTCCCGACGCGGCGGCCGATCCCGCAGATCCGCCACTACGCGCGCGAGACGGGGGCACCGGATCGTTCCAACTGAACGCCAGCATCTGAGCGCCCACATAGCCGCAGCGGAATTTCAGCGCAGCAGGATCGCCTTCTCCGCTCTGACGGATGCCCAGCCCTTCGACCGTGACGATGTTGTCTACCTTGACGCGCTGTTTGCCCTCGTCGAACGCATCGTTCCATGGCGTGACCGACGCGTGCGCGCTGTCGAAAGAGCTGGGTGGAAATTCGACGTGATCGAAGACAGTCGAAGTGCTTGCGACAAAGTCGCCATGAGCGGCGCAGTCCGCGACTAGCGGATCTGCATGCAGGTCATTGACGAATTTGTTGACGAGGTCGTTGTGCTGTACAAGTTGATCGGCGAATGCGGGAGCGGCGCAGATGAGCGAGAGCCCCGCTGCAACTGTTGCTAACCGGCCGACTAACCGCAGCAATCGGCGCGGCGTGTTGGTGCGATCCATCTAGTTCTTTAGACGCTGATAAGACGAGAGGCAAGTAAGATGCCCGCGGAGAGGGGGGAGTTCAATCCTCGCATAAATATTTTTCCTGTCCCAGGGCGCGGGCTTGAAGGGCCTTGCAGGCGTATGCGGCTGGCCGGCCGGTGGGCGGATGCACCGGAAGTTCGCGGGAGTCAGGTGCGGGGGCCGCCCAGACGATATCTGCGCACATCATACGTGGTGACCCATGCCGGACGGTAGACCGCGATCAAGGCCGTCGACATGCCTGTGAACCAGGCTTCGCCGGTGGCGAGCAGAAGCACGCTGAATGCGTAGCCGACGGGCACCACGGTCATCGCGCCATCCGCAAGCGCGACGTGGATGCCGAGCGCTCCGGCGGCGGTGAGCGATACCGCGATGGCGGGCGAGACAAAACCCTGGCCGAAGATAAACATGAAAAGGTTGCGCGGCAGCCACGCGATGCTGATGCGCTGAAGCAGCGTTGAGATGCCGACAGGCAACGCGCCGTATACGAGAAAAGTCAGCGCGATGCCCTGCCATGGGGCGTCGAAGACGACTGCGGCGAGCCCCGTGATGACGGCCATTGCGACCAGTGCCAGCGCCCAGTCGAATAGCGTCACGATGAGCGTGGCGCCGAGCAGGTGCATCACAGTGCCGTCGTCAAGCCACGCATTGCTCGCCCACAGCACCGACACCGCGACGATGATCGCAAGCCAGACATGCTGCAGGGTGCCGTCCTGAAGTCGTTTGAAAGGGTTTTTCCACAGCGCGAGCGCGACCACTATCGCGGTGACGATCCAGCCACCGACAGCGATCCAGAACGGAAGCGGTGTGTAGAGGAAACCCATGTATCTCATATTACTCGTTGGACGAGAAAAGGTGTGAGCGGATTCCATGCCAGCCGACGCAAACGCCGCCTGAGAGTGCGTGTCGAGGCGTTCGCTCGCGCGGCGGTGGACGTCTTCTTTAGCCTTGTGGATCCGGCTCCTTCGTCCGCGTGGCGGGCGGCGCGTCCCCATAGGGCGTGCTGGGCTCGGCTGCCATTGGCAGCGGGGCGCTCGTGTCGTCGGCGGGCAACGGATACTGGAAGCGCCGCGGCTTGTGGCGTCGCAGCGGCACGACACCGGCTTGCCCCATCACGGGACGCGCCGTGCCCTCGCCGTTGCGCAGCACCTGCAAATGATTGGTCAGCCAGCCGTTGTAGAGCGCGACCGCGGCGGCGCGATTGGGTGCGCCTAGCTGCTGAAATATGCTGGTGAGGTGGATCTTGACCGTACCCTCGCTAATGCCGAGCGTGCGCGCGATCATCTTGTTGGTGCTGCCCATGTGAACGCAGCGCATGATCTGCTCCTGACGAGGCGACAATCCGCTGGAAAGCCGGGTGCGGCGGGGCGGTGGGCTCTTCGCGTCGAATATGCGGATGGCGGTATCCGGCGGCAGCGGGGGATCGAGCGCCAGTGCGCCGGGCGGCACGTAGTGACCGCCCAGCAGTACCATTTCCAACGCACGTATGATCAGGCTCGGATCCGTTTCGCGGGGTATGACGCCGAGCACGCCTTCGTCCATCAGCGCTCGCACGGTGGCCGGCGACATGTTGTCGGTCAGTACCGCGACGCGCAGATCGGGGAAGTAGCTGAGCAGCTCGCGCGCATCCGCGACAGTCATCCAGTCCTGCCAGTCGACCACGAGCAGGTCGGGACGGTGACGCTTAAACGTGCGTTCGATTTGCCGCCAGTCCTGCGCTTCCGTGAAGCGCGCCAGCCGGTCGATTTGTCTCAGCAGTGCCTTGAGTCCGTCACGTCGTTCCGCGTTTGAGTTGAGTATCGAGAATCGCATTCATGTCTCCAGATGATTCGGGCGAAGTGGCGCGACGCATCTATCCGGCATATGAGCAAGATGCCTTGCGATTCGTCGCCGTCCTATGATGACAAATTCCCTTCGACTTGACGGCCTGTCCAAAAGGCATAGGAAGGATGAGCCATCAAGCAAAAGCCCCGCTTAGCGGGGCTATTTTTCTCTGGACGGCAGCGCGCGATCACGCGCGCGTGAATGCTCAATGGAAATGCGGTTGCGCGGGCTCCGCGTCCTCCGGCATTTCCGCGTGGACGATCTCGCCGAGCGGATCGGCATAGAGCGGCACGCCGCAATCATCGCAATACTCCGGCTCGAAGCGGCCCGCGTGGCGGCGCACGTCGGTCACGCCCGTCTCCTTGAGTAGCGCGACGATTTCTTCCAGCGGATCGTCCGACGCGGCGCTCTCCTGCGGTTCTTCGTCAATGCCCGGTTCGCCGTTCTCGCGGCCGTACAGAGGCCAGACAACGCCGTAAATCACGTCATTGCTGCCGCGGCGCGTGAAGCCCACACGGTACTCGTCGATGCGTTGTTCGCCGAAGCCGGCGACCACCGCGCGCAATTCCTGCGGCGCTGCGCCAATTGTGTCGAACAGATAACGCACGGCGGTACGCACCGTATGAGGGCGCACGCTTTCGTCGGCGTCCCGGCAGGCCGAGTAGTACGCGTCCGGCAACAGGCACTCGAATTCGCAGCCCGGCAGCACCAGCGACAGATTCGCGCCTCCTTGCGTGGCCCATTGTTCAAGACATTGGCCTCGCTCGATGCGGCTACCGTGTTCCTCTTCCTGCCAACGGAATACCGGTGCGCCGACCGGCGCCGCGACGACGGCCAAGAGGAAGCGTGGGTCGGCCAGAATCGGCGAGGTTTCCGGCAGTTCGCCGAAATTGAGCTTCGCATTGCCGCCAGCCATCGCCACCTGCGCGAGTTGCTGGGCGATGCGCCAAGTTTCGACATGATGGCGCGGCAACTGGTCGATGCTGTACAGGAACGGCGCCATCGCGACGCGTGTGTCGGCCGCCAGCACATGCGCTTGCAGGTGCGCGCGCAACGCATCGGCCGCGTCGGCCTTGAGCGGGCCGGAAGGAATCACGTAGCGGGTCCACGCGAGCACGGGCGCGGCAATCAGCAGCGCTTCGTACGGCACGCCATCGTGGTCGAAGACGAACGACTCGCTGTGCGTTTCCGCCATGTCGGCGAGCGCGCCGTAAGCATCGGGATGATTTTGCTGCAAATGATCTAGCGCGGCGTCCAACGTAGTCTGGTTGGCGTTGCGGATGATCTTGGCCAGCAGCGCATCGAGCTTCGCTTCCCAGAAGCGGTCTTCGGTGCGGCTGCCCGACGCAAAGAGCGCGAGCGAGAGGCCGACAAGTTTGTCGGCATCGGGGGGGAGACGTTTGGCGATTCGCGAGCGCATAAATCCGGATATTGGGGGGCACGGAACCTTATATTGTAGTCTTTTCTATGCCACCACATTATTTGGGCGGTAACGCCCAATCGATTGGGGCGTTTCTACACGAAAAATCAGCCTGGCGGGGGGAGCCTATATCGACCTGGCCGGATGGTATAAGACGTCCCCAACACACCCCTGGAGGCGCGACTCGCTTCTATACTGACGGCGTTCAGTGGGCGCCTGACAGGCGTATGTCAATCTGTCGCCGAGGTCTGGCTCAAGAGGAGATTCATTGTGAAATCGGACCAGCTGATCGAACGTCTAGCAGCCGTATTCGCGCTGCTTGTCCTGGTGGGCGGGTCGCTTTTGGTGCTGGCGCCTTTTACGACTGCGCTTCTGTGGGGGGCCATCCTCAGTTACAGCTCGTGGGGTCTTTACCGGCGGCTGGCCGCGGCGCTCGGCGGGCGGCGCAAATGGGCCGCCACTTTGATCGTGGTCATCATTCTGATTGTCGTGCTCGGGCCGTTCGTTTACGCGGGGTTTGCGTTCGGCGCGCACGTTCACGAGATCGTTGCCCTGGTGCAAAGGCTCTTCGAAGACGGCTTGCCGGAATTGCCGGCGTGGGTCGGCCGAATTCCTCTGGTGGGTTCAAACATTCTTGCCTTTTGGGCGCATTTAACGAGCAGCGATTCGGAATTGATCGCGCAGCTGCGCACGCTCGCGGCGCCGGCCGGGAAGTGGATTCTGGCGGCGGCGCTTGCTGTCACGCACGGTCTGGGGCTGTTGGCGTTGAGTATCGTGCTCGCGTTCTTCTTTTATACCGGCGGGGAGGGGGCGGCTGCCTGGCTGAATGCGGGCATGCGACGCATCGCCGGCGAGCGTGCCGATTATCTGCTGGCACTTGCGGGCAGCACCGTGAAGGGCGTGGTCTACGGAATTCTCGGCACCGCGCTCGTGCAAGGCGTCCTGGCTGGCTTCGGCTGCTGGATTGCGGGGGTGCCAGCGCCAGCACTGCTTGGGCTGGCGACGTTCTTTTTGTCGGTGGTGCCCGGCGGTCCGGTGATTGTGTGGTTGCCTGCGGCAATCTGGCTATATCACGGCGGTGAGACCGGATGGGCAATCTTTCTGGTGGTGTGGGGCGTGCTAGCTGTCGGCATGTCTGACAACGTCATCAAGCCGATCCTGATAGGCAAGAATAGCGATATGCCGCTGATCCTCGTGATGCTGGGGATTCTGGGCGGCGCATTGGCTTTCGGTTTCCTCGGTGTTTTCATCGGACCGACGTTGCTGGCGGTCGCGTACACCGTGCTGCACGACTGGACGATTGGCGCGCCCGCGGCGCATTCGTTAGCGCCCGATCTGAAGGGGCCGGTGGTCGATGAACCGCGACGTATAGAAAAGGCGCCTTGAATGGCGTCATTCAGATA
>NZ_JAQQEU010000043.1:0-59873 GCF_046026895.1 Paraburkholderia sediminicola
GGGCGTGGAGGCCGGCCACCGCGGGCTTTTTGCTACGGTTTCTTAATCCGGACACGGCCGCCCGCGTTGCGGACGGCCTTCTTGTTTGCTCTCCATGTGGCTGCTGTTTCGTGCAGTTCCGTTACTCGCTGCAACGCGACCAGCGCCCTCTCCGGGACGCCGGCCACCTTGGCAGCTATTAACGCCGCGCCGCGTATTGGTCGCGTAGATCGCGCACGCGATCATGGTTTTGCAGGACACCTTGATATTGCCGCTCGACGATCGCGCGTACATCCACCGGCAAATCCTTTTCGAGCGCGTCGTGATAGCGCTTCTTCGCGACATCCTCACCCTTTTCGCATTCCGCGAGGATGTCGTAGTCGCTGCGATCGGTGACCGCCGACTTCACATCGACCCAGCCACGATGCAGCGCGCCGCTCATACTGCCGCCCGTTTCCGGCTTGCCGCCCAAGGCCTGAACCGCGTCTTGCAACTCGCGCGCACCGCGCGCGCAGTCGTCGGCACGCGCCAGGAACATCGTTTTCAGTTGCGCGTCGTGCGCATCCTCGGCTGCCTTGCGAAAGCCCTTTTCGCCATCCTTCGACGTTTCGACCAGATCGTTCAGAACGGAAACAACGTTCGTAGCCATGCAATACCTCCGGGGTTTCGTTGATCGTGGAATCCGCCGCCGGTCTCGCGATACACAGGTCGGCCCGCAGCGGGGTTCGTTGCTCTATCCGCACGGGCCGTGCCTGGCGTCTTCTGCCGTCATAGCGGCTCGCAACCGATCCGAGGGGCGCAGGAATTCTTGCGAACGCGCGTAAATGCTGCGCACGGCGTTGCGCTCGCACGCCCGGGAAAGCCCGGTCCAGCGGCGTTAGCGCCACTGGCACGCCGGTTGCTGCGCCCGCAGCGCACCACGCCCGGGGTGCGCGTATCGACATACTGCAATTCGTGCGAACAATTGAAAACAGCGGGCAGGCAATAACGACAGGGAGAAAACACCATGAAGAAAATCAGAAGCGCGGAATTTCTAGTGGGCGTCGCGATCGTCGCGTCGGCCGCGGCGCTGCAGATTCGCGAACATGCGCAAGTGCAGGACGCGCCGCCTGCGAATGCGCAAGCGCCGATGTCCGCGTGCGGACCCTCGCATGACGGCCTCATGCCAGCCGGCTGCGAGCACCCGACCCGCAACGAACGTCAAACCGAACACACCCTGGCGCCTCACGGCGCGCGGCAACTCTGGGTGTGAAGGTGATCGGCGACTGAATCGCGCTTTGCGTCGAGCGCAACGCAGATATTCCGGACACCTCAAATGCAAAACGGCCCGACAAACGTCGGGCCGTTTTTCCTTCAACCGCGTCGGAAGCCGAATCGGACCGCCATCACGCATGCTTCTCGCTGTATTCGCTGAGCGGCTCCGGCGTCCTCGTCGGATCGAAATCGGCCCACCGCCCTTGCTGCCAGCGGCCGGTGGCCTTCTCGATCGCGGCGCCTCCCGCTTCGCGCAACACGCGCGCGGCGTCGAGCTGATTGTCAGGCGATACGTGCACGGCCACCAGTACGCCGGACGCGCGCGCCTCTTCGTGAAACGGCAGATGATGATGGCTGGTTTTACCGGTCTCTCGCGTGCGCGACATCGCCCCGACCAGGGATCCGATGTACGCGCCGACGCCCGCCGCGATCAGCGACACGAGCAGCGGCGCGGCGAACGCCGCGAAGATCGCGACGCCGACCACCGCGCCCACCACGGCGCCGATGGTCACGCCCATGCCCGCACCTTTGGGCGCATCTTTCGCGCCGGCGTCGGTGCCGGTGTCGCCGCCGATCGGATAACGCGCATGCTGGCCGCGCGGATTGACGAAGAAGAGCGTCACGTCTTCCTCGACGAAACCTGCGTTAAAGAGCTGTTGCGCCGCATTTTCAGCGGCCGGAAAGGTGGTGAATCTTGCTGCGACGATGAGTGACATAAGGCCTCCTTGCATCGTTGAGATAGCGTTTGCGGACCGTGCCGTCGCGAGGTGCCGCGGCTGGCCGCGCCGCACTCGCTCACTCGCGCGCTCGCACGACGGCACTACGCCGTCGCGCCGCGATCGGATTCCATGCCTTCCACTCTAAACAGTCCGCTATGCAACACTACGCCTTCTCCGTGGTTCTGGTCGAGCGCTTCGGCGCAAACCGAGCGGATGCGCTGCCGGCCTTTGTCGAACGCCTCCATCAATGCTGCTTCGAGTGCGGAGTCGGCGCCGAAGTGATCTTCCAGCGCCTCGGCGGTAATGGCGCACACCACCGCCTCGCCCTCTACCCGCGCCATGAAGCGAACCACCAGGTTAGCGCCGTCGAAGGCCGGCTTGTCGTCCGGAAAATTGATCTGCATAAGGGAGTCCTCATAGGCCGGCCGCGGCAGGATCGCGTTCATGACGAGCCCTTCATGTCGCCGGCGAGTTGCTGTGCCATCGCGAGGTGATGTTTGATGGTCGGCAACGCATGTGCGGCAGCGGCCTTCAATTGCGAGTCGGTACCGCTCTGGCTTTCCTGCTGGAACAAATCGACCGCGCGCTGATGGGCTTCCACCCCGATCTGCTCCACGTAAGCCTGATCGAATTCCTTGCCTTTCAGGCTTTGCAGCTTGCCGACCAACGCTGAATCCGCGGCCGGCGACGGCGTGAAGCCCTTCTTCGCGACGAGTGTCGCCATCCCATGCGATAGCTTCGTATGGTCGGCGATCATCTGCTGCGCGAATTTGCGCACGTGCGGATCGTTGGAATTTTTCAGCGCGATCTTGCTGGCCGCGATCTCGGTGGCGTCCGCCTTCGACGCGTCCAGCACGAACTGCTGATCGGCCGGCGAAAGCTTCGTGCGGCTGACCGGCGCGTCGCTCGCAGGCGCATCGCTGGCTTGCGCGTAAGCCGCGCCGATGCATGCCGCGCTCAAACCCAACGCGACAGTCGTGACTTGTAGGGAATACCGGAATTTCATGCATTTTCTCCCTGTTCGACGCCACGGCGAAAGCGGGCTGATTCGACGCGCGCAGCCCGGTCTTCGTACTGCGCGCCGCGTCTATCGGCTCCGCTCAAGCCGCCTTCCGCTTGGACAGTTGCGCGATCAGCGTCTTGTTAAAAGCGGGAAGATCGTCGGGTTTGCGGCTTGAAATCAGATTGCCGTCTTCGACCACTTCCTGATCCACCCAGGTGCCGCCCGCGTTGCGAATATCGTCTTGCAGACTCGGCCAGCTCGTGACCGTGCGTCCCTTGATGATGCCCGCCGACACCGGCAGCCACGTGCCGTGACAGATCACCGCGATCGGCTTCTTCGCGCTGTCGGCGGCCTTGATGAACGCTTGTGCGTGGGGCAGCAGACGAATCGCGTCGCCATTCACCACGCCGCCTGGCAACACCACTGCGTCGTAGTCGTCCGCGCGCGCCTTGTCGAAGGTCGAATCGACGTCGACGGTGTCGCCTTTGTCGAGGTGCCTGAAACCCTGGATCTTGCCGGGCTTCGCTGAGATGACGTGCACCGTGGCACCCGCTTCCGCGAGCGCCCGCTTCGGTTCGACCAGTTCGGCCTCCTCGAAACCATCGACCGCGAGTACTGCCACCTTGTAACCATTCAGCGTGCTAGCCATGCGTACTCTCCTTCCTGTGACGCGGGGACCGGGCGCATTGCGCGAAGTCGCCGCCGGTTTCGCTTGTTCATGGATGTTCAGCAAAAGACATGCCTATCTGATGTCTTGCGCCGAACGCTCACGCGCGCGGTATAGACCGTTAAAGACCGGTCGGGTCTTCGTCGAGACCGTCGTCGTCATCCGGCGCGAGCGGATCGATCACCCGATCGGGTTCGAGATCCTGGTCCGCCGTCAGCGTCGAATCGCCGTCGGCGGACGCGCGCTCGCCGGTGCCGGCCCGATCCGTGTCGCTGGCGAGTTCGGCGTCGCCGATTTCGAGCGCGTGGTTGTCCAGTTCCGAGTCGACGTCGAAAACATGCCGCTTCGCACCCGCGACGTCGCTGCCGCTATCGGACGAATCGCTCGGGCCGAGCGCGCCGGTGGTGCCGGAGGTTTGCTTCACGACCTGTTGGGGCTCTTCATCGGGATTCAGTGTGCTGCTCATGGCGCTCTCCTTGGTTCGTGGGTCACCACTGCAACTGCGCAAGGAGCGTTCCGCCGCCTCACGCCGCCCTCACGCCGCCTGACGATGCGGCGCGCGGCTGGACGCGCCGGGCATTGCCTTTGCTAGCAGCCATTCACGGCGCCGCGCGCGCCTCATGGCTGAAACTGCTTGAAACTTCTACCTGCAACGATGGCCGCCACGACCTCTTCGACGCCACGCCGTCCGCAAGCGCTGGACGATAATGCGAACCCATCCGCCCCGCTCGCGATGCCGCCGGGTCTGCGGCATGCCGACGACACGCGGCCCGGCTACTCGCGCAAGCGTGAAAAAGACGGCTTCGCCTACTTCGACGCGGCCGACAAGCGCATCGTCGACGCAGACGAAATCGAGCGCATCAACGCGCTCGCCATCCCTCCCGCTTACGAGGACGTATGGATCTGCGCCGATCCGCGCGGCCATTTGCAGGCGACGGGCCGCGACGCGCGCGGCCGCAAGCAATACCGCTATCACCCGCGCTGGCGCGAAACGCGCGATGCCGATAAATACGAGCGCATGGCCGAGTTCGGCCGCGCACTGCCGAAGATTCGCGCGCGTGTCGCCCGCGATCTCAAGCTGCCGGGCATGCCGTGCGACAAAGTGGTCGCGACGATCGTGCAATTGCTGGACACCACGCTGATCCGCATCGGCAGCGTCGAATATGCGCGCGATAACCAGTCATACGGATTGACGACGCTGCGCAAGAAGCACGTGAAGATCGAAGCGGGCCAGTTGCGCTTCAAGTTTCGCGGCAAGAGCGGCATCGAGCACGACGTGACGGTCGAGAATCCGCGCATCAAACGCATCGTGCGCCGCTGCGCCGATTTGCCCGGCCACGACCTATTCCAGTATCTCGACGAGGACGGCACGCGGCACACCGTCGGCTCGGCCGACATCAACGACTATCTGCGCCGTGCGAGCGGCGCGGATTTCACCGCGAAGGATTATCGGACGTGGGCCGGCAGCGTCTACGCACTGGCCGCGCTGCGGCGGCTGATGTGCGGCAGCGCGGCGGAAGCGCGCCGTCATATCGTCGCGACCATCAAGGACGTGGCGGCCTTGCTGCGCAATACGCCGACGGTCTGCCGCCGTTGCTATATCCATCCCGCCGTGATCAGCGCGTTCGAAGCGGACGAGTTGCAAAGCCTGCAACCTGGCCGCTCGCGACGCGGGTTGAGAGTGGATGAAGCCGCGTTTGCCGCGCTGCTCGCGCATGCGGAGCAGCGCGCGGCGAAACTCGCGCTTCAGGCTGGTGCGAAGGGCCTCAAGATGCGCGACGCGGCGGTGGCCGACAGTATCGAAGGGTCGCTGACGACGTTGCTGAAGAAATCGCGCGTGGCGCGCAAAAAAGCCGCGGCGAAGGCTAATGGGAAAGCCGCGCCGTCAACCGCGCGAGCGATTGCGCAGACAGGCGCTGCGGTTGCGCAGCGTGAGGCAAAAGGCGCGGCTCGTTGAGCCGCTAGAGCGCCGGAACAGCGAATGCGTTATTGCCAAACACCTGTTCACTTATTCGTATCGCTGTTCCGAAGCAATCGGCCATAAAGCGTCGCCCGCGCGCGCGTGCGCAAAACGCTGCGGATTCGAACGGATCGGCACTGGGCGCGCCGATCCGACCTCTCCCACTTTGCTCTTTCAACTGCAAAGCGGAACGATCTCGCATACAGGCATTGCAAACGCGCCCGCCATCGTTCACTGCCCCTTCGTGTCGCTGCTTGCATTCGCGCCGGGCATGTTGGTCGTATCGTTCATCGGCTTCTTCGCCTGGGTCTTCGATTTCGACATGTGATTCATCTTGCCGGAACTCATCGCCCCGGATGCGGGTTCGCCACCCGCGGTCGCCCCGGCAGTCGCGGCGCCATGCGCATTGCCCGAGCCGCCGGTTCCGGCGTTACCGCCATTGCCGTTGCCGCCGCCCGCTTGCGCGAACGCCGCGCCCGACATTGCAACGAGTGCCGAGACCAGCAGTGCTTTTGAAAATTTCATCGATATCTCCTTGAGTAGATAGGCAGCGTATTGATGACGCTCGCCGAGCGCATCATGCCTATCGTTTGCGATCGGCGATGACGGTGGCCTACGCCAGTGTCCATCCAATATCCAGCAAGCGCTATGCCGCACAAAGTACGGTTCGCGCGACTCGTTAGCGCCGCAAACCGCAGACATATGGACTGGTTCTGCTCGTGCAGCTCGCCCGAGTCGCCGAAATATTTTCAAACGCGCGAGCAGGCTTTACGTGTGCCGTTGATGAATGCGTTCCGCCCACCGCCGTGACGATCTTCACCCAGCGATGGAACGCCGGTTGCTCAACTCTCCGGTACATCCATCCTGGAGGGGAGTCACATCATGCTCAATCAGTCACAGACGCAAAGCGGCACGGCGCAAAGCCAGGGAGCCCGTATCGTCGGCAAGGGCGCCGCGACGGCCGACGGTCCCGGGCCGGACGTGATGGCGGCCGCCACGCTCGACGGCAACCGCGTCATCAGCAGCGACGGCGAGGACATTGGCAAGATCAAGGACATCATGCTCGACGTCCGCTCGGGCCGCGTCGCTTATGCGGTGCTGTCGAGCGGCGGCTTTCTCGGCATCGGCGACAAGTTGCTCGCCATTCCATGGCACGCATTGACGCTCGACACGCAGCAGAAGTGCTTCGTGCTCAACATGGTCGCCGAACGCGTGAAGAACGCCCCTGGCTTTGACAAGGATCACTGGCCGTCGATGGCGGACCAGACGTGGGCGACCTCCGTGCATCAGTACTACGGCAGCGAACCGTACTGGGGCGACAGCTACGCGCGGCGCGACGATGTGGACGTCGGCGCGATTCGGCCGGGATCGTCGGACGCGCCCGAGGCTGGCGGACTGAAGCTGTAGTCCGCGTCTCTGCGGGGGTCCACGCATCATGCGCCGGCATGCCACGTTCGCGGCAGCCGGCGCGTTCCACTGCGTCCATGCGCGTGCCACGCACTCGAATCAGTCACTCCGCCGTATAGCGGCAAACATAGCGCGATAAGGAGGCAAACCCATGGCCGCCCGAAGACCCACCCGCAAATCGAAACGTCCGGTCGCGCGCGGCAGATCGGGACGACCGCCCCGCCAGCGGCACGCGCAGGCCCATGCCGCGCATCGCGCGAAAGTTGCGAAATCAGGCCGCGCATCCAGTTCGCGCAAGTGGTCGCATCACGTGATGGAGACCAGCGACGCGATGGATATCGAACACGATGTCTTCAAATCCGGCAGCGCCGAGTCGATCGCGCAGTCGCTCAAGCACTCCTCGACGAAAAGCCGCCGCCGCAAGAGCACGCCGTATCAATCGGCGATGTCGATGCTCAACTTCTACATCAATCGCGCGGGCCGCAATCTGCCGAAGGAACGCCGCGCCACCTTGCAGCAGGCCAAGCGCAAGCTGCGCGAAGCATTCGGACGGGCGCCTTGAGCGGGCCTCCCGAGCGGGCCACGACGCAACGCGCTTAGCCGCCGGCCTCTTTCAACCAGCCGGCATCTGGCATGATCGAACAATGCCGGCCTCCAGCGGGAATTCATGCGCGAAACATTGTGGTTTCTCATAGTCGGCGGGGTCCTGGTATTCATGGGGATCGCGGCGACGACGCTGCGGCGCCTACCCGTCAGCGCCGCGATGTTTTACCTCGCGATCGGCTATGCGCTCGGGCTGCCCGGCATCGCGCTATTGCGCCTCGATATGACAGCGGACGCCCGGCTGCTGCGCATCATCACCGAAGTCGCGCTGCTCGTCTCGCTGTTCGCCATCGGCCTGCGTCTACGCTTAGGCGTACTGGAAAAGCTCTGGACCGTGCCGCTGCGCCTCGGCGTCCTTGCCATGCTGGCGACCATTCCGCTGCTGACACTATTCGGCGTGTACGTTCTCCAGCTTGCCTGGGGACCGGCCTTGCTGCTCGCCGCGATCCTCGCGCCGACCGATCCGGTGCTGGCCCACGACGTGCAGGTGCACACGCCCGGCGATCACGACCTGCTGCGCTTCGCGCTATCCGGCGAAGGCGGTCTCAACGACGGCATCGCACTGCCCTTCGCGATGCTCGGCCTCGCGCTCTGCGCGGCGCCCTCCGGTCAGGGCGCCGAATTGCTGAATCTGAAGCTCGCGGGCAGCGTCGTGTGGGGCGTGGTGGGCGCGCTGGCGATCGGCGGGATGCTCGGCTGGGCGACGACGCACGCGCTGGCCTGGCTGCGCACCCGTCATGCGCAGGCGCTCGGCCTCGAGGGCTTCTTCGCGCTCGGACTGATCGAACTGTCGTTCGGGGCCGCGCAACTCGCGCAGACCTATGGCTTTCTCGCGGTGTTCGCGGCGGGCGTCGCGATGCGCCGCGTCGAGCATCGGGCGAGTGGCGGGCAGTCGCCGCGCGAGGCGATCGGCACGGTCGATTCGGAAGACGTCGAAGCCACCGCGGCCAATCCGAGCAAGGCGCACGCGTATATCACCGAGTCGGTGATGGGCTTTACGATCGAACTCGAACGCATCGCCGAGGTGGCGGTGATGGCGATGGTCGGCAATGTGCTCGCCACGTTGCAAGCGCCGCTCTTCACGTGGCAGACGGTCGCGTTGAGCGCCGCGCTGTTCGTGATCGTGCGGCCGGTGTCGGTGGAGCTCTCGCTGCTGGGATCGAGCGCGACGCCGACGCAGCGTCGCCTGATGAGCTGGTTCGGCATACGCGGCATCGGCTCGTTCTACTATCTCGCGTTCGCGCTCGAACACGGCACGGCCGCCGACGTGCTGCCGCTGATGCCGCTCGTGCTCGCCGTGGTCGCCGCGTCGGTGGTGATTCATGGCGTGTCGGCGACACCGTTGATGAACTGGTATCACCGGCTGCGCGGCGGTGAAAAATAGCCGCTGCCGCCTCGCTCCGTCTCGTCTGGTGTGTCCGGTCGAAAACTGGAGTCGCTAGAATACGAAACCTTCGTGCCGCGCCAACGCGCCTTCCCTTCGATGACCTCACCCGACGATTCACGACGAACAGCCAGGGCAAGCGCGGCCAATTCGCTGTTTGCCTTTCTGAAGGCGCTGCCGCTCGGCGAGCGGCTGATCGAAGGCGGTTTCATGGCCGTGCAGGCGGTCGCCGGCGCGAGTCTCGCGATTGCGATCGGCCGCGCGCTGCATACCGAGCAGGCCTTCTGGGCCGCGATCACCGCGATCGCGGTGAGCCAGCACAGCTATATCGACACTCGCAACCTGTCGCGCGATCAGTTCATCGGCGCGATGGTCGGCGGCGTCTGCGGACTCGCCGGGGCGTTGCTCGGCCCAGGCCACTTGGCCGCCTATGCGGCCACCGTGGCGGTGGCGATCGTGATCAGCTGGATCGTGAACGTGGGTAGCGCGGCGCGCCTGGGCGGCATCACCGCGACCATCATGCTGCTGGCGCCGGGCGTCGGCCCCGCGTGGGACAAAGCCTTGCTGCGTCTGGGCGAAGTGACGATCGGCACGATCTGCGCGCTGCTGGTGGCCTGGCTGATGGCGCGGATCGAGCAGCGCTGGTTCGGCAAACCCGGTCGATCCAGCCAACCGCGCTAGCTTTGCGCGGCGGCGTCCTCCTGCGGCTGACGCCGGTAACGCCCCGGCGTCACGCCGACGCTCTGCGCGAATGCCTTGCCGAACGCGGCCTCGGACTGATAGCCCACCGTTTCGCCGATCTCCGCGACGCTGCGCTGCGTGCGCCGCAGCAGATCGCAGGCGATCGTCATGCGAATCCGCGTGAGGAAGTCCATCACGGTCATGCCCGCGCGTTCGTTGAAATGGCGCGCGTAGGTCGCGCGGGACATCGCGGCGAGATCGCCGAGTTCGGCGATCGTCCACGCGCGCTCGGGCGCGTTCAGCATGCCTTGCACCGAAGCGCCGAGGCGCGCGTCGGCGAGCAGGCCGAGCACGCCGGAAGTGGCCGGGTTGTGCTCGCCGTGCACGCGCAGCGCCATCGCGAACAGGGCGTGGCTCAATGCCGTGACGATCGCGAGCGCGCCCGGCTGACGATGCTCCGCTTCCGTGCGCATCAGCCCGATCACCGTCTGCAATGCGTCCAGTGGTTGCGCGTCGCCCAGCGACACATGAAACGGATCGGGCAACGCGTTGAGCAGCAACGCGGATGAACCCGGCGCATAGACGAAGCGGCCGCAGAGCAGGTCGAGGTCGGTACGGGATCGGGTGGGCGTGGGCTCGCTGCCGTCGTTGCGCCGCAAAGGCAACATGCCGTCGTGACCGGACGTCACCGGCGCGCCGCTGCCCGAACGTTTCACGTCACGCACGCGATGCGCGGCGCCGCGCGGATACAGCATGAAGTCGCCCGCCTGCAGCGGCACCTGTGCGCCGCCGGCGGTCTCGATCAGGCACGCGCCGCCGAGCACCAGATGAAACGGCGCAATGCCCGCTTCCAGCCGCGCGTGATCGATGTCGAAGCCGCCCGAGAACAGGCAGCGCAGATCGAGGCTGGCTTGCGGTCTTGCGAGGTCGATCAGTCGGCTGAGCGTGTCCATGAGACGATCGCGCTAAAAGTTGAGCCAAACGAGTATTCAGGATATCGGGACCCCGCGCAATACTTTGTCCCACGACGCCGGCACCCGCCGACGCGCAGCAGACAAGGAGGATTGCCATGTTGAACTGGATCGATTACCGCAAAGCGCTGTTCGGCCGCATCGGCGAAATTGCCAAACTGTCGCCGGATACCGTGAAGGCCTATCAGACGATGTCGAGCGCCGGCCAGAAGGCCGACCTGCTGGGCGCCAAAACGCGCGAGCTGATTTCTGTCGCGGTGGCCGTGAGCCTGCGTTGTGACGGTTGTATCACCGTGCACACCGCCGAAGCGCTCAAGCACGGCGCGACGCGCGAGGAAATCGCCGAAGCGCTTGGCGTGGCGGTCGCAATGAATGCGGGCGCGACGATGGTGTACTCGGCCCGGACGATGGATGCGGTGGCGGCTTATACCGCTGAGGCAACCCCAGCCGCGGCACAATAAGCGGTAGAGGGCAGGCCGCGCCACGTCGGCCCGCAGACTATTGCGGCTGGGAGTGGCGCGGTTTCGCCTCAAACTTTGGCGTCACGCGGCGCGCGGCAGGCGCGGCAGTTTGCGCGTTGTGCGTTGCACATTGCGCGTCGCCTCCCGCGCCTCGCCCTACCCCTCGCTGCAACCACCTACCCCCCACTTACGTCCCACGCCGCGTCTGCGCAAGCTGCTGACGTCGCCCTTCTCCCTGACGCTCCAGCATCCAGCCCGGATACTCGGCAGGCAGCGTGCTGACCTTATCGAGCTTCGCCAGTTCTTCAGCGGTCAGCGTCACGTCGGTGGCCGCGATATTGTCGTCGAGCTGTTCGACTTTCTTCGCGCCGACGATCACCGTGCTGACCACGCGTTGATGCAGCAGCCACGCCAGCGCGATCTGCGCCACCGACACCTGCTTCGCGCCGGCAATCTCCCGCATCGCATCGATACAGTCATACGCGCGCTCGCGGTCGACCGGCGGAAAATCGAAACTCGTGCGGCGGCTGCCCGCTTCGCCCTGCTGCTCGCGCCCGTACTTGCCGCTCAGCAAGCCGCCCGCGAGCGGACTCCACACCATCAGCCCGAGGCCTTCGCTGTGCAGCATCGGCACGAGTTCGCGTTCGAGGTCGCGGCCGGCGAGCGTGTAGTACGCCTGCAGCGTTTCGAAGCGCGCGAGCCCGAGGCGCTCCGCGATGCCGAGCGCCTTCACGATCTGCCAGGCGGCCCAGTTCGACACGCCGACATAGCGCACATGTCCATGCCGCACGAGCGTATCGAGCGCGCGCACGGTCTCTTCGATCGGCGTGGCCGGATCGAAACCGTGGATCTGGTACAGGTCGACGTGATCGAGTTGCAGGCGCTTCAGACTCGCCTTCACCCCGTCGATGATGTGATAGCGCGACGCGCCCCGCGCATTCGCAAATTCGCCAGTCTGGCCGAACACCTTGGTCGCCACAACGACCTTGTCGCGCGGCACCTTGAGGTTCTTCAACGCCTGGCCGGTAATCTGCTCGGACAGGCCGTCCGCATAGACGTCGGCCGTGTCGATGAAATTGATGCCCGCGTCGAGCGCCCGGCCGACCAGCCGCTCCGCGTCGCCCTGCTGCAGATCGCCGATCTGCTTCCAGATGCCTTCGCCGCCGCCGAAGGTCATGGTCCCCAAACATAGTTCTGAAACAAACACACCGGTACGGCCAAGCTGGTTGTATCGCATCGTCGAAGCTCCATCTTTGCGTGGGTGAAGAGGTGAGCGGTAGAGAGTACTGCAATTGGCGCGATCCGGCAGGACGCGCGCGGACCTCGGCGCACCATCGTTTACGGCGATGTTTCAGCCTGCTTACGATTCGCCCAGCGGCGGTGATGACCGGCGGTAGTGAACGCTCGCGAGCGCGATTTGGCCGCCTACGAAAAATCGCGGCGCAGCCGTCCCGACTTCATGGATCGGTTCAACGTATAAAAAGAAAATGCGGCCATCAAAGTCCGTCGGCAACGCCTGCAAAAACCTGCCAGACTGGCTGCTGTCCTTCGCAACCGGGCCGTTATTGACCGCCCTCTGGATATGGCACGCCCCGCCCCCATCTACGTCAGCATGACTTCGGCCACGACTTCCGCCGCACTGGATGCGGCTCCCGGCTCCGCGGCTGCCGATTGCGTCGCGGACCGCGCTTCGCCTTCTTCGACGCACCGCGCGCTGGACGACTTCCATCCGGCGGTCGCCGGCTGGTTCCTCAAGACCTTCCCCGCCCCGACCGAAGCGCAAGCCGCCGCGTGGCCGCAGATTCGCCGCGGCCGCTCGACGCTGGTCGCCGCACCGACCGGTTCGGGCAAGACGCTCACCGCGTTCCTCGCGGCGCTCGACGATCTGGTTCGGCAAGGCCAGGCCAACGGCGGTGTCTTACCCGACGAAACCATGGTGGTCTATGTGTCGCCGCTCAAGGCGCTGTCCAACGACATCCGCCTGAATCTGCAGATGCCGCTGCAGGGCATCGCCGCGGAACTCGACGCGCGCGGACTGCCGCCGCTCGATATCCGCACGGCCGTACGCACCGGCGACACCACGCAGCAGGAACGCAACGCGCTAAGGAAGCGCGCGCCGCATATCCTCGTGACCACACCGGAGTCCCTGTACGTGCTGCTCGGTTCGGACTCGGGCCGGCGCATGCTGTCGACGGTGCGCACCGTGATCGTCGATGAAATCCACGCGCTGGCCGGCAGCAAGCGCGGCAGCCATCTCGCGCTCAGCCTCGAACGTCTGGACGCGCTATGCGAGCGGCGCCTGCCGCGCATCGGCCTGTCCGCCACGCAAAAGCCGGTGAGCGCGGTGGCGCGTTTTCTGGTGGGCGGTGCGAGCATCGACAGCGGGATTCCCGCCGACTGCGCGATCGTCGACGTGGGCCACGTGCGCGAGCGCGATCTCGCGCTGGAAATCCCGCCCGTGCCGCTCGAAGCGGTGATGCCCAATGAAGTGTGGGAACGCGTGTACGACCGTCTCGCCGAACTGGTCGCGCTGCACCGCACGACGCTGGTGTTCGTCAACACGCGGCGCATGGCCGAGCGCGTTGCGCGTCATCTGACCGAGCGGCTCGGCAAGGAGGTCGTCGCCGCCCATCACGGCAGCCTCGCGAAAGAACATCGCTTCGACGCCGAGCAACGGCTCAAGCGCGGCGAACTGCGCGTGCTCATTGCGACTGCGTCGCTGGAACTCGGCATCGATATCGGCGACGTCGATCTGGTCTGCCAGATGGGTTCGCCGCGTGCGATCGCGCCGTTCCTGCAACGCGTCGGGCGCTCGGGCCACCATGTCGGCGGCATGCCCAAAGGCCGGCTGTTTCCGGCCTCGCGCGACGACCTGATCGAATGCGCGGCGCTGCTCGATTGCGTGCGGCGCGGCGAACTCGACGCGCTGCGGATTCCACGCGCGCCGCTCGACGTGCTCGCGCAACAGGTCGTCGCCGAAGTGTCGAGCGCCGAATGGAACGAGGACGCGCTGTTCGCGCTGATGCGGCGCGCCGCGCCCTACGCGGAACTGGCGCGCGAGCAGTACGACGCGGTGCTGCGCATGCTCGCCGAGGGCTACACGAGCCGCCACGGTCCGCGCGGCGCGTATGTGCATCGCGACGTGGTGAGCGGCACGTTGCGCGGCCGACGCGGCGGCAAGCTGGTCGCCGTGACCTCGGGCGGCACGATTCCCGAGAACGCGGACTACGCGGTGGTGCTCGAACCCCAGGCGATCAACATCGGCACCGTCAACGAGGACTTCGCGGTCGAGAGTCTCGCCGGCGACGTGTTTCAGCTGGGCAATGCGTCGTACCGGATTCTGCGTATCGAGAGCGGCCGCGTGCGGGTCGAGGACGCGCAGGGGCAGCCGCCGAACATTCCGTTCTGGCTCGGCGAGGCGCCAGGACGCAGTGATGAACTGTCGTTCGCGGTGTCGCGTTTGCGCGAGGAGATTGGACGGGTGCTTGAGGGGCGCGATTCTGAGGCAGAAGCGCCGAAAAACACGAAAGCGCACGGCGCTAAAGCGGGGACTGGCGCGGCCACCCCCGCGAAATCAACAGGCAAAAGCGAGGCCAAAGCGCAAACCGTGAGCGCATCCGAGCCGGCGGAAACATCGACCCGCGCCGCAACCGTAGCGCAATACGAACCCGCGTCCGAGGCCGAACCCATCTCCGGGCGCATCGAACGCGCGATCGGCTGGCTCTGCGACACCCTCGATCTCGACGAAGCCGCCGCGCGTCAGATCGTCGACTATCTCGCCCGCGCCCGCGCGGCGCTCAGCGTGCTGCCCACGCAGAGCACGCTGGTCATGGAGCGCTTCTTCGACGAATCCGGCGGCACGCAACTCGTGATCCACGCGCCCTTCGGCAGCCGCGTGAACCGCGCGTGGGGCCTTGCGCTGCGCAAGCGCTTCTGCCGGAACTTGAACTTCGAACTGCAAGCGGCGGCCACCGAGGACGCGATCGTGCTGTCGCTGACCGGCAGCCACTCGTTCGTGCTCGACGACGTGTGGCGCTATCTGCATTCGAACAGCGCCGAGCATCTGCTGATCCAGGCCTTGCTCGACGCGCCGCTGTTCGGTGTGCGCTGGCGCTGGAACGCGACCACCGCGCTCGGCTTGCCGCGCTATACCGGCGGCCGCAAGACCGCGCCGCAACTGCAGCGCATGCGCAGCGAAGACCTGCTCGCGAGCGTGTTTCCCGAACAGGCCGCATGTCTGGAGAACGTGGTCGGCGAACGCGAGCTGCCGCATCATCCGTTAGTCGACCAAACCGTCGACGACTGTCTGCACGACGCCATGGATAGCGAAGGCTGGGTCGCGCTGCTGCGCCGTATCGAACAGGGCGAGGTGCGACTGGTGGCGCGCGATCTGCCGGCGCCCTCGCCGCTAGCCGCCGAAATCCTCAACGCGAAGCCATACGCTTACCTCGACGACGCGCCGATCGAGGAGCGTCGCACGCAAGCCGTGCTGAACCGCCGCTGGACCGATCCGGCCAGCGCCGACGACCTCGGCGCGCTCGACGCCGACGCGATCGACAGCGTGCGCGGCGAGGCGTGGCCGGAGGCGCGCAACGCCGACGAGATGCATGAGGCGCTGACCGGCCTCGCGTGCATCACGCAAGCTGAAGCGCGCGGTCATGAAGGCTGGCCCGCGTGGCTCGCGTCGCTGGCCGACTCCGGCCGCGCGACCCGTCTGCAAATCGCCGACGATGCCGCCGTCTGGTTGCCCGCCGAGCGCGTCACCTGCTTCGAGGCGCTCTACCCCGACGCGCCGCGGGCCGCCTACACACCGCAACTTGTGGCGCCGAAAGGCTACACCGACCGCTGGACCGCCGACGACGCACTGCTCGACGTGCTGCGCGCGCGCCTGACGGGCTTCGGCCCACTGCCGGTCAGCGCGATCGCGCAGCCGTTGAGGTTGCCGCCCGCCGCGGTCGAGCAGGCGCTCACGCGCCTCGAAGCGGAAGGCTATCTGATGCGCGGCCGCTTCACGCCGCAAACCGCCGAAGAAGAATGGTGCGAACGCCACCTGCTCGCGCGGATTCACCGCTACACGGTAAAACGCTTGCGACGCGAGATCGAACCCGTGGAACGGCATGACTTCATGCGCTTTCTGTTCGAATGGCAGCATCTGAGCCCGGACACGCGCAGCGAAGGCCGCGACGCACTGGCCGCCGTGCTCGACCAGCTCGAAGGCTACCAGGCCGCCGCCGGCGCGTGGGAAGAGGACATCCTGCCCGCGCGCGTGAAGACCTACATGAATAGTTCGCTCGACGAACTATGCCGCGCCGGCAAGATCGTCTGGACCCGGCTCACCGAGCGCGCGCGCGGCGCGGCGGGCCCGATCCGCAGCACGCCGATCGTGCTGCTGCCACGCGTCCACGTGCGCATCTGGCGGGCGTTGCTCGACACCTCCAGGCCGCCGGAATTATCGGCGCTCGCGCAGAGCGTGTACGACACGCTGTCGCAACACGGCGCGATGTTCTTCGACGAATTGCTCGCCGACGTCCGCGTGCTACGGATGGAACTGGAAAATGCGCTGGGCGAACTGGTCGCCGCCGGCCTCGCGAACTCCGACAGCTTCGCGGGCTTGCGCGCGTTGCTGAAGCCGGTCGCGAAGCGCAATGCGTTTTCGAGCAACCGGCGCGCGCGTTCGAGCGCGCTGATCGGCGGGATGGACGACGCGGGCCGCTGGGCGCTCGTGAGCCGGCGCGCCGTTGCAACGGAACCGGCGCCGCAGCGTGAGCCGCAGCGCCGCCGGCAGTTGCCGCCCGAAGTGCTGGAGCATGTCGCGATGACCTTGCTGCGCCGCTATGGCGTGGTGTTCTGGCGCTTGCTCGAACGCGAGGCCGAGTGGCTGCCGCCCTGGCGCGATCTGCTGCGCGTGTTTCAACGGCTCGAAGCGCGCGGCGTGATTCGCGGCGGGCGCTTCGTGCACGGTCTGGCCGGCGAGCAGTTTGCGTTGCCCGAGGCGATTCCCGTGCTGCGCGAAGTTCGGCGGCATGCGAACGACGGTGCATTCGTGTGCGTCGCCGGGACCGATCCGTTGAATCTCGCTGGAACGCTGCTCGTCGGCGAGCGGGTGCCGGCTGTCGCGGGAAACCGGCTGCTGTTCCGCGATGGCGTGGTGGTGGCCACGCTCGTCGCCGGGAGATTCTGGTTCGACGCGTCGGTGGAGGCCCATCCGGCCGAGAGGGATCGGGCGCGCGCATTGCTGGCGCGACGGTTCTAGGAATTTTTCGCGCATGCGCGAGCAGGTGAGCGAACCGTTGCACCCCGATGGCTCGTCGAACTCGCGCAACGCATGAAGCCCGCGACACCATACGGATAGCGGCCCCACCCGCCCGAAAAAAACCCTCAAGCTCTCGAACGATTGACCGTTAATGTTTATAAGCCCGAATTCCACCGCTTCGCTACAATGGGGGCAGTCTTAAGTATGAAGACTGTATGCCGCCTCGCGCTTTGACGGGGACTACCGGCACACACCGCCCGGGGATTTCATGAACGACGACCAACACGACCGGTTGCTTTATGCGCGGTTCGGCACAAGCAGCCCTTGCTGGCGTCTGTCGGCCGACAGCAACGCACTCGAACTCACGCCCGTGACCGGCGAAGTGCCTGCCAATGTCGCGATTGCACTGAATCCCCAACAAACATCGCAAATCCGCTGCCTCACTGGCGTGACTTCGCACATCGTCGTCGACGTGCACCTCGCAGGCGCACCGTTGCGCCTGCATCTCGTCGGTAAGAAACTCAATAGCGACACTTGGGCCGGCACCGCGTCGGCTTACGACGACACGGAGTCGGTCGTGCGCGATCTGGCGCAGGGCCTCTCGTTTGCCGAGCAGGTCGTCTCCGAAGTCAATTCGGTCGTGGTCATCGTCGATAGGCATGGCCGGATACAACGCTTCAACCGGCTCGCCGAAGAACTCAGCGGCATCAAGGAAGCAAACATCATCGGCAGCAACGCGTGGGCGCTGTTGATGCCGTCCCAGGACGATGCGGCCGCCAGCGCGAACTTCGCCGACGTCTTCGAGCGCGGCGTGCCGTACGACGTGAAACGGCGCATCAAAACGGTGCATGGCGAACGGCTGTTTCTGTTCCGCAATAAATTCGTCCACAGCGGCAGAGGGGCCGACGAACGACTCCTGATCTGCTCGGGCACGGACATCACCGAGCAAAGACTCGCGCAGGAACGGCTCACCGAACTCGCCAACACCGACGAGCTGACCGGCCTGTCCAACCGCAACGCGATCCAGGACAAGATCCGCGCGGCAATCGAACACGCCGGTCCGCACGAAGAAGTCGGCGTGCTGTTCCTGGATCTCGACAACTTCAAGAAGGTCAACGACCACTACGGCCACGTGTTCGGCGACGACCTGATCCGCGACGTGTCGGCGGCCATCGGCGGCTGCCTGAACGAGGGCGACGCGCTCGCGCGGCTCGGCGGCGACGAGTTCATCGTGCTCGCGGCGCGAGGCACCTCGCACGAACTCGAAGCCACCGCGCAGCGCATTCTGGAACGCATGCGCGCGCCGTTCGCCGTCGGGCTCGTCGAGGTCTACACGGGCTGCTCGATCGGCATCGCGCGCTATCCGCAGCACGGCGACAGCCTCGAATCGCTGATCCGTTCGGCCGATACGGCCATGTACGTCGCCAAAGACGCCGGCAAGCGCACACATCGCGTGTTCTCGCCGGACATGAACCGCCGCGTCGCCGAATACATGTGGCTCGACACGAATCTGCGGCGCGGTCTCGAAGAGGGCCACCTCACGCTGCATTACCAGCCCAAGCTGTCGCTCGCGAGCGGCACGGTGCAGGGCGCCGAGGCACTGGTGCGCTGGAATTCGCCGGAACGCGGACAGATCATGCCGGCGGACTTCATCCGTTATGCGGAAGAATCCGGGCTGATCGGCGTGCTGGGCCGTTGGGTCATGGAGTCCGCCGCGAAGCAGGCTGCCAGATGGAAGGCGGACGGCTATAACCTGCGCGTCGCGATCAACGTGTCGGCGCGGCAACTGGCCGACCCCGCCGTGGTCCGGCATTTCACCGAGGCGCTGCAGCACGCCCAACTCGACCCCTGCCTGCTCGACCTCGAACTCACCGAGAGCTGTCTGATCGAGGACGAAGCGGCCGCGATCGAACTCATCACGCAGTTTCGTGAGCTCGGCGCGCAGGTTCATCTGGACGACTTCGGCACCGGCTACTCGTCGCTGTCGCAACTGGGCCGCATTCCGCTCGACGTCATCAAGCTCGACCGCAGCTTCGTGCGCTCCATCAACGCCGACACCAAGGCGCAAGCGCTGGTGCGCTCGATGGTGGCGGTCGCCCAGGAACTCGATTTCAAAGTGGTCGCCGAAGGCATCGAAACTGAATCGGAAGAAATGTTCATGAAGGGCCTCGGCGTGGACTACGTGCAGGGCTTCCTGTATGGCCGCGCCATGCCGGTCGCCGAATTCGAACGCTGGATGCAGGATCGGCAGCGGCTCCGGCTGATCGCCTGAGCTTCCCGCGGCTCGATGGGCCGATGCCCCTGCTCGGCTCATGCGCATCGGCTACGCCGCGTCCGCGCATGCCACGCCGCCTTTATTGCAACCGCGCGCTCCAGCGGGCCGCTGCTTCATCGCTCATGCCGACGGCCAGCGCCGCGTCGCGAATCTGCGTCCAGGTGGCCGGGTCCACCGGGATGCCAGCGGCCTCCCGTTGCGCGCGTGTCACGCGTTCGGGTTCGCCCGGTTCGTAGATGCGTTCGGTGCCCGCCGCGAGCGGCGAAGCCTTCACCCAGGCGATGAATGCATCCGCTTCCGCTTGCGCATCGGGGGCGTCGAATGCGGCAGGATCGATGATCACCGACAGCATGCAGTTGATGATCGCATGGGTCGTGCAGAGCGTATCCGCGTGCGTCGTGAAGCCGCCTGACAGCGCCCCGCCGAAAATCTCGCACATCGCCGCAAGCCCAAAACCCTTGTGGCCGCCGAACGGCGTCAGCGAGCCGAACGGCGCTTCGTGCATGACCTTCGGTTCGAGCGTGGGAAAGCCTTGATGATCGATCAACGCACCGGGCGGCGCATGCTTGCCCTGGTTGTACGCCACGCGGATCTTGCCGTAGGCCACCGTGCTGGTCGCGAAGTCGAGCACGAGCGGCGGCTTGCCGGGCCGCGGATACGCCGCGCAAAACGGATTCGTGCCGATGCGCCGGTCCGCGCCGCCGAACGGCGCGACGAGCGGATCGCCCGCGACGTTGACGAAGTGAAACGACACCAGTCCAGCCCGCGCACACTGTTCGGCCCAGTGGCCGATGCGCCCGATGTGATGCGCGCCGCGCAAGCCGACCGCGCAGATGCCGAGCCGTTTGGCGCGCTCGATGCCGTGCTCCATCGCCTCGAACGCGACCACCTGGCCGAAGCCCTTGCCGCCTTCGACCGTCAACACGGCGCCGGCGTCCTTGACGATTTCGGCATGCAGATTCAGTTGCAGTTGCGCATCGGCCAGTGACGCGACATAGCGCGGGATCATCCCCACGCCATGCGAGTCGTGTCCGGTCAGATTCGCCGCCACCAGATGATCCGCGACCAGTTCCGCTTCGCGCGGCGTGCTGCCCGCCTGCTCCCAGATCGCCTTCACGTAGGCATGCAGTTGATCGGCCGGAATCCGGAGGGTGGCGGGTTGAGCAGTCGCGTTATGGGTCATTCAATGGTCGGTGTCAGTGACGGGTTTGAACAGCGCATCAGTCAAAGCCCGAGCGAAGCAGGACGCTCGGGCCACAACACTCAAGGCGCTCAAGGCGGTCAAGGCGCGGCGGCGATCACTTCGGCGACCGCGGCCGTGAGCTTCTTGCCGTACGGCACATGCAGGAACTCGTTCGGTCCGTGCGCATTCGACTTCGGCCCGAGCACCCCGCACACCATGAACTGCGATTTCGGGAAGCCCGCCTTCAGCACGTTCATCAAAGGGATCGTGCCGCCCTGGCCCATGTACGCGACATCGGCGCCGTAGTGGCGACGCGACGCGCCGTTGAGCGCGGTGGCGAGCCAGGGCGCGAGGTCGGGCGCGTTCCAGCCGCTCGCTGCGCCCGCGTCGGGCTTGAATGTCACCTTCGCGTTGTACGGCGGATCGAATTCGAGCAGCGCCTTCAGTTCGGCCACGGCCTTTTCCGCTTCGATCAGCGGCGGCAGACGCAGCGACAGTTTGAACGCGGTGCGCGGGCGCAGCACGTTGCCGGCATCGGCGAGCGCGGGCAGCCCAGCCGCGCCGGTCACCGACAGCGACGGACGCCACGTCGAATTGAGCAAGGCTTGCTGAGGGTCGGTGGTGGTGGGCAGCACCTGACGGCCGTCCTGGCCGCACGCCCACGGCAGTTTCTTCCAGACGTCGTCGCCGAGAATCTGCGCGGTCGCTTCCGCTTCGCGCAGACGGTCGGACGGCACCGGGCAATGGAAACCCCTCGGCAGCAGCGTGCCGTTGGCGGCGTCCTCCAGCCGGTCGAACAACTGCCGCATGATGCGGAAGCTCGACGGCGCGATCCCGCCGTAGCCACCCGAGTGGATGCCTTCGTCGAGCACCTGCACTTCGAGGTCGCCGGCGACGAGTCCGCGCAGCGATGTGGTGAACCACAGTTGATCGTAATTGCCCGCGCCCGAATCGAGGCACACGACGAGACCCACCTTGCCGAGCCGTTCGCGCAGCGCGTCGACGTAGGGCAGCAGATCGTAGCTGCCGGACTCCTCGCAGGTTTCGATCAGGCCGACACAACGCGGACGCTCGACGCCTTGCGCGTCCAGCGCGGCGAGCGCCGTCAGGCTCGCGTAGATCGCGTAGCCGTCGTCGGCGCCGCCGCGGCCATAGAGCTTGCCGTCCTCGAGCTTCGGCGTCCACGGGCCGAGGTCGGCGCGCCAGCCGTCGAATTCGGGCTGCTTGTCGAGGTGGCCGTACAGCACGATGGTTTCCTCGCTGCCCGAACGGGTCGCGGCCGTTTCGAAGAAGATCACCGGCGTGCGGCCGGGCAGTCGGATCACTTCGAGTTTCAGGCCGCGCACGGGCTGCTGTTCGGCCCATTGCGCGGCGTCGGTGATCACGCGCTCCAGATAGCCGTGCTTGACCCAGTCGGGATCGAACGCCGGACTCTTGGCCGGCACCGCGATGTAATCCGTCAACGCGGGCACGATCTCGTCGTTCCACTTGCGGTCCACGAATTCGCGCAGCGTTTCGGGGTTCAGGCGTTGCGTCTGCTGGGTCGTATCGTCGGAAATCATGATGGCGGTCCTGGCGGTTCGGTTCGGTCGAAATGGCCATGATAGTCCGGATGCGGGATCGGCTGAACCCCTTGGCGCACGCAGGCGCGCCGCAGGCGCCGGAGCGCGGATCGGCCATTCGCGCGACAATCGCGCCATGGAGCGCGTCTCAGGAGCCCTCTCATGCATGGCAACGTGATCCAGGTAGTCGGCGCGGTGGCCGCGCTGGCGCTGTATTTTCTGCCCGCCCTTCTCGCGGACCGCCGCAAGCGTCACGACCTGCTGACGCTGGCGCTCTTCAATGCGTGCGTCGGCTGGACCGGGTTTGGCTGGCTGCTCGCGCTCTACTGGTCGTTGCAGCCGAACCCGCCGAAGAACGTCGCTGGCGAGGTGGTGCAGACGCGCAAGATCGTGCGAATGCGAGCGTTTTCGTCCGCGCTCATGCTGCGCGTGCAGAAACGCGGGTCGGCGCGGAACCGTCAGGAAGATTGATTCTGCTGGTGCGCTCGGGCCGGGAGGTGGCCAGTCGGAGAGCGCTCGGCCCGCTTGGTGGGGCCGGCTGGGCTGGAGTTGGCCGCAGCGGTTCACCCGAAACGCGGCCGGATCTATCGACCGCCTTTCGGCTCATTCAATCCATTCAAGCGGCACGGCCAACCCGTTGCGATTGCACGGAGCCAGCCGGAATCGAGCGCGGCTCGGCTCGCACACTGGCGGGAGCGAACATCTCGCGGCGCAGTTCGCCGTGTTCGTCGAACCACTCGCAGATCAGCCAGTGGCCCGGATTGAGGGCGACCGGACCTGCATAGGTGACGGTCATGCGCGGGCCTCCGGCTTTCAACGTCACGACGTCGCCGACATTGAAGTGGGTGGCTGCCGGTGTGTGGAATGCGTCAACGGTAGCGGTCAGCATATTATTCCCCTACGGAACCTTTGAGCGTTATTTAAGTCAGCGCGCCGGGTTTTCGACATTCGACCTGCGAGGGAGGACTCTAAAGTTCGCAAAGATTAACAACCGAATTTAAATGCGGCAAGCGTTTTTTATTGATACCGTTTTCATCGACGCTGGAATGGCTTTCAATGTCGGCCCGCGTTGTTTGAAACCAGGAAAATCCCTGAAAGCCCGCTGCCACCCGCCCGCCATGCCGCACTGCACTATGGCGCCAATCACTCCGGGCACGCCTCACTACTCAGTACAAAATCTCCGCACATTCTTCACATCTAAACGTGGCTCAAATGCAGCGCGGGGTTTATCGCAGTCGTCCCGACGTGAAAGTTACCCATGAAGGAAAAAACCACGGGTAAATAACCGGCTTACTATGCCGTTATTTAATGCGCTCGATAATGTGCGCAAACCAACGGTTGAAAACGATTACCACCGTCCTATTTTCAAGCCGGCTGCGCGGAACGGCGCAGCACCAGTTGCTGATGCCGCACCAGCGAAACGCTCAAACCGATGCACACGAACATCAGCAGCGCGTTGATCGCGAGGCTGATCTGGAACCCGTGCGCGTACGCCCCGGGTGCCGCGCTGCCGCCGATCGCTCCGAAGAACGCGCCGCTGATCGCCGCCGTGCCGAACGCCGACCCGATCTGCAGTGTCGACGACACCACGCCCGACGCCAGCCCGGCTTTCTCCGGCGCGACTTCGTGCAACACGATGCGCATGATCGACGGCAGCAGCAAGCCGTGGCCGACGCCCGCGCACACCAGCCCGGCGTAGAACAGCAGATCCGGCGTAGCGGATTGGGTCGCGGACCAGCCGGTGATCGTGAAGCCGAGCGTCATCATCGAGAAACCGAGCGTGAGCACATGGCCACCGATACGCTTGATCACCGCGGGAGACGTCAGCGGCCCGATCACGAAGCCGATCGCAAACGGCATGATCGCCATGCCTGACGCGAGCGGCGTCCAGTGCAGGCCGGTTTGCAGGAAGATCCCGTAGGTCAGGAAGAACGCGCTATTGCAGTAAAACAGGAACGCGAGCACCAGCCCCAGCGCGAACGCGCGGTTGCGGAACAGTTGCAGGTCCACCAGCGGATGACCGCCGCGGCGCTCGACACGCCGCTCGGTCGCCACGAACAGCGCGAACGCGGGGACCGCGAGCGCGAACATCACGAAAGTCCATGCCGGCCAGCCGGCTTCGCGGCCGTGCGTCATCGGGTATATCACCAGCAGCAGCACCACGGACAGCAGCGCGACGCCCTTCAGGTCGACGCCGGTTCGTGTGGCAGGCAGATTCTCCGGCACGAACTTCCACGTACCGACAAACGCCGCAATGCCGATCGGAATATTGATCAGGAAGATGATGCGCCAGTCCAGTCCGAACGGGTGGTACGTGATCAGCGCGCCGCCGCCCAGTTGACCGACAATCGACGACAGCCCGAACACGAAGCCGTACAGGCTCATCACCCGGGTCTGCTGATGCAGCGGCACGACCGCGCGGATGGTCGCGAGCACTTGCGGCGCCATCACCGCGGCGGCGATGCCCTGCACGATCCGCGCGATCACCAGCATGTGGCCGCTGGTCGCCAGGCCGCATAGCGCCGAGGCGGCGACGAACGCGGCCATTCCGGTCATGAACATTCGGCGCCGGCCGAACAGATCGCCGAGACGGCCGCCCGTGATCAGCAGCACCGCGTACGCGGACGCGTAGGCGGAGACTACGAGCTGCAATTGCGCGTCGGTGGCGGCGAGGCCGGTGTGGATCGACGGCAGCGCGAGATTGACGATGAAATAGTCGAGCGGCGCGAGGAAAGCGCCGACGAACAGCACCGCGAGCGCGAGACCCTGGCGTTCGAAGTGCGGCGCGGCTTTTTCCGCCGATTTTTCCGCGGCCTTTTCCGCTGACACGGCCGCAGCCATGCCGGCGGCCACCGTCCCCGGACAGGCCACGGCGCCCACGAGCGCACGCGCTGGACCAACAGATGCCGCAGGAGCGGACTTGATCGCTTCGCTATTCATGACTGACCGTTCAAAAACTAGGCAAAAAAATTTAGACGAGCGCGCGCATCGCGACGTCCACTATCTCGATGAGCGCGTCTTCCTTGTGAGCGACCCGCCCTAACACGCGCAGCCCCTGCATCACGCACAGCAGGAAATCGCCGACGGCTTTTTCGTCGAGCGTCGAATTGAATGCGCCGCTCGCCTGGCCTCGAATCACCGACGCCGCCAGCAGCGTCGCCATACGGCGCTGGATAGCCGCAACCCGGGCGCGCAGTTCCTCGTCGCCCGGCTGCATTTCGAGCGTGGTGTTGGTGATGAAGCAACTGCGCTCGCCGGTCAGCGCGCAGGCGGCCCGCGCGTAATGCAGCAAAGCGTTGCGCAGCGCCTCTTCCGGCGGTACCGGCGCGCTCAGCCGCTCGGCGAGCCGCGCGACCGAGCCTTCCGCGTAATGCTCCAGCGCGGCGAGCATGATGCCGTGCTTATCGCCGAACACGCCGTACAGACTCCCGCGCAACAGTCCCGTGGCTTTGCACAGGTCGTCGATCGACGTGGCGTGGTAGCCGTGGTGCCAGAACACCTGGCTCGCGCTTTTCAACACGGTGTCCGTGTCGAACTCGCGCGGCCTGCCTCGTGGACACACTTCGCCGGCTTTTTTCGCGGATTGCTTGAAAGGACCAGATTGCTTCATGGGCTTGATATTATGACTAACCGTTCAACAAATCAAGGCCGGGTTTTCGTAGGGAACGGCCAAGGGGTTGCGCAGCCTGCCGATCGACATAGAAAAAGCCGGCGGCAGGAGCTTGCTCCACCGCCGGCCTTATCGCGTGACGTCTGGCTGAAAAAGCGCGCGAACTCAGGTTTCGAGTTTCGCGTCCATCGTAATCGTTGCGTTCAGGACCTTGGACACGGGACAGCCTGCCTTCGCGTCCGCGGTGGCCTTGTCGAACGCGGCCTTGTCGCCGCCGGGGATTTTCACCGCCACATCCAGATGCACCGCGGTGATCGTAAAGCCGCCGCCGTCCTTGTCGAGTGTCACGGTGGCGGTCGTGCCGATGCGTTCGGGCGTGATGCCGGCCTTGCCCAGTTCCGCCGACAACGCCATCGAGAAACAACCCGCGTGCGCAGCCGCAATCAGCTCTTCCGGATTCGTGCCGATGCCGTCCGCGAAGCGTGTCGCAAACGAGTATTGGGTCTCCTTGAGGACGCCGCTGTCGGTGGAAATCGAGCCCTTGCCGTCTTGCAGGCCGCCTTGCCAGACTGCTGATGCCTTGCGCTTCATCGCTCTCTCCTGTTGTGCCCTGCTGCGCGTGCTTGACGACCGAAGATGATGTCCGCCGCGACGGTCTCGCCCGGATGTTCGCGGTTCAGGCATCGGTCGCCAGTCCCCGAGTGGCTTCTTTCGGGCGTGTCGCGCGGCGCCGCAGGCGCGGGCGTGGACCGAACTTCATCATAGGCGCTTCCGGGTGCCTGCGTCGTGACGATCCCGCAACCCCATGCCACGAAAGACATCGTCGAACATTACATCAAAAACAGTAACAATCTTTCCTTGCAAAGCCGCTTTTTTGCCGACCTCACAAACAATAGACTCTTTTCAACGGATCGGGACATGGATTCCACCCGATCTCTCAACAATCGAATATTGGAGGTCGTCATGAAATCGCTTCTTTCCGCCGTTGTCGTCGCATCCGCTCTCATTGTTCCGGCAATGTCGTTCGCCCAGCAGGCGAACAACGGTCCGGTGACGCGTGCCGAAGTACGCGCTGAACTCGTGGCCGCGCAAAAGGCGGGCCTCCTGTATCAGAACGACACCGACTATCCGAAGACCGTGCCGCAAGCTGACGCGGTGGTTGCGTCGACGCAGGGTTCGAAGGACGTGGGTGGCGTGAACGCGGGTTCGTCGGCGGCCGGCGCGTCGTCCTCGGTGCAGCAGCGTCTGTTTTCGACCTATCGCGGCCAGTAAGCTGCCAGGCCCCGCGGTGGGCGGAGTAGTTAGTGAAGGCGCGTGATGTGGCAGTAGCAGGTAGAAACGCCCCGGTTGCAATTCGCAACCGGGGCGTTTTTCATTTGCGCTGCGCCATGCACCGTGCGCGCTGCGTCTTGCTCGCCCGCATGTTTGCGGGTTGCGCCGCGCGCAAGCCAAAGCGGGTTGTTCTCCAAAAAAGCGCCAGCCGAGCCAATGCCTCGGCCACGCGACCCGCTATTCAGCAAACGGCAAGCTCTCCTGCCCCACCGCCCGCATCCCGAACACGTTCAGCGTCATTGCCACCAGCGCGTAGTAGCCGAGCAGGCCCACCAGGTTGATCACCACTTGATGCCCGAACCGCTCGACCGCCTTCGCGTACAGCGCGTCCGACACGCGCCTCGTGTCGTACAACTCGCTCGCGAAGTCATGGATCAGCGCGTCGTCGGCCTCCGCGAAGGCCGGGCGCCGTCCCTGCCGGATCGCCTCGGCGTCCGCTTCGGCCACGCCCGCCTCGAGTGCGATCGGATAGTGGATGTACCACTCGGCCTGCGCCTGCCAGCGCGCCGCGGTCACCAGAATCGCCAGCTCCGATAGACGCAGCGGCAAGCCGGTCCGATAGCGGCAGAACGCGCCCAGGCGCTGCGCCTGCTGCGCCAGTTCCGGGCTGTGAATCCAGCCGAGAAACGGCCCGTTCAGATTGCCGCGCGGGCCGGACAGAATTTCGTCCAGCACGGCCTTCTGTTCGGGCGTGGCGTCGGATGGGTCGAAGTGAGGCAAACGCTCGGTCATCATCGTTCGCAGGTTGCGGTTGGGTCGGATGGCTCAGAGGGTGTTCAGCGCGCCGTCGATCGCGTCGGCGAGCCGGCTGACAATCTCGTCGATATCGCGCTCGGTGCAGATGAACGGCGGCGCGAGCAGCACATGATCGCCGGTCTTGCCATCGACCGTGCCGCCCATCGGATACACCATCAAGCCGCGCGCGAACGCTTCACGCCGGATCGCCGCGTGCAGTTTCAGCGTCGCGTCGAACGGCGTTTTGCTCTCGCGGTCCTTGACCAGTTCGACGCCGACGAACAGTCCCCGCCCGCGCACGTCGCCGATATGCGGATGCTGCGCATACAGCTCGTGCAGCCGCCCGCGCAACTGCTCGCCGCGCGCCAGCACGTTCGGCAGCAGCCTGTCATCCGCGATCACGCGCTGCACCTCGAGTGCGGCCGCGCACGCGGTGGCGTGCCCGATATACGAATGACCGTGCTGAAAAAAGCCCGAGCCGCCGACGATCGCCTGGTAGATCCGGTCGCTCACCAGCGTCGCGCCGATCGGCTGATAACCCGCGCCGAGCCCCTTCGCGATGGTCAGCAGGTCCGGCGCCACGCCGTCCTCTTCGCACGCGTACAGGAAACCGGTGCGGCCCATGCCGGACATGATCTCGTCGAGAATCAGCAGCACTCCGTAGCGATCGCACACCGCGCGAATCTTGCGGAAGTACTCGCGCACCGGCGGCACCGCGCCCGCCGTCGCGCCCACCACCGTTTCCGCGACGAACGCGGCCACCGTGTCGGCACCGAGTTCGAGGATCTTCTGCTCGAGTTCGTCGGCAAGACGTTGCGCGAACGCTTCGTCGGTTTCGCCGGCGCGCTGCTCGCGGTACGCGTAACACGGGCTGACGTGATGCGCTTCGATCAGGATCGGCAGGAACGGCTCGCGGCGCCATGCATTGCCGCCGATCGCCAGCGCCCCCAACGTGTTGCCGTGATAGCTCTGACGACGCGCGATGAAGTGGCGGCGCTGCGTCTCGCCCGTCTCGACGAAGTATTGGCGCGCCAGTTTCAGCGCAGCCTCGATCGCCTCCGACCCACCCGACACGAGATACACGTGTTCGAGCCCGGCCGGCGCGCGCGCCACCAGATGCTCGGCGAGTTCCTCGGCGGGCTCCGTCGTGAAGAACGACGTGTGCGCATAGGGCAACTGTTGCGCCTGGCGCTTGATCGCGTCGATCACCCGCTGGTTGCTGTGGCCCAGACACGAGACGGCCGCGCCGCCGGACGCGTCGATATAGCGCTTGCCGGTGGAGTCGATGATCTCGATGCCGTCGCCCGCGACGGCCACGGGCAGCGATTGCTTCGGCGAACGATGAAAGACAGTGGACATGGTCTCAATTCCTGATGGTTGCGCCAACGTGCTCAGGCGCCGGTCGGCTCGCTCGCTGAGCGGGCAATGAAGGTGTCGAAATCGCATTGCCCGCGCCGGAAAACCTTCATCGACACACCCGTGCCGCCGATCTCGAAGAGCGCGCTGGCGAGGGTGTTCTCGTCGTCGGGGTCGAGCGGGTCGTCGCGGTAGATCGGCAAGCCCGATGGCGCGCGATCCTGCAACACGTCGAGCAACGCAGCGGGTTTCAACGGGCTCGCCTGCGCGGGCAGCAATGCGTCGACACGCCGTTGCCGGTCGCGTGACGAATCGGTGACGATTTGCGTCTCGGCTTGGCAGCCCGGATGGATCAGATGATTCGCGTGGCCCGCGAGCGTGGAGACGCTTTGCACGGAACAGCGCCGCGCGCTGGCTTCGACACTGAAGAGCCTCGCGTCGCCCGCGCAGCCGAGCGTGTGATGAAAGCCGCTCGCCGCCGGCGCGGTGCGCAGTATGTGCAGCGCATCGTCGAGCGAGCCGGCGTCGAGCACGGCTCGAGCGAGAAGCATTCGAGGCACGCCGGCGCTGGGCACGCGGATCCGCAGGTTATTGATCGCCTGAACGATACCGGCGCGGCTCGCGGCGAACGTGTGCCCCGGCAGCGATCCGGGGTAATAGAAGCTGACGAAACCGGGCTTGCCGGCAGGTTGAACCTCGACCAGCGCGCAGCAATCGCGCAGAAAAGGGTCGCCGTCCTCGTTGTGCGCGATGAAGCGCCGCTCGCCTTCGACGGCCGCCAGCGTGGTACAGCCGTCCGGCGCGTGATGGATCAGTTCGCCGCGGCAGTTCCACAGAAACACGTCTTGCGCGGACCAGCCCAGACCTGCCGCCATGCCGTCCAGCTCGGTCAGCAGCGCCGGAAAATGCTTCCGGGCCGCGTTGCGCAGCGCCTGCACGAACGGCTCGCCGCGCCACTGCCGCAACGCGCGCCACGCACGGCTTTGCCCCATGTATTCGGCGAATACCGGTCGTGCGATTTCACCCAGCCGATAGCCGATTTCATACGGCTCGCCGCTCACCTGAAAAAGACTCGACTCCTGCTTCGCCGCCACGGCTTGCACCTTTTCAACAATCGATCCGTATTTATACTGTCAAACAACATTTGTTGTCAAACGGTACGACAATGATTCGGGTGGAGAGATCCCGCTGCGCGCCGGACCGCCACCCGGCTAAACCGGGGACCAAACGGGAATGTTCAAGGCACGTAGGCGCCCTTCGCATGCAAGGACTGCTCGGCAACGGCCAGTTGTTCGACGGCGCCCGCGCCTTCGAGTGCGAGCAGATGCGCGACCAGCGATTCAGCGATCGCGGTGGCCGCCACCAGCGACGGAAAGAACGAGGGGCTCTCGTGCGAAAAGATCAGCACCGTGTCGGCGTTCAGCGCGATCGGTGAAACCGCGCTGTCGGTGATCGCGATCAGCTTGCTGCCTTTTTCCAGCGCTGCCTCGGCCACGCGCGCCGCTTCGACCGAATAGGGCGCGAAGCTGATGACGATGGTCGCGCTATCGCGCTCGATCGTGCGCAGCTGCATTTCGAGCGTGCCGGCTTCGCCGTTGAGCAGCGACACCGACGACCGGAACAACCGGTACCCGTACACGAGGCCGAACGCCACCGAGTAACACGAGCGAAAGCCCGCCACATGCACGTGCGGCGCGCGCCGCAACAGCCGCGCCGTTTCCACGATCACGCGGCCGTTATGCGCGGCGGTGACGTCAAGATTGTGTTGCTGCGCGATGAGCAGATCGTTCGCCAGCGCGTCTTTCGATTTGACCAGCGAACGCGCGCGGCTCGTGAGCGGCTCCGGCCGAGTGCGCACGCGCGCGACGAACAGGTTGCGCAATTCGTTCCAGCCGGGAAAACCGAGTTGCTGCGACAGGCGCACGAGCGAGGCCGGTTGCACCTGCGCGCGCTCGGCCACCTTGCGCATGGACGAGACCGCGACCTCGTCGGGATGATCGAGCAGGAAACCTGCTCCCATCTGGAATTGCGGACTCAGTTCGGAAAAACGCGCCCGGATCAGGGCGGCGAGCTGGTCGAAGCTGTCTGGCATGCGAGGGTCCGGGCGAGCCGCCGATAACGATGACAACAAATGTTACCACCCGGCGCCTCGCATTCAACACCATCAGTCGCGTGTTTTCAGCACACTGCTACAGCAGCGCAACCACCCGCACATCGCCCTGCTCGGCCGACGCCACCACCTTCTCGCCGATGCGGCGGAACGTGATCGACACCGCCGAATCGCCTACCCGCAGATCGCCGATTTCGAGCCAGTCGATACCTTCGGGCAGCATCGGCTGTTCGATCAGCACTTCGCGCCGCTCGGCGTCGATCGTGATGCCCAGACACGCTTCGAGCATCATGAACGGCGAGCCCGCCGCCCAAGCCTGCGGCAAACAGGCGACCGGATACGCGGTGGGCGGCTCGCCGCGCCGCCGTGGGAAGCCGCAGAACAGCTCGGGCAGACGCATGTCGAAGTTGACCGCCGCCTGGAACAGCGCCTGCAGCAACCGCACCGCCGCCGCCTTGCCGCCGTACTGCGACAGACCCCGCGCGCACAGCGCGTTGTCGTGCGGCCAGACCGACCCGTTGTGGTAGGCCATCGGGTTGAAGCGCGCCTGGCTCGCGGCCAGCGTGCGCACGCCCCAGCCGGTGTGGAACAGGGTCGAGTCGAGCGCGCGCACCACCGCTTCGCCGCGCTCGCGGGTGGGCAGCCCGAAGGCCAGCAGATGGCCCGCATTCGACGCCATGACGCGGCACAGTTCGCCGTGACCGTCGAGCGCGATGCCGTAGAAGCCCGACTCTTCCATCCAGTACTTTTCTTCGACGCACTGGCGGATCTTCTTCGCGCGCTCGCTGTACCGCGCGGCCGGTTCGCGCAGGCCGCGCAGCTTCGCGAAGTGGGCCATGGTGTCGAACGCGGCGCTCGCATACGCCTGCACCTCGACGAGCGCGATGGGGCCATCGGGGAAGCGCCCGTCGGCATGGAACACCGAGTCGTGGCTGTCTTTCCAGCCCTGGTTCGCAAGGCCGCCGTCCGACTCGCGCTGATAGTCGAGCAGGCCATAACGATTCTTGTCGCAGACGCCCGCGACCCATAGCGCGGCGCGTTCGAGCGCGGGCCACAATTCG
The DNA here is from genome assembly GCF_046026895.1 of Paraburkholderia sediminicola. Lineage (GTDB taxonomy): Bacteria > Pseudomonadota > Gammaproteobacteria > Burkholderiales > Burkholderiaceae > Paraburkholderia > Paraburkholderia sediminicola_C. The sequence goes on from NZ_JAQQEU010000043.1 coordinate 32,567, forward strand.
CCGATCAGCGCGAGGTCGCCGGTGCGCGCCGCATAGGCGCCCGCCAGCACGATAAACAGCGGCGTGGTGTCGACGCCGCCGTAGTACAGCGCGAACGGCACTTCGCCGGCGGCCGCCATTTCGCCCTTGCGCATCTCGTGCATGATCTTGCCGGGCGCGGCGTCGCGAAACGGCGAATTCTCGCGCGCCTGATGCTCGGCGAGAAAGCGCAGCACGCCCGCGGCGAGTTCCGGTTGCAGCCACAGCGTCTGCAGCGAGGTGATGACGGCGTCGCGGCCGAACGGCGTCGAGAACCACGGGATGCCGGCATACGGGTAGGGGCCGGTCGCGAGATCGGTGGTCAACAGGCCGAGGTCGGCGAGCGAACGGTCGATCCATGCGTTGAACAGCGGGTTGCTCGAACGCACGCGCGCGGTCGCGCGGCGGCGCTCGCGCATCACCAGGTGGGCGTCGACCAGTGCGGCGCGCACCGCCGCGCGGCCCACGCGCGGACGCTCCGCATCGATTTGCGACAGATGGCTTTCGCTCATCGCGTGCACGGGTTGCGAGACGTCGGCGCCGGGCTTGCTCGGGTTCGCGATGACCTGCACCGCCACCGACAGGTAGATCGACACGCACGCCTGAGCGGGCAGCTTGACGGTGTAGTCCGCGCGATCGGCGAACAGCTTGTCGGGCTCGGGAGCGAATGCGATCTGCACGTTGCGCGCCACGTCGTCGAGGCCGACATAGCCCAGCAGCACCTCGCGATTCTCGACCCGCGCCGCTTCGATGCGGCCCTGCTTGTCGCGCTTCAAGCCGCGCACTTCGAACATGTCGCGGAAGTCGCTGGCGAACGAGATGGACAACGGCACGACGGCGTCGCTCGTGCCGTAGTTGGTGAGTTCGATGGCCTCGTTGAGCACGGTGCCCGACAGCACGCGCACGCGCTCGACGTGGATCACACCTTCCGGCGTGCTGTCGCCGCCGAGCGGCGGCAGCGGTCGATTGGTCAGATGCGCGGTGAACGACGTGTTGTCGCTGCTGACGCTGCCCGACAGCAGCGAAGGCGCGCGCCCGCCGAAGGTCAGGCGCAGTCGCGAGAGAACGCGGGTGTCGTTGACGAACAGGCCGTCGTCGTGACCGGTGATGTCGCCGAGCGGATCGTTGACGATGAAGGTGTCGCCCGACTTCAACACGTGCTGCGTGGCGCTTGCGACGTTGAGGTTTTCCGTCGGGATGAATACGCCGTCCGGCTCGGGTTCACGGTGATCGACACCGCCCGTGTGGGACACACCGCCGAGGGCTTCTGGCTGCTGCATCAGGGGTCACTCCTATGGGTTCGCTTGCGCGTACGGTTTGCGTTCAGCTTCACTTTCGGTGGCCGCGTGATGCTGGCCGGTCGCTTCCGATTGTAGAGGGTCTGTCCGCGTCAGACGAACTTATCACAGGGGAGTTTCGGTTTTTTTTGCGAGGCTTTTTGTGAATTTTCCGTGGCACAGGACGTGCAGGGGTTTGTCTTGCGGCGCGGCTAGGCCGGATTGGTTCGCCGTAGAAAAAACCGCCGCGCAGCCACCGGCTGCACGACCGTCTCGACACATCAACGCCGTGCTACCGGCGTCGCCACGCGCTGCGTCTCGCCTACGAACAGCTGACGCGGGCGCCCGATCTTCTGCTCAGGATCGGCAATCATTTCGTTCCACTGTGCAATCCAGCCGACCGTGCGCGCCATCGCGAAGATACACGTGAACATCGCGGTCGGAATGCCCAGTGCGCGCTGCACGATGCCCGAGTAAAAGTCGACGTTCGGGTACAGCTTGCGCGACACGAAGTAGTCGTCTTCCAATGCGATCTTTTCCAGCGCCATGGCCAGCTTGAACAGCGGGTCGTCGTGCAGGCCCAGCTCTTCCAGCACTTCGTGGCAGGTTTCGCGCATCAGCTTCGCGCGCGGATCGTAGTTCTTGTACACGCGGTGGCCGAAGCCCATCAGCTTCACGCCCGAGTTCTTGTCCTTCACCTTCGCGATGAACTCGGGGATGTTGTCGACCGAGCCGATTTCTTCCAGCATGTTCAGCGCGGCTTCGTTCGCGCCGCCGTGCGCCGGGCCCCATAGACACGCGATACCCGCAGCGATACACGCGAACGGATTCGCACCCGACGAACCCGCGAGACGCACGGTCGAGGTCGACGCATTCTGTTCGTGATCCGCGTGCAGAATCAGGATACGGTCGAGCGCGCGCACCAGCACGTCGTTGACCTGGTACTCTTCCGCCGGGTTGGCGAACATCATGCGCATGAAGTTCGCGCTGTACGACAAATCGTTCTTCGGGTACACGAACGGCTGGCCGACGGTGTACTTGTACGCCATCGCGACCAGCGTCGGCAGCTTCGCGATCATGCGGATCGCGGAGACGTCGCGGTGCTGTTCGTTGCTGATGTCGAGCGAGTCGTGATAGAACGCGGACAGCGCGCCCACTGCGGCGACCAGAATCGCCATCGGGTGCGCGTCGCGGCGGAAGCCGCGGAAAAAGAAATGCATCTGCTCGTGCACCATCGTGTGCTGCGTGACGGTGTTCTCGAACTCTTCCTTCTGCTGCGCATTCGGCAATTCGCCCTTGAGCAGCAGATAGCAGGTTTCGAGGAAGTCGGCGTTCTGCGCCAGATTGTCGATCGGATAACCGCGATACAGCAGCTCGCCCTTGTCACCGTCGATATACGTGATGGCCGAATTGCATGCCGCCGTCGACATGAAGCCCGGGTCGTAGGTGAACTTGCCGGTCTGTCCATACAGCTTGCGAATGTCGATCACATCCGGTCCGAGCGAGCCCTGATAGATGGGCAGTTCAACGGTCTGATCGCTGTCCGAGAAGCTCAGCGTTGCGTGTGTCTTCGAGTTCATCTACACGGTCCTTTTACTTTCCTGTCGCACACGTGCCGGCATGCCTGCTCGTCATAGCGTCGTATCGCGCCATGTCGTTTCGTCATGCGCGCAGCGGCATGCCAGGCTCCGCTTCGCATTCTACGGGCCACGGCGTCGTTGATTGCGACGATTGACCGCAACAATGCATCTCGGCTCACGCAACATTCGTTGCCGTTGATTGTCATTGGTTGTCTGCCGCACGCGCCAATGCGCCGCCCAAAGGATGCGCTCTTGACTGGCTTCACCGCATTGCCAGCGAAATGAAAGTTGGGACACTTGTTGCAACAATGTTTTGCGGCGGCCGGACTGCGCGAAGAGAAGCGCATCTGCGATACTGAATTCGTGTTTTGCTTCCCTGCTAACACACTGCTGCATTTGGCCCGCCGCGCTACGGCGGGCCTTTTTAATCAGCCAGAAAAACTGGAAGGACCCGATGAACGCCTCTCTCGAAACGCTATTTCCGGATCACGTGCACGCGGATGACAAAGTCGTCAGTGCGTTGAATCACCAGGACATCGTGGTTGCGTTGTCAGCCGCGCTGAAGTCGCAGGACGTGGCGGTGCTGCACATGCTTTATCCGCGCACCGACGCGCGCACGCACCGCAGTCTCGATACGCTCGTGGACGTGTTGCACGGCCACGGCCTGCATCAAGTGGCGGACCTGGTCGCTCAGGAAGCGCACTATCTGCTGTTCAAAGACCCCGTGAAGGCGTGGAAAGCCTTCCACGAAATTCGCAACGACTCGCTCGCAATCGGCGTGCATCTGTACTATCACGGGCTCGTTGGCGAAGCGGCGGAACTTGCGCTCGACAAGGACGCGCATCGCAAAGGCTGAGATCGCGGCGCGCCATGCTCACGCCTCGCGCGCATTCACCGCCTGAATGAAGCCGTCGACGTAGCGATTGAACGCACCCGGATGCGTGAGGTTCATGCCGTGCGACGCGCCGCGCACCGTCTCGCGGCGCGCATCGGGCAGCCACTGCTGCAGCGCGGCCGCGGTGCGCCGGAACATGTCGGGACTCTTCTCGCCGTCGATCAGCAACACCGGGCAGCGCACTTCGGCCACTTCGTCGGGCACGTACGCGGGCAGCGGATCGTCCAGTTGCAGCGCAAGCGTGTGCGCGTTATCGATCGCCATCCTGCGAAAGCCCGGCGTGCTCATGGCCCAGAAGCCGGGCCGGCTGACCGAATCGACGAACAGTTGCAGGCCGCCTTCCACGTCGCCCGCCTCGATCAGTTGCGCGGCTTTCGCGCGCAGCACGTTGACCGTCGCCGGCACACGCGCGCGCGGCCGCCCGGCAATCTGCAACTGGCCGCCCGGGTCCGCGAGGGTCAACGTACGCAGCCGCCCGGGATGGCGCCGCGCGAATTGAAACGCCACGCTGCCGCCGCGCGAATGCCCGACCACGTGCGCGGGCCCCGCGCCGAAGCGGTCGATGAACTCCGCGACTTCGTCGGCATGCCGGCTCCAGCTGAACGGATGGCCGGGCTGGGCAGCGGCCGCCGGCCAGTAGTGCGTGAGACTCACCGCCACGCAACGGTACTGCTTCGAGAGCCCGTCGAGTTGCGGTTGCCAATAACGGTAGTCGCATAGTGAGCCATGCACGAACAGCAGCAATTCGCCTTGGCCGGCTTCCACATAGGGCATGCGCAGACCGCTTTGCAGTTCGATGAATGACGGGGACGAAGCGGAAGCAGATTGATTCACGGGGGGGTCGCAGACAGCGCGGCGCCACGCGGGTTCGTGGGGTGCCTGCGCGAGAAACGAGTTGGAGATAGCAACCAGGGAAAAACGTGCACGCGTCCTCAGGTTTCGAACGCGATGCGTATTCTCACATAGCCACTAAAAGTGTGCGACGGCGCATCCGGCGCGCGGGTCGCAATGTCGAACTTCAGCGATGGCGCTACCGTTTGCACCTGTCCAGCCGCGATGCCGGTCAGAACGCAGACTCTCGCGACCCGCGCGCCACAACACCCACCCGTGCGCAACCGTCACCGGCAGCATCCGCCAACACTCACTCGTACCCAGCCTCATCGGCCCAACCCGCAGCCGCCGCCACGCCCGCGCCACGCACCGCGCAGGTCAGCGGTTCGTCCGCGACCCGCACTTTGAGGCCGATCTCATTGGTCAGGCGGCGCTCGAGGTTGCCGAGCAGCGCGCCGCCGCCCGTCAGCACGATGCCGTTGTGCGCGATATCGGTCGCCAGCTCGGCGGGCGCCATTTCAAGCCCGCGCTTCACCGCGCCGATCACCTGAAGCAGCGGCCCTTCGATCGCCTCGGCGATATCGTGGTTGCTCAACTGGACCGTGCGCGGCAAACCGTCGTCGGCACTGCGGCCGGTCGCGTTCATGTGTTCGAGTGGCACGTTGCGCAGCGCCGAACCGATGCTTTTCTTCACGTGCTCGGCGGTCTGCTCGCCGAGCAGCACGCCGTACAGATTGCGCACATAACTCACGATCGCCGCGTCGAAGTTGTCGCCGCCCACCCGAATCGAGCCACTATACGCGGTGCCGCCCAGCGCGATCACGCCGACTTCGGTGGTGCCGCCGCCGATGTCGACCACCATCGATCCGGTCGCCTCGGTCACCGGCAAGCCCGCGCCGAGCGCCGACGCCAGCGATTCGCCGATCAGGCTGACCTTCCACGCGCCGGCCGCCTCGGCCGCTTCCTTGATCGCGCGCCGCTCGACCTGGGTCGCCCCCGCCGGCACGCACAGCGTGAATGCCGCGCGCCGGCTGAACAGCGAGCGCGGGCGCGCCATGTCGACGAATTGCCGGATCATGTGCTCGGCGGCGGAAAAGTTGGCGATCACGCCGTGGCGCATCGGCCGAACGGTTTCGAGATTGCGCGGCGCGCGGCCCAGCAGCCGGCGCGCTTCGACGCCCACCGCCGCGACCCGCTTGGGTCCGACCGCCGCCTCTTTCTGAAAGCACACGACGGACGGCTGGTTCAGCACGATGCCGCCGTCGTCGGTATAGATCAGGGTATTGGCCGTGCCCAGGTCCACCGTCACGGAATGACGGAACAGTCGCTCGAAAAGCGGGTAATACGGCGTCGGTCTGGCCATATGGAGGCTCTAATGTCTCGTTATCCGCCCACGCGGGCAGCCTGAAAATGCGCCCCCGGAACTGCGAGCCGCCCAGTACGCCCTGCTGGGCGCTGCGCGGTCCGCGCGGCGGGGCTGATTTTCAAGCTAATGCCCTATTAACGGCAAGCAGATCAGAACCTTTAACGCGCTTTTCAATCCGGGCCGTGTCAGCCGCGCGACAATGCGCCCAGCGTACGTGTGAGCGCCTGCCGGCCGAGCTCCATACCGTCGGCATTGATCGTATGGCCGATGCCCGGCAGCGCGTAGGCGTCGATGCTGTAGCCCGCGTTACTGAATGCGTCGGCGGCATATTCCAGCTCGCCAACCGGAATGACTTCGTCGTCCTCGCCGTGGATCAGCGTGAGCGGCGTGCCGTTCTGCGCGACGATCGCCGACGCGAGCCGCCCCGAATACGCGACGACGCCAGTCGCGCCTTCCGCGCTGGTCGCCACGTGATGCATCGCCATGATCGAACCTTGCGAAAAGCCAACCAGTGCAAGCCGACCGAAAGCAACCTGCCAATGCGCGAGTTCGGCGTCGAGCATGCGGCGCAGCGCCGGATACGCAGCGGCCACGCGCGCCTCGCGATTGCCCTCGGTGACGTCGCGCAGGCTGAACCACTGACGGCCGCCGAAACCGCCGTCGAACGCATCCGTACCGTCGAGCGACGTGAACGCCACATCAGGCAGACTTTCGCTCCAGATGTCGGCGAGCGGCATCAGATCGCGCGCATTGCTGCCGACGCCGTGCATCAGCACGACGAGTCCTTTTGCCGGCGCGCTAATTGGCGCGCGCCGCCAGCCGTGTTCGAATTGCTCCCAGGCCATATCGGTTTCCTTTCTTTCTGCGTTGATTCGTGGTTCGTGGTACCGCACCCAAGCCGCGAGCATACGCCGGCCGCCTCGCTCGCGCCGGCCAGACTGCATCGGCCCGCGACGCCAAAATCCGAATGCAGGTATGCTTTCGCGAGCATTCGACGGGCCCGCTGTCGCGCGCGTCGGGCCCGTGGTAAATAGCACCGCCCTCAGCCCAACCTTCAACCGTCCAAGACGCCCGCAGCATTCCATCTGGAGAGCCGCTTGAGCCAGCCCACCGCCGCGCCCGCTTCCGCGCCGCCCGCGCCACCGCCGCCGCTCGAAGGCGGCAGACTGGTGCTGGCGACCATCGCCGTCGCGCTCGCCACCTTCATGAACGTTTTGGACACGTCGATCGCGAACGTCGCGATTCCGACCATCTCAGGCAACCTCGGCGTCTCGGTCGATGAAGGCACGTGGGTCATCACCGTGTTCGCCGCCGCCAATGCGGTGGCGATTCCGCTGACCGGCTGGCTCACGCAGCGCATCGGCCAGGTGAAGCTGTTCGTCGGCGCGATCCTGGGTTTCGTGCTGGCCTCGTGGCTGTGCGGCATTGCGCCGACGTTGCCGATCCTGCTGCTCGCGCGGATTTTCCAGGGCGCGGTGGCGGGCCCCCTGATTCCGCTGTCGCAAGCGATCCTGCTCGGCTCCTATCCGAAGGAGAAGTCCTCGACCGCGCTCGCGCTCTGGGCGATGACCGCGACGGTCGGGCCGATCGCGGGCCCGGCGCTCGGCGGCTGGATCACGGATCGCTATAGCTGGTCGTGGATTTTCTACATCAATATTCCGGTCGGATTGTTCGCAGCCGGCGTCACGTGGATGATCTATCGCACCCGCGAGTCGCCGACCCGCAAGCCACCCATCGACGTCATCGGGCTCGGCCTTCTGATCGCGTGGGTCGCGTCGTTGCAGATCATGCTCGACAAGGGCAAGGACCTCGACTGGTTCCAGTCGCCGGTGATCGTGGGGCTCGGCATCACCGCGCTGATCAGCTTCGCGTTCTTTCTCGTGTGGGAGCTGACCGAAGAGAATCCGATCGTCGATTTGCGGCTGTTCCAGCAGCGCAACTTTCTCGGCGGCACGATTGCGATTTCGGTCGCGTACGGCGTGTTCTTCGGCAACCTCGTGTTGCTGCCGCAATGGATGCAGGAGTACTTGAATTACCGCTCCGTGGATGCCGGCCTCGTGACCGCGCCGCTCGGCGTGTTCGCGGTGATACTCGCGCCGGTGATGGGTCGCGTGCTGCCGCGCTCGGATGCCCGCGTGATCGCGACGCTCGCGTTCATCGGCTTCGCGATCGTGTTCTACATGCGTTCGAAGTACGTGATCGAAATCGACACGTGGCACCTGGTGATGCCCACACTGCTGCAAGGCATTCCGATGGCGATGTTCTTCGTGCCGCTGACCGCGATCATCCTGTCGGGCCAGCCGCCGAACAGGATTCCGGCGGCGGCGGGCCTGTCGAATTTCGTGCGCGTGTTTTGCGGTGCGGTGGGCACGTCGATCGCGGGCAACGAATGGAACAACCGCACGGTGCTCCATCACGCGAGGCTCACCGAACAGGCCACGGTCAACAATCCCGTGTTCGCCCAGCAGATCGATTCGACCAAGACGCTGCTGCATCTGAATACGCAATCGGCGCACGCGCTGTTCGATTTCACCGTGAACAGTCAGGCCGCGATGATGGGCCTGAACGATATCTTCTTCGTGTCGGCGATCATCTTCATTCTGATCATTCCGTTGATCTGGATTACGCGGCCGGCTAAAGGCGGCGGTGGTCCCGATGCGGCGGGCGCGCATTGAGCGGGGGCGTTGCCTTTTCGCTTTCGCTTTCCTTTCGCTTTCGCCTGCGGTTCTGGTTACTGCCTTTACGCGAACTCGCGCTTGCTGATTCTTTCGCGTGACAGCGCGGCGACAGCCGCGCCGCGTCAACGGAAATAGCGCGCGGGCGTATCGCCGAACGCGTCGCGGAACACCGCGATAAAAGACGACACGTCGTTGTAGCCGACTTCGAGCGCGACCTGCGTGACACTCGCGCCCGCGCCCAGATGTTCGAGCGCGGCCAGCAGCCGCAATTGCTGGCGCCACTGGCCGAAGGTCTGCCCGGTTTCCTTGACGAACAGACGCGCCGCCGTACGAGCCGTGACACCCGCGGCCGTGGCGAGCTCTTCGAGAACCGCGGCGTGTGCCGGATTGGCGCTCAGCGCGTCGGCGATCCGCTGGACGCGCGGATCGCCCGGCCAGTTCAGACGCAGCGGCGCGGCGCGCAAGCCCGGCAGCCGATCCAGCAGCACTTGCAGCAGCCGGTTGGCGGGTTCGTCGAATGGTTGGTCGCGCGGCAGATCGGCGGCTGCGGCCAGCAGCGCCTGCACGAGCGCGTCGGGCACCAGCGCGCCGCTTTGCGCGAGCAGCGGCGCAGCGTCCGCCGATGCATACAACGAATACAGTTGCACGGCACGCCTGGCGCACAGGCAATGCAGCAGATTCGGCACGATCCACACCGCATGCCCGGGCGGCACGACCCATCGTCCGGTCTTGGTGCGCACGGTCAGCACGCCCTCGCTCACGTGAATCAGCCGTGCGCGGTGATAGGCCCGCCACGGTTCGTCCAGCGTCTCGTGACGCTCGCCGACCACGAAGACCGCTTGCTCGACGCCGTCAGGATCGAAGGCTTCCGTCATGGTGTGTGCTGTGCCGCGTTACTTCCACGAAGGCAGCAAGGTTAGCACGCCTCGCCGTCGAACCCTGCCCGGCGGCTCGCCAGCAGAATCGTGGCCTCAACGGCCCATCCGAATTGAACTTTACTCAGCTGTGATACAACTTTCAATTGAAATGTATTCATTTCGCTGACACATTCATTTTTTATTCTTTGTGCCGCTACTCGCCACTGCCCGGGCTTTAGCGTCGTGTTCAGACCAGATCAGATCACCACGTAGATCGATCAACTGTTTTCATGATCAGTATTACTAATTGTCAACCTGACGATGAGATCCCGCCAATGACCCAATTCCTGTTGTATGGCCGTGCCGTAGCGGCCTGCATCGTTCTGAGCTTGTCGCTAACCGCCTGCGGCGGGTCTTCGACAAACCCGTCAAGCGCAGACGCCTCTGCTACCGCCAATCGGGCGTCACCCGCCGCACCTGGCGCCAAGCTGAGTTGCGCGCCCTGATGCCGCGAAGTGCTGTCCCGTGCTCAATCCCTACGTAGCCAAGACCATGAAAAAACTCGATCGACGCAGTTTCCTCACCGGTGCCGCCAAGTCGGCAGGCGCCGCCCTCGCGCTGGGTATGCTGCCGCCCAGTATCACCCGCGCGCTTGCCATTCCAGCTGCGGTAGACACCGGCACCATCAAGGACATCAAGCACATCGTCATCCTGATGCTGGAAAACCGTGGCTTCGATCATTACTTCGGCACCCTGAGGGGCGTACGCGGCTACGGTGACCGCTTGCCGATTCCACTCGAGAGCGGCAAGGACGTGTGGTACCAGCAGGACGCGAGCGGCAACGTGATCCCGCCGTATCACATGGATATGACCGAGGTTAAGGCACTGCAATCGCCCAGCACGCCGCACAGCTTCTCCGATATGCAGGCGGCCTGGAATCAGGGCAAGTCAGGCCACTGGCCCGTTTACAAGACGCCGTACACGATGGGCTATCTTGCCCGCAACGACATTCCGTTCCATTTCGCGCTGGCCGAAGCGTTCACGATCTGTGACAACAACTTTTGCTCGACCACGAGCGGCACGGACCCGAACCGCGTGGTTTTCTTCTCGGGCTCGGGCTTCGATCCGAAGCTGGCGAAGATGGGCATCAACAGCACCGACCGGACCTCCGAACCCAACAATGATCGTTGCTGGATCACCGGCACGATGCCGACGCCGGGCTATACGTATCCGGACAACGCACTCACCTGGCTTTCCCTGCCGTCAGTGCTCGAGAACGCCGGTGTGAGCTGGAAAATCTATCAGGACACCAACGACAACTGGACCGGCGCCATGCACGGCGGGCTGGCTTTCGAAGACTTCCGCACCGCCAAGCCCGGCGATCCGCTGTACGTGAAGGGCCTGACGGACTACTCGATTGCGGACCTGAAAAGCGATGTGATGAGCAACACGTTGCCCGAAGTGTCGTGGATCTTGTGCACGGCAGCCAACTCGGAGCACTCCGGCAACAGCAATCCGGCGATCGGGGCGAACTTCACGGCCGAGGTGCTCGACGCGGTCACCGCCAATCCAGACGTCTGGGCCCAGACCGCATTCTTCCTGACCTACGACGAGAACGACGGCCTGTTCGACCATGTGCCGCCGCCCGCGCCACCCTCGTACAACCTGGACGGCACACTGGCCGGCAAGGCCACGTTCCCGCTGGACGGCGAGTACTTCTCCGATCCGGCGAGAAAGTACCTGAACCCCAACGACACCATCAGCGGCAACGTGCGGCCGTGGGGTCTCAGCGCGCGCGTGCCGATGTACGTCATCTCGCCGTGGAGCAAAGGCGGATGGGTCAACTCCCAGGTTTTCGACCACACGTCGATGAGCCTGTTTCTGGAAAAGCGCTTCGATCTCACTGTCGACGCGGTCAGTCCGTGGCACCGCGCAGTCTGCGGCGACCTGACTTCGTGTTTTGACTTTGTTTCGCCGAACGATCCGGTCTTTCCCAAACTGCCGGATACAACCAACTACCAGACCGTGCTTGCCGCCCAATCCTCACTCCCCATCGCAGCGCCGCCGGCCACGCCGCAGCCGCTGTTCCAGGAGCCGGGCACGCGCTATTCACGTGCGCTGCCCTATGAACTGCATACCAGCGCACGCATCGAAGGCCCCGGTCTCGTCAAGCTGATGTTCAGCAATACGGGCAAGCAAGGAGCAGTGTTCCATGTGTACGACAAGAGTCACCTGGACCGCATCCCGCGCCGATACACGGTCGAAGCCGGCAAGACGCTCGAGGACTACTGGGACGACACGTTAAAGACCGACCAAGGCAAATATGAGCTCTGGGTCTATGGCCCGAACGGCTTCCTGCGCACCTTCGCGGGCAACGCAGTGGCCGCCAGTGCCGCGACCTTCATGCCGGAAGTGCAGGTCTGCTACGACACGGATGCCGGTCAGGTCTACTTGAAGTTGCACAACACCGGTACCGCGGCCGGCACGGTGACGGTGCAGTCCAACGCCTACCGCACCGATGGCCCCTGGCAGATGAAGGTTGCCGCCGGGGATGTCGGCATGCAGCACTGGGAGCTCTCGCGCAGCGGCAACTGGTACGACTTCACCGTAACGGGCGACAACTTCATGCGCCGCTTCTCCGGCCGTATCGAAACGGGCAAGCCGACGGTTAGCGATCCCGCCATGGCACTTCACCTGAGCTGAAGTGGCTGCGGCCGGAGGAGGCGGCATCTGGCTTGCGCCGGCCGGCGGGTCGAGGACATCGCAAACCTCATTCGACTGATCGATATCAATGCGGCGGGTCAACCGAGTTTGCCTCGCCTTTTTGAGGTTCGCCGCTGTCATCAAATCCAGCAGTCACGCTATCCTTGCGGCTGCCTTGTCGGGCCCGGTTGCGATCGCGCGCTGGGCGACCCGAACCGCGCCTCGCGCGGCGTGCCGGAGGCTCGACGGATTTTTTCACAGGAGCTTTGATGAAACCCGCAAAGAAGAGCGCGGCGAGTGCCGAGGCCGCGGCCGGGACGCCAGCGCAGCCGATTTCGGTATCGGCGATTCTGTCGCGCATCGAGCAGCTTTATCCGACCTTCGGCGCCGCCGGCCAGCGCATCGCCGGCTTCATCCGCCAGCACGCGCAGGAAGTGGTGCACATGTCAGTCAGCGAGGTCGCCGAGCGTGTGGGTGCGAGCGAAGGCAGCGTCGTGGGTCTGTGCAAGGCGCTCGGCGCCACCGGCTTTCAGCAGCTCAAGATCGTGCTGGCGCAGGAAATCGTGCGCCCGGTGCAGTTGATCCACGAAGATCTCGAACCCAGCGACCACGCGGCGGCGGTCGTTTCGAAAATCTTCAGCTCGAACGTGCAGGCCTTGCATGAAACCCAGTCCACACTCGACGTGGGCGAACTCGAGCGGGCGGTCGAGGTGATCCGCAACGCCCGCCGCATTGAAATCTACGGCGTGGGCAGCTCGGCGTCGATCGCCGAAGATGCGTACTACCGCATGCTGCGGATCGGGCTGAACGTACGCGCGGTAACCGACCCGCACATCCAGGTCATCAGCGCGTCGCTTTGCGACCCCACCGTGGCGACCCTCACCGTCTCCCACTCGGGCAGCACGCTCGAAACAGTGACGGCAACGCGCCTCGCCAAGGAAGCCGGCGCACACACCATCTGCCTCACGAATTACGGGCGTTCCCCGATTCAGGCCTTTGCCGACATCGTGCTGTTCACCATGGCGCGCGAGACTAAATTTCGCACGGAAGCCATGACGAGCCGTCTCGCGCAACTGGCGATCATCGACGTGCTGATTGCGTGCCTCGCGCTATCGGACTATGAGAAATCGGCGAAAACCATCCGCCATACGTTCGACGTGCTGTCGCTCAAACGATATTGACGGCCGCGGGCAGCGCCGCCAGAGAAGCGGACTACACTTCAATTCGACCATGATTGAAAAATGGGCAGGCAAATAATAGACGTTGGCCACGTCGGCCGAAATTCTGTTCGGTGACTGCGCAGGTTTTACGGACGCTACCCTTTCTTCGTGAGCAGATCGATGGCGCTGGCGTGTGCCAATGCCGGTCCCCTACTGGAGACGACCATGAAAAAGGAAAGAAAGACGGCTCGGCAAATTCTGTCTGAGAACCCTCGCGAGGTGATCTGGGTCGGCCCCGCTGACTCAGTGCTGACGGCGCTGCGTTTGATGGCCGACAAGGATGTCACCACCGTGCTGGTGTTGCACCGCAGCGAGCTTGCCGGCATCCTGTCCCAGCGCGACTACGCCCGCAAGGTCGAACTGGCTGGCCGCAGCGCCGCCGAGACGAAGGTTGGCGAGATCATGACCACCCAGGTGTTGTACGTCACGCCCGAGCACACCTGTGAACAGTGCCTGGCGTTAATGCATACCAGGCGGATCCGGCATCTGCCGGTCATCGATTCCGGGCGGGTGATCGGCGTGCTCTCCAACAGTGACGTCCTCGAGGAACTGATCGACGAGGACGAACATTTCATCAGCATCCTCGAGCATGACATGCTCTACCTGAGCATCGATACCGGCGGCGCCTATTAGACATTCGTACGCGACGAGGCATGGGCGTGGGTGCCCAGGGGTCCAACCGGGCCAACAGTTGCGGTTCGTCCGACCCACCAAACCAGCATTCGAACGCCCGATTCACTCGGCGTTGCTGACGTCAGACCCGCGGCCTGGCCGCACCTGCGGTCCGGCGCTCCAGTTGCTATGCTAATCACCATCGACCAGCACGGGAGCGAGCTTGGCCAACCCGGATGTTCTCGATAGCGACCAGAAGACCGCGCACATCGTCGCTGCGCAAGCGAGCCCGTGCGACGAGCTCATCATCCGCACGCAGCCCACCGCGGTCGACCGCCCGTGCCGGCGCAAGCGGCTTGCGCTCGCCGCGACCATCCTCGGCTCGAGCATGGCGTTTATCGACGGCTCCGTCGTCAATGTCGCGCTGCCCGCCATTCAGAGCGAGCTCCGCGCGAGCGTCGCGGCGATGCAGTGGATCGTCAACGCCTACCTGCTTTTTCTCGGCTCCCTCGTGCTGGTGGGCGGATCGATGGGCGACAAGCTCGGGCGCCGCACGGTGTTCATCGCGGGCATCGGGGTCTTCACGCTGGCGTCGGCCGCTTGCGGGCTCGCGCCGAACGCGGGTTCACTGATCGCCGGGCGCGCGGTGCAGGGCATTGGCGCTGCGTTCTTCGTACCCAGCAGTCTCGCGATCATCGGCGCCGTATTCGAAGGCGAACAGCGCGGACGGGCGATCGGCACCTGGGCGGGCGTCGGCGCGATCACGTCGGCGGTGGGGCCGGTGGCGGGCGGCTTGCTCGTCGACGCGTGGTCGTGGCGCGCGATCTTCTTCCTCAACGTGCCGCTTGCCGCGGTGACGATTGCGCTCGCGATCTCGTCGGTGCCGAACAGCCACAAGCTCGAGGCGCCTCGGCAGTTGGACTGGCCCGGCGCGCTGAGTGCCGCAGCGGGGCTCGCCGCTCTCACCTATGGTCTGACCCAGGCGTCGGCGCGTGGCTTCGCGCATCCGCTCGTACTGTGCGCGATCGGTGCCGGCGTGCTCGTGCTGGCCGCCTTCGTGCTGATCGAAGCCAACAGCCGCGACCCCATGATGCCGCTCGACGTGTTCCGCTCGCGCGATTTCACCGGCGCCAACCTCGTCACGCTGCTGCTCTACTTCGGTCTGGGCGGCGCACTGTTCTTTCTGCCGTTCACGCTGATCCGCGCACATGGCTACACCGCAACCGAAGCGGGCGCGGCGCTGCTGCCGATGCCGGTCATCATCGGCTCGTTGTCGCGCTTCACCGGTGGCCTGACGAGCCGCTTCGGTTCGCGGGTTCTGTTGAGCGTGGGTCCGGGCGTCGCCGGAATCGGGTTCGTGATGCTCGCGCTGCCGTTCGTGCGCGGTAGCTATTGGGCCGGGTTCCTCCCTGCGCTCGCCGTGCTCGGGCTCGGCATGACCATCACGGTCGCGCCACTCACGACGACCGTGATGGGCTCGGTGCCGGGCGACCGCGCTGGCGTCGCCTCCGGCATCAACAACGCGGTTGCACGCGTGGCGAGCCTGCTGGCGGTTGCCGTGCTCGGCATCGTGTTCGTGTGGTCGCACCACGCGGCGCTGTCGGCGCGGCTCGACGAACTGCAGGTGCCTCAGGGCGCGCGCCAGACCGGGCAGTTGCTGGAGCCGGACGCGCAAGGCGGGACGGCAGCCGGCGATGCCCCTACGCCGCCCCACACCCCCGTGGCGCAGGCGGAAGCCGATGCCATCGCTGACGCGCTGCGCGCCGTCGCGCTGGTGTCCGCCGCGTGCGCATTCGCAGGAGCGGGACTCGCCATGGCGACCATCCAGCCCCGCAAGTGATGTGCTTCGCGGCGCCGGACGCCTTCCACGAGCGGAAATCCTCCCGGCGCGGTGACCAGCCCCGCGTCTAGCGTGCTCATGTAGGCATGTCCGGCAGCGTCAGTTCGTGTCGTCATTGCCGACTTCTCACGAAGCGGACGGTCGTCGAGTCGGGCTTGAGCGAATTCGCCTCCTAGGCCGCGATTCTGGAGCAGCTTCTCACGGGCAGGGACTGGCTCGTCGGCGACGAGGTTACCTACGCCGATTTTCGCGTGGCCTGCGTGCTCCCGTTCGCCGAACTCGCCGGCCTGCCGCTCGCCGATTTCTCTCGCGCGTCGAAGCCTGGCATGCGCGGCTCATGGAGATCCCCGCCTGGAGGGATCCATTTGCAGGGCTCGATGCGCCTGGCTGCCCCCGCTCAGGGCGGAAGTGAAATAACCCTGGGCGGCGTTCGATTGGAGTCCGAAGCCTCGAATCGCGGCCGGAACCTGCTTCGGCGCGCATGCGTTCTTGCACTACGCCGGGCTTTTCCTCATGTGGATAGTGTGGTGAACGGTGCCGAGAGTTCTTCCGCTCTCGAAAGAAAGAGCTTCAGGACTGGAGAGGTGTTCGACCTGCTGTAGCCAATGACGAGATCAACCGTCGGTGCATCGCCTTCAAGGGACCGGCTGACGACCGACCATGGCAGCAGATTGTTCGCATACTCCGGCATCAACGCCAGCCCGCGCGTGGACGCCACGAGCGACATCGCCATCGCGAGATTGTCGACGCCGTGGTCGGGCCTGATATCGACCCCGCTCTGTTGCAGATACCGCTCGATCACGTCGTGCAGCACCCTCGCCTTGTTCGATGCCATGATGAACTTCTCGCCCACGAGATCCTGCGGGCGGATCGCTGTGCGTGCGGTCAGCCGGTGGTCACTCGGCATCAGCACAATGAGCTTCTCCCTGCTGACGACGCGATAGTCGAGGTCGAATCCCGGTTCGGCCCGCAGAAATGCGAGGTCGAGCCGGCCACGCGCTAGCGCATCGGCGAGGTCCGGCGAATAGCTGCTCGATACGGTGACCTCGATATCCGGCAATTGATCGCACAGAACCTGCATCGCGCGCGACAGCCACGTTATTTCCTCGCCGGTCTGAAAGCCGAGCGCGAAGGACTGTTTCGCCGGCTGCGCGGCGCGGCGCGCTGCCTCGGTCGCGGCGTCGACCTGCGCGAGCGCAAGCCGCGCATGGTCGAGGAAAGCCTTGCCCGATGCAGTCAGTTCGACGCCGCGCGCACTGCGGCTGAACAGTTCCGCGCGGACCTCGTCCTCCAGATCGCGAATCTGTCGGCTAAGCGAGGGCTGCGACGTGTGCAGACGCTGTTCGGCCGCCACCGTGAGGCTGCCCGTCTCCGCGACGGCAATGAAATACCGCAGATGTCGAAGTTCCATATGCTCCTCGCCCGCATGCCATGCCTCACAGGCATGCTCACCAGCTTATAAAGTCTTTTTTCTTTTCGCAATCGACCACTAGATTGGCAATCAGGCAGCGACGCAGCGTCTACCAGACAATCCCACCGGACTGATACCCGCCTTCGCCCCATACCTCGCATCTATATCTTTGGAGATCCTGAAATGGACAGTCCAGTTGTTGTGATTACCGGTGCGCTGACAGGCATCGGCCGTGCGACGGCACTGGCCTTCGCGGACAGCGGCGCGCATCTCGTCATTTCCGGCCGCCGTGAAGCCGAAGGCAAAGCGCTCGAAGCCGAACTTCGCGAACTCGGCGCAGATGCCGTCTTCGTCCGCGCCGACGTCCGTCACGACGATGATGTTCGCGGCCTCGTCGATCAGGCCGTCGCCCGCTTTGGCCGCATCGACGTGGCGATCAACAATGCCGGCACGGAGGGCCAGCCTGGTGCCGTCGTCGACCAGTCAGCGGAAAGCTACGCCGCGACCTTTGAGACCAACGTGCTCGGCACGCTGCTCAGCATGAAGCACCAACTGCGCGTGATGCAGGCACAGAAGCGCGGCAGCATCGTCAACGTGTCGTCCACGTACGGCCACGAAGGCGCGGCTTACGCGTCGGTCTACGCCGGCAGCAAGCACGCGGTCGAAGGCATGACGAAGTCCGCCGCGCTCGAAGCCGCCGCGTCAGGCGTACGCGTGAACGCGGTCGCGCCGGGACCGACCGACACCGGGATGCTCGACCGCTTCACCGGCACGGCGGAGCGCAAGAGGGTGCTTGCCTCGACGGTGCCGTTGGGCCGCATCGGCCAGCCAGACGATATCGCCCGCACGATCCTGTTTCTCGCATCGGACGCAGCGTCGTTCGTGACGGGCCAGATCGTCTGCGTCGACGGCGGCAAAACGGCGGGCTGACGCCGAACCCACAGCGATCAGGAGCATTGTCATGAGCCACCTCGCCGGATAGACCGCGCTCGTCCCGGGCGCCTCACGCGACATCGGCCGCGCCAGTGCGCTCGCATTCGCGAGTCTTCGGGAAGACTGATTAATCAGGCATCCATATTTATACGAAACATCCGAGAGGACGATTCAAATGACAACCGTTGCACCCATACTGTACGAATCGAAGGGCTCTCCGAACGCACGCCGTGTGCGCATCTTCATCGCGGAGAAGGGCATCGACATCCCGACGAAGCCTGTCGACCTGGGCGCCAAAGAACAGTTTTCCGATGCCTACCGCGCAATCAATCCGCGCAGCCAGGTGCCGGCGTTGGCCCTCGCCGACGGCCTCGTCATCGCCGAAGTGCTCGCCATCTGGCGTTATCTGGAAGAAGCGTATCCGCAGACCCCATTACTGGGCACGACGGCAAAGTCGAAGGCCCTCGTCACGATGTGGGAACGCCGCGCAGAACTGGACGGCTTGGCGCCGGTCATGGAAGGCGTGCGTAATGCGGTCGCGGGCCTGAAAGGCCGTGCGCTGTCAGGTCCGCATGCCTATGACCAGATTCCCGAACTGATCGCGCGAAGCAAACAGCGCGTAGCCGACCTCTTCGCCGACTTCAACGAGCGGTTCGAAACGGTCCGGTTCGTCGCCGGCGATGAGTTCTCCGCGGCGGACATCACGACGCTCGTGACGGTCGACTTTGCCGCCAACGCGCTGAAGATGCCGATTCCAGCCGGACACACCGCGTTTCAGCGATGGTACGACGAGGTATCCGCCCGGCCAGGCGCCGTCGCATAACGCATTACCCCGGCGCTGACTGGCTGGCGAGAACGAACGCCCTTGCAGCGCCAACTCAAGGAGCAACCCATGGCGCACGACGCTCGGCCTTTCACGGAGATTGACATGGCTGTCACCAAGCCCGACCAGCACAAAACCCTCAGCCAGAGGGCACGACCCGTTGCCCCGACGCGCCAATAGCTCTTTGGAAAATGGTCCGGACAGCGACAACAGTCAATCATTAACTGGAGTAGTGACGCGGTGAACCGCTCACGAAAACCTTAGGAAATCACATGTCCAAGTTAGCTCAAAAAGTGGCGCTCGTTACCGGCGGTTCACGCGGCATCGGTGCGGCAATCGCGAAGCGTCTCGCCGCGGATGGAGCGCGGGTGGCCTTTACCTATGCGAAGGACGCCAGCGCGGCTTCGACCGTAGTCAAGGAGATCGAACTCAATGGCGGAAAGGCTATCGCGATCCAGGCGGACGCTACCGACGTCAAAGCTGTCGAGGCCGCAGTCGAAGAGACTTTTGCGACCTTCGGCCGGCTGGACGTGCTGGTGAACAATGCCGGCACGGCCATTCCGAAGCCGTTCGAAGACACGACACTGGAGGAGATGGATCGAGTGATCGACATCAACATCCGCGGCGTGTTCGCTACGACCAAGGCTGCGCTGAAGCATCTGGGTGATGGTGGCCGCATCATCATGATCGGTTCGGCGGTGGGCGAGCGAGCCATTGCGCCCGGACTGGTGCCCTACGCGGCCACGAAGGCGGCCGTCAGGATGTTCACTCAGGCGCTGTCGCGAGAGTTGGGAGGCCGGGGCATCACGGTGAACAACGTCCAGCCGGGTCCGATCGATACAGACCTGAATCCCGCCTCAGGCGATTGGGCCGTGCCGCAGAAGGCGGCCACAGTACTCGGTCGCTATGGGCGCGCTGAGGAGATCGCCGCAATGGTCGCTTTCGTCGCCGGCCCGGAGGCCTCTTACATAACCGGCGCAAATCTTACGGTGGATGGTGGGATGAATGCCTGAGCCTCCGCGCATCTTCGACCTACGGATTTGAAGAAGGGCGACGTCCATGCGGACGCGACGGGGAGTCGATGAGGTAACGGAGCCGACTCTCCATTAACTCGAAGCGGCTCAGCCGAATGGCTCCTGTTGGCCGAGAGCGCCAGTCCGAGAAACGTTCTACACCATGGACGTTTGCAATCACACGGACTCAACCCGATTCCGCTTGCAACGGGACCGTCCGGACGGCGCGACGGGGCTGCGGTCCCGAGTTGCTTCAGCGCCCCGTTTTGCAACCTCGCGTGGCAAACGCCAGGCACCAATCTAATTTCCCGCCGATAGCAGCTCCATGCGCTTGCGCTGCAGAAACCGGCGCACTGCCGGATCGCGCTCGAGTCCGATGGCGAGATCGTACGCGCCGAGCGCTTCGGCCGTCGCGCCGGCGCGCGCGAGCAGATCGGCGCGCGCGGCCCAATACGGCTGGTAGTCGGCCAGCCGCGGATCGTCCGTATAAGGCTCGAGCGCGTCGAGCGCCGCCTGCGGGCCGTGCCGTTCCGCCAGCGCGAGCGCGCGGTTCACCGCGACCACCGGCGACGCGGCGATCGCGAGCAGCGCATCATAGAGCTGCACGATCTCGTCCCAGTTCGGGCAGTGCGTGCGGCAGCGGTGCACGTGCGCCGACTGCAACGCGGCTTCGAGCTGAAAGCGTCCGATTGCGTTGAAAGCGTTCGCGCGCCGCAGCAGTGCGTCGGCTGCGTCGATCATCGGCGCGTTCCATGTCGCCGGATCCTGAGCCGACAGCGGCACATAGTCGCCGGCCGCATCGCGCCGCGCGTCGCAACGCGCCTGCGCATACAGCATCAGCGCGAGCAGACCAAGCGTCTCCGGCTCCTCGGGCAGCAGTTCGACGAGCAGTTGTGCAAGAAACAGTGCCTCACCGGTGAGATCGCGCCGCTCGGTATCGCCGCCGACCGGGTCGGTCCACCCTTCCGCATACACCGCATAGACCGCTTCCAGCACCGCAGCGAGCCGGCCCGGCAACTCCTCGCGCTCGGGCACGCTGAACGGAATGCCCGCTTCGCGGATCTTGTTCTTCGCTCGTACGAGGCGCTTGCTCATCGCGGCGGGCGACATCAGGAACGCGGACGCAATCGTCTTCGCTTCGAGCCCCAGCACCACCTGCAGCATCAGCGGCGTGCGAATCGCGGCCTCGAGCGCCGGGTGCGTGCACGCGAACAGCAGCGCAAGCCGCCGGTCGGGCAACGCGCCGGTTTCGCGGTCGTCGATCTCGTCGGCGAGGATCGTGAGCTGGTTTGTCACTTCGTCGCCGACGCGGCGATGGCGCGCGCCGTCGATCGCCCGGCGGCGCGCGACCGTCATCAGCCACGCTTCGGGATTCGCGGGGCAGCCACGCTCCGGCCAGTCGGCGAGCGCGGCCGCAAACGCGTCGGCCAGCGCGTCCTCGGCGGCGACGACGTCGCGCGTGCGCATCGCCAGCAGCGCGACGAGCTTGCCGTAGCTGCGACGGGCGACCGTCTCGGCAATCGAACGCGCGGCGCCGTCAGCGTCACCGCCGCAGCCGTGCGGACTCATGCAGCAGATGGCGCATCGTATGGGGCAGTCCAGACAGGGCGCACTTCCATGAGGCCGTGCGCCGCGCCGGGGCAACGTGACGCCCACGCGATCGCCGCATCCAGGTTGGGAACGTCGATGAGGTAGTAGCCGGCGAGTTGCTCCTTCGAATCGGAAAACGGTCCATCGAGTACCTGTGGCTTGCCGTCGACGAGCCGCACCGTGGTAGCCGTGTTCGTGTGCTGCAACCGGTTGGCGCCCACCAGAACGTCCGCTTTTTTCAACGACTCGGTGTACGCCTGATACGCGGCGACGCCTTGTTGCCGCTCGCTGTCGCTCATCCGGTTCCAGCCGTTTTCTTCTGAATAGATCATCAACAGGTATTGCATATGAGCCTCCGTCATGGGGTTGAGGCGGGTGAAGTACATCGGGCCGCCATCACAATGACGCGCGCGCCGCGTGCTGACGGACAGGCGACCTCGAAAAAATCGCGGACGGCGCATCTGCGTGGTTAGTCCGGCTCGGTCGAGAACCCCGCGCGGTCACTTCGGGCGAGCCGCCATCCACTGCGCGGCTTTCACCGTCAAGGGGACCACTGATCGCATTAAAGCCCGGTTTGCGCAGGTATCGCAACACTGTCTGAATGTCGGCAAATTCCGCCCGCGCCCGCCGCACCCCCCGCTTCGCTCATCCCGCACGCGCGGCCAACTCCGCCAGCACACTCTGATAAGCCGTCGCGCCGATCACACGCTCGTTGCCCGCGTGTTCAAAATCGATCCACCCCGAATTGAAGCCGTCGATCATTTCGATGCGCGGCGCCGGCCACACGCTACCCTGCGCCTGGAACAACGCCTCCCTGTAAGATATTCACGGGGGAACCCAGAATGCGTCACCCATATCGCTTTTCCCATCCGCGCAGCGTGGACGATGATGTCAACGCGGGCCACGAGCGCGCATCGCTCCATGCGCTCTGGCACGCCTTCGCACGCCATCAGACGTTTCACGGCGGGCGCGGACGCGCCGAATTCGCGCGCCGTCACGGCGAGCGCGACGACTGGCGTGGGTTCCACGGCAACGACCAGCCACCCGCCGAGTTCGCCAGCTATGAATCGGGCCGTCGAGGCCAACGGGAGTTTCAGGGCGACGCCCCGACCCGCGAAGGCCGGCAAGGCCGCCAGGCCCGCCGCGACTTCCAGGCGGATCCGCGCAGCCACGGCCGTCAAGCGCATCACGGCCACGCCCGCTTCGCGCTGCACGCGCTGTGGCACGCGACAGGCCCTCATCACGACGCGCACGGCGGCGGCCGTGGCGGGCGTTTCGGCGGTGGCCCGGGCGGTTTCGGCGGCGATGGCGAAGGCTTCCCGCGCGGCCGAAAGTTCAGCTCCGACGACCTGCAACTGCTCTTGCTGTCGCTGATCGACGCCCAGCCGAGCCACGGCTACGAGCTGATCAAGGCGCTCGAAACGCGCTCGAACGGCTTCTATAGCCCGAGCCCGGGCATGGTCTATCCGGCGCTCACGTATCTGGAAGAGCTGGGCTACGTGACCGTGCAACTCGAAGGCAACCGCAAGCGCTACGAACTGGCGCAGGCCGGCCGCGACTATCTGGCAGCCAACCGCGAGCGCGTCGAACTGATGCTGGCGCGTCTGACGCACATCGCACGCAAGATGGATTCGGTGCGCCGCGCGTTTGCCGGCGAGGAACCAGCCGATATTAGCGAAGGCGGCTGGCTGCCCGAGCTGACCGAAGCGCGCCGCACGCTGAAGCATGCGCTGCTGCGCCGTGACAACGCGCCGGCCGCCGAACAGCGCCGCATCGCCGCGATCCTGATGCGCGCGGCGCGAGAAATCGAAGGCGGAGACAAAGCGGACGACGCCGGCAACGACGCCAACAGCGAGCCCACCGCCTGAATTCACACCCCGCGTCCCTCGCCCGCCTTTGCACGCGCGGGACGCCCACGAGCGCCCGGCGCGCCGACGAACCCAACAGGAGCCCTACCCTCATGCCGACCAACGACAACCGCCCCGATCTGGCAGTCCAACGCGTGCGTCATCCGCTGAAGTTCCGCCTGCTGCAAGTCAAGCAGGTGCGCGCGCTGAGCCCGCACCTGCTTCGCGTGACCTTCACGGGCGACGATCTGCACGACTTCGTGTTCGCCTCGTTCGACGACCACATGAAGGTGTTTTTCCCGGAGCCCGGCGCGGACAAGCCGGTGCTGCCCGAAGCCGGCCCCAATGGTCCGGTGTTCGCCGCCGGCCAGCCGCGTCCCACCGCGCGCGGTTTCACGCCGCGCCGGTTCGATCGCGATGCGCTGGAGCTGGAGCTCGAATTCGCGATGCACGAAGCGGGCCCCGCCGCGAACTGGGCGGCGCAAGCCCAAGTGGGCCAGTATCTCGGCGTCGGCGGCCCGCGCGGCTCGCTGATGATCCCGACCGCGTTCGACTGGCATCTGCTGGTCGGCGACGATACCGCGCTGCCGGCTATCGCGCGCCGCCTCGAAGAACTGCCGGCTGGCGCGCGCGTCGCCGCCGTGATCGAAGTGGCCGATCCGTCGGCGTGCCTCAAATTCACCACGCAGGCCGAGTTGCATCTGGTCTGGTGCTATCGCAGCGAAGCCGATCAGCGCGGGGCGGCGCTGTTGCAGGCGGTCCGCGAGATCTACCTGCCGGAAGACGGCGAAGGCTACGTGTGGGCCGCGGGCGAATCCGCGACGATGCGCGCGGTGCGTCATCATCTGGTTGGGGAGCGTGGCGTCGACAAGTCGCGGATTCGCGCGGCGAGCTACTGGAAACAGGGCGCCGAGGCAGTCCACGAGACGCTTGACGATTGAACGTCGGCCCGTCGCCGGCAGCGCGGGTTGCGCATCGCGCGGGCGCCGACGGGCGCGCACGCATCGAACAGCGCGAGCCGCGCGGACAGAACGGGCCACACGGACCACACGGACCATGCGGACCACGCGGACCACACGGGCAAACGCACTTAGAACAACAACGATAAGGAATCGACCCATGTACTCAATCAGCGGCCGACACGAGCGGCGCCTCCTGTGGCTGCTCGCGCTGACGCAGTTCACCATCATCATGGACTTCATGGTGATGATGCCGCTCGGCCCGCAGATCATGCGCGCGTTCAGCATCACACCTGGTATGGGAAGCATTAAACTTTAACTTTGGAGTTAATTGCTTTCTTTTTTGCAGTCCGACCCGTCACCACACCGGAACCGCACCATATCTGTGCATGAGGCATTACCGGAATATTTCATTTTGCTTTCTGTCCCACATACCTTACGGGTCGTCGCCAAGGTGGGCGCAAGATGCACCTCGCAGTCCCGCTCGACGAACGCGAAGTTACGCGGATCGATCACTGTTCGCGCGAGATGAAATCTCTTTGACGTTTGTTCAACGTGGCTGTTCGCTGTGGTATCTGAAACAACAAGGACGCGCGCATTCATCATGCTCGACCGAGGTTCCATAGAGGTGGCGCCGTTGGTTCGGACAGTCAGATCGAGTTTATAAGTGGAAGCGCCGGGGTCATCAAGCTGCCGATTTGATCGCTGGCAGCGTGGCGAAGTATGCCTCATCCGGCGTCTGATCGGACAGACTTGAATGGGGCCGTTTCTGGTTGTAAAGGTTCAGGTAATCGCCGATGGAGCAGCGTGCATGGCTGACTGATTCATAGGCTTTCAGATACACCTCTTCATATTTCACGCTGCGCCCCACGCGTTCGACGAATACGTTGTCGCGCCAGGCGCCTTTGCCATCCATGGACAGGCGGATGCCCCTGCCGAGCACGGCGTCGGTGAACGCTGTCGCGGTGAACTGGCTGCCCTGGTCGGTGTTGACGATCTCAGGTTGCCCGTATTTCGCGAACGCTTCTTCCAACGCCTCGACAGCGTGCATCGCCTCCATCGTAATCGCCACGCGGTGGGCCAGTACCTTTCGGCTGGCCCAGTCAAGCGTGGCGCCGAGATGTCGTACATCGCGTTACCGTCCATTCATCTTGCACGAAACGTAGGCGTCGTTGACAGAAGCTAGCAGTCAACTTGAAAATAGCACTGACTCTCGAATGCGCCGTCGGTTGTTTAAGTCAAAAATGGATGACGGAACTTGTTTTAAATCTGACAAATTTTTCTATTCCCCATCATCAAAGATTTATATTGATTAGTCGTACATATTATCGCGCTTCCAACAAGAATACTTAAAGGCAATTTTTAGTCAATTTAAGGTTCCCCTCGCGTACCGCCTTTTCGCGGTCTGCGTGGCTTCAGTATTTTTCTTGATGCGCTGCCGCGAACTGTACAGCTCCTTACTTGTCAAGTCGTCAAACCAACCCTTGCCGCAACTTCGTTCGCGTTCTCGAACAAATCCCGACGCCAGGCCCGAGTTCACGGCATCTGTCACCGAGCCTTTCCGCATACATTTTGTGCTGTACAGCATCGAAAGTCCGAAAAGGCAAGGGGTCCGTCCGATTGAGCGGTCTTACCAGATAATTGATGATCGCAGCCGGCACGAGTCGTGACCGAACTACGGTCGACGTTGACGCCCGGAATGTCTCCGAAACTGCATCGCGCGACGCACGCAGAACGGAGTCGCCCTGCGCGTCACACGCGTTGACGATGGATTCGCGCTCTACCGAGCGATCAAGCGGCCACCCACACCGGTTGTTGGCATGGGCGCTTGAACATGCGCGCCGGGACTCGAGGTCACTATCTTAGAGGCAGTTTTTTTTGCCGCTACCTTACTTGCCGAGACAGTTCTGGTGCAAATAGGCTCGGGTAATGGGTTAAAGTTGCGAGCTTAACGAACGGGTGGCCGGTGATGAGCAAGCGGAAAGGTCTGGAGGGGTTGTTCGATGGACGGCATTTTGATCGGGAGATCATTGTTCTGTGCGTGCGCTGGTACCTTCGCTACAAGCTCAGCCTGCGTGATCTCGTTGAGATGATGGCCGAACGGGGACTGTCGCTGGCGCACACCACGATCATGCGCTGGGTGAAGCGTTTCACACCGGAGTTCGTGAGGCGCTGGAATCGTTTTGCGATACCATCAGGCCGGTCATGGCGTGTTGACGAGACCTATCTGAAGATTCGCGGAAAATGGGTTTATCTGTACCGGGCGGTGGATCGGGCCGGCCAGACGGTGGACTTCAAGCTCAGGGCAAAGCGCGACGTGGCTGCGGCAAAAGCCTTTTTCAGCAAGGCAATCCAGCATCAGGGCCAGCCACCGGAGACGATCACGCCCGATGGGTATGCGGCCTCGCACCGGGCCGTGAGGGAGATGATCGCTGACGGTCTGCTGCCTGAGGAAACGAAGGTCCGGTCCTCGAAGTACCTGAACAATGTGATCGAACAGGACCATCGAAACATCAAGTCCAGAACGAATGTGATGCTCGGCTTCAAACGGTTCAGGAGCGCCGCGACCACGATTTCAGGCATCGAATTGATGCATCGCATTCGCAAGGGGCAGTTCGACTTCTCCGGTCTCAGGCTCAACCAAACCGCTGCGCCCGCCATCTGGAATTCTGTCCTGTTCAATCGGTAAGGCATACTTATTTTCTGGAGACGTCTCGCCCGCACCAACTATTTGCACCAGAACCCGGGGTACGATGCTTGCCCATAATCGGCACCTCCTTGTCCAAAGGATAGATGTCCGTTTTTCTGGGTCAACTTCACCTGGGAGGCAAACACGCTAACGAGTAGTACTTAG
>NZ_JAQQEU010000044.1:0-58770 GCF_046026895.1 Paraburkholderia sediminicola
CATCGACACGAAGCAGACTCGCAAGTTGTAAATGCAATCAAAGTCATCGCTCGTTGCGAGCGGTGCTCAATGAGCTGTTCATACCGCTCACAACGACGTGATGTCCCGATGTACGTTTTGTTCTCTCCGGTAAGAATGCTCTGCATCTGCAATGCGCTTAACTCATCAAAATGGCCGCGATTGTTCGCTGGTTTGCAAAACAATATTGCTGTAATCGCGGTGGCCCTGCTTTTTTTGTCCGCGTCCAATGGCGTGCGCTGTGATAGCTGATCGATTCGGCAGGTGAGGGGAGCGCCGCAAGGCGGCTCTCTCTTTTTTTGGGCGGCGCTTTTGCCGTTCGCCGATGACCTCGCCACTCACCATCGGCACAGCGCTTTTTGCAACACGTTTGCCTTGGTCCGTCATGGGTCACTCGGACTCGCGCCATTTACCGGAGAATAAAAAAATGAAACTCAGCCAACGCTGTCTGATTTCACTGACCGCATTCGCTGCGGTCGGAACCGCACATGCACAAAGCAGCGTCACGCTCTACGGCACGATCGACACATCTCTCACTTACGTGCATAACGCCTCGGGCAATCAGAACCTGTGGGCACTCGGCAATAGCAGCGGCGGCGATCTGTCGGGCACCCGCTGGGGCATCAAGGGACAAGAGGATCTCGGCGCCGGCCTGAAGGCCATCTTCCAGTTGGAGAACGGCTTCAATCCGACAACCGGCGCACTCGGCCAAGGTAGCCGCATGTTCGGCCGCCAGGCTTACGTCGGTCTCGCGAGCGACAACTACGGCACGCTGACGCTCGGCCGCCAGTACGACCCGCTGGTCGACCTCATTCAGGGCATTACCGCTGACAACTATTTCGGCAGCGCCTTCGCGACCGTCGGCGACGTGGACAACTTCGACAACAGCTCGCGCACCAACAATGCGATCAAGTACCTGTCGCCGATGTATGCGGGCTTCCAGGTCGAAGGCATGTACGCATTGGGCGGCGTCGCGGGCCAAACCGGCGCGGGCCAGACGTGGTCGGTGGCGGCGGCTTACAACAACGGTCCGGTGTCGGTCGCCGCGGGCTACTTCGTCGCGGACAATCCGAGCGTGGCGACCGCGCAGCGTACGACCTGGGGCGGCACGTCGGACGGGACGTTCGACGGTTCGCTGGTGAACCTCGGCTACCAGACGGCGAAGTCGATCAATATCGCGCGCGTCGCCGCGCAATACGTCGCGGGCCCGTTCACGTTCGGCCTCGGCTACAGCAATGCGCAGTACAAGCAGGATGCGCAGTCAGTGTTCGCGTCGACGCAGAAGTTCAACACGGGACAAGGCTTCCTGAACTATCAGGCGACGCAGGCACTGCTGGTCGGCGTGGGCTACAGCTATACGAAATCGAGTGGCAACACGAGCGCGACGTACCATCAGGTTTCGCTCGGCGCGGACTACAACCTGTCCAAGCGCACCGACGTCTATCTGGTGGGCGCATACCAGCATGCTAGCGGTGAAACGCTGAGCGCGGACGGTACGGCCGTGGTCAGCGCGCAGGCGTCGATCGGCTCCTATGGCTACGGCGGCACCAGCACGCAGGAACTGGTCGCGCTCGGCCTGCGCCACAAGTTCTGATTCCAGCGGCCGTCTGAAAGAAAGCCGCGGTGGTTACGCGCTTTGCTTGTGATGCAAAAAGCCCGTCGAATATATTCGACGGGCTTTTTTTTGCTTTTCCCTTCCCTACCGGCGGTGCAGCCGGTCTCGCATCCTGTAACCTGGAAATCTCATCGAGTGTGCGGCCGCCGGTTTCCAGTGCGAACGCGCCGATCACTATCGATCCGAGCAGCGAGACAATCGCGAAGTAGCCGAACACGGCCTCGACACTCAGATACGTCAGCAACGCGCCGATGATGACCGGACCGATCACCGACGAAACCCGTGTGATCACAGACGCGGCACCGGCGCCGCTCGCGCGGATTCGCGTCGGATAGACCTCGGGCGCATAGACGATCACGAACATGCCGACGATCGTGCCGATCAGCGTGGCGATCATGCTCCGACGCGTCGCAATTCGGCGCGGCCGCCTCGCACGACGTGATGCGTGGGGGCACGGGCGCGTCGGCGCCGCTGTCGAGCCCGGGCTACACCGACACGCGCACGATCGTCGACGCGGATAATGCGAGATTTACAAATTTTGTCGATTGGCTGGTCAATGCGTGCTAGCGTCCAAGCCGCGCTCTGACCGCGCCAGGCGCTCGCTTTTTTCTCCATGAGGCACGGACCAGGCAACGCCGGACCGCGTCGAAACCTTTTGCTATTTCCCATTTTGCGCTATCGTCCTGCACCAAAATTCAGGGCGCCCGGTGCATTCGCCAGCCAATGCTGCAGTTCATCTCGCCCAATGAGCGCTAACGAATTCGTCAACTTCACGACCATCACAACCAGTTGGTTGGAAAACACAGAGGAGATTTCTGCATGAGTTTCAAGCTTCACAGGCTGTTGCCGATCAGCGCCGCAGTCGTTGCATTCGCGGGCATGGCGACCACGGCATGCGCCGACCAGGTCGTCAAGATTGGTCACGTCGGTCCACTGACGGGCGGCTCGGCCCACCTCGGCAAGGACAATGAAAACGGCGCGCGCCTCGCGATCGAGGAAATCAACGCGAAGGGACTGACGATCAACGGTCAGAAGATCACGCTGGTGCTCGACGCGCAGGACGACGCCGCCGATCCGCGCCAGGCCACCCAGGTCGCGCAGAAGCTGGTCGACGACAAGGTCGTTGCGGTGGTCGGCCATCTGAACTCGGGCGCGTCGATTCCGGCGTCGAAGATCTATAGCGATGCGGGCATCGTGCAGATCTCGCCTTCGTCGACGAACCCGGCCTATACGCTGCAAGGCTTCAAGACGACCTACCGGGTGGTCGCCACCGATGCGCAGCAGGGCCCGGCACTTGCGAACTACGCCGCGAAGAATCTGAACGTGAAGACCGTGGCCGTCGTCGACGACTCGACGGCATACGGCCAGGGCCTCGCGAACGAGTTCGAGAAGACCGCTAGGGCGCTCGGCCTGAAGGTCATGTCGCACGACGCGACCAACGACAAGGCGGTCGATTTCCGCGCGATTCTAACGAAGATCAAGGGTGAGAATCCGGACGCCATCATGTACGGCGGCATGGACGCCACCGGCGGCCCGTTCGCCAAGCAGGCGCGCCAGCTCGGTCTACGCGCGAAAGTGCTGTCGGGCGACGGCGTGTGCACCGAGAGCCTCGCACAACTGGCCGGCGCGGCAGCGGGCAATGTCGTGTGCTCGCAGGCGGGCATGGCCGTCGAGCGGATGGACGGCGGCGCGCAGTTTGCGGCGAAGTACACGAAGCGCTTCGGTCATCCGATCGAGTTCGATGCGCCATTCACGTATGACGCGGTGTACATCGTCGTCGATGCGATGAAGCGCGCGGATTCGACCGAGCCGTCGAAGGTTCTCGCGAAGATCGCGGGCACCGACCACAAGGGCGTGACCGGTCAGACGACGTTCGATGCGAAGGGCGACCTGCAGCACGGCGTGATCTCGCTGTACGACTACAAGGATGGCAAGAAGACGCTGGTCGACGTGATGAAGATGTAAGCGGGTCAGCGCCAAGCGGCACGGATCGGCGCGGGGCGGTTGGAGCAGGGCTCCACCGCCCCGTTTCGATTGGTGTTCTGGAACCCGTCGCCGTTGTACGAGCCGGGATGCCTCGCTCGATCCTGGGCGCGTGGCCTCCTTCACGATTGGCGCACGTCCGAGCCTTCACGTCGAACGATCGACGTGAAGGTAGCAATAGATCAATTCCCGCTCCCTCCCGTTGTGGCAAGCTTGGCGATCAGCGTCGGGCGGCGCGCGCGATCTGCCGCCGATCGACGGGCATCCGGGACTGGCCGCGCACATCGGCAAGTCGCTGATGACCGAGGAATTCGACATGTCCTTCTTTCAGGGCAAGACACTCGATCACGGCTGTTTTTCGCCGCTATCCTTGCTTTGCCCGCACGTCCCCGAGTGGCCGGTCAAGCTGGTGCCGTTGCAGATGGGCGTGCTGCAATTGCCGATGCCCAGCGCGCGCCGATTCTATAAGCTGGGTCAAGCGCTCAGGCGCGCGATCGAAAGCTATCCCGAGGATCTGAA
Source organism: Paraburkholderia sediminicola (assembly GCF_046026895.1). GTDB lineage: Bacteria > Pseudomonadota > Gammaproteobacteria > Burkholderiales > Burkholderiaceae > Paraburkholderia > Paraburkholderia sediminicola_C. Next base: position 4,136 of record NZ_JAQQEU010000044.1, read on the forward strand.
GGTCGCGATCCTTGCGACCGGCGGCCTGTCCCATCAGGTGCACGGCGAGCGTGCGGGCTTTAACAATGTCGAATGGGACCAGCGCTTTCTCGATCTGTTCGAGCGCGACCCCGAGCAACTGGCCGAGATGACGATTGCCGAATATGCCGAACTCGGCGGCTACGAAGGCGCGGAAGTCGTGATGTGGCTGACCCTGCGCGGCGCGCTGTCGGTCAATGTCGTTTGCAAGCACCGCAGCTACTACCTGCCGTCGATGGCGGGCATCGCCACCGCGATCTACGAAGGCGAAGAGGGCGCGGCGAACGCCGCGATCGTCGAGCGCCACCGGCAGCGGATGGCCGTTCAACTGGCGGGCGCCGAGAAGCTCGAAGGCACGTATCCGTTTTCGATCGACGTGGCCGTGCGCGCGGTCCGGATCAACGCGTATCTGCACAAGCTGGTCGAGCCGGCTCATCGCGAGGCGTTCGTGCGCGATCCCGAGGCGAGCTTCGCGGCGGCCGGGTTGTCGGATGAAGAGCGCGATATGCTGCGTCGGCGCGACTGGCGCGGCCTGCTGCACTACGGCGTGATTTTCTTCATGCTGGAAAAGCTGGGTGCGGTGGTCGGCGTGTCGGACCTGCATATCTACGCCGCAATGCGCGGCGAAACGCTGGAGGCGTTCCAGCGCACGCGAAACGCGCCGGGTGCGTTGTACTCGGTGGCGGGTAAGACCGCCGGCAAGCTCGAGTGGGATGGCGCGGAGCAAAGCAACGCCGAATAAATCGGCACGCCTCTCACTACGCCCGATGAAGGAGGGTACGCAACAGGCCGGCCCCGCAGGGCCGGCCCCGTTACTGCGTAGTTGAAGCCCGCTTATGGCGCCGCGACGCCCTGGGTCTTCGCGGTGTACGACCTGTAGAAACTCGAACCAGCCCACGTGGGAGTCGACGCGGTGTACAACGGTGCGCCTTGCGTGTAGTTCGCGCCGTCGTGCCAGTCACCGGAGCCGGTGAACTTCGCCACCGCCGGATACGGGTACACCGGACGAGTCGCCGTTACTGCGTTCGACGAATTGGTCTGGTACGTCATCACCGCATTCGGAGCCTTGGCCTGCTCGACCCAGCCGGTCATCTGCGACACCAGGTCGATGTTGGGGAAGCCCTCGCCGCCGCCGCAATGGCCGACACCCGGCACGACATACAGCCGCGCGAACTCGTTCACGTTCCACTCGCCCATCGTGCTTTGCATGGACTCGTAGTAAGCGATCGTGAAGAGCGGCGAGATATGCTGATCCGCCCAGCCGTGCCACAGGATCAGCTTGCCGCCGGCCTTCTGGAACGCGGACAGGTCGGGGCTCGTCGCATCGTTGAACGGGTGATTCGCCTGCAGATAGGTCGGATAGAAGCTCGCGTCCTGATAGCCGAAGCTGTCGATGGTCGGCATGCTCGGCGAACCCGTGAAGATCAGGTTGTACGCACCGGTCACGATCGAGTAGCTGAACAGACCCGTGACAGGCACCGGCGTGTCCGTCGAGTTCGTGGTCGGTACTTCGACGCCGATCCAGTTGGCTTCCGAACCATATTGCGGCGAGCCGGCCAGCATGCGCTCGCCGGTCGTGGCATCCGTCGGGCCGCTGTAGATCTTCGTGGCGGTCGCGACTTCGGCTGCGGTCAGGCAGTTGGCGGTGCTCGTCGCGCCGCTCGCGCACTGGATCGTTGCCGGGTCGAAATGGCAGGTGCGCGGATCGGCCAGCAGGCCGTCGGGCACGCCGGTTTGACCACCGCACGCCGCGACCACGGCCTTGTGCAGCACCTGAGCCTTGTCGGCGTAAAGCACGGCTTTGCCGGTGCTGTCGCCGGTAGTGCTGTTCGACTTCACGCTCCAGCCGTGGTACAGCGAGTTCTGGATCTGGAAGTGAGCGGCCGGGGCGCCGGCAATGATGCCGTTGTAGTCGGTCGGGTAACGCTGCGCGGCCATCAGTGCTTCGCGGCCGCCATCGGAGCAACCCACGAAGTACGAAAACTTCTGCGCCTGACCATAGTAGGCCTGGATCAGCTTCTTCGCCGCGAGTGTCGTGATGTGCTGGCCGCGGTACGCAAAGTCAGCCTGCTTTTGCGGGTCCGTGGTCCAGGCGGAGCTTTGGCCCGAGTGTCCCATGTCGGTCGCAGCCGTCACGAAGCCACCTTGCTGTACGAGCGGACAGGTGTAGCTGAAGCTGAACGAGCTTTGCTTGGTCGGATCACTCAGGTTGCCGCACAGGCCGCCGCAACCCAGTTCCGCGAAACGTTGCGTCCAGGTGCTAACCGGCAGCGCGACTTCGAACGTGTTCGACGGTGCGAGCGTGCCTTTCACCGTGCAGAAGTTGACGGTGGCGCCATTGACCGTGGCCGCGGTGACGGTAGCCGAGGTGATCGAGCTGCCTGCGCCGCCCATGTCGGTGATGTCGATCGAAGCGAGCTTCGAACAATCGACGACCGGATTGACGACCGCCAACGGAGTGGGGGAAAGACCGCCACCGCCGCCGCCACAGGCGGCGACAAGGGCGGCGCTCACGCAGACGGTGAACAGTGTCAGCAGCGAGGCTGTGCGCGCATGAACGCGCGCGAGCAGCCCGAAGGAATGCAGAGCTCTCACGCTTGTCTCCTTGAGTTGTTTTCATGGTCGATCGGAACCACACGTGTGCGTGCGGACCGCATGACGCATTCGTGGTTTGCGTGCTGCCTACTTATCTTCATGGATTCACATCTCCTCTTTTAATGCTTCGGTTGCCAAAAAAGTCTTTTTAGATCGTCGATCGTGCCGGGGCTTGTCGATCATTCGCGATGCGATGACGCGCACCCCTAGCCGACGACGATTGCCATCGAATCGTCGTGTTCATGCATGCGCATCGCGTCTTGAGCAATCGAAGTTAATTAAGATGTCTAACTTGTTTGGGTTCGTGGCCGGGACAAGCCGGGCAACCTTCTGATGTGCTGTCGTTCATTCTGGTTTTTCCTCTTTCTCTTCCCCAGTAGATGCACTGAACAACGCGAAAGATGTGCAGCTCGACATCTGACCCCGCTCGCTGAGTTTGGAAGCGACGGTAGCCGGGCAGGGAAGCGCGCGGAATTGGGGGTTAACCAGAATGATGCGGAACCGGGCGGTAAAAGGCACCCTACCGGTTGGATCAACGCCACGCGCAGGCCCACGGAATAAGCGCTTCGCTCGCCTTTGCGAAATGCGGCTCTGACGATTGCCGCTCGCCTGCACGACAACACGCAATAATTTTTTTAGATGGGGAAAGAGATTGAAAGAGATTGAAATTGACAGCGTGGCTGGCCGGCTTTGTCGCGCTATAGCGCGTCGATTGAAGCGGCATTCACTTTTCGGTTTGCACGCTGTTGTCACGGCGAAGCCGACGCTCTCGTGGCATAAAGTTGCCGCCGCGAGTGGACGATGAAAACGTGCGCCTGGCGGAAATCCAATGGCGCATGTGTGCTCGTATCTTGATGCGGGAAAAGAGCGTCGGCTGAACAGTCCTTTCTATGCGACTTCGTTCCCGAGCCATCTGATCTGCTTATCGGAGTGTTCTTCAACGGGCATTCGCCGGGGGCGCCGGCAGGGGCTTCAGGATTGCGCCACAGCCTTGTCCGCAGGGATTTTGAAGGCGTTTTGGCCGCTGCGGCGCGGCTATGCGGAACACCAGAAGCCCGGATACTTCTTCAACACATCTGGTTAGCCCGCCCTTTTGGAGCGGGAGGGCGAACCGCTACCTTCAGCTCGGGTCATCTGGAAATGCAATACGGGGCACCACGACATGACGGGTAGCGCAATCAACGGGAGCAAAGCGAAGTGCTTTGACCGCGCGATAAGACCAATGAAGGAGATAGGGGAAATCTGATGACAGGTGGAATGACGAGCGGTAAGAGGATAGACATCAAGACGTTCATCGACGAACGGCACATCTCGCTCTATCAGTGGCTCCTGGTGGCGCTGTGTTTTCTGATCGTAACGGCCGACGGCATGGACGTCGCCATCATGGGTTTTGTCGCGCCTTCCATCATTCTCGACTGGGGTATTTCCCGGCCCGCGTTCGGGCTCGTGATGAGCGCGGCGCCGATCGGTCTGGTGATCGGTGCGCTGACGGCGGGGCCGGCATCGGACCGCATCGGCCGCAAGTGGGTGTTGGTTACGTCGGTGTTTCTGTTCGGCGTGTTCACGATCGCGACAGCGTTCACGCAATCGCCGGGCGCGATGGCATTGCTGCGGTTGCTGACCGGTATCGGCCTCGGCGCGGCGATGCCGAACTCGACGACGCTGCTCTCCGAGTACGCACCGCAGCGCAAGCGCGCATTGCTGATCACCATTATGTTCACGGGCTTCAACCTTGGTTCGGCGTTGATCGGCTTTGCCGCAGGCTGGCTGATTCCGATTCATGGCTGGCGCTCGGTGCTGATTTTCGGCGGCGCGCTGCCGCTGGTGCTGATCCCGTTCCAGATCTGGCTGTTGCCGGAGTCGGCCCGTTTGCTGGCGGTGCGCGGCGCGTCGTCCCAGCGCATCGGCGCGGTCCTCGGCCGGGTCTGTGGTGCGCGCTTTGCCGGCGACGAGGTGTTCGTCTCCACTGAACCGCCGCTGCCGACGCGCAAGCCGATCGGCGTGCTGTTCTCGCAAGGCTACGGCTCGATGACGCTCGCGCTGTGGGTCACGTATTTCATGGGTCTGCTCGTTATCTACCTGCTGACCGGCTGGCTGCCCACGCTGATGAAGGACGCCGGGCTGACCGTCAGCGCGGCCGCCAACATTACGGCGATGTTCCAGATCGGTGGAACGGTCGGCGCGGTTCTGGTCGGCTGGGTGATGGACAAGGTCCGCCCCGCGCCGGTGATCAGCGCGGCATACCTGGGCGGCGGTCTGTGCGTGCTCGGATTGGGTTATATCGGTGCGTTGTCTTCGTCGCTGGCGTTGCTGGTGTTTGCCGCGGGCTTCTGCATGAGCGGCGCGCAGACCGGCCTGAACGCGTATGCGCCTGGCCGTTACCCGACGGTGGCGCGTGCCACGGGCGTGAGCTGGATGCTCGGCATGGGCCGCTTCGGCAGCATCTTCGGCTCGGCGATCGGCGGTGCGTTGCTCGGCTTCGGATGGCAGTTCGGCGCGATTCTCGCGATGCTCGCGATCCCCGCTACACTGGCTGCAATCGCAATCCTGGTGAGCCAGCACGTGAGCGCCAGCGAGGCCACGGCAAGTCCGAACACTGCACATTGAGGCATGCGCGGCGCGCGCCGATCTCGTCGCAGCGCGCCGCTCCTGAAGTCAAATTTCTGAGGAGAGACGGTGATCATCGACATTCACGGCCACTACACCACCGCGCCGAAAGCGTTGGAGTCGTGGCGCAACCGCCAGATCGCGGGCATCAAGAATCCGTCCGGGATGCCAAAGGCGTCGGAATTGCAGATCAGCGACGACGAGCTGCGCGAATCGATCGAAAGCAACCAGTTGAAGCTGATGCGCGAGCGCGGTCTCGATCTGACCATCTTCAGCCCGCGCGCGAGCTTCATGGCGCATCATCTTGGCGACGCGCAGGTTTCCAGCACATGGGCCGCGATCTGCAATGAGTTGTGCTACCGGGTGAGCCAGCTCTTTCCAGACAATTTCGTACCGGCGGCGATGCTGCCGCAAAGCCCCGGTGTGGACACTGCCACCTGCATCCTGGAGCTGGTCAAGTGCGTCGAGCAGTACGGCAATGTGGCGATCAATCTGAACCCCGATCCGTCCGGTGGCCACTGGACCAGCCCGCCGCTGTCCGACCGCTACTGGTATCCGATCTACGAGAAGATGGTCGAGTACGACATCCCCGCGATGGTTCACGTGAGCACGAGTTGCAACGCGTGCTTCCACACCACCGGATCGCATTACCTGAATGCGGATACCACCGCGTTCATGCAGTGCCTGACGTCGGATCTGTTCCGCGACTTTCCGACCCTGCGCCTCGTCATACCGCATGGCGGCGGCGCGGTGCCGTATCACTGGGGCCGTTTCCGCGGACTCGCGCAGGAGCTGAAAAAGCCGCTGCTGAAGGATCATCTGCTGAACAACATCTTCTTCGATACCTGTGTCTATCATCAGCCGGGCATCGATCTGTTGACGCGCGTGATCCCCGTCGACAACATTCTGTTCGCGAGCGAAATGATCGGCGCGGTGCGTGGCATCGATCCGGAGACAGGCCACTATTTCGACGACACGAAACGCTATATCGAAGCGGCGCACGTCGATGCGCAAGAACGTCACAAGATTTACGAAGGAAATGCGCGGCGTGTCTATCCGCGCCTGGATGCATTGCTTAAATCGACGGGACAGTAATCATGTATGAACTTGGAGTCGTCTATCGCAACATTCAGCGCGCGGACGCCGAGGTTGCCGCGCAACTCGGCGCGCTCGGCTCGGCGACCGTGCACGAGGCGATGGGGCGCACGGGTCTGCTGAAGCCGTATATGCGGCCTATCTATGTCGGCGCGCGCGCGAGCGGCGCGGCGGTCACGGTGCTGCTGCAACCGGGCGACAACTGGATGCTGCACGTTGCGGCCGAGCAGACCCGCCCGGGCGACGTTGTCGTCGCCGGGGTCACGGCAGACTGCACGGATGGCTATTTTGGCGACCTGCTGGCGACGAGCTTCAAGGCGCGCGGCGCACATGCGCTGATCATCGACGCGGGCGTGCGCGATGTGAGCGTGCTCACCGAGATGAACTTCCCGGTCTGGAGCAAGGCGATCTCCGCGAAAGGCACGGTCAAGGCGACGCTCGGTTCGGTGAATATTCCCGTGGTGTGCGCAGGCGCGCTGGTCACGCCGGGCGATGTCGTCGTCGCGGACGACGATGGTGTGGTGGTGGTGCCCGCGGCGTCGGCGCAAGCAGTGCTCGAAAAGGCGGCCGCCCGCGAAGCAAACGAAAGCGAAAAGCGCGCAAAGCTGGCCTCCGGCGTGCTGGGTCTGGATATGTGCAACATGCGCGGGCCTCTGGAACACGCTGGGCTGCGCTACAAAGACTAATAGGGCAGTTACCATGGTCAGCGGGCAAACCGGACGCAAGCCGATCACCGGCATCTCGTCGATGGCCACGCGCCAGGTGCTGGCCGAACTCGCGCGGAGCTACGAGCGTCTATCGGGGCAGCCCGTGGCGATCGAGTCGGTCGGCGGCGTCGACGCGGCCCGGCGTGTTCAGGATGGCGAATCATTCGAATTCGTCGTGCTGGCGGCGGACGCGCTCGACCGGTTGGCCGCCGCGGGCCGCGTCGATCAGGCGAGCCGTGTGGACCTTGCGCGTTCCGGCATGGCGATTGCCGTCGCGGCAGGGCAGGCGCATCCGGACATCGGCAGCGAAGCGGCGCTTCGCGAGGCGATTCTCGCGGCGCGCAGCATCGGCTATTCGACGGGGCCCAGCGGCGCGCACCTGAAGCGGCTGTTCGAGCGTTGGGGCATCGCCGGGCTCATCGAGCCGCGCATCGTGCAGGCGCCCCCTGGTGTCCCGGTCGGGGCGCTGGTCGCGCGCGGGGACGTGGCGCTGGGCGTTCAGCAATTGAGCGAATTGATCCACTTGCCGGGCATCGACGTGGTCGGCACGCTGCCGCCTGACGTTCAAGCCACCACCGTGTTCGCCGCGGCGGCTTGCGTCGCGACGAGTCAGCGCGAGGCCGTCCGGGCGCTGCTGACGTTTCTGACCTCGCCTGAGGCCGATATTGCCAAGTCGCGGAATGGTATGGAGCCGGCCTGATCGCAGTACACCGCGTGCTGCGGTAACGCTTCGGCTCGCGTGCGGACATCCGCCCGCCCCCGGCGTCGAGCGGACCATCCGCACTAAGCGCCTCATTGGATGCCTCTGCGCGATGCGGTTGGCCACGCATGGTCTGTATTGCTCTGCGCTGGTTTTTCACGTCGGGCTGCACGAAGCCAGACGTGAGGAGGCGTGAAGACCATTGAGCGCATTTTCTACCGTCACAATTTTAATCGCCTTGCATGGTTATTCAAGGTTGTTTGCGGAATCAGTTTGTTTATTATCGTATGACTTTTTTCGAGAGCATTTTCTCGATTGTGGAAATAATTCGACATCTTCTGCGTGAACGATGTTGGCGCGTCCGACGCGTTGTGGGACGGCATGCAACCGGACGGCAGCGGTGGCTATCCGACGGTGCGCTGGGATATCACGACGTGGCACAACTATGAAGTGTACGGCGACATTTTCAACATCGGCACGGACGGCGGCGGTGCTTGAATCGATCTGCCGATCTATTGCAAGGCCCGATATGGCGTGCCATTCATGATCACCGAATGGAACACGGGCCCGGAACAAACCGAGGCTTACCGGGCGAACTACATCAGCGCAAAACTGACAGAGTTCTATCAGCAGAGAAAGAATCACAACATCCAGTCGGTGATGTACTGCGTGCTCGATAGCGGAAACGAAACGTTCGGGATTATGATGAACGGCACGCCGATCAATCCGTCGTATAGCGCGTTTACGAGCTTCACTGCGAGCAATCCGGACAACTAAGCCGGCGAGAGCGCTTCGCGGACAATAAATCTGGCCTCCCTTCGCTGCGGAAAAGGGAAGCCAGATTGTCTTGATCCTGCTTCAATTCGACCCGCTATGACCTGCAACGGGCTCAGGCAAGCGGCGTCATCCCATACGTCGTCGTCTTTTGCGTCGCACGTTCAGTTCAGACAAGCAACTTTCCCCAATCGTAGTCGACGCGATCAGGCGTGAACGGCAATACGCCCGCGCCCGGTGTGAATGTCAACTCGCCGAAGTACACCAGGTTATCTGGCGCGTACAAATCCACGCGAACATAGTCGAAGTCTTCGCACAAGGTGAGTGCCGCTTTCAGCACCGAGTCCAGATTCGTTGGACGAGGCGCGGGCGCGGGGCTCCGTTTGTAGAAGCCGATTGCGATGTCGAGATGATTCCAGTCGACGTCGTACACGTCGCCATGCGTCGAGCTTCCGAATCGATCCGATATCACGAGGATGTAGATGATCGGCCGACCCGGCTGTCCGTTGAAGCAGTGCAGCTTGAAATCCGCCGGTATCTGGCCGCGCTGGTCCAGAAGCAAATGCTCGAAGAAGATGCGCGGCTTGATGGTACGGTAGTGCCGCTCGCGTGCAATGTCGTAAAAGTCGGTGGACAGCCACTGCGCTGCGCGACATTGCAGTTTTTCGAAAGACGTCTCCGACTTGTCTCTCACCACTTCGACGAAGCTGCTGCCGTGATTCGCCTTCATTACAAAGGCATTCGGGAGAGCGTCGAAGACCTCGCGCGTGAACACATCCGGCGCGGCGATCAACGGTATCAGATGCTCCTCGCCAATCTTGCCGGCGATGTATTCACGCACCAGAAGCTTGTCGGTCAAATTGATGTAGCGAGGATCGGGCCTGAGGCTGCGTTGCAGAATCTTTTCGTTGAAGGTAGCGGGACGAAGCAGATTGGGATAGCGGCCAATGCATTTGTGATGCAACAGACTAAGGAAGAGCGCGTCCGGCAGCACGGACTTCGCCGCTTCCTTCATTCTTCTGACAAGAGGGACCGAGTGCGGCGGCAGGCGATAAGGATCTACCGGAATTCGTCCTGCCTCGGCGGCCGCATCGTCTTCGGACGCCACAGCATCCTGGTGCCTCGAGGCGGATGCGGGGGCTTCGCCATCGAACTGGGCGGACTTGGTTGTTGTCATGTGTGATCCATAACTGGTTGCGGTGCGAAGCGTTGTCCGACGCTTAAGGGGCTTCGCGCACTATCTCAGTTGCGGCGCTCCAACTTTCCTCCTGTGTCAGGCACCGTTCTTCGGACTCGAAATGTTGCCGGGCGCGAAATTGCGTGGGCGACATGCCGTAGCGCTCTTTGAAGAGCCGGCCCAGACGGTTGCCGTCGCCCATTCCACATCGCCGTGCAATTTTGTCGACGGGTAAGTCGGTATTACGCAGCATCGACGACACAACCTCGAAGCGCGTCCGCAATAGATATTCGAGAGGCGTCATACCGAATTCGCACTTGAAGCGGCGCTGGAAATTGCGCTTGCTCATCGCCGCGCATTCGGCGGCTTGGGCGACCGAAATTGCCTTGCTGTAGTTCTCCTTGATCCAGCGTGCCGACTCGCGGATCTTCTCGGTCGTGGTGGTGATGTTCGCGTCGTCGAGATCCGGTTTTTGCTTCTCCTTATAGCTGGTCTGCAGGATGCGGGCGACCTTTCGGGCGATCTCGGAACTCAGATCGCGCTCGATCTGCGCAAGCGCCAGGTCGGTAGGCGTCACACCGGCACCGTCCTGCATGACGTCGCTTCTGTCGTCGAACAGAAAGATGGGCACAGTCGATTGCAACGGATTGCGGCACACCACCGCGAGATTCGCGCCTTGCTGGATGCGAACCGAAGCGATCGATCCTTGCAGGGAAATCCACGCCAGAAAGCGATCGTTGGATTCCGCGGTTTCGGCCGCGTCTCGGCAAGCGACAAAGAAAGCATGGAAATCCGAGAGGCTGTAGCGTTTGAGGCTTTGCGTCCAGATCGAAATGCTGGACGAACTGGTCACTACGCCGCCTTCGTCCGACAGCACCGAGAACCTGTATGGAGCTTGCTGGCCTGCATCCCTCTCGAACTCGTTGGCGAGGCGGAAAGCATCACCGATAGCTCCGATGGTTGTCATTGAACAGTTCTGAAAAACCAAGAGACCAATGTGTTTCATAGCTGTCATCCATTCCGATGCTCATTGACGCGTGGCGCAAAAAAGATCTGCGGAAGTCGTCCGGCTGTTCTCCCAACAAGCCAATCACTCCACTTGGAGATTAACGCATCGAAATTTCCCGGACGAGCTTGGCTGGTATTCGTGGGTGTTTTGGCGTAATAGTCATAATGAGAGAAATTCTTACCTCGCAATTTGAGAAAAAGCGTTCTAATATCTATTGCCACAAGAAACTTTTTCCGTGACTAATGCGCAGCCAGAACGCGGACCCAGAGCGTTGCTGCAGGCTCATATGCGCGGCGTGGCAAGGGCTGCTGACCGGAATGGCGTTCAAAACAGATGTTCTCTTTCTGTGAACTTTTTCTAAGGTTCTGTTAACGCATTTGCACTGACCCGTATAACTCTGTTACATCACTTGCAGTTAGCAACAACGCTTTCTGCGGCTGCTGCATTTGTAAAACGCTCTGCTTAATCGGCCATTAGCACCCGAATTTATGCCGATAACGATTGAATGCGTTTTTTGCAGTCTATGCTTCGCTGCAACATCCACAGAAAAGTTAAGTCGCAATTGACTGACTTTTGAATCTGCATGGATCCAAGGCTATTGTTTAACACTCCATCGCCATGGAGTGGCGAAGGGACATTTCCAGCCGCCGTTATCCCGGATCGCTGGATGCCGTGTCGGACTTGGCGCGTGACGCGAGCAGGCGAAACGCGATCACCTGCTGACATGCTTCTGTCGGTCCTGTGTTGGTAGCATCGCGCAGGGTATTCGGGATGCGAACTCCACGCCGTTTGCGGACCGCATCCTGAAGATCGGCGTTGCGTGGTGGTTGTGCGACTGATAACGAACTGTCCTCACGCAAAAGTCTCGCGATTGGCGCAAAACAATTTTCTTTCGGCGTGTCCTCGGGTCTAGAGGGCGCTATCGTCGATATCACGTGGACCAATATGTCTTCTACTTTTTCGAAGTAGGGGCAGAGGATTTCCCGCAACCAGCTCAATCTCCCCGGTTGCAAGGAATGAACTAAGCAATTATTTGGTAATACGAATGAATGGAGGCTATTGAATTCCGTGAGATCGCTGCTGGAGAAATGAGGATTGGGGGAAGTCGGCAGTCCCGATCGCCACCAGCAATCGGGACAAGCAACAGGCCGGACTGTCCTCCGTCATTCAGGCCGTATCGAACGCGGTTCTCCGACCTAACCCAACCCAGCACGTCACTCCGAGGTGCTGCCGGTCAGTGTCATACCCACATCGGCCGGCAGCGGTTCCAGATTGCGAACTGGTGGTGCAGCGGAGCAGTATCGATTCGCTACTCTGCCCATCAAAAATTGGAAGGATCAAGCGGTGGATTACTACCCTCTGAATTCGCTCTCTCCGGCTGCCAGCACTGAACGTGGCCAACTCAGCGTGAGCGGGATGCTCACGCTGATGCGGGATCACATTTGGGAAATTGTGGTCACGACTGTCGTGGTTCTGACGTTGGCAGTGGCCTATCTCCTCATTGCAACGCCCATCTATTCCGCTGACGTACTGGTGCGAGTCGACCCGCCGGAACCGAATGCGCTCGGTCTCGCATTACAGAATGAGATGCTGCCACCGGCCGCGCCGTCTCCTGTGACGGAGATGGCCGTCATGCGCAGCCGGTCGGTGCTCGATCCGGTGATCGACAAATTCCGCTTCGACGTGTCGGTGACGCCAAACAAGCTGCCTGTGCTGGGCGACATCGCCGAGAAGTTCGCGACACCAGGAGAGCCGGCGGCGCCCTGGCTGGGATTGAAGTCTTTCGCATGGGGCGGCGAGCGCGTTCGGATCGGGGCGATGGATGTGCCGCGGGAACTCGAGGAAGAGAAACTGACCCTGATCGCTCTCGAGAATGGCGCTTATGAATTGCGTGGACCTTCGGATGAACTTCTCGTGAAGGGCACGGTGGGCAAGAGCGTCATGGACAACGGCGTGTCCCTGCTCGTGAAAGGACTGGACGCGCGGCCCGGCACGAAATTCCAGGTGATTCGCTGGAACGAACTCGACGCGATCAAGCGATTCGAGGAGCTGGTTAAGGTTACTGACAAGGTGAAGGACTCGGGTCTTCTCCAGATAGAGTATACGGACACGAGTCCGGACAAGGCGACCGAGGTGGCCAATGCGCTCGCACAGCAATATCTTGTGACCGCCATTGCGTCCCGGCAGCTCAACGACACGACTACGCTCGCATTCATTAACGGCGAGCTGCCCCGTTTGCTCGCGGATTTGAGGCAAGCCGAGGATGCACTCAAGCACTTCCGCTCGAATTCGCAGTCCATGCAGCCGACGAGCGAAGCGCAGGCCTACCTGCAGGGAGGCCTGGACCTCGACAAGCAGATTGCGGGCCTGCAACTGCAACGCACACAACTGCTCGCACGCTACACACCGGATAGCCGCTGGATCCAGAACGTCGACACGCAACTTGCGCAATTGAAGGACGCGAAGGCGAAATTCGATGGCCACTTTAGCGGCATGCCGTCGTCCGAACGTGAGAGTGTCGATCTCCTTCGTGCGCAGAAGGTCGCGGAAACGATTTATCTCGGGATGGTCCAGAAGGCCGAGCAATTGCAGGTCCGGCGCGCCAGCACCACAGGCGGAGCGCATGTCGTCGACCAGGCGATCAGACCGCATCGTCCAGTCAAGCCGCAGCCAATCCTGGTTCTCTCGGGTGGCCTGGTGCTGGGTCTGGTGTCCGGTGTCGTGCTCGTCTTCATGCGCCGCCACGTGTTGACCGGCGTGACGGACCCGCGATACGTCGAACGTCGAATGAGCGTGCCGGTTTTCGGCGAGATTCTGTTCAGTCAGCAACAACTGCTGCTCGATCGCCTCTCGACGGGCGGGGGACGCAAATTACTGGCGGGTCTGGGAGGGAAAAGCAGTCTGCCATTCCACAAGATTACCCCTGAAATGCAGTTCCGCCGCAGCGCGGACGGCGTGGGAGCGATAGCAGCTTCCGCGGGCGACGGCGACAGCAGGGTCCTTGCGGCACGTTTTCCACACGACACTTCGGTTGAGGCGCTTCGCGCGGTGCGCACCGCGGTCACACGGGATCTGGCGCACGCGCGCAACAACGTCCTGATGGTCATCGGACCGACGCCTTCAGCGGGAAAGAGCTTTGTTGCGGCAAATCTCGCCATCCTGCACGCGGAGATCGGCTCGCGGGTCGTCCTGATCGACGCCGATATGCGGCGCGGCCACCTCGCGTCGCTGTTCGAAGGCACCAACCGCGGCGGCCTGTCGGAAGTGCTCGCGGAGCGGATGCCTTTGCGCAACGCATTGCGGCCCACGGGTATCGACGGCCTGACGTTCCTGTCGTGTGGGGTGCGCCCCGAGAACCCCGCCGCATTGCTGATGAAGCCCCGCTTCAAGGACGTATTGGAGCGGCTCGCGGGCCAGTACGACCTGGTGATCATCGATACGCCGCCATTTCTCGCGGTCACGGACGCTTCCATCATTGCGAGTGAAGCCGGCGCGTCCTTGCTCGTGCTGCGCTCCGGAATGCAGAGCGAGGAGGAAATCGCGGACACGGTCAAGAAGATGGAACGTGCCGAAGGGCGAATTGCCGGTGCGGTCTTCAATGGCATTCCGCTGCGGCGAAGTACCCGGAACTACGGCTATGCGACGAACTACGCCAGCGATCTCGAAACCACCACGCATTGATCTCGTCCGGTCGTAAGCCAGTTGCAGCCAGTCGCTTCGTGACGGCGTCAAACGGAGAACCCGATGACCTTTGCAATCAACGGAAAGTTCACCTCGCAGCCTGTCACCGGTGTTCAGCGGGTGGCGTACGAGCTCACGAGAGCAATGCAGATGGATGCGAGGCTCGGTGATGAACTGGAAGTGTTCGTGCCGCAAAACGCCATGGAACCGGGGACGCTGCTCAAGCACCTGCGCCGCTTCCCATGGCTGCGCGGCACTCTCTGGGAGCAGATCACGCTGCCCATTGCGGCCAGAGGCATGACGCTGCTCAATCTGTGCAACACCAATCCGCTCTTCAAGCGCAAACAGGTCGTGATGGTTCACGACATGGCGATCTACGATGTTCCGCATGGGTTCTCCCGCAAGTTCCGGCTCTGGTACCGGATATGCTTCGCGATGCTGCGGCGCACGCACCCGATGATCCTGACGGTGTCGAGCTTCTCGAAGTCGCGTATTTGCCATCACCTGAAGATCGATGAGTCACGCGTCGCGGTAGTTCATCCCGCTGCGGACCACCTCGACCGTATCGCCTCCAACGCCGCTGTGATAAGCCGTCTCGGGCTTGCGAAGGACGGCTACTGCGTGATCGTCGGCAGCCTCGATCCGCGCAAGAATCTGCAGCGTGTTCTCGAAGCGGTCGGCAAGCTCGACCATATGTCGGAACTCAAGTTCGTCGTGGTGGGCGGCAGGAACTCGCGCATCTTCCACGCTGACGAGGCGCGGCATTCCGGGAATGCGGCGGACTCCGGGCGGGTCGTGTGGGCGGGCTTCGTGTCGGACGGCGAATTGAAGGCGCTGTACGAGAACGCCGGCTGTCTGATTTTTCCGTCGTTGTATGAAGGATTCGGATTGCCGCCGCTCGAAGCGATGTACTGCGGTTGCCCCGTGATCGCATCGTCCTGCACATCCATACCGGAAGCGTGCGGCGAGGCGGCGATGTATTGCGACGCGGCGTCGGCGGACGACATTGCCGCGAAGATTTCGCGGATGATGAGCGACGCGGATCTGCGGCAGCGCCACCGGACCATGGGCTTGTTGCATGCCCGCGAGTTTCGTTGGGAATGCTCGGCGCAGAAGGCGCTCGAGATCCTCTATGGCGCGACCGGCGAGCGCCTACCCGATCTGACGCCCAGCGCGTCGACGAGCTAGTGCTTATGTTCATGGGAACGCGAATGATTCGCGTAGCGGAAAGTACCAGCAGACGGCGGGTGGGGTGCTCACGGGCGACAATCCGGCCCAGCCGGGCAGCGCGATCCGATGCACGCCACATCCGGGGTTCGCTTCAATCCGCCAGCGCAGGTCAATGGAGGTGGCAACGTTCCGCCCAGGCACTTCGCGGATTTCGTTGTTCGTCGCGCGGTATAGCCATTCGAATAGAACGGGCCATGCCCCGTGCGAATGAGTCGTCGCACTTGCGGGTGTGTCGTCAGTTTCACGGTTGTCGGATTCCGACACAGCCGAATCTTTTGGATAGCGTCGAGACATCATGAACCAGGTCACCGTTGTAATTTGCAACTACAACTACGAACACTATCTCGCCGCGTCTATCGACTCGGCGCTGGCGCAGGACTATCCAGCAACGACTGTACTGGTCATCGACGACGGTTCCACCGACGCCTCACGCGCCGTCATTGAACAGTACGGCACACGCATCTCGTCCGTCTTCAAGAGAAACGGTGGTCAGGTCTCCGCTTACAACTACGCGATCGAGGCGCTCGGAACGGAGTTCGTGATCTTCCTCGATTCGGATGACGTGCTGTACCCGAGCGCCGTCTCCGAAGTGATGCGGCTCTTCGCAGAAGGTAAATGGGCCAAGGTGCAATTTCGCCTCGATGTGATGGATGGCGCGGGGATGCCCACCGGCGCGTATGTACCTCACAGCGAGCCGCCTCCTGACTGCGGCAAGCTGCTGATGGGCGGCTGGCTTTATCCGTCGCCGCCTGCGTCGGGCAACGCCTATCGCGTCAGCGCGTTGCGGCGCATCTTTCCTGTTCCGGAGGAGGGCGTCAACCGTTATGGCGCGGACTTCTACGCAATCTACGGGGCGGCCTTGAGCGGCCCTATCGCGACGGTGGCGAAGTCGCTTGGCGGCTACCGCGTGCATAACGCCGACGGCGCCACGGTGTCGTTCGCCAACTCGGAGCAGATCAACAAGGCGCCGAGGGCGTTCAACATGCGGTGGGCGATCTTGAGAAATATCGCCCGAGCCCGGCTGCAGTTGGAACTTCCGCCGACATTTCATGACTTCTCACATGAGAAAGCGTCCTTCTGTTCGAGCATTTATCACGCGACCCTTCTGACGCGCTGGCGCTGGATGTTGCGCGACTCTCACGGCTATCTGCATACGATCGTCGCGAACCCGTTCTGGAGCGTCAAGAAGAAGCTCGGCACGCTGGTGCTTTCAAGTTTGTGTCTTGTGCCTTACTCGCCGTTGTCCGACTTCGTGGTGCGTTATATCTCCAACCCGCTTGCCCGCCGTCGCGCGGCTGGGCGCTGAAGTCCGGAACGCGCGTAAGGAGAGCGGTATGGATAGACCCGCGAACGCTAACGTTATCGCGTTTGTCTGTGGCGGATATTTGATGAGGTATGTCTATCTCCTCATCGTCGTACCGTTGTACGGAAGGATTCTCGGCGTTGCGGAGTACGGCCGGGTACTGGCGGCGATGTCGCTGATGAATGTGATATGGATGCTCGTCGGTTATGGATTCACGTTCGTCGGCATGCGGGATGTGTCGAAGGCGCACTCCGCGGCGGAGTGCAACTCCATCTACTCGCTGCATGTCAGCGCGCGGCTCCTGATGGGTTTGCTGGGCGCCTGTATCGGTGTTGTGGCCACGATCAGCTCGCCGGTGTTGTCCGGGCAGCCCGTGATCGGTCTGCTGGCTACGATGCTGGGTGTCGTGTCGGCGCTGAACCTCGGTTGGCTGTTTCAGGGACGCCACCACTTTCGAACGCCGATCATGATCGAGGTGTTCGGCTTCGCGTTGAGCCTGGTGCTGGTGCTCCACCTCGTGAAAGGACCGGACGACGCCGTGTGGGTGCTGGCGAGTCTTCTGATCGCGGGTTTGGCATCTTCGATCGTTTCGTACGGTCTGACAACGTATCAACTAGGGTGGCCGCGTCTGAAACTTGCCGGCGTCGTTCCTCTTGTGCGAGGCTCGACAATGCTTTTCTGCTATTCGTCCGGTTCGGTCGTGCTGACGGCGTCGTCGACCTATTTGTTGACGTTGTTGTCCACACCTGCACAGGTAGGCTACTTCGGGGCGGCGGAACGTTTCGCGGCGATCGCGCTGAGTCTGATGGGGCCCGCCTCGCAGGTATTCATTCCCACCATCTCGCGGCAACTCGCGCAGGATGACAAGGACGGCGCGCGTGCGACGACCCGCCGGGGCGCCATCTTGCTGATGGGTTATGGACTGCTGATTCTATGCGGCGCACTCACGCTTTCGCCTTTCGTGCTGCCTTTGATCCTGGGCCCGGCTTTCGGCCCTGGCGCCCATGTACTGCAGATTTTCGCGTGGATGTTTCCCTTCACGGCGTTCAACGTGTTTGTCGGGTTATATGTTTTCGTGCCGCGAAGAAAAGATCGGCTGCTTGCGATCTCAGGCGCGGTGTCGGGCCTGGTCAATCTTGCCGTGGCGCTTTTCCTTGCGCCTCGATATGGAGCAGTGGGCATGGCAACTGCTCGGGTGGTTGGCGAAGCGACGCTGGCGATGATGCTGTTGGGCATCACGATCCGCCTCAAACTGATTGGTCTGGTGCCGGGAGCCCAGCGCGCGATGGGCATGGTTAGGATGGCGTGCGGTTTGCGGCCCCAGACAGGCACAGGGAAGGACGAATGATGCACGAGAACGAAGCAGGACAATGCCCACGCAGGTCTCGGTTGCAATCTCACAGGAGGTCGAAGTGAAAGTTGCTATTGTTCACGATTGGCTAGTCGTTACGGGTGGCGCGGAGAAGGTGTTGAAAAACATCATCGAGTGCTTCCCGAGCGCGGACATCTTTTCGATTGTCGATTTTCTGGAAGACCGCGAGTGTGTGAAGGGCAAATCCGTCAACACGTCGTTCATTCAAAGGATGCCCTTTGCACGTCGACGTTACCGTGCCTACCTGCCACTCATGCCGATCGCGATCGAGCAAGTCGATCTGTCCGGCTATGACCTCGTCATTTCCAGTTCGCACGCGGTTGCGAAGGGCGTGCTGACCGGCCCGAACCAGGTTCACATCAGTTACGTGCATTCACCGATTCGCTATGCGTGGGATCTCCAGCATCAATATCTCAGGGAGTCGCATCTGAACACCGGCCTCAAATCGGCGATGGCGCGTGTGCTGCTTCATTACATTCGCGGATGGGACTCGCGCTCGGCCAACGGCGTCGATCATCTCCTCGCGAATTCGCACTTCATCGCGCGGCGTATCAAGAAAGCCTATCAGCGGGAATCGACCGTCATTTATCCGCCTGTCGATCTCGCCAACTTGTCGTTATGTACGCAAAAGGAAGATTTTTACGTGACCGCTTCACGGATGGTGCCGTATAAGCGGATCGACCTGATCGTCAAAGCTTTTTCCCAAACGCCGGAACGCCGGCTCGTGGTGATCGGCGACGGTCCCGAGATGAAAAAGATCAAGTCTGTCGCCGGCGAGAACGTGACGATTCTCGGCCATCAGCCTTTCGACGTGCTCGTCGACCATTTGCGGCGCGCCCGCGCGTTTGTGTTCGCGGCTGAAGAGGATTTCGGCATTTCAGTGGTGGAAGCCCAGGCGTGCGGAACGCCGGTCATTGCGTTCGGCAGAGGGGGCGTGCTGGAATCGGTCGTCGGTTTGCCGCTCGATCGGCCAACAGGCGTTTTCTTTGGCGAGCAAACCCTGGAGTCGTTGCTGGAAGCCGTAAGCCGTTTTGAAGACAACGCCCATTTGTTCGACCCCCGGCAGTGCCGCCGCAATGCCGAGCGCTTTTCATCGGAGAACTTCAAGACGGCGCTGACGAGTTTCATCGACGCGCGGCTTCCGTACGCATGCGTGGAACAGTTTCTTCCGTATCCTGTCAGAGACCCGCTGTCTGTCGAAGAGCGTCATTTTGCCGACGTGGCTTCATGAGCCTGAATGCGGTAGCGAACCCGGCCAAGGAAGGCCATGACGGACGGCACGTGACTATGAAGTTGCGGTGAACGTGTTTGGATCAGATACTCAAACGGCGCCTCGTGCCCATAGGTGAGCGAGGACACGAGCAAAAGGCTGAGGGCCGGCCAGACCGGCTTGAGGCGATCGAGCTCGACATTGACGGCGGTCCGCAGGAAGAACAACGCCATAACCACGCCCAGCAGCCAGCCTGATGCCACTTCAGGCAGGGAATGCGAGTGGGTCATGAGGCGGGCAATAGCGGTCAGCGCCCCAATGGCCATGCCGGCAACGATGCCCGGCAGCGTCGGTAGACGCCACCATTTCAATTGCAAGGTGATGGCTATCATCCAGATGGATGTCGACAGCACCGCATGTCCACTAATGACACGGAAATCTTCGGCAGGGATGGAAACACCCCAGCCCGCATACACCACCTTTGTCAGGCCCACTAGCGCGACGCCGGCGACGAGTGTCGCGACGAGACGCAATGCGAGGCGCACATTGAATAACGCAATCCAGCCGGCGCAAAGTGCCGCCACAGGCAACGTAACGGCGGCGTCGCCGATGTTGGTGAACACAGTCCACATAAATTCTCTCGCCTTCTGGTCCTTCAGTTCTTCGGTTCTACGCGTTTTGCTAACTGCACGGTTGCAAGAGCGCGGGTCAGTCGCCCAGTTTAATGGCGTTGGCGAACGACAGCGGGCTCTTGCGGTTGCGGTACGAGCGCTACCGCACT
Source organism: Paraburkholderia sediminicola (assembly GCF_046026895.1). Lineage (GTDB taxonomy): Bacteria > Pseudomonadota > Gammaproteobacteria > Burkholderiales > Burkholderiaceae > Paraburkholderia > Paraburkholderia sediminicola_C. The sequence goes on from NZ_JAQQEU010000044.1 coordinate 24,395, forward strand.
GACCGCGCGCGCCGCGAGCAGCAGCGAGATGACGAGAGTCAGGATCAGGACATTCGACGGCGATACCAGCCGATGTTCGGTTGCCGCCATCACGAGCAGGCAGATTGAAGAAATCTCGACAAACCTGAATGCGGCGAAGTTCTGCCCGCCGCCCATCAGCGCGGAAGCGGCCGCCCCCTGTTTGCTCCATTCAATCAGCTTCCAGAAGAAGCTCAACATCAGCGCGAGCCCTACGATGCCGAGTTCCGCGAGGATATTCAGGTAGGAATTGTGCGCATGAGAGTCGCTATGTTCGACCGTGATGTCCGACGGTACGCCGAACAAATGGAAGTAGGAGACGACACTGCCGATATGGTCGTCGAATGAGCCGAAACCGAGACCGATGATCGGACTTTGCTCGAAGTAGTTGAGAGCCCGCGGCCACAGCCATTCGTAGCGGACGCTCAGGTTGGCGACCTTCGCATCCTGGTTCTGGATGGTGAAGGTGTAGCCCATGTAGTCGACCGTCGGGTCGGTATTGTAAATGGCCATGCCGATCGAAGCCGCCAGTATGGCGGCGATCATCGTGGCTAGCATCCAGCGCTTGCGGCCAAAGTACAGGTAGGGAAGCAGGACCGCGACGCCCAGCAACGAGCCCCGGCTGTAGGTGGAGAAGAGCATCAGCGCGTTGACCGCCAGCAGCGCCAGAATCAGCCTGCTGCGCCTTTGCAGGTAGCACGCTACGCCCAGACAGAACAGCATCGCAAAGAACCCGCCGGCCGCATTGCGCGCGATGAAGTAGCTCCCGAAACTGTCTTCGGCATGCGCGAAAATGGCGAGTAAGCCATTCTGAACAATGTAGTAGGCGTAGACCGGCAGGTTGATTAGCACCGCGAACACGAAGAACGCACGAAGCACCTTGTTCAGATCCCAGCGGTGCGTGTACAGGCAGCCCGCGAAGATTGGCGCATAGGAGATGAAGAAGTTGCCGTCACGCCGGTAGAAGTCGAATTCGATGAAAGAGCGGGGGTCGTAGAGCAGCGTGGAAACCGTGGCAAACAGTGTGAAAAGGGTGAGTGGCGCAATAAACGCAGGGTAAGTTCTGCCGAAAAAACGCCATGAACAAAAGACGATCGGTACGAATCCCACTGCACTCAACGGTATCAGGTTGGTGACAGTCAGGAATAAGGCAAGTAACGATATGTAAGCCATTGCGACTCCAATAAAAACGAATGGCGCACAGTGCTTGAAGAGCCGTCCACGCACTGAAAGCCAGCATGGAATCGGAGAGGAAAATGCAGCGTGGCATCGGCAATGGACAATATCGGCGTCCTACCTTTAAGGCCGGATTTATCGGCCCGCTTACGTGAACGGTACCACGTGTCGCAATCGATTTCCAAGCCGCGCGCCCTCCTTCAATCGGCCAATGCGGCCACATTCAAGTGCTTAATAAAAATGCCCGACGAGCGCGGCCAAAACCTCAACTGTTCGCGCCAGTCATGCTGTAGTGCAGCGTACGCTGACTATGATTGATCTCATCGAGTGCGGCGTTCGTGGCATCAGCCGGTCGGCACGGGTCGACATGCGCGTTGCTATTACGCGTGATGCCGCAACCCGCTCACGTTGGTGTTCATGTTTCTGGCCGAGCCCGATGGGCGGCCGCCGCGTGCATCTTCCGTCGCTGCACTCTGGACGGTTGGCTCCATCAGCCTGATACGAACGTCCTGTCATTCATCACATAAGAAGGCCTCGGCGCGCGTTACGTCGCTACGCGTTGGTGTAGACGTCCTGAGAGCCGTACCGGGTTCGCTTCAATGTAAAGGAGCTTTCTATGAGCAAGGCTACGACGGTTGCTGGCGACACGGACATCAATTCGTTCGGCGACGCGCAGGTGGATTATCCGCCGCTCGTGCAAGTGATTCTCGCCGGCGGCTCGGGCACGCGCCTGTGGCCGGTGTCGCGCGAACAGTTTCCGAAGCAACTGATCGACGTGATCGGCAATCAGACCTTGCTTCAGGCCACGATGGGACGCATGGCGGGTTTTAACAGCACATGGGATATCGCGGCGGACCCGGTGGTGGTCTGCGGAGCCGAGCATTATTTCGCTACCTACGAACAGGCGCGGGAAATTGGCGTGAATGCGCGCATCGTGGTCGAGCCCGCTCGCCGCGATACCGCACCGGCGCTCACGCTCGCCGCCTTGGCGGCGTGCGCGGACGGACAGGACGCCATCCTGGTCGTGATGCCCGCCGATCATGCGATTGCGGATCTGAATGCGCTGCATCACGCAATCGACATTGCAGCCCATTACGCGCAATCGGGATCGATCGCTACGCTCGGCGTGCCGCCCGATCATGTGGACACGGGTTTCGGCTATATCCGGCTTGGCAGCGAGATACGGGATGGCGTGCGCCGCATCGAGCGTTTCGTCGAGAAGCCGGCGACCGAACTCGCGGCTCAATACGTGGAGTCGGGCCAATACTGGTGGAACAGCGGGATGTTCGTGGTGCGTGCATCCGTATGGCTCTCGATGATCGAGCGGCTTCAGCCGCAGATTCATGCCGCCTGTGTTCAGGCCTACGCGGGCGCCAGGAAGACCGATGAATGCGTCGTTCCGGACGCGCCCGAATTTCTGCGCTCGCCATCCGACTCGATCGATTACGCGGTGATGGAGCAAATAGGCAAGCCCGACGTGCCGTTTGCGGGCGTGGTGGTGCCGCTCGTCGCGGGCTGGTCGGATCTCGGCTCCTGGGACGCGGTCTGGCAGGCGATGGAAAAGGACGAGTGCGGTAACGCGTCGAATGGGCGCGTGCTGTTCGAGGGCGCCACCGCTACGTATGCACGCTCGCAAGGCGGCCGGCTACTGGCGTGTGTCGGCACCAGCAATCTGATCGTGATCGAGACGGACGATGCCGTGCTCGTCGCGGACCGCTCGCATGTGCAGGACATCAAGGGACTGGTGTCGCGCATCAAGCGGGAGAAATCGCCCGAGGCCGACGCGCACAGAAAAGTTCGCCGGCCATGGGGCTTCTACGATTCGATCGACCACGGCGACCGTTTCCAGGTCAAGCGCATCGTCGTGATGCCGGGCGCGCGGCTGTCGCTGCAAATGCATCATCACCGCGCCGAACACTGGGTTGTCGTGAGCGGAACCGCGCTCGTCACGCGCGGGGAAGAACAGTTTCTTCTTGGCGAGAACGAGTCGACTTACATTCCGCTGGGCATACGCCATCGCCTGGAGAATCCCGGCCGCGTGCCGCTGCAAATCATCGAGGTTCAGTCGGGCACCTATCTCGGCGAAGACGACATTGTCAGGTTCGACGACGAGTATGGACGTTGCGGCTGAATCGGCTGTATCGAACGGGTGCGTGCTCTCAGGGGGCTGCAATGCGATTGATTACTGGTCTGTTAGCGAGATTGTTCGACGTGGCGATGATCCTGGCGGGCGCTTTCGCGGCCTCCCAGATCCGATTCGACTCGGGCTCCCAGCGAAGCTTCTATCTGGCTTTCGTTGCTTTCGCCGCGGCGTTTGCGCTCGCCGTGTTTCCGGCGCTCGGAGTATACGCATCATGGCGCGGCCGCTCCAAAAGAGCGCTGGTAGGACAGGTCGCGCTTGGCTGGCTGATCGTGCAGGGCTGCGCGATGGCATTGATGTTCTCGCTGCACCGGATCGACTTTGTTTCGCGGCTCTGGTTCGTGTACTGGACCGGAATTGCAGGCGCCGCGATGATGGCCGGCCGCCTGATCACACACACGTTGTTGGGCCGCGTTCGCCATGCCGGCCTGAATCTGCAGCAGGTTGCGGTGGCCGCATGCGGGGATCATTGCGAGGAGATCATTCGCAAGATGGAGTTGTCGCCCGCTGCGGGTTTTCGCGCCAACGCGCTGTATAACGTGCGCCCGGACACCTCGGCCGCGATCACGTCGCCCGTGCGGGTCTTTGAAGAACATGCCCCTTTCGCCCGCTACGTTCGCGAGCAGAACATCGGCGAAGTCTGGCTGGCGTTGCCGCTCACCGAAGAGCGCACGATCCTCAGGCTGGTCGACGAGTTTCGCAATGACCTGGTCAATATACGATTCATGCCCGATGTGCGGGCACTCGCGCTGTTCGAAGGCAGCATCACTGACCTCCTGGGCGTGCCGACGATCAATCTGGCCGCCTCGCCGTTACCGCCTAATGCATTGGTGCAGAAGGAACTGTTCGATCGCCTCTTTGCGCTGGCCGCGCTGATCGCGGTGTCGCCGATTCTGCTGGCCTGCGCGATTGCAGTGAAATTGAGTTCGCGCGGCCCGGTGTTCTTCAAGCAATTCCGAAAAGGCGCCGACGGACGGGTCTTCCAGATCTACAAGTTCCGCACCATGCGTCTGCACGAACAGAAGCCCGGCGTGCTGGAACAGGCGACGCGCGACGATCCGCGCATCACCCGGGTCGGCGGATTCTTGCGGCGCACGAGCCTCGATGAATTGCCGCAATTCTTCAATGTGCTGCGCGGCGATATGTCGGTGGTGGGCCCGCGTCCTCACGCGCTCGAACACGACGATCTCTACCAGAACATTGTTTCCGGTTACATCCATCGCTACCGCATCAAGCCCGGCATTACCGGGTGGGCGCAGATCAACGGCTTTCGCGGCGAAACCGACCGCATCGAAAAGATGGAAGGCCGGGTGGCGCACGATTTGTATTACTTACGGAACTGGTCGTTCAGACTGGATGTAAAGATCATTTTCGCGACTGTATTCAAGGGGCTTCATCATCCCAATGCTTACTGATATTAGATCGAGGCTCCAGTAATACGGTACAGGAAGAAGTAGTTGGGTAGGGAGGCAGTACGCAGTACGCTGGGTGGATGCGGTTGCGAGCGGCCGTTGCAAGCAGCGGTTGCGAGCGACGACGGCATCCGGCCCGGCATTTGCGCGAAACCGATTAAAAGAGCAAACGGCTACCGGTTGGGGCGGAAAATGATGTTATTAGACGTTGAAAACATAGCGAGACGATCCGCCAAGAAGGCGGCGCTATACAGGTTTCACCGGGGACACGGCGCCCAGGCGAGGAAAGTGCTGCAATTGCTAGAGGAGAAATACGGCAGGGCCGACCCGGCGAACCTGAAACTGGCCGACACCTACGCGCGCGACGTGTTCGGCGACATGGTCTATGCACCCTGGCTGCGTGTCTACGCCGCATTCAGCAGAACATTCAAGGAAGGCTGGATTCCGGATAATTACTACGGCAGTGTCGTGGTGCCGAACATGAAAGGCTGGTACGGCAAGATATCCAACCTGAAGCCGGTATCGCGGCTGATCCTCGACGGCGACACGTTTCCGGACGTGGCCTATTTCGCCAACGGCCTCTTTTTCACGGAACAATGTGTGGTGGTGCCCGAGCACGAACTCGGGAGCGTCGTATTCCAGCATTGCGATCGAGTGGTGTTCAAGACGGATGGCTCAAAGCAGGGCAACGGTGTTCACATCTTCGACAAAGACAGTTTCGATCGCGAAGCGATCAAGTCGCTAGGCAACGGCGTGATCCAGAAATTCGTGGTTCAACACCGTCTGTTCAATGCTTTTGCGGCGAAGTCCGTGGCTACTCTGCGCTTTACGACGGTAGTGGACGACGCTGGCCGTATTTCCGTTCGAGCGTGTTTCCTGCGCCTGGGCAGAGCGGAAGAGACCCATATCCGCCCCGATCACGAAGTCTGCGTGCCGGTCAACCTGGCAACCGGCGAACTGTGCGGCGAAGGCTACCTGAGCGATTGGGGCGCGACGCAAGAGCATCCGGATTCGAAGGTCCGTTTTGCCGGCGTAATGGTTCCGGCATTTGCGCAGTGCGTCGCCACCGTGCTCGGCCTGCATAGGCAGATCCCGTTTGCCCGCTGTGTGGGATGGGATGTTACGGTCGATGCGGACAGCCATGTCCAGGTGCTGGAGTGGAACGGCGAGCACAACGACGTGAAGTTCAGCGAGGCCACGCAGGGCCCGTGTTTCTCGGACCTGAACTGGGAGCGGCTGAGAGCCGCATCGTAGGTGCGAACGTCAGCGGCGCATGCGATGCTGTTCATCTAGCGGGCGATTTCAGAACCCCAACGGAGACGGGACGTGAGCGAACGGTTGTGGTGCGTCCATATCGAAGGACTGAACGACTTCATTGCCACCGAATCCTATGAATCGGCGAGGCAGGAGGCGGCGGCGATCAACGCGTATATCGACAGCGCCGAGAAGGGGCCGCGCGGGGCGCTGTTGCGAGCGGTAGTGATCGAATGGCCGTTTTCGCTCGGGGCTCATGCGCGCGCGCTTCATGACGACCTGCACGACCTGCAGCGCATGCCGCACAGACAAGCGGCCGCGAATCCGTCTGCGGGCGTGCTGGGCAATCTCGCGCGGCGCGTGAAGGAGTTCGTGTCGGCGGGGCGCGGTAAATGACGGGCGGCTTCAGGTGGCGGCCTGCTTGCGTTTGACGCTTGCGCCGTAGCGCCAGCGCCACCCCGCTCAAGATTGGCGCCATTGCCGCGATCTCTCTGAAGCCGAGCGCCAGCGCCGCCAACGTGTTCGCGTGGACGGGGTTCTCCACGCTGCCGCTGCTCGCCCGAACAGAGCGCGCCGACGTCACCGCGCGCTCCGGCGTCACTCCGGCAGAGGCACGTCCTCGATCAGTTCGGCTCGCACCGCGCGGATTCTACGGTCGACGAAATACCCGCCGCCTTCGACGTAGCGCAGATAAAGACGCCTGCACGACGAGCACTGCCAGACCGCGCAGCGGTTGTACGGGAAGTAGCGTGGTGCGATCGGCGCGTCGGCCGACCAGTAGCTGGTCTGGTCCGGCAGATACTCGCTGAACGTCGGCTCAGGAGCGTCTTGCGGCAACAGCGTGCCGATTTCCTCGAATTGCGTTTCGTCGAGCGAGAGCGGCTGCGACTGCCAACCGTCCAGCGGCGTTTTCGTGCATGTGCAAGGCACGGTGGCGCGCGTTTGCGCCGCGCGCGCGAGTTCAAGGAAAGTTGCAGCGTTCAGGTATGGCGCCATGTGGCTCGTGGTCAGGTGTTCATCATCCGGTCCCGCTGGGGAGCGACCCATGCGCGGTCGAAGTTGCCGTTCGCAATCGACGCCAGCGCAGCCGCTTCCTTCGCCTGCTGGCGGCGCGCGCCTTCGATCACCGCGTCGACGTCGGCGGGTGCGATCGCGAGCACGCCGTCTTCGTCGCCGACAATGATATCTCCCGGATGCACGATCATGCCGCCCACCGTGACCGGCACGTTGATTTCGCCCGGGCCGTGCTTGTAGGGGCCGCGATGCGTGACACCGCGCGCGTACACCGGAAAATCGCGCTGACGCAGCGCGCCGACATCGCGAATCGCGCCGTCGATCACGAGACCCTGCACGCCGAGACTTTGCGCGAAGGTCGCCATGATCTCGCCCATCAGCGCCTGCGTGAGATCGCCCGCGCCGTCGATCACCAGCACGTCGCCGGGCCGGCAATATTCGAACGCGCGATGAATCGCGAGATTGTCGCCGGGCCGCGTCCGGACCGTTAGCGCGGTGCCGGTCATCGGCCGCGGCCGATGATACGGCTGCAAGCCGACCGTGCCGCTCGCGCGCGCCATGTTGTCGCTGAGCAGCGACACCGCCAGCTCACGCAACGCTTCGAGCGTGGCTGGCCTTACTGGCGGCGCGCACTCGTATTCGCGCCATCCGATGGGATTCGAAGTGGGATTCATACCGTTGCCCCCCGTGCGGCGAATTGTCGATCGAGTTGACGCGGCAGCCGTGCATACACGCTGCGCGCGTTGTCTTCGTAGATGCGGTGCCGGTCCGCGTCGCTGAGCCATGCGATCGCGTCGATATAACGGCGCGTATCGTCGTAATGGTGGCCGGTGCGCGGATCGACGCCTTGCACCGCACCGATCGTCTCCGACGCGAACAGAATGTTGCCGACCGGGATGACCTTGGCGAGCAATTCGGCGCCCGGCAGGTGATAAACGCAGGTGTCGAAGAATACGTTCTTCAGCAGATGGTCTTCGAGCAACGGGCGTTTCATGTCTTGCGCGAGCCCGCGATAACGTCCCCAGTGATACGGCACCGCGCCGCCGCCGTGCGGAATGATGAAGCGCAGGGTGGGGAAGTCGGCGAACAGATCGCCCTGCAGCAACTGCATGAACGCGGACGTGTCGCCGTTGATATAGTGCGCGCCCGTCGCATGGAAGTTCGGATTGCACGACGACGACACGTGAATCATCGCCGGCACGTCGAGCTGCACCATCGCTTCGTAAAGCGGATACCACGAGCGGTCCGTAAGCGGTAAGCCGCTCCAATGTCCGCCGGACGGATCGGGGTTCAGATTACAGCCGATGAAGCCAAGTTCTTCGACACAGCGCCGCAATTCGGCGATGCAGTTCGCGGGCGGCACGCCCGGCGCTTGCGGCAACTGGCACACGCCGACGAAGTGATGCGGAAACAGCTCGCACACGCGATGCACGAGGTCGTTGCACTCGCCCGACCAGACCGCGTTCGCTGCGGCGCCGGCGAGATGATGGCCCATGCCGGCGGCGCGCGGCGAGAAGATCGTGAGGTCGGTGCCGCGTTCGCGCTGAATGCGCAACTGGCCGTTTTCGATGCTTTCGCGAATCTCGTCGTCGCCGATGAAGGGCCGTGGGGGCGGTGTGCCGCCATTCTTCAGCGCGGCTATCTGTTGTGTGCGCCAGGCTTCGTGCTGAGGCGGCGAGGTCGTGTAATGACCGTGGCAGTCGATGATCATGCTGTGCAATACTCTCTAGTTCGTGCGGCAAGCGCTGTCCGCTGTTTCGATCAGAATGCTCAGGCTCGCGGCGCGGCTTCGCCGGTGGCGAGCGAGGTGGCTTCCTCCTCGGCTGGCGTGACGCGCATCACGAGCGCGATGATCGTAGCGACCACCAGGAACGCCGCGATCGTCAGCAAGGCCAGCTTGAAGTTGCCGGTCGCATTGCGCACGAGGCCGATGCTCCAGGGGCCGACCAGTCCGCCGAACTGCGCAACGGTGTTGATCAGCGCGATCGTCGCGGCACCCGCCGCGCCGGTCCTGAACGACGACGCGAGGCTCCAGAACAGCGGATTGCCCGCATAGATGAACAGGCCGGTCACGCACAGCAGCCCATACGCGATCACGGGACTCGGCGCATACGCGCTGCCGGCGATCGCCAGTGCGCTCATGCCGTAGACGAACGCGAGGTGCTTCTTGCGGTCGCCGGTGCGGTCGGAGCTGCGGCTGATCAGGAAGGTGCCCAACACGCCGAGCAAGGGCGGCGCGGCGGACAGAAAGCCGACTTCGAGATTGCTCAGATCGCCGAGACTCTTGACGATCTGCGGCAGCCACAGGAACAGCCCGTAAATGCCGACCAGCGCGCAACCGAACAGGCCCGCGAGACTCCATACGCGGATGTCGTTCGCCACGCGCAGCAGCGGAAAATGAGCGCGGCCGCCGATCGCCTCGCGCTCGGCGGCGAGCGTCGATTCGAGCCAGTGCTTTTCATCGTCGGAGAGCCAGTTGGCGTCGGCGGGGCGTTCGGTCATGATGCGCAGCGTCAGCAGGCCGAGCAGCATCGCGGGAATGCCTTCGAGAATGAACATCCACTGCCAGCCTTGCAGACCGAAGATGCCGTTCGCGTAGGTCATCAGCGCGGTGGAGATTGGGCCGCCCAGCACCGCGGAAAACGAGCCGGCGACGATGTAGCCGCCGACCGCCCGCGCCCGGTAGCGGACCGGAAACCATTTGGTCAGATAGACGGCAATGCCCGGTAGAAAGCCCGCTTCCATCACGCCGAGCAGAAAGCGCAGCACGTAAAAGCTCGTGTCGTTGAACACGAACGCGGTGGCGGCGGCGACCGCGCCCCATGTGAGCAGAATGCGCGCGATCCAGCGACGCGCGCCGACGCGATGCAGCAGCAGATTGCTGGGTATTTCCAGCAACATGTAGCCGACGAAAAAGATGCTGCCGGCAAACCCGAACACGGCTGGGCTGAAGCCCAACTGCTTGTTCATGTCGAGCGCGGCGAAACTGATATTGATCCGGTCGAGGTAGTTGATGAACATCATGGCGAACAGCAACGGGATCAGGCGCCCGTAGACCTTTCGCATGGTGGCGGCTTCGTTGAATGCGGTCATGCTGTCTCCTGCCATGCAGCGGCGGCCGTAGCCGGCGTTGCGTTTTATCGTGTAAGCGTCTCAATGATAAGAACGCGCGCACGAGGAGTCCAAGACCGCTTGCTTATGCTTGTATAGGTTTTTGCTTATAGTGTGCCGTCTTTCAGCGGCGCGGGCAGGCACGCCAGAAAGGCTCGCAGATGCGGCGACGCGTCGTCGGTACGGAAAGTGGCCGCGAGCGTTGAACGGTACGACGAGCCCGGGCCCGTCAGATGGCGGAACACGACATCGGTGCGCCCGTGGCGCGCCACCGATTCGCCGATGAACGTCACGCCGAGGCCCGCCGCCACCAGCGCGATCGCCGTCTGGATTTCGTAAGCTTCGTGCGCGACGAACGGGGTGACGCCCGCATCGCGATAGAGCGACTGCACCGAGCGTTTGAACTGCGCGTTCTGATGCTTAGGATACAGAATCAATGGAATGTCGGCGAGATCGGCGATCCGCACGCTCTTGCGCTGCGCCAGCGGATGAGCGGCTTCGAGCGCGACCATGACGCGCTCGCGCAGCAATGAATAGGACGTGCAGCCTTCCACCGTCAACGGCTGCCTGCCGATGCCGATATGAATGCGCATGTCACGCAGCGCATCGGTCTGCTCCTCGGTGAGCATCTCGAAGAGCTTGAGTTCGACCTGCGGGAACGCCTTGTGAAACGCCTTGAGCGCGGGCGGCAACACGCTGTACATCGAAGAACGCGTGAAGCCGATGCTCAGCCAGCCCCGGCGGCCGACACCGATTTCCTGCGCGGCGAGCGCGGCCTGGTCCAGCGAGCTGAGTATCTGACGCGCTTCGGTGCGCAGGTAGTGGCCGGCTTCGGTCAGGATCAGCGGGCGTCTCGCGCGGTCGACCAGTTGCGTGCCGAGCCGCTCTTCGAGCGAACGGATCTGCTGGCTCAGCGCGGGTTGCGCGATATGCAGGCGCTCGGCGGCGCGGCTGAAATTGAGTTCCTCCGCGAGTATCACGAAGCACTGCAGGGCCCTGAGGTTCATATCGGTGTTCCTGGTCTCCAGAAGGAAAAGCATAGCCGATTGCCCGAGCAGCGATAACCAGGAGTGATCGCAGTATCGAAACAATTCATTGGTCAATTATCGCCGGGGTCCAGATAATGGCCGCACAAAACTGAGCGCCGCGTTCGCCTGGACCCGGGTAGACGCATCAGCCAGCCCGCTCCCGCGTCAGACGGGTAGCGAGGCGAAAATACGGAGGAGACAATGTTTCAACGACCCAAGGTCAGCCGGACGATTCTCGCGATCATGTGCGCGATGTCGTTCATCATGTATCTCGATCGCGTCAACCTGTCGGCCGCGGCCGGTCTGATCCGTGACGACCTGCATCTGAGCAACACCAACGTGGGTCTCGTGTTCGCGGCCTTCGCATATACGTACGCCATCTGCCAGGTAATCGGCGGCTGGGTCAGCGACCGGTTCGGCGCGAAGCTCACGCTCGTCACCTGCGCCAGCATCTGGATCGTCGCGACGGTCGCCACCGGTCTCGCGGGCGGCATCGTGTCGCTGTTCTGCGCGCGCATGCTGCTCGGCATCGGCGAAGGGGCGGCTTTGCCGGCCCAGGCCCGCGCGTTGACCAACTGGTTTCCGTCCAGCAAACGCGGTTTCGTGCAAGGGCTCACGCATTCGTTTTCGCGGCTCGGCAATGCGATCACGCCGCCGTTCGTCGCGTTGCTGGTCGCGTATTCGTCGTGGCGTGCGTCGTTCTTCGTGGTCGGCGCGTTGACGTTCGCGTGGGTCGTGGTCTACGCATGGTATTTCACCGACAACCCGCGCAAGCATCGCCATATGACCATGCTGGAAGAAGCGGAGTTGCCGCCGGCCGGCAAGGTGGTGGTCGAGAAGACGCGCGAGCCGACCCCGTGGCGGCGTCTGCTCAAACGCATCGGGCCGACCATGCTGGTGTACTTCTGCTATGGATGGACCGGCTGGCTCTTCTTCACCTGGCTGCCGACCTTCTTCATGCACGGCCGCGGTCTCGACCTGAAAAGCTCGGCGATGTTTTCGGCCGGCGTGTTTCTGTCCGGCGTGGTCGGCAATACGGCCGGCGGCGTGCTCAGCGACCGCGTGCTCAAACGCACCCGCAATGTCGTGGCGGGGCGGCGCAACGTGATCATCGGGGCCTTTCTCGGCGCGCTGGTGTTCCTCGCTCCCGTGATGGTGGTGAAGTCGCTGCCGGTGATGGCGACATGCATGAGCCTGTCGTTCTTCTTCCTCGAAATGACGATCGGACCGATCTGGGCGGTGCCGATGGACATCACGCCGAAGCACGTGGGCGTGGCGAGCGGGCTGGTTAATGCGGGTTCGGCGGTGGCGGGAATTTTCACGCCGATCGTGTTCGGGCTCGTGGTGGATCGCACGGGCAGCTGGACGCTGCCGTTCGCCGGTTCACTCGGCCTGCTCGCGGTGGGCATTGTCGCGACCTTCTTCATGCGGCCGGATATTCCGCTCGACGCCGCGCTCGCATCGGCGGATGTCGGCAATGGCGGCGAGCTTGAGTTCGCCGAGCGTTCGGCCCGTTGAACCCGCGCGCCGACGCGCGGCTCATGCCGCGCGAATCGAATCGATCACCAGTTGCGTGGCCGGCGTGATGCGCCGGTTCTTACGCAGAATCAACCCATAGGGCGCGAGCCGTCCGCGCAGTGGCGTGGACACCGCGGCGATCGCCTCGAGCTCGACGTAGTACTGCGCGACCGAACTGGGCAATACCGCGAGCATGTCCGAGTCGCGCAGCAGGGACAACGTGGTCAGGATCGACGAGGTCTCCACGGTGCTGACCGGCGGCGCGACCCGCGACTCGCGGAAGGTCTGGTCGATCACCTGGCGCATCGGACTCGGATGCGGCTGAATGATCCACGGATAGAGCGCCAGCTCCGCCAGCTTTGGCCGCGCGCGGGCCCGTGCGGCCGGATGATCCGGGCGCACGACGATCGACAAAGCCTCTTCCGACAAGGTCTCGAAGCTCAGGTCGAGCGCCGGAAAGCCATCCGGAATCCGGCCGATCACGATATCCAGCTGGTCCTGCTGCAACGACTGCACGAGCACGTCGCTGGTATCGATCGTCACCGCCATCTGCAGGCGCGGATGCGCGTCCTTCAACTTGACGATGGTGTGCGTGAGCAATTCGGGCGAGGGCGCCATGACCGCGCCGATGCGCACCTTGCCGATGTCGCCGGCCTCGATGGCGGCCAGTTCTTCACGCAACTCGTCGAGATCTTCGAACACGACGCGGGCATAGCGCATCACGGCCTCGCCGAACACGGTCGGCTCCATGCCGCGCGCGTGCCGCACGAACAGTGATACGCCGATCGTGTCTTCGAGTTCCTGCAAGGCTTTGGTGGCCGCGGGCTGGGTCATCGCCAGTTCGTCGGCGGCGCGCCGCAACGATTCGGTCTCCGAGAGCGCGACCATCAGTTGCAGATGACGCAGACGCAGACGTTTGCGAATGGTGGAAGCGGGCGCGATCATGTGAGCGATAACTCCAGGGAATCAGCTGATTCGATTTTTTCAGTGGTCAGTTATTGGATAGTTTCGCACACTAGCGGCTATCGAACGACTGGCGGATCGCACTTTCCGGCGGGTCGACTAAAAATCCAGGAGACGAAGCATGACGACGACCGCCAGCGCGGCGCTAGACAGCGCGATTGCGAAAGCGCGCACGAGACTGTTGCCCTTTCTGGTCCTGATGTACGTGCTGGCTTTCATCGACCGCGCGAACGTCGGCTTTGCGAAGAACGTGCTGCAAGCCGACACGGGCTTGAGTGACGCGGCGTTCGCGTTCGGCGCGGGCATCTTCTTCGTCGGCTACGCCGTGTTCGAAGTGCCGAGCAACCTGCTGATGTACCGCTTCGGCGCACGCGTGTGGATGAGCCGCATCATGGTCACGTGGGGCATCGTGTCCGCATGCACCGCGCTGGTCCACGACGCGACGAGCTTCTACCTGCTGCGCACGCTGCTCGGCATCGCCGAAGCGGGTTTCTTCCCCGGCATCATTCTGTTCCTGTCCAACTGGTTTCCGGCCCGAACGCGCTCGCAGACGATGGGCGTGTTCTATTTCGGCTTCCCCCTCGCGCTGCTGCTCGGCAGCCCGGTTTCGGGTGTGCTGCTCGACACGGGCAATCCGTTCGGCATGCAGCCGTGGCAGTGGCTGTTCGTCGTTGAAGGTCTCGCGGCGTCGGTGGTGGGTGTCGTCGCGTACTTCTATCTGACCGACCGGCCCGCCAAAGCCGCGTGGCTCGATGCCACGCAGCGTGATGCGCTGGACCGCGCGTTGCGTGAGGAGGACGAGCGCAAGCTCGCGCATGGGCCGGCTTCGGTACTCGCCGCGTTGCGCGACGCGCGCGTGCTGTTCTGCGCATTGATCTACTTCGCGGTTCAGATGAGCGTGTACGGCGTGGTGTTCTATCTGCCGACGCGCATCGCCGGACTCACGGGCGGCCACGTCGGCACCAAGGTCGGCTTGCTGACCGCCATTCCGTGGATCGCGGCGATTATCGGCACCTTCTGCGTGACTCGCTTTGCGGATCGCCACGGCCATCATCGGACCTGGGCGGCGGCGATGCTCGCGCTCGCGGCGTTCGGCATCGCGGCGAGCGCGCTCACCTCATCGGTCACGCTGGCGCTCGCCGCATTCTGCGTCGCCGCGATCGGCTTCGTCTCCGTGCAGCCACTCTTCTGGACCCTGCCGACCGGTTATCTCGGCGGCGCCGCAGCCGCTGGCGGGATCGCGCTGATCAATTCGATCGGCAATCTCGGCGGCTTCGTCGCGCCCAATCTGAAGGGCCTGGCCGAGCACCTGACCGGCTCGGCGCAAGCGGGGATGCTGTCGCTGTCGGCGGTCGGTCTGATCGGCGCGGCGTTGCTGCTCGTGTTCCGGCGCGCTGCGCGCTCATCCACCTCTGTCTCCCATCGTCCCGTCCCGCTCGGCGAACGCCCGGGCCATTAACTCTGGATCAAGGAATCATCGACCATGAAAATCAAGCATATCCGCACGCGTGTCTTTGAATGGAAAGGCAAGGTCGTGCCGCCGCAGGCGCATTTCTGTACGAACGCGGTGGACATTCTTTACGAGCGCGGCGATGCGATGGGGTCATTCCGTTTCCACGGCTGGCTGGTGGTGGAAATCGAATGCGACGACGGCACGGTCGGCATCGGCAATTGCGCGCTTGCGCCGCGTATCGCCAAGCAGATCATCGACGAATATCTCGCGCCGATCGCGATCGGCGAAGACCCGTTCGACAACGAATACATCTGGCAGAAGATGTATCGCCGCACGCTCGCGTGGGGCCGCAAGGGTATCGGCATGGCGGCGATTTCGGCGATCGACATCGCGCTGTGGGACATCATGGGCAAGGCGGTCAAGAAGCCGGTGTTCAAACTGCTCGGCGGCCGCACGAAGGAAAAGATCTGGTGCTACGCGTCGAAGCTCTACAACAACGACGATCGCGATGCGTTCCTCGGCGAGGCGCAGGGCTATCTGGAAGACGGCTTCACCGCGATGAAAATGCGCTTCGGCTACGGCCCGAAGGATGGCCCGAAGGGCATGGCGAAGAATATCGAACAGGTGCGCCTGTTGCGCGAGCTGGTCGGCGACGAGGTCGACATCATGCTCGAATGCTATATGGGCTGGACGCTTGAATACGCCCGCCGGATGCTGCCGCGTCTAGCCGAATTCAATCCGCGCTGGATCGAAGAGCCGGTGATCGGCGACGACGTCGAGGGTTATCAGGAACTGAAGAAGATGAACATCATGCCCGTCTCCGGCGGCGAGCACGAGTTCACCAGCTATGGCTTCAAGGATCTGCTCGAACGCCGCGCGGTCGACGTGATCCAGTACGATACGAACCGGGTTGGCGGCATCACGGCGGCGCGCAAGATCAACGCGATGGCCGAAGCCTGGTCGGTGCCGGTGATTCCGCACGCGGGGCAGATGCACAACTACCATCTGACGATGGCGAGCACCGCGAGCCCGATGTCCGAGTTCTTCCCGGTGTTCGACGTGGAAGTGGGCAACGAACTGTTCTACTACATCTTCGAAGGCGAGCCGCGTCCCGAGAAAGGCTACCTGCAACTGTCCGACGACACGCCGGGCCTCGGCATCACGCTGAGCGACAGGCATCTCGGCGATTTCAAGATTATCGAGTAACACGCGTCGGCAGTCGGGGCGCCGCCCGGCGACAGGCAGGGTCTATATCATCGGCTCGATCGCGATCGATCTGCGCCGTACCTTTTGAATTGGCCTTGCCTGATGCATCGACTCACAACAGGAACCGGATTAGCAACATGAAACCACGCATTGCAGTGCTTCTCGGCGACCCGGCCGGCATCGGTCCCGAACTGATCGCGCGTTTGCTCGCGCAGGCCGACAACCGCGAGCGCGCCGAGCTTCTGATCATCGGCGACCGGCGCGAGCTGGAGACCGGAATGGCGATCGCGGATCAGCGCTTCGAGTATCAGGTCGTCGACAACGCGGACGCCGGGTTCCGGCAAAGCGGGGTGCCGTCGCTGATCGATTTCCGCTTGCCCGATGACCGCGCTTATGAACGTGCAACGGCTACCGAGCGCGGCGGCCGCTATAGCCTTGAAGCGTTCAAAGAAGCACTCGCGCTCACGCAAAGCAACGTGACGCAGGGCATGCTGTTCGCGCCGGTCAACAAGACCTCGCTGCATATGGCCGGCATGGAAACCGGCGACGAAATGGAATGGTTCGCCCGGCAACTCAATTACACCGGCAGCTTCTGCGAGTTCAACGTGCTCGACGAACTGTGGACCTCGCGCGTCACGTCGCATATCGCGCTGAAGGACGTCAGCGGGAAACTGTCGGAGCAGCGGATCGTCGGCGCGGTGCAACTGATTCACGACGGCCTGAAGCGCGCCGGGAACCCGGCGCCGCGCATCGCGGTGTGCGGCTTCAATCCGCACAACGGCGACAACGGTGCGTTCGGACGCGAAGAGATCGACGTGATCGCGCCGGCTGTCGAAGCGGCCCGCAAGCTCGGCTATGATGCGCAGGGACCGTTCCCCGCCGACACGATCTTCGTGCGGGCGCGCGACCAGAAGGCGTTCGACGGCGTGGTCACGATGTATCACGATCAAGGCCAGATCGCGATGAAGCTGATGGGGTTCTGGCGCGGCGTCACCGTGCACGGCGGCTTGCCGATCCCGGTCGCGACGCCCGCGCACGGCACCGCGTTCGACATCCACGGGCGCGGCAAGGCCGACGTCGGCGCAACCCAGAAGGCGTTCGACATCGTCACGCGGATGGCGATGGACCGCGTGGGCTGAACGCATGACGAGCGCCATCGACACGATGCGCGAGCGCTTCCTCGCGAGCGGTGACGATGCCGATCTGCCTATCGTCGACGCGCATCATCACTTCTGTGATGGAAGGCGAGTGGGAACCGCGCGATCCCACCGGCGAAGCGCGCTGGGCCGCGCGTGCACCTGAAAATTTCGCGAATCGGCGAGCCGGGTGTACGCTGGAGTGTGGAACGCAACGGGCCGATCGTGCGCGATGCGCTGGCTATCTTCGGTATCGAGCGTTGCATGCTGGCGAGCAACTTCCCGGTGGATAGCGTGGTCGTGTCGCTCGACGCACTGTTTTTCAGGCTTCAAGCGGATGGTCGCCGGGCGTTCGCCGCGCGAGCGGCTCGCGCTCTTTCATGACAACGCCGCTGCGCTTTATCGTCTGTGAGTCTGTAGTCCGATGAGGAAACCCGTATGCAACTGACCGACTTCGATACGTTGACTTTCGACTGCTATGGGACGTTGATCGACTGGGAGAGCGGCATCTTCGAAGGCTTGCGGCCGTTGCTGGAGCGCGCCGAGCCGCCGCCCACGCGCGACCAGGTGCTCGAAGCCCATGCGCGGCATGAGTCGTCGCAGCAGAAGTACACGCCGCATCTGCGTTATCAGGAGCTGCTGCCTATCGTCTACAAGCGTCTCGCCGAAGAATGGCGGGTGCCGTACACGCTCGCGGACTGTGCCGCGTATGGCAAGTCCATCCGAAACTGGCCTGCATTCGACGATTCGGCGCAGGCCTTGCACTACCTGAAGCAGCACTACAAGCTCGTGATTCTGTCGAACGTCGATAACGAAAGCTTCAGCCATAGCAACGCGAAGCTGCAGGTTGAATTCGACGCGATCATCACGGCCGAAGATGTCGGTTCATACAAGCCGTCGCCACGCAATTTCGAGTACATGCTGGAAAAGCTCGGCGAACGGGGCATCGGCAAGGAAAAGATCCTGCACACCGCCGAGAGCCTCTTTCACGATCACAAGCCCGCGAACGAATTCGGTCTCGCGTCGTGCTGGATTTATCGGTGGCACGCGAAGCAGGGCTTCGGCGCGACGATGAATCCGGGCTCGCAGCCGAAGTTCGACTTCCGGTTCAACAGCATGGCCGATCTCGTGACGGCGCATCAGGACGCGTTGCGGCGAAAGTGACGCGGCGCATCGGGATCGATAAGCGTCAGCGCCCTCGCCGGGGTCCCGTCGATGCGCGCACCACCAGTTCAGGCAACGGCCCGAGCACCATCGACGGCTGCTGCTCAGGCGTCTGGATCAAGCGGATCAGACTCTCGATCGACAACTCCGCGACCGCCGCCGTCTGGATCGCCACCGTCGTGAGGGCAGGGTGCACCTGATGCGCGAGTTGAATGTCGGTGATGCCGATCACCGACACATCGTCCGGCACCGCACGGCCGAGCGTGATCAACGCCTGCGCAGCGCCGATCGCGAGCAGGTCGTTGGTCGCGAAGATCGCGCTCAGTTGCGGCCGGTTCGCCATCAACTGCATGCACGCGGCGTAGCCGGCGTCGATCGAGTCGCGAATCTGCAACACGGCAGCGGCATCCGCTTCGATGCCGGCCGTGCGCATCGCCGCGCGAAAGCCATTCGAGCGCGCATCCTGCAAGCCGCCGCATCCGTCGCCGATCAACAGGCCGATCTCGCGATGGCCGAGTTCGAGCAGATGCCGCGCGGCCAGCTCGCCCGCATGCGCGAAGTCCACCGCGATGCACGGCAGCGCGGGCGGCGACTCCGGGTGCTCCCACATCGCCAGCAAAATCGGCGCGCTATGCGTGGCCGATGCGCACAGATCGTTGATGGTGATGTCCGTGTTCATCACGAGCACGCCGTCGGCCAAGGTGCCCGCGATCTGGTTCAGGTACGCGCGGCCGATCTCGGCGTCGTCGTCGGTATTGCACACCATCAGGAAGTGGCCGGTTTTGCGCGCGGCGCGCTCGGCGGCCAGCACGAACTCGGGGTAGAACGGGTTCGAGATGTTCGACAACATCAGCGCGAGCGTCGAAGAGCGTCCCTCGGCCAGGGCGCGCGCGTTCAGATTGGGCCGGTAGCCGAGATCGGCGATTGCCTTCAGCACGCGCTCGGCCGTTTCCGGGCGGACCTTCTCGCGATTGCGCAGCACGTTGGAGACGGTGGCGGCGGTAACGTGCGCGCGCTTCGCCACTTCGGACAGCGTGACCATTTTTGGGTTATCCCATATTTAGGGAATGCGATTCAAATGTTGTAAGCCCTTTGCGACATTGATAAGTTTCTGAAAAACACAGCGGAGACACCCACCATGACGTTTCCCCTCAACCTCGAATTTAAGCGATTAAATGCTTGCCGCACAAGGGCTGGCCGTTTATTTTTGCAAAAAATTTAAGCGGTTAAATCCCAACGGAGGCAGCATGGCGACCATTCGTCTCGCGGACGTACAGAAGTCATACGGTGATCATCCGCCGGTGATCCGGCGCGTCAATCTGAAGATCGCCCAGCACGAGTTCTGCGTCTTTCTGGGGCCGTCGGGTTGCGGCAAGTCCACCTTGCTGCGGATGATCGCGGGTCTCGAAGATCTGAGCGAGGGCGAGCTGCACATCGGCGGACGGCTCGTCAACGACGTGCCTTCCGCTCAGCGCGGCGTGGCGATGGTGTTCCAGAGCTACGCGTTGTTCCCGCACATGACCGTGTTCGACAACGTGGCGTTCGGTTTGAAGCTCGCGAAGCAGCCGAAGGACGTGATCGAGCGCAAGGTGCGCGAAGCCGCGCGCATCCTGCAACTGGAGAGCTTGCTGGAGCGCCATCCGAAAGCGCTGTCGGGCGGGCAGCGGCAGCGGGTCGCGATTGGCCGCGCCATCGTGCGCGAGCCGGGCGTGTTCCTGTTCGACGAACCGCTGTCGAATCTCGACGCCGCGCTGCGTGGGCAAACACGCGTCGAAATCGCGCGGCTGCATCAGCGCTTTGCGAATGCGAGCGTGGTCTACGTGACTCACGACCAGGTCGAAGCGATGACGCTCGCCGACCGGATCGTGCTGCTGCACACCGGCGCGGACGCCGAGCGCTACGGCAGCATCGCGCAGGCCGGCGCGCCGCTCGAGCTGTATCACCATCCGAAGTCGCGCTTCGTGGCGGGCTTCATCGGCTCGCCGCGGATGAACTTCATCGACGCAACGGTCGAATCGATCGAGCCCGGGAGCATGACGGTGTCGCTCGCGCGAAGCGGCGAGAAGCTGACTGCGCACGTCGACGGGCAGCGCCTGCAGCGCGGCCAGCCGGTCACCCTCGGCGTGCGGCCGGAGCATTTGCGGCTCGACGGCGACGAGCAGTTCATCCAGTGCACGACGGTGCTCTCGGAGCGCCTCGGCGAGCACAGCTATATTCACGCGGACCACGCGACGGGCGCGCTGATCGCAAAGGCGCCCGGTGATACGCCGATCGGCTCGGGCGAGCGCATCCGCATTCACGTTCCGCCTTCCGCTTGCCATCTGTTCGACGCGGAAGGCATCGCGTTGCGGCGAAGCATGGTCGAACCCGAACGCGTCGCCGCCTGAAAGTAGTCAAGGTGCCGAACGAGGCGCCGCCGGGTTAACCAGACCGAATTCCGCCACAGAGCGGGTTACTTCGCTGGCAGCCATCCGCTGTCAGTCAACAAGGTAGTCAAGGAGACACAAGATGATTGCTCTTCGCCTTCGCCGTCTTGCCCAGGTGTCGATTGCCGCCGCCGTGATGGCCGGCGCGCTAGCCAGCGTCACCGCCGACGCCGCCACGCTCAACGTCAACGTGTCGGCGCGCGGCAATCAGCGCTCCACATGGCAGGACGCGTTCGACAAGTTCAAGAAAGCCAATCCAGATGTCGATCTCAAGGTGACCTACATCACCGAAGAAGCGTACAAGGTGCAGATGGGCGGCTGGCTCGCGACCGATCCGCCGGATGTCGTGTCGTGGCACGACGGCGAACGGATGGCCTATTACGCGCAACGCGGCCTGCTCGAAGATCTGTCGTCCGACTGGGCCAAGAACGGCTGGTCGCAGCAGTATGCGTCGGTCAAGGAAGCGTCGACCTACAAGGGCAAGCAGTACGCCGCGCCGCTCGGCTATGACGCGTACGGTTTCTTCTATCGCAAGGACCTGTTCGAGAAGGCCGGCATCAAGAGCGAGCCGAAAACCTGGGATGAGTTTCTCGAAGCCAACAAGAAGCTGAAGGCAATCGGCGTTGCGCCGATCGCCGTGGCCGCGCGCGACAGCTGGACGCTCGCCGCATGGTTCGACTATCTGAATCTGCGCATCAACGGCAACGCGTTCCATCAGAAGCTGATGGCGGGCCAGGTTCCGTATACCGATCCGCGCGTGAAGAAGGTCTACACCACGTGGAGGACGCTGATCGACAACCACGACTATATCGACAACGCGCTCTCGTACGACCTCGATTCGATCGCGCCGTTTCTCGTGAACGGCAAGGCCGCGATGATGCTGATGGGCACGTTCTTCTCGGCGAGCATTCCGCCGTCCCTCAAGGATCAGATCGGTTTCTTCCGTTTCCCGGTGATGGACGCCAATGTGCCGATGGCCGAGGACGGTCCGGTCAACGTGCTGCTGATTCCGGCCAAGGCGAAGAACAAGGCCGACGCGCGCAAGCTGCTCGCCTTCATGGAACAGCCGCAGATCAATGCCGATCTCGCGAAGGGCTGGGGTCAGCTGCCGTCGAACAGCAAGGCCGCCGAGCCTGACGACGCGATCTCGAAGGTCGGCTTCCAGACGCTCGCGAACACGCAGGGCGGCATCGCGCAGTTCTACGACCGCGACATGCAGAAGGAAATGGCCGACGAAGGCATGAAGGCCATGCAGCAGTTCTACAGCGATCCGTCGCAACTCGACGCCGTGCTCGCCCGCCTCGAAGCGACGAGGAAGCGCATCTACCAGAAGTAAGTCCCGCAACGCCGGCCGCGTAGTCGCGGCGGCCGGCGCTCGCCTTCGATTTCCGACGAGGCTCGATCCATGTCTCATTCCGCAGCGCGCCGCCTACCCGCGGCCCGGCATCGTCACGTCTCGACCACGCGCCGTCATCAGCACCGCGCCGCGTTTTTCTTTCTTCTGCCGGGCTGCGCGTTGTTCTGTCTGTGCGTGATCTACCCGATCATCAGCAGCATCTCGCTCAGTTTCTACAACTGGGATGGGATGACGCCGAAGACCTTCGCCGGTCTTTCCAACTACGTCGAGCTGTTTCATTCAGACACGTTCTACACGGCGCTGAAGAACAATCTGATCTGGCTCGCGCTGTTCCTGCTGGCGCCCCCGCTCGGCCTGCTGTTCGCGTTGTATCTGAACCAGCATATGCGTGGCATGCGGGTCGTGAAGTCGCTATTCTTCGCGCCTTTCGTGCTGTCGGGCGTGGTGGTCGGTCTCGTGTTCAGCTGGTTCTATGACCCTGGCTTCGGGTTGCTGCGCCTGATCGTCGGTCGCGGCATTCCGGTGCTCGGCGATCCGCGCACGGTGACGCTCGGCATCATCTTCGCCGCGCTGTGGCCGCAAACGCCGTTCTGCATGGTGCTGTATCTGACCGGCCTCACGGGCATCAATCCCGAGGTGGTCGAGGCGGCGCGCATGGAAGGGGCGAAGGGCCTGCGCCTGCTGTGGCACGTGATCCTGCCGCAATTGCGGCCCGCCACGTTCATGGCGGTGGTGCTGACGGTGATCGGCGCGCTGCGCAGCTTCGACCTGATCGCGGTGATGAGCGGCGGCGGCCCGTTCGACAGCTCCACCGTGCTCGCCTATTACATGTACGACCAGGCCATCAAGTACTACCGCGAAGGCTATTCCGCCGCGATCGCGGTCGTGCTGTTCGCCATCATGCTCGTCTATATCGTGTTCCATTTGCGCCGCATGCTGCGCGAAGAACACTGATTGCCCAGGAGTTACGCGTCATGTATCCGCTTCCCGTCGAACGCTGGAAACCGCTCAATCGCACGCTCTACAAAGCGTCGTTGCCGCTCGCCTTGCTGCTCTGGCTGCTGCCGATGCTCGCCGTGCTCGTCACGTCCATTCGCTCGTCGGACGAGCTTTCGCGAGGCGACTACTGGACGTGGCCGAAGCATTTCGCGCTGCTCGAAAACTACGGCACCGCGCTCACGCAAACGCCGATGCTGCATTACTTCGCCAACAGCGTGCTGATTACGGTGCCTTCGGTGATCGGCGCGATCGTGCTGGCTTCGATGGCCGGTTTCGCATTGGCCACTTACCGCTTCCCCGGCAATACGGCGGTGCTGTTCGCTTTCGTCGCCGGCAATTTCGTGCCGATCCAGATCCTGATGATTCCAGTGCGCGACATGGCGCTGAAGTTTGGCCTGTTCAACACCGTGTGGGCGCTGGTGATTTTCCATGTGTCGTTCCAGACCGGTTTTTGCACGCTATTTCTGCGCAACTTCATCAAGCAGTTGCCGTTCGAGATGATCGAGGCGGCGCGCGTGGAAGGGGCGAGCGAATGGACCGTCTATCTGCGTATCGTGCTGCCGCTGATCCGCCCCGCGCTCGCCGCGCTCGGCATCCTGGTGTTCACCTTCGTGTGGAACGACTACTTTTGGGCACTGTGCCTCACACAAGGCGACGAGGCCGCGCCGATCACGGTGGGCGTCGCCGCGCTCAAGGGGCAATGGACGACCGCGTGGAATCTGGTCGCGGCGGGCTCGGTGCTGGCCGCGCTGCCTTCCGTGCTGATGTTCTTCGCGATGCAGAGGCACTTCGTCGCCGGCCTGACCTTCGGTGCAAGCAAAGGCTGAGCACCCGGCCGACGTCAACTCGTCACTCGTCACTCGTCAACTCGTCAACTCACAACGAGACTTTCTCATGCAACTTGGTGTCTGTTACTACCCGGAACAATGGCCGCGCACGATGTGGGCCGACGATGCGAAGCGTATGGTCGAACTCGGCATCACGCATGTGCGGATCGCCGAATTCGCGTGGAGCCGGATGGAGCCGCGCGCGGGCTTTTTCGCATGGCAATGGCTCGACGAAGCGGTCGACACGCTCGCGGCAGCGGGCCTGAAGCTGGTGCTCGGCACGCCGACCGCGTCGCCGCCGAAATGGCTGATCGACGCGCACCCGGACGTGTTGCCGGTGCGTGCCGACGGCACGCGCTGGAATTTCGGCTCGCGTCGCCACTACGACATTTCGAACGACACGTACCGGCGCGAATGCGTGCGTATCGTCGCCGCGATGGCGCAGCGTTACGGGCGGCATCCGTCGATCGTCGCGTGGCAGACCGATAACGAACTCGGCTGTCACGAGACCGTGCCGAGCTATTCGGCTGCGGCGCTCGAGCGCTTCCACGCGTGGTTGCAACGGCGCTACGAAACCGTCGCGTCGCTGAACGACGTGTGGGGCAACGTGTTCTGGAGCATGGAGTATCCGTCGTTCGACGCGATCGGCTTGCCGAATCTCACGCCGACCGACGCCAATCCGATCCATCTGCTCGACTTCCGCCGCTTCATGTCCGACGAGGTGGCGAGCTTTCACCGCGAACAGATCGAAGTGCTGCGTGAGCATGCGCCGGCCGCGGATCTGCTGCACAACTTCATGGGCTTCTTCACGACCTTCGATCACTACCGTTTCGCCGAAAACAATGCGCTCGACGTCGCGGCCTGGGACAGCTACCCGATCGCACGCACGGAATCGATTGCGCTGCCGGAAGAGCAGAAGGCACGTTTCGCCCGCACCGCGCATCCCGACGTGTCCGCGTTCGACCACGACCGCTATCGGGCGATCGGTGCGGGACGTTTCTGGGTGATGGAACAACAGGCCGGTCCGGTCAACTGGGCGCAATGGAACCCGGTGCCCGCGAAGGGCATGGTGCGGCTGTGGGCTTACGAAGCGTTCGCGCACGGCGCGGAACTGGTGTCGTATTTCCGCTGGCGCCAGTGTCCGTACGCGCAGGAACAGATGCACTCCGGCCTCAACCTGCCGAACAACGAACTGTCGCCCGGCGGCCTCGAAGTGCAGCAGGCGGCGCGCGAGATCGCGAACTGCGCGGCGCTGTCGACGCTCGGCGCGCCCGCGCGCGCGGCGACGGCGCTCGTGTTCGATTACGAGACGCAATGGATGTTCGAGATCCAGCGTCATGGCAAGACGTTCGACTACCAGACGCTGGCGTTCGACTACTACGAAGCATTGCGCGAACTCGGGCTCGACGTGGATATCGTGTCGAGCCGCGCGGACCTCGGCGCGTATCGCCTCGTGGTCGTGCCGAGCCTCGCGGTGATCGACGATGCGCTCGTCGATCAGATCGAACGCAGCCGCGCGCAGTGGGTCTTCGGTCCGCGCAGCGGCTCCAAAACGGACGCCTTCGCGATTCCCGGCAATCTGCCGCCGGGCGCGTTGCAGCGCGTGCTGCCGATGCAGGTGCTCGAAGCCGAGTCGCTGCGGCCGACCCTTGCGCCCGCGCTGTCGATCGACGGCACGCAGGGCGCGGCCATGCATTGGCGCGAGCATGTGCGCGCCAACGGCGAGACGCGCGTTACCGCGCAATTCGACGACGCGTGGCCGGCGCTTCTCACGCACGGCAAGCTTCGCTACGTCGCGGGCTGGCTGTCTCACGCGTTGCATCGCACGGTGTTGCAGCAGGCGGCGCGCGACGCCGGGATCGACACGCAACTGCTGGCCGACGGCTTGCGCATTCGCCGGCGCGGCGGGCTGACCTTCGCGTTCAACTTCGGCCCGCAGACGGTGCACGCGCCGGCGCCCGCTCACGCGAGTTTCGTGCTCGGCGAGCCGCGCCTGAATACCGGCGATGTCTGCGTGTGGCAAGACGCTTGAAACTGGCAAGAGAGTGCAGTCGGAAGTAGAAAACCGGAGGGTGAAACACAGGCGCTTCAAACCGGACCAGGCGGCCGTTGCCAGAGCCGCCATTCAATCGATGGAGGATGACGGATGAACCGAAGAGAAATGCTGGGATGGCTGGCCTCTGCCGCTGCGGCGGGCGTCGGCACGACAGTGGGCCTGCCCGCCGTCGCGGGGGAGCGGCAATCCGCCGCGCGTGGCGGCCGCTTTGCGATGGGCGCGGACGTGTCGACGCTGCTCGAACTCGAAGCGAACGGCGCCAAGTTCTACGAGCACGGCGAGCGGCTCGACTGTCTGCGGATTCTGAAGGGCCATGGCGTCGACTCGATTCGTATCAAGGTCTGGAACGATCCTGGGAATCCGAACTATTTTCCGGCCAATCAGAGCCCTGCGGCCGGTTACAACAGTGCCGAACATGCTCGCGTGCTGGCGCGCCGCGCGGCCGCGCTCGGCCTGCGCGTGCTGATCGACTTCCACTACAGCGACTGGTGGGCCGATCCGGGCAAGCAGTATCCGCCCCACGAATGGGCCGGCAAGGACATCACGGAAACCTGCACGCTGCTGTCCGGGTACACGTCGAATGTGCTGAACATGCTCGAGCGCGACGGCGTTCATCCGGAGTGGGTGCAGATCGGCAACGAAATCACCGGCGGCATGCTGTGGCCGCTCGGCAAGTACGATCAGTTGGACAACCTCGCGCTGCTGTTGAAGGCGGGGCATGACGCGGTCAAATCCGTCGACGGGCGCATCAAGGTGATGCTGCATATCGACAGCGGCGGCAACAATGCCACGAGCCGCTGGTGGTTCGACAGCGCGACGCAGCGCGGTGTCACGTTCGATGTGATCAGCTTGTCCTACTACCCGCAGTGGCAGGGCTCGCTGAGCGATCTGCAGAACAACGCGAACGATCTGGCGACGCGCTACGACAAGGACGTGATCGTGGTCGAGACCGCGTATCCGTGGACGACCAGTGACGGCGATTCGGAACCCGACTCGATGACCAACGTGGGCACCGCGACCTATCCGCAGACCCCGGCCGGCCAGGCGCAGTTTCTTGGCGCGGTGACGGATGTCGTGAAGGCGATTCCCGATGGACACGGCAAGGGCGTGTTCTGGTGGGAGCCGGAATGGATTCCGACGCCGAACGTGGGATGGAAAGTCGGCGCGGGCGATCAGTGGGACAACAACACGCTGTTCGATTTTCACGGCAATGCGCTGCCGTCGCTGGACGCGTTTCGCAGACGCTAGTGCCGGTAGCGGCCGCGCAATTTGCGGACGGCGTTTGCCTGCGCATGTGTTTCGTTCAACGCGGCGGGGCCGTCGAGCCCGCCGCGTTGACGGCAGGCATCACTGCGCGGGTGCCTGCTCGTGCTTCCGCTTCACGCACGCCGACGTGAACGCCATGCTGGCCTGATCGGGCGTCATGTGCGGCGCGTCCGGGCTGAAGATCTTCTCGATGATCGCGTCGACCGTTTGCCGGTCGGCTGGGTCCTTGTAGTACCGGGCCGCCTGGTCGAGCGCCTCGGCCTTGGTCTTTTTGTGCGCGCGCCATGAAGCGACCTGGCCGGCGATATCGCCGATCGCAAAACATTGATCGCTGACTGTCTGTGCAACGGCCTGAGCGGCCGGTTGCGCGAGGCACGCCGCCAGCAGCGCGGATACGACTACGCGTTTCATTACCGGAATCCTGACTTGAGATGAGCGGCGGTGCGGCGATGGCGGCATCCACCATCGCGGCATCCGCACGGGCAAACAACCGCGTAGTTTATCGGGAAGTGACGTGTGCCGTTTCTTTTACCCGCTCACGCGCGGGCGGCGCAAATGAAAAAGCCGCCAGTTGCGGCGGCTTCGAAGAATCAATGGACCATCCAGCTTGCCCGTGGACGGGCGGCGCCGGCGCGGTGCCGAAACCCGGCACCGAAGCCCGCGCCCGCGCTCAATGCCCGAACGACTCCGTCTTCGCGGCAGTCGTCGTCGCCACATGCGGCCGTGCCGCCTGCTTGATCAGCAGAGCCACGCACGACAGCAGGCCCGCCACCGCGACCGTCGCGAAGATGCCGCCGAACGTGAAGTGGCGGCGCGTCAGTTCGGCCACGAGGAACGAACCCGCGATCCCGCCGAAGCGCCCGATGCCGAGCATCCATGCCACGCCCGTGCCACGGCCTTCGGTCGGGTAGAACGCGGCGGCGAGCGCCGGCATCGACGATTGCGCGGTATTCATCAACACGCCCGCGACGAACACGATGAACACCAGCGCGCCCACGTTGCCGGCCGCCTGGCCGATGAAATACACGCTCACCGCGGTTAGCGCATAGCAAGCCGCGATGATCCGGTTCGCGTTGAAGCGGTCCATCAGCACGCCGCACAGCACCGCGCCGACGCCGCCGAGCGGGAACAGCGCGGAAATCAGCGTCGCGCGCTGCGGCGGGAGGCCGGCGTCCTTCAGCAGGATCGGCATCCAGTTGATCGACGCGTAGAAGATCACGAGGCCCATGAAGTAGGCCACCCACAGCATCACCGAGCCGATGATGTACGAACGCGACAGCACGACGCCCAAGCCCTTGCCGCCGGTTTGCGGCGCGCTTTCGGTCATCGTGAAGGCGTTGGCGTGCACCGCGTCGCCCGAAATGCGCGCGAGCGCTGCGCGAATCCGCTCGGTCGGCTTGCGGTTCGCCACCATGTAGCGAACCGACTCCGGCATTTTCGACAACAACAGGATCAACAGCAGCAGCGGCGTGATGCCGCCGAGCAGCAGCACGCTGCGCCAGCCGAAATGCGGAATCATCCACGCGGCGAGAAAACCGCCGAACGCCGCGCCGAGCGGAAAGCCGCAGAACATCAGGTTGATCAGGGTCGCGCGGCGGCGGTCCGGGCAATACTCGCCCATCATCGTCACGGCGTTCGGCATGGCCGCGCCGAGGCCGACGCCGGTAACGAAGCGCAGCACGGTCAATTGATCGATGCTGGTCGAGAAGGCCGAGGCGAGGCACATCGCGCCGAACAGCAGCACCGAGCCGATCAGCATCAGGCGTCGGCCGAGACGGTCCGACAGCGGGCCCGAAACGAGCGCCCCGCACGCGAGGCCGAACAGCGCCGCGCTCAGCACCGGCGCAAGCGCCGGCTTGGAGATGCCCCATTCGCCGATCAGCGAGGGTGCAATGAAGCCGATCGCGGCGGTGTCAAAACCGTCCAGCAGGACGATCACGAAGCACATGAAAAAAATCAGCCACTGGAACGGCGAAAAAGGATGTTCGTTGATGAATGTTTGAACGTTCACAGCGGTGCTGCGGCTCATGATGGTCTCCTGATTGCAAAAGCGCTTTAAAACGCAGCTTTCCCTTTTTTACGATCGTACGCTTTTTGGAAGCGGTACACGATGCCTGCGTCCGCCGCGAACCGGGTGTGTGGACGACGGCGGCGCACCTTGCGGTCGATGCCATGCCATGGGACGCCTGACGGCCGGCACGCTCCGACGGTGGCCGCCAGGCCCGCACCGGTTTCGAGACGCCTTGTGCCCTCGTGGCGCGCGTGGGCCGGGCCGGTCGCGCAACAGCGTGGCCAACTGCCGCGAAGTCGGGACGCTCAGGCCAGGGCGCGTTTGTTCGCGTATAGAACGGTGATTCTTTACACGAACATTGAACTGTAAGTAAAACGATAGCAGCGGGTCAACGCGGGATTACCCGACATGTCTAACGGGCAGCGAAAGACTCAGGCGGTTCACGCGAGTTTTGCCGCAATCGCCTTGCCGACTTCGGTGGTGTTCGCGTTGCCGCCGAGGTCGCCGGTATGCGGGCCTTCGATCAGCGTTGCCTCGATCGCCGCGAGGATCGCATCGTGCGCGTCGCGCTCCTTGCCTGTGGAATTGCCGAGGAAGTCGAGCATCATCGCCGCGGACCAGATCATCGCGATCGGATTGGCGATATTCTTGCCGGCGATATCGGGCGCCGAGCCGTGCACCGGTTCGAACAGTGACGGAAACTTGCGGTCCGGGTTCAGGTTGCCCGATGGCGCGAGCCCGATCGTGCCGGTGCAGGCGGGGCCGAGATCGGACAGGATGTCGCCGAACAGATTGGTCGCCACCACCACGTCGAAGCGATCCGGGTTCAAAACGAAGCGCGCGCAGAGAATGTCGATGTGCTGCTTGTCCCACGTGACATCGGGGTACTGCGCCGCGATGCCGGCCGCGCACTTGTCCCACCAGGGCATGCTGATCGCGATGCCGTTGCTCTTGGTGGCGACCGTGATCTTCTTGCGCTCGCGGCGTTGCGCGAGATCGAACGCGAACTTCAGCACGCGCTCGCTGCCGTGACGCGTGAACACCGACTCCTGCAGCACGAATTCGCGCTCCGTGCCTTCGAACATCACGCCGCCCACCGATGAATATTCGCCCTCGGTGTTCTCGCGCACGATCCAGAAGTCGATGTCGCCCGCCTTGCGGCCCGCGAGCGGCGACGGCACGCCGGCGAAGAGGCGGGCGGGGCGCAGATTAACGTACTGGTCGAATTCGCGGCGGAACTTCAGCAGCGAGCCCCACAGCGAGATGTGGTCGGGCACGGTGTCCGGCCAGCCGACCGCGCCGAACAGAATCGCATCGGCCGATTGCAGCTGGGTCTTCCAGTCGTCCGGCATCATCTTGCCGTGCTTCGCGTAGTACGCGCAGCTCGCCCATTCGATGTGCTGGTACTCGAGTTCGATGCCGAAGCGCTGCTTCACCGCGTCCAGCACGCGAATGGCTTCCGGCATGACTTCGCCGCCGATGCCGTCGCCGGGTATGACCGCGATCCGATACTTCTTCGACATGCTGCGCTCCTCCGTGGGGATGTTCGACTGTTCAAAGACGCTCATTCTATTCCTGCTGCTGCGCATAAAATGACAGCTTTAGTTAAGCGACTGTGCACGATATGTGTACCAAGAAGGTCCTATGAACACCGTGCCGTCGCCCGATCTCAACGATTTGCGCGTGTTTTGCGAAGTGGCGCGCAAAGCGAGTTTCAGTGCGGCGGCAGAGGCCGGTATCCGCGGCCTATGTCAGCAAACGCATCGGTGTGCTCGAGACTACGCTCGGCACGCGTCTATTGCACCGGTCCACGCGGCGCGTCGCGATTACCGAGGCGGGGGAGCGCGTCTATACGTGGGCCGAAAAAATTCTCGACGATGTCGAGCAATTGGTGGAAGACGTATCCACCACGCGCCGCCAGCCTGCCGGCAAACTGCGCATTTCCAGCAGCCTCGGCTTTGGCCGCCGGTTCTCCGGCGCTGGCCCGCTTCTCCGAGCGCTATGCGCAACTGAGCGTGCGGCTCGATCTGGTTGACCGGCTGGTCGACGTGGCGGGCGAAGGCTTCGACCTCGATATCCGCATCGGCGATGAGATCGCGCCGCGTCTGATTGCGCGGCGTCTCGCATCGAACCATCGTGTGCTGTGCGCGTCGCCTGATTACCTGGCGCGGCACGGCGCGCCGCGCCAGCTTGCCGATCTGTCTTCGCATGCGTGCCTGGCGATCAAGGAGCGTGACCATCCGTTCGGTCTCTGGCGTTTGCAGATGCGTGGGGAAACCACCTTGATCAAGGTTACGGGGCCGCTGTCGACCAATCATGGCGAGGTCGCGGTGCAATGGGCATTGGCTGGGCGCGGGATCGTGCTGCGCTCGATGTGGGATGTGCGGGCGCTCCTCGCGAGCGGCGAGTTGCAGCAGGTTCTGCCCGAGGTGACGCAGCCGGCGAATGTGTGGGCGGTTTATCCGGCGCGGCTCGCGCAGTCGGCGAAGGTTAGGGTGTGCGTGGATTTTTTGAGTGCCGAGTTCGATGTTTTGGGTCGCGCCGGCAACCCGTAGAGTTTGTCGACGCAGCTCACGTAACCGCCGGGCGTCGAAACGTACCACCCCTATCTGCCTAACGCCCCGCGTTCAACTTCCGCCACAACGTCGTCTTGCTGATGCCGAGCGCGTCGCAGACCGCATCGCGATCGCCGTCGTGGGCCGCTAGCGCCGCGCGGATCTGATCGGCTTCCACGTGGCGGCTGCGCTCGCGCAGCGTCAGCGCGGCAGGCTTCGCCGCGCGTGCATGGGCCTCCACGACTTCAGGCGCAACGTCGCGCAGCATCTCACGCGTGAGGACAGTTACGCCTTCGTCCGGCGGGTCGGCATCGATGTCGGCGTCAGCGAGTTCGACAGCGATCCGCTCGATCACATTCTGCAATTCACGCACATTGCCCGGCCATGCATAACGTCGCAGCGACGCGCCGAGTCCCGTCAGCACCCGTTCGGCGGCGGCCGCATCGGGCACGCGCGCCGCCAGCCTCGGTTCACGCGCCGCGGCCTGCCGCAGCAATTCGACGGCGAGCGGCAACAGATCGTCGGGACGTTCGCGCAACGGCGGCAGCGCGATGCTCAGAATGTTCAACCGGTAGTAGAGATCGGCGCGAAAGCGGCCCGCTTCGATGCCCTCGGTCAGCGCGCGATGCGTCGCCGCGACGACCCGGATATCGACGCGCGTCGGCTCCGTCGAACCGAGCCGCACCACCTCGCGTTCCTGCAGCACGCGCAACAGCCGGCTCTGCAACGACAGCGGCATTTCGCCGATTTCATCGAGAAACAGCGTGCCGCGGTGCGCGACTTCGATCAGCCCCGCCTTGCCGCCCTTGCGCGCGCCGGTGAACGCGCCTTCCTCGTAGCCGAACAGCTCGCTCTCCAGCAACGCCTCGGGAAACGCCCCGCAATTGATCGCGACAAAGGCGAAGTCGCGCCGCGCGCTCAACTGATGCATGCTCTGCGCGACCATCTCCTTGCCGGTGCCGCTTTCGCCGAGAATCAGCACGGTCGCATCCGAGCGCGCGTAGCGCCGCACGAGCGAGCGCACCCGTTCGATAGACGCCGAGGCGCCGACGATATCCTCGAGCCGGTATCGCGCGGCGAACTGCTGCACGCGCTGGCGCGCTCGCAGCGTGCGATCGAGCCGCTCGACGGCGCGCGATTCCTGAAACGTCAGCACGGTGCCCGCCGCCGCGCTGCTGCTGGCAAGCGGCCCGCGATGCACGACGTAGCTCGCGCCGCGCACCGTGCAGAAACTGTCGCCGTCCGCGTCCGGCAGGCTGCCGGCGAGATCGGGGGCAAGGTCGAGCAGCATGCGCCCCGCGGCTTTTGCCACGTCGATGCCGAGCACGCTGGCCAGACGCTGGTTCATCACTTCGACACATCCTTGCGCGTCGAGCGCGACGACGCCATCGCGCAGATGTTGCAGCAGATTGTCGAGCCGCTGACGGCGCACGGTTTCGCGACGGGTGGCCTGCGCGACTTCGAGCGCGGTGTCGAAAGCGGCGCGCACCGAAGCGCGCGAATAGAGAAACACCGCGCCCATCCCGGCGTTCGCGGCGAGGTCGGTGACGAGTCCGGGGCCGACCACCACGTCGACGCCGCGATCGCTCAGGTCGAGCACGACGCCTTCCGCATCCTGCGCGGACTGATACGACGCGAACGTGACGTCGAGCGCGTAGGCGGCCGTGAAGCGCCGCACTTCTTCAGGCGTGTCGCCGTGCGTGACGAGCGCGACGCGCGCGCCGTCGCGCCGCGCGCGGCCGAGCGCATGCATCACGTCGAAACCGGTCGGGTTGATGCGCACGACCGGGACCGTCACGCGCGTTTTCAGATACGCGCCGTTGGAGCCGCCCGCAATCACGACATCGGGACGGCCCGCTCCCGCGGCCTCGATCTCTCGCACGGCATCTTCGAAGCCGTGCGAGACGATGCGCAGGTCCGCGCGTTCCACGTATTCGCCGGCGATGTCGAAAAACAGATCGCGCAGGCGGCTGATGCTGAGCGCCCAGATGCGCGGGCGCGGGGACGGTTCGAACAGAGGTGTGTTCAAGGCGGGCGGCTCGCGGCGGGATTGGAAGTTCATCCATTATGCACACAACGATTTCCAATTTGAAATTGGAGTTTCATTTGTGAAATGAGGCGAAGCAGGGGGCGGTGCGGCTGTCTCCTGTCAAATCAGGTACTTAGCGCGCGGAGACCGGGCTGGCCCGTTCTTTGCATTTAAGGAGCCGGTCAAATAGCCCCACACTGTATTTGGAGAAAAAACTGATGAGCGAAGCAGACAACAGCGCGCCGAACGCGGGCGCA
>NZ_JAQQEU010000045.1:0-57832 GCF_046026895.1 Paraburkholderia sediminicola
CCAAAAGGTGGGGTTTCTGCGTTTGGCGCGTTTCAAATAACATCCTTCGATTTCGCGCATCAAAGGAAGAAAACGCAGCTGTAAAAAGCACTCGCCACTCAAAACTACGCACTGGCTCCCCGCAAGCGCCGACACAAGGGCGCGGCATGCCATATGCAGATCATGCCGCTCCAACGACGATTACTTCCCTTGCTCAAGGAAGCGTAACGCCAGACGAACCCAATACGTCGAGCCGATCGGCAATAACTCGTCGTTAAAGTCATAGCTCGCGTTATGCAGCATACAAGGGCCGGCGCCGTGCCCCGAATCGCGGTGGCCGCCATCGCCGTTACCCAGAAACGCGTAACAACCCGGCCTTGCCAGAAGCATGAAGGAAAAGTCCTCGGCGCCCATCGTTGGTTCCACTGCGTCGTCGACGTTTTCAGCTCCAACGATCTCTTTCATCACCGCCGCAGCAAAACGCGCCTCTTCGCCACTGTTGATCGTCGGCGGATAGTTCCGATGAAAATGGATCGTGACAGAGCAATCGTAGGCTTCGGCAGTGCTCTCCGCGATCTTGCGCATGCGTGCTTCGATCAGATCGAGCGTGTCTGTGGTGAATGTTCGCACCGTCCCCGCGATCCACGCATCATTTGGAACGACATTAACCGCGTCGCCGCCATGAATCTGGGTAATCGACAGCACAGCGGTATCGAGCGGCTTCTTGTTCCGCGTGATGATGCTCTGCAGTCCATTCGCGATCTGCACCGCGGTAAACACAGGATCGCGCCCATTGTGCGGAAGTGCGGCGTGCGCGCCGACACCTTTGATCTCAATGCGGAACTCGTTGCTCGACGCCATGATCGGACCTTCAGTCACGCCGAAGTGGCCCGCCGGCATACCTGGCCAGTTGTGAATGCCGAACACCGCATCTACTGGAAACTTCACGAACAGGCCGTCGTCGATCATAGCCTTCGCCCCAGCGCCGCCTTCTTCGGCCGGCTGGAAAATGAACACGATCGTGCCGTCGAATTCACCGTGTTTGGCCAGGTGTCGTGCTGCGCCGAGAAGCATCGCGGTATGTCCGTCATGGCCGCACGCGTGCATTTTTCCGTCGTTTTTCGAGCGATGGTCGAAGCTGTTCAGTTCCTGAATCGGCAGCGCATCCATGTCTGCGCGCAGGCCAATAGAACGTGAACTATTGCCCCGCTTTAGTATGCCGACTACACCGGTCTTGCCCCATCCACGATGAGTCTCTATGCCCCAGGATTCAAGACTTTGGGCAACGAGATCAGCCGTTGCCGTCTCTTCATAACGCAGTTCGGGATGGGCATGAATCGTTCGTCGAAGGGTCTGGATTTCGCCGTGAGCAGCCTGGATTTCGGGAATCAGTTTCATGATGGAGTGATGTTGCTTATGTGCTTTGACTTGCGTGGGATCGCTCGGGCCCACATCGGCCCGGGCACGGTGATAATCAATTCTACGCTGAAGGTGATTTTGGCGGCGCCATGCAGGCTAGCCGCCAACGGACGTAATAAAATCGCCCATTTCCCCCAGCTCTGATACTCCGTGACGGACCGCCGATGAATGCTCCGACTGATTTCGCGCGCGCCGTGTGCCCGCACGATTGCCCCGACACCTGCGCGATGTGTGTGACCGTCGAGAATGGCCGCGCGATCAAGGTCGTCGGCGATCCCGATCATCCACCGACACAGGGCGCGCTGTGCACCAAGGTCAGCCGCTACGCTGAACGTGTCTATCACCCGCACCGGCTCACTACGCCGATGAAGCGAATCGGCCGCAAAGGTGAGGGCCGCTTTGAACCGATCAGTTGGGATGAGGCGTTCGAACTCGCTGCCACGCGTCTGTCGGAAATTGCAGGGCGTGCACCGGAAGCGATTTTGCCGTACAGCTACGCCGGCACGATGGGTCTGGTCCAAGGCGACAGCATCGCGCAGCGGTTCTTTCACAAGCTCGGGGCCTCGCAGCTCGACCGCACGATCTGCTCGGCGGCCGGCGCGGCGGGTCTGAAGTACACATACGGCGCGGGCATCGGCATGCTCACCGAGTTTTTTGCGGAAAGCGAGGTGATCCTGATCTGGGGATCCAATTCCATCGCGTCGAATCTGCATTTCTGGACACGCGCCCAGGAAGCCAAACGTCGCGGCGCGCGCCTGATCGCAATCGACCCGTATCGCTCGTTGACGGCGGAAAAATGCCATCAACACGTCGCGCTGAAGCCCGGCACCGACGGCGCTTTGGCGCTCGGCATGATGCACGTGCTGATCACGGAGAATCTGCTCGATCCAGCCTACATTGCTGCCCACACGCTGGGCTTCGCTGAACTGAAGGCACGCGCGCTGGGCTATCCACCGTCGCGTGTAAGCGAAATTTGCGGTATCGAAGAACAAGTGATCGTCGAACTTGCGCGACTTTACGGCAGTACGAGGAAGGCCGCGATCCGCATGAACTACGGTCTGCAACGCGTGCGCGGCGGTGGCAATGCGGTGCGCGCGATTGCGTGCCTCCCGTCGCTGACAGGCGCGTGGCGCGAGAGAGCGGGTGGCGCGCTGCTGTCGTCGGGCGGCTGGGCGCCGGTCGACTCGCAGGCGCTGCAGCGCCCCGACCTGATGCCGGGTTGGCCGGCCAAAGCGAGCCGCGTCATCAATATGAACACGATCGGCGATGCGCTGCTGCATCCGGGCGATGCCGCGTTCGGCCCGAAGGTCGAAGCAATCGTCGTCTACAACTCGAACCCCGTGGCGGTGGCGCCGGATTCGGAGCGAGTCGCCGCGGGTTTTGCACGCGACGATCTTTTCACCGTCGTCCTCGAGCATTTTCAGACCGACACCGCGGACTACGCCGATCTGCTTCTGCCAGCAACGACGCAGCTCGAACACCTCGACGTGCACAAGTCATACGGGCATACGCACGTGATGCTCAATTTGCCGGCGATCGCCCCCGTCGGCGACGCGCGTCCGAACACGGAGATCTTTCGCGGCCTCGCGCGCCGGATGGGACTCGAAGAACCGGCGCTGTTCGAAACCGACGAAACCGTCGCGCAGGCCGCGTTCCGATGGCAAGACAAAACGCTTGAGGGCGTGAACTGGGAAAGCCTGAAGAAAACCGGCTGGGCGAAGCTGAATCTGCCAGACGCGCCGTTCGCCGATGGTGGTTTCCGCACCCCGTCCGGCAAATGCGAGTTTTACAGCGAACGCCTCGCGCGGCAGGGTCTAGACCCGTTGCCGGATTATCTGCCGCCGCACGAATCCGCCGACGGCGCGCCGGAACTCGCCGCCCGTTACCCGCTCGCGATGATTTCGCCGCCCGCCCGCAATTTCCTGAACAGCACGTTCGTGAACATCGAAAGTCTTCGCGCAACGGAAGGCGAGCCGCATCTGGACATCCACCCCGCCGACGCGCACGCCCGAGACATCGGCAACGGCGACCAGGTCCGCATCTTCAACGACCGCGGCTCGATGCGGGCGCGCGCCTGCGTCACCGACAAAGCGCGCGAGGGGCTCGTCGTCGGCCTGTCGATCTGGTGGAAGAAGCTCGCGCCGGACGGTCGCAACGCCAACCAGGTGACGAGCCAGGCGCTCACCGATCTGGGCGGATCGGCTACTTTCTACGACTGCCTCGTCGAAGTCGAACGCGCCTGACGCACGCTATCAATTCCTGCAGCACTCGCTCCATTGAAGGTTCGAGGCTGCAGTCTAACCGGCCCGCATTTCGCGATTAGCGGCGAGGCGGCCATGCTACGATGCGTTTTTAGCACGACCATTCGAAAATAAATCAGGAGACGCTGCATGGACAAAATCTGGCTGAAATCTTATCCGCCCGGAGTTCCCGCAGAGATCGACCCAAGCCGCTATTCGTCGGTGGCCGACCTGCTCGAAGAAGCTTTCCGCGAGCATCGTGCCAAGCCCGCGTTCGTCTGTATGGGTCAGGAGATGAGCTACGCCGAACTCGACGCGCTTTCGCGCAACCTCGCTGCGTGGTTCCAGTCGAAGGACATTGCGCGCGGCGCGCGCATCGCGATCATGATGCCGAACGTGCTGCAATATCCGGTGGCGATCGCCGCCATCCTGCGCGCCGGCTACATCGTCGTGAACGTGAACCCGCTTTACACGCCCCGCGAACTCGAGCATCAACTGAAGGACAGCGGCGCGGAAGCGATCATCCTGCTCGAAAATCTCGCGGTGACGTTGCAGGCGATCGTGCGCAATACCTCTGTCAAGCACGTCGTCGTCGCGGCGATGGGTGATCTGATGGGGATCAAGGGCACCCTCGTCAACTTCGTCGTGCGCAAGATGAAGAAGATGGTGCCCGCGTGGAGCTTGCCGAACCACGTCAAATTCAATACGGCGATCGCGGAAGGCGGCCGGCAGAGTTTCAAGGCGGTCCGGCAGGGACCCGACGACGTCGCATTTTTGCAATACACGGGCGGGACCACGGGCGTAGCCAAAGGTGCAACGTTATTGCATCGGAATCTGGTCGCCAACGTGCTGCAATCTGAAGTGTGGCTCCATCCGGTTCGCGCGAACCGCACAGACATCAATCAGTTCATCACGGTCGTGGCGCTGCCGCTCTATCACGTGTTTGCGTTGACCGTGTGCGGGCTGCTGACGATCCGTACCGGCGGCCTCGGCGTGCTGATTCCGAATCCGCGCGACATTCCCGGCATGATCAAGGCGCTGGAAGGCTATGCGATCACGACGATCCCCGCCGTCAACACGCTGTACAACGCGCTGCTGAACAGCCCGGACTTTCACAAGCTCAACTTCTCGAAGCTGCTGACCGCGAACGGCGGCGGCATGGCGGTGCAGGAAGCGGTTGCCAGACGCTGGTACGAGTTCACGCATACGCCGATCGTCGAAGGCTATGGGTTGTCGGAGACCTCGCCGTGCGTGACCTGCAATCCGGTCACCGTCACCGAATACAGTGGGACGATCGGCTTGCCGCTGCCGTCCACCGAAGTCTCGATTCGGGACGACGAAGGCCATGAAGTGCCGCTCGGCCAGCCAGGCGAAATCTGCATTCGCGGGCCGCAGGTGATGGCGGGCTACTGGAACCGGCCCGACGAAACCGCAAAGGTGATGACGCCGGACGGTTTCTTCAAATCAGGCGATGTCGGCGTGATGAGCGAAGATGGCTTCGTGAAGATCGTCGATCGCAAGAAGGACATGATTCTGGTGTCCGGCTTCAACGTATATCCGAACGAAATCGAGGACGTGGTCGCCAAACTGCCGGGCGTGTTCGAAGTCGCCGCGGTCGGCGTGCCGGATCAGCACTCGGGCGAGGCAGTGAAGCTGTTCGTCGTGAAGAAGGACCAGGCGCTAACTGACGCGGATGTCTTCGCATACTGCAAGACGCAATTAACCGGCTACAAGCGGCCGAAAATCATCGAATTCCGCGCCGAGTTGCCCAAGAGCAATGTCGGCAAGATTCTGCGCCGCGAGTTGCGCGACGGACGGGCATGAGCACACGAGTCTGCACGAAGTAACGTGTAGCAAGAAAGAGAAGCCCGGCGGGCGGAAGTCTGCCGGGCTTCTCTATTTGCGCGATTCCCTGACGTCGCGCAACGAGTCACAAACCCGCGCGCAGCGTGCCCAAAAAAAAAGGCGCCCGAAGGCGCCTTTGAGGCAAACTGCTTTTTTACGACTTATTAGAACTTGTGGCGGATGCCGATACGAGCCGTGAACTGGTTCTGGTTCGACGATGGCGTCAGGTTGTTGATGTTTGCCGTTGCAGCGACAATATTGCCCGTCTGGCTGAGCGTTTCGCCCAGAGCGTGCTGGTACACGCCGGTCAGGTACACGTCGGTACGCTTGGACAGGAAGTAGTCCACGCCAACTGCGCCTTGGTGGTACTGAGCACGCGATGAGCCGTTGATTTCCGCGCCGCGCGTGTAGTCATACGCTGCGCCGACCAGCAACGCCGGGGTCAACTGATACTTGAAGTTGATTTCGCCGTTGTTGAACGTAGCCGACTGGCCGCGGGCCGGCGACGCGAACGCCGAGCCCAGGTTGATGAAGCGGATGTTCGAGTACGTCAAACCGATCGTTGCCGCGCCGAACGTGTAGGCGCCGCCTGCACCGACCACCTG
Source organism: Paraburkholderia sediminicola (assembly GCF_046026895.1). Classification (GTDB taxonomy): domain Bacteria; phylum Pseudomonadota; class Gammaproteobacteria; order Burkholderiales; family Burkholderiaceae; genus Paraburkholderia; species Paraburkholderia sediminicola_C. Next base: position 6,089 of record NZ_JAQQEU010000045.1, read on the forward strand.
GTACGTGTTAGCCGACGAGAAGCCACCGTAGATCGTATTCGGCACAGCCGCGGCCGGCGCTGCAATCGTACCGCCGTTGTTGAACAGGCCACCCGAAGCTGCCGGCGTACGTGCGTTCAAGTAGGCGACGCCCAACACGAGAGGACCGTTGTTATAGCCAGCACCCAACGACCAGATCTGGTTGCCCGTGAAGTTGCCTGACTGGCCGCCAAAGCTGTACGTGCCGCCGAACGTCAGGCCGCCGTAGTTCGCGCTCGTGTACTTGACCGTGTTGTTGGTGCGGTACGCGTTGTTGAAGTTGTCGATGTCGCCCGGGTGAGCGGCGATGTAGCCGCCCCACTGGTCACCGGCTTCCAGCGGACCGACGTAGTCGACGACGGAGTCGTACTGACGACCCAGCGTGACCGTGCCGAACTGGCTCGACAGGCCGACGTAAGCTTGACGACCGAACATCAGGCCGCCTTGACCCAGCTTGCCGTTGGTCACGTCATAGCCGTTTTCCAACACGAACAGCGCCTTCAGACCGCCGCCCAGATCTTCCGTGCCGCGCAGGCCGAAACGCGAGCCTTGCAGAACACCGCTGGACATGTCGTACTTGTGGTGGCCGCCCGCGTTGGTGTTCATGTTGATACCAACGTCAACGATACCGTACAGGGTCACGCTGCTCTGAGCATGAGCGACGCCTGCGAATGCGCCCAGTGCTGCGAGAGCGAGAAGCGACTTTTTCATCGAATGATCTCCAAGGATGACGAATCTTTTGTACAAGGCGAATATTTATCTAGCGTTGAGGCCTTGCTTCGAACTTCGCGAGAAGTTGCCACGTAATGTAACAAAAGGCATACATGGCACAAAGAAAAAGGAGGTGGGCATGAAGGCTCCTGTTTCGTTTACGCAACATGGACTAGAATCAAAAGTTAGCTGCTCATTTAATGCGGATCCGAGGTTGCCGCGTCGCTGGTTTTGCCCCGCAAAGCTTGTCGTAAGCACCTCCGGTTCGCTGGGGCAGTCGTCGAATCAGGGAGTGCTCAATGTTTCTGGACGTGTTGATTAGCGAGTTTGATCGGGGTTTACGCTCAATGACTGGCGTGTCGCGGATGAGCCGGCCGTTGCCGGTTCCGCAGGCGTCGGTGGTGACGGCGGAGGCGCCGGAACTCTCACCGGCCGAGCGTGCGCATGCAGCGGGATTGATGCGTGTGAATCACGTCGGCGAGGTTTGCGCGCAGGCGCTTTACCAGGCTCAGAAACTCGCGACCCGTTCACCTTCCTTGCGCGCCATGTTCGATCACGCCGCTTCCGAGGAAGAAGATCACCTGGCGTGGACTGCCAAACGTCTGCAGGCGCTCGACTCGCGTCCCAGTCTGTTGAATCCGCTTTGGTACACCGGCGCAATGGCCATCGGTCTCGCGGCGGGGCGACTGGGCGATCGCGTCAGCCTTGGCTTCATGGCTGAAACAGAGCGCCAGGTGGAGCAGCATCTCGACAGCCATCTGGATGAGCTGCCGGCCGCCGATCACGAGTCCCGCGCGATCGTCGAGCAGATGCGCGTGGATGAAATCGAGCACGGCAAGGCCGCGATGGACGCGGGCGGCATCGAGTTGCCCTTTCCCGCGCGTGCGCTGATGCGCGCGGTGTCGAAAGTCATGACGCGCACGGCCTATTACGTATAACTGAGGGGCCGCCGCGCGCATTTTCGGAAGTGGGACGGCGCCTTGCGCGCCTTGCGCCGGACATTCCCGCATCGTCCTTCTACGTCTCTTAATTCCCCCTGCGCGATCTCTTTCATTCCCCGCTGTTCCCCGCACTTTTCACGTATCACCTTCACAAGTCGCACTAGCTCATTCATTTATAAAGGTTTTCCGTTTTATGCGTGACGTGAAGGAGTCGCGCTAAGTCCTTGTTCTATCAAACAAAATCGGCGCAAAAACGCGGCGGCTCCCTTGACCCCCGATAATCGTTCCTCTAAAGTGGGAGACAGTGTGAGAAAGTGTATTTTTGTGTGATCTCGCCAGCACTTTGGGGTAGATTTTCACGAATCGGGCAGCCGGCGCAAAAGTGCCGCAAGCAACTAGTTGCATGGGACCGGAGTAAGCGCAAAAGCGCGAACTCCGGTCGACAGGGGAGAGCGAAGTGTTCCAAGGGGCGTCGGCGCTGACGCTCGATGCGAAGGGGCGGATGTCGATTCCCTCTCGCTATCGGGATGCGCTGCAAACACAGGCAGAGGGCCGGGTGACGATCACCAAGCACCCGGACGGCTGCCTGTTGCTCTTTCCGCGCCCGGAGTGGGAAGTCTTTCGCGAGAAGGTCGGCAATCTGCCGATGAACGCCACGTGGTGGCGCCGCATTTTTCTCGGTAATGCAATGGATGTCGATATGGACGGCGCGGGCCGCGTGCTTGTGTCGCCGGAATTACGCATGGCTGGCGCGCTGGAAAAAGAAGTGACCTTGCTCGGCATGGGCCGTCACTTCGAGTTATGGGATGCGCAAACCTACGCCGCGAAGGAACAGGCGGCAATCGCCGAGGGCATGCCCGAAGCGTTGAAGAATTTCACGTTCTGATCGCGGCTTACATATATGGCACCTGCGATGGGAAACGAATTGCAGCATCGCACGGTGCTGCTGGAAGAAGCGGTCGATGCGCTGGTGACGCGCGCGGACGGCGTGTATGTGGACGGCACCTTCGGGCGCGGCGGTCATAGCCGGCTGGTGCTGGAGCGGCTGGGCGAGTCGGGGCGGCTGATCGCGTTCGACAAGGACCCGCTCGCCATTGCCACGGCGCAGCAGATCGCCGATCCGCGCTTTGGCATCGTGCACGAGAGTTTTGCTTCACTGCGCACCGCGATTGCGGAGCGCGGAGTGGGACGGGTGTCGGGCGTGTTGCTCGATCTGGGCGTGTCGTCGCCGCAAGTCGACGATCCGGAGCGGGGCTTCAGCTTCCGCGCCGACGGCCCGCTCGACATGCGGATGGACCCGACGCGCGGCGAGTCTGCCGCTGACTGGCTGGCGCGGGCCACGGTGCAGGAACTGACGGAGGTGATACGAAATTATGGGGAAGAACGGTTTGCTTTTCAGATTGCAAAGGCGCTTGTTGCTCGCCGGGCAGAGTCCGACCGTCTTGGGCCTCTCGTCAGCACGGGCGAGCTTGCCCAAATCGTGGCTAACGTCGTCAAAACCCGTGAGAAGGGCAAGGATCCGGCAACCCGCACCTTTCAAGCTATACGGATTCACATCAATCAAGAGCTTGCGGAGCTGCAAGTCGTTTTAGAAGCAGCGCTATCGCTGCTGGAGCAAGGGGGGCGGCTGGTGGTCATCAGCTTTCATTCGCTCGAGGACCGGATCGTCAAGCGATTCATGCAGGTGCACGCCAGTACGCCTGCGGTCGATCGCCGTCTGCCGATTCGCGCCGTCGATCTGCCGAGCCCCCCGCTCAAGATCATCGGCCGCGTGTTCGCAAGCGACGCTGAAGTCGCCGCGAATCCGCGCGCCCGTTCTGCCGTGATGCGTGTGGCGGAGCGGATCGCGCCATGAATCGTCTCAACATCTTCCTGCTGATGATCGTGATGGGCTGCGCCCTGTCGGTTGTCAACGCGACCAATCAGCAGCGTCAGATCTTTATCCAGTTGCAGCGCGCCCAATCGCAGGAGCGCCAGCTGCAGCAGGACTATTCGCAGTTTCAATATCAGCAGAGCGCGCTGTCGAAGACGTCGCGCATCGAGCAGATCGCCACCGACTCGCTGAAGATGCAATCGGTCACGACCGGCCGCACGCAATATCTGACGCTCAATCCGGGCTCGGTGAAGGCCGAGGACGCGCCAATTCCCACGTCCGGTCCGGCGCAGGCGTCGGCGCCGGCGGCGACCCGTCGCGGAGGCGTGCGATGAAGAAATCGTCGGCTCGCAAGAGCGTCGCCTTTTCGGCCAATCCGATCCTCTCGGTGCGCCTGCCGATGTGGCGCTCGAAACTCGTCGTGTTCCTGCTGTTCATGGCGTTCGTCGCGCTGGCCGCGCGCGCGTTCTGGATTCAGGGGCCGGGGAATGCGTTCTATCTGAAGCAGGGTGAAATCCGCTATCAGCGCCGGCTTGAGTTGCCGGCCACGCGCGGCAAGATTCTCGACCGCAACGGTCTCGTGCTCGCCACGAGCCTGCCGGTGCGCGCGATCTGGGCCATCCCTGAATCGGTGCCGGACGACCTCGGCGCCGACAAGCTGAATTCGCTCGGCAAACTGCTCGGCATGACCAATAAGGAGTTGCGCGCCAAGCTGTCGGAGGACAAGAACTTCGTCTACGTGAAGCGTCAGGTGCCCGTCGACGTCGCCGCGCAAGTGACGGCGCTGGACATCCCCGGCATTTACGCGCGCGACGAGTACAAGCGTTTCTATCCGGAAGGCGAGATCACGGCTCACCTGATCGGCTTCACGAACGTCGAAGACGAAGGCCAGGAAGGCGTCGAGCTCGGCGACCAGAAGCTGCTCGCCGGCATGTCGGGCAGCCGGCGCGTGATCAAGGACCGCATGGGCCACATCATCGAGGACGTGGACGAGCAGGTCGTGCCGCACAACGGCCAGGACGTCGATCTGTCGATCGACAGCAAGATCCAGTACATCGCGTACACGAACCTGAAAGCGGCCGTCGAAAAATTCAAGGCGAAGGCCGGCGCGGCGATGGTGATCGACGTGCGCACGGGCGAGGTGCTCGCCCTCGTCAACTACCCGACGTACAACCCGAACGACCGCACGCACCTGACCGGCGATCAGTTGCGCAACCGCATCCTGACCGACACGTTCGAGCCGGGCTCGATCATGAAGCCGTTCACGGTTTCGCTGGCGCTCGATCTGCACCGCGTGACGCCGACTACACTGGTAGATACGGGGCCGGGCCGCTTCGTGCTCGACGGTGCGCCGATTACCGACGACAGCGCGTTCGGCGTGCTGACGGTGGGCGGCGTGATCCAGAAGTCGAGCAACATCGGCGCGACGAAGATCGCCATGCAGCTCAAGCCCGAAGAGATGTGGAACATGTATACCAGCATCGGTCTCGGCCAGGCGCCGAAGGTCGGTTTCCCTGGCGCGGCGGCGGGCCGTCTGCGCCCGTGGAAGAGCTGGCGCCGCATCGAGCAGGCGACCATGTCGTATGGCTACGGTCTGTCGGTGTCGCTGTTCCAGCTGGGCCGCGCGTACACCGCGATCGCGCATGACGGCGAGATCATGCCGGTGTCGATTTTCCGTTCGCCCGGCGAGCAGCCGGCCACCGGTCCGCAGATCTTTTCGCCGACCACCGCGCGTGAAGTGCGCGCGATGCTCGAAACCGTTACGGCGCCGGGCGGCACGTCGCCGGATGCGGCCGTGCCGGGCTATCGCGTCGGCGGCAAGAGCGGCACCGCATACAAGCACGGCGCTCACGGCTACGACCACTCCAAATATCGCGCGTCGTTCGTCGGCATGGCGCCGATGCCGAATCCGCGCATCGTCGTCGCGGTGTCGGTCGACGAGCCGACGGCGGGCAGTCACTTCGGTGGCCAGGTGTCGGGTCCGGTGTTCTCGGGCATCGTCGGCGATACGCTGCGCTCGCTGAACGTGCCGCCCGACATGCCGGTCAAGCAGATGGTCGTGTCCGACGATTCGGCCCCGGCCGCGCCCGGCACGCCGGCCACGCCGTCGGCGGTCAAGAAACTTTCCACCAGCGCCGGCGCGAAGAAGATGACGATTTCCGCCGACGCCAAAAACCACCCCGGAGTTGTGCGATGAACGCGCTGCGTAGCAAGCATCCAGCGCACCGGCAAATCGCCGACGCCCTCACCTGGCTGCACGCGCACGTGCAGCCAGACGCGCATCTGCACGCCGACACGCGTTCGCTCGCGCCCGGCGACGCATTTTTCGCCTATGCGGTGGACGGTGCGGACAACCGCCCGTTCATCGACGGCGCGATCGAGCGTGGCGCAGCCGCGGTGCTGGTGCAGCCCGAAGGCTTCAGCGGCGCGACCGATCCGTCCATCACGCTCGCCGTGCCGGCGTTGAACGAACTCGCCGGGTCGATCGCGAGCGGCTGGTATCGCGATCCGAGCGACGCGATGCTGGCGCTCGGCATCACCGGAACCAACGGCAAGACCTCGTGCAGCCAGTGGATCGCCGCGGCACTCGGGTCGCTCGGCACGCGTTGCGCGATCATCGGCACGCTCGGCACCGGTTTGCCGGGCCAGCTCTTGCAAACCGGCTTCACGACGCCCGACGCGCCGCAACTGCAACGCAGCCTCGCGCACTTGCGCGACGCGGGCGCGCAGGCGGTGGCGATGGAAGTGTCGTCGCACGCGCTGCATCAAGGGCGCGTGAACGGCACGGCGTTCGACATCGCCGTGTTCACGAATCTCACACAAGACCACCTCGACTATCACGGCACGTTCGAAGCCTATGAGGCGGCCAAGGCGCGCCTGTTCGCGTGGCCGGAACTGCGCGCGGCCGTGATCAATCGCGACGATGCCGCCGGCCGCCGTTTGCTCGCCAGCACGCGGGGCCACGCGCGCACGATCGCCTATGGTCTCGACGCCGGGTTGCAAGACGCGCCGCAAGCCGACGCGCTGCTGCTCGCGTCGAACGTGCGCGCAACCGCCACCGGCACTGCGTTCCATCTGGGCACATCGGATTGGGGCAGCGCCGAAGTCGAAGTGCAAACGCTCGGCGCGTTCAACGTCAGCAATCTGCTCGGCGTGCTCGGCGCGCTGCTCGCCGCCGACGTGCCATTCGACGCAGCGCTCGCCGAACTCGCGAAACTCGAGCCGGTGAACGGCCGCATGCAGCGCCTCGGTGGCCGTTTGCAAAACGATGAGCCGCTCGTTGTAATCGATTACGCGCATACGCCGGACGCGCTGGAAAAGACTCTGGAAGCGCTGCGCCCGATGGCGGCCGCGCGCGGTGGCGAACTGATCTGCATGTTCGGCTGCGGCGGCGACCGCGACGCCACCAAGCGCCCGCTGATGGGCGCGATCGCCGAGAAGCTGGCGGACGGCGTCGTCGTGACCAGCGACAACCCGCGCAGCGAAGACCCCCAGTCGATCATCGACCAGATCGCCGCGGGCATGAAGGACGCGTCGCGGGCACGCCGGATCGAAGACCGCGCAAGCGCGATCCTGCAAGCGATCCGCAGCGCCGCACGCGAAGACGTCATCGTGCTGGCCGGCAAGGGGCACGAAGCTACGCAGGAAATCATGGGCAAGAAGCGCGCTTTCTCCGATCAGGACCACGCCCGCCTCGCGCTCGCCGCGCGGGCGACGCACGCACGCGGAGGTGGCGAATGAGCATGTTCACGCTACGTGATGCCGCCGCGCTGATCCCCGGCGCGACCGTGCTCGGCGACGACAGCGTTGCGTTTGAACGCGTGTCGACCGACAGCCGCAGCGCCGGCCCCGGCGATCTGTTCGTCGCGATCAAGGGCGAGCGTTTCGACGCGCACGACTTCCTGCCGGAGGTCGCGGCGCGCCACGTGACGGCTGTGCTCGTCACGCGCACACCGGATGGCTGGAACGCGCCCGCGATCCGCGTGGCCGATACGCGGGCCGCGCTGGGCGCGCTCGCGCGCGGCTGGCGCCGGCAGTTCGGCATGCCGCTCGTCGGGGTGACGGGCAGCAACGGCAAGACCACGGTCAAGGAAATGATCGCGTCGATTTTCGCTGCCGCGGTCGGCGTGCAAACGCGTCTCGCGACCGCCGGCAATTTCAATAACGACATCGGCTTGCCGCTCACGCTGTTCCGTTTGCACGCCGCGCATCGGCTGGCGGTGGTCGAACTGGGCATGAATCATCCGGGCGAAACCGAGCTGCTCGCAAAAATCGCCGAGCCGACGGTGGCCGTGGTGAACAACGCGCAGCGCGAGCATCAGGAGTTCATGGCGACCGTCGAAGCGGTCGCGCTCGAACACGCAAGCGTGATTCACGCGCTGTCACCCGAGGGCGTCGCCGTATTCCCGGCGGACGATGCTTACGCGAGCATCTGGCGCGTGGCGGCAACCGGCAACCGCATCGTCGACTTCGCTTTGAATTCGGCGGAGCGTGTGACGGAAGCTGCCGTCAAAGGCACGTTCGACGGCCAGCGCCTGAGCATCGAGACGCCCGAAGGCCCGCTTGACGTCACGCTGCAAGTACTCGGCGATCACAACGCGCACAACGCACTCGCCGCGACGTCCGCCGCGTTGGCCGCAGGCGTTGCGCTCGACGCGATCAAACGCGGCCTCGAATCGTTCGGCCCCGTGAAGGGTCGGCTGCAGGTGAAGCAGGCCGCGCTCGGCACGCTCGCCGGCGCCACCGTGATCGACGACACCTACAACGCCAATCCCGACTCGATGCGCGCCGCGATCGACGTGCTCGCGTCGCGCGCCGCGCCGCGCGTGCTGGTGATGGGCGACATGGGTGAAGTCGGCGACAACGGTCCGGCGTTTCACCGCGAAATCGGTGCGTACGCCAAAGAGCGCGGCATCGACGCGCTGTACGCAATGGGCGACGCCTCGCGCGACGCCTGCACTGCGTACGGCGCAGGTGCGCATCACGTGGCCGATCTCGGCACGTTGATCGCGCAATTGCAGCAGGCCGGTTTCGGCGCTGCCGCAACGCTTCTCGTGAAAGGCTCGCGCTTCATGCAAATGGAGCGCGTGGTGGACGCCGTAACGAGTCCACAACCCAACGCAGCGGGCTCGACGCCCGCCGCACATTGAAATAGAAGGACCGAAGCATGCTACTGGCGCTGGCGCAATGGCTGCAGAATGACGCAAGCTTCTTGCGCGTGTTCAGTTATCTGACTTTCCGTGCAGTGATGGCGACCATCACCGCGCTGCTGATCGGGCTCGTCTGCGGCCCGGCGGTGATCCGCAAGCTGACCGCGATGAAGGTCGGCCAGGCCGTCCGCAAAGACGGCCCGCAGACCCATCTGGTCAAATCCGGCACGCCGACCATGGGCGGCGTGCTGATTCTGCTCGGCATCGCGGTGGCCACGTTGCTGTGGGCCGACCTGACCAACCGCTTCATCTGGATCGTGATGCTCGTCACGTTCGGGTTCGGCGTGATCGGCTGGGTCGACGATTACCGCAAGGTGGTCTACAAGGACCCGCGCGGCATGTCGTCGCGCGAGAAGTATTTCTGGCAGTCGGTGATCGGTCTGTTCGCGGCCGTGTATCTCGCGTTCAGCGTGTCGGAAGCGAGCAACGTGCGCGTGTACGACCTGTTCATGGCGTGGGTGCGCAGCGGCCTGTCGATGGGCTTGCCGGCGCGCGCCGACCTGATGCTGCCGTTCGTCAAGTCGATCAGCTATCCGCTCGGCGTGTGGGGCTTCATCGTACTGACGTATCTGGTGATCGTCGGCGCGAGCAACGCGGTCAATCTCACCGATGGCCTCGACGGACTCGTGATCATGCCGGTGGTGCTGGTGGGCGGCTCGCTCGGCGTGTTCGCGTACGTGATGGGCAGCTCGGTCTATTCGAAGTACCTGCTGTTTCCGCACATCGCCGGCGCCGGGGAGTTGCTGATCTTCTGTTCCGCGATGGGCGGCGCGGGTCTCGCGTTCCTCTGGTTCAACACACACCCGGCGCAGATGTTCATGGGCGATGTCGGCGCGCTCGCGCTCGGCGGCGCGCTCGGCACGGTCGCGGTGATCGTGCGTCAGGAAATCGTGCTGTTCATCATGGGCGGCATCTTCGTCGCGGAGACGCTCTCGGTGATGTTGCAGGTCACGTGGTTCAAGTTCACCAAGCGCCGCTTCGGCGAAGGGCGGCGACTCTTCAAGATGGCGCCGCTGCATCACCATTTCGAATTGTCGGGATGGAAAGAAACGCAGGTGGTGGTGCGCTTCTGGATCATCACGCTGATGTTGTGTCTGTTCGGTTTGTCCACGCTCAAATTGCGTTAAGCAGTAGTCGAAGTTAAGGGAAAGCAAGCGATGTTCGGCGAGAAGTTTCGGGATCGGCAAAAGCCGATGGTGCTCGTGCTGGGACTGGGTGAATCCGGTCTCGCGATGGCGCGCTGGTGCGCGCGGCACGGCTGTCGGCTGCGTGTGGCCGACACGCGTGAAGTGCCGCCGAACCTGTCCGCACTGCAAGCGCATAGCGTCGACGCGGACTTCGTCGGCGGCCCGTTCTCGCCGGTGCTGCTCGAAGGTGTCGAGCTGGTCGCGATCAGCCCGGGCTTATCGCCGCTTGCCGCCGATCTGTTGCCGCTGATCACGGCGGCGCGCGAGCAGGGCATTCCCGTGTGGGGCGAACTCGAGTTTTTCTCGCAGGCGCTGAACACGCTCGGCGAAAGCGGCTACGCGCCGAAGGTGATCGCGATCACCGGCACCAACGGCAAGACCACGACGACGAGCCTGACCGGCCTGCTGTGCGAACGCGCCGGCAAGAAGGTCGCGGTGGCGGGCAACATCAGCCCGGCTTTGCTCGACAAGCTCAGCGAAGCGATCGATCACACCGCATTGCCCGACGTGTGGGTGCTCGAACTGTCGAGCTTCCAGCTGGAAACCGCACACACGTTTTCGCCGGACGCGGCCGTGGTGCTGAACATCACACAGGATCACCTCGACTGGCACGGCGGCCTCGATGCGTATGCGGCCGCGAAGGGCCGCATCTTCGGGACACGGACCGTGCGCGTGCTGAACCGCGACGACTCGCGCGTGATGTCGCTCGCGCCTTCCGCCGAAGTTGAAGCGGCGACGGTCACGTTCGGCGTGACCGAACCGAAGAACGACGGCGACTACGGTCTGCTGCGCGATAACGGCATGATCTGGCTGGTCGAAGCGCACGATCGCGATGCGAGCGATGAAGCAGCCGCACCGAAGCGCCGTCGCAAGAGCGAAGCGGCGGCAGCGCCGGACATCGCACTCAAGCGCCTGATGCCCGCGGACGCTTTGCGCATTCGCGGTCTGCACAACGCCGCGAACGCGCTGGCCGCCTATGCGCTCGCGCGCGCGGTCGGTCTGCCTGGCGCGCCGCTGCTGCACGCTCTGCGTGAATACCGTGGCGAGCCGCATCGCGTGGAGCTGATCGCGTCGATCGACGGCATCGACTATGTGGATGACAGCAAGGGCACCAATGTCGGCGCAACGGTGGCCGCGCTCGACGGCCTCGCGCAGCGCGCGGTGCTGATCGCCGGCGGCGACGGCAAGGGCCAGGATTTCGAACCGCTCGCCGCGCCGGTGATGCGCTGGTGCCGCGCCGTGATGCTGATCGGCCGTGACGCGCCGCTGATTCGCGCGGCGCTGGAACACAGCGGCATCGCGCTGACGGATCACGCCACGCTCGAAGCAGCGACGCGTGCCGCCACCGCGCTGGCTGAGCCCGGCGACGCCGTGCTGTTGTCGCCGGCTTGCGCGAGCTTCGACATGTTCAAGGGTTACGCACACCGTGCCGCCGTATTTCGCAGCACGGTAGAAGACATCGCTGCGGAACGGGGGACGATGATATGAGCTGGTCGGAACGTTTCGGTTCGCGGCAGGCAGCCGCGGGTGGCTCGGGCGGCGCGGCGCGCGTCGGCGGCCGTACGGGCGGCAGCGGGCTCGCGAGCGCCGTCAACGGCGTGCGGCCGCTGCGCTCGCGGATGCTCGACTACGATCACTCGCTGCTGTGGGTGGTCGTCGCGCTGCTGGGACTCGGCATCGTGATGGTGTATTCGGCGTCGATCGCGATGCCCGATTCGCCGAAGTACGCGTCGTACCGCGACTACGCATTCCTCGTGCGCCAGATCATCTTCGTCGTGATGGGCGCGGTGACCGGCGTCGTGTCGTTCCGCATCCCCATTTCGACGTGGGACAAATACGCGCCGAAGCTCTTCCTGATCTCGCTCGTCGCGCTGGTGATCGTGCTGATCCCGCACGTCGGCAAGGGCGTGAACGGTGCGCGCCGCTGGATTCCGCTCGGCATCACGAACATGCAGCCGTCGGAAATCATGAAGCTCGCGGTGACGATCTACGCGGCGAATTACACGGTGCGCAAGCAGGAATACATGCACAGCTTCGCCAAGGGCTTTTTGCCGATGGCGGTCGCGGTCGGTCTGGTCGGCGCATTGCTGCTGCTCGAACCGGACATGGGCGCGTTCATGGTGATCGCGGCGATCGCGATGGGCGTGCTGTTTCTCGGCGGCGTGAACGGCAAGCTGTTCGGCGGCCTGGTGGCGACCGCGGTCGGCACGTTCAGTCTGCTGGTGTGGGCGTCGCCATGGCGTCGTGAGCGGATCTTCGCGTACCTCGATCCGTGGGATGACCGCTACGCGCAGGGCAAGGCGTATCAATTGACGCACTCGCTGATCGCGTTCGGGCGCGGCGAGTGGTTCGGCGTGGGGCTCGGCGGCAGCGTCGAGAAGCTCAACTATCTGCCGGAAGCGCATACCGACTTCATCCTCGCGGTGATCGGCGAGGAACTGGGTTTCGTCGGCGTGCTGGTGGTGATCCTGATGTTCTACTGGATCGTGCGCCGCTCGTTCGAGATCGGCCGCCAGGCGCTCGCACTCGACCGCACGTTCGCGGGCCTGGTCGCGAAGGGCGTCGGCATCTGGTTCGGCGCCCAGACCTTCATCAACATGGGCGTGAACCTCGGCTTGCTGCCGACCAAAGGTCTCACGCTGCCGCTCGTCAGTTATGGCGGCTCGGGCATTTTGCTGAACTGCGTCGCGGTCGCCGTGCTGATGCGCGTCGACTATGAGAACCGTGTATTGATGCGGGGGGGCAAGGTATGACGGCTCTCCACCAACGCACGCTGATGGTGATGGCCGGCGGCACCGGGGGACACGTGTTCCCGGGGCTCGCGGTCGCGCATCTGATGCAGGCGTGGGGCTGGAAGGTCGTGTGGCTCGGCAACCCCGCGGGCATGGAAGCGACGCTGGTGCCCAAGCACGGCATCCCGATGGAATACGTGCGCTTCGGCGGACTGCGCGGCAAAGGTCTCAAGACCAAGCTGATGCTGCCGCTGAATCTGCTGCGCGCCTGCACGCAGAGCCTCTCCGTGCTGCGTCGCGTGAAGCCGGACGTGGTGCTCGGCATGGGCGGCTACATCACGTTTCCGGCGGGCTTGATGACCGCGTTGAGCGGTCGTCCGCTGGTGCTGCACGAACAGAATTCGATCGCGGGCCTCGCCAACAAGGTGCTCGCGAAACTCGCCAAACGCGTGCTGGTCGCGTTCCCGAATGCGCTGCCGCACGGCGAATGGACCGGCAACCCGATTCGTGAGGAACTTGCGCGCGCGATTGCACCCAAAGCACGCTACGCGCAACGCAGCGGTCCGTTGAATGTGCTGGTGGTGGGCGGCAGTCTCGGCGCCGCGGCGTTGAATGAAGTGGTGCCGCGCGCGGTCGCGCTGCTCGCGCCGAACGAACGGCCGCGCATCGTGCATCAGGCGGGTGCGAAGCATATCGAAGCGCTGCGCGAGAACTACGCGGCAGCGGGTCTGCAGTCGGGCAGCGGCGAGCAACCCGACGTGGAACTCGTGCCGTTCATCGACGACATGACGAGCGCTTACGCGAAGGCGGATCTGGTGATCTGCCGCTCGGGTGCGATGACGGTGTCGGAGATCTCGGCCGTTGGCGTGGCGGCGTTCTTCGTGCCGTTCCCGTACGCGGTGGACGATCACCAAACCACTAATGCAGCGTTTCTCGCCGACAACGGCGCGGCGCTGGTCGTGCAGCAACGTGACCTGTCGGCGGAAACACTCGCCGACTGGTTGCGCAGCCAGACGCGGGAAAGTCTCGCGGAGATGGCGGAGCGTTCGCGCTCGCTCGCGAAACCCGACGCCACGGAACAGGTCGCGCAAATTTGCGCAACCGTGGCGGGTTCGATTTCGGGCGCGAGCCCAGAAGGAAAGCAATGAAACACATCGTCAAACACATTCACTTTGTCGGCATCGGCGGTGTCGGCATGAGCGGCATCGCGGAGGTGCTGGTCAACCTGGGCTATCAGGTGAGCGGCTCGGATCTGTCGAGCAACGCGGTCACGGATCGCCTTGCCGCGCTCGGCGCGCGCATCGCGATCGGTCACGCGGCGGAGAACATCGAAGGCGCGAATGCGGTGGTCGTCTCGACCGCCGTGCGTAGCGACAACCCCGAAGTGCTGGCTGCGCGGCATCGCCGCATTCCTATCGTGCCGCGCGCGGTGATGCTCGCGGAACTGATGCGCCTGAAACAGGGCATCGCGATTGCCGGCACGCACGGCAAGACCACGACCACCTCGCTGGTGGCGAGCGTGCTGGCCGCGGGCGGGCTCGACCCGACCTTCGTGATCGGCGGGCGTCTGATCAGCGCGGGCGCGAACGCGCGACTCGGCACGGGCGACTTCATCGTCGCCGAAGCGGACGAGTCGGATGCGTCGTTCCTGAACCTGTTCCCGGTGATCGAAGTCATCACGAACATCGACGCCGATCACATGGACACCTACGGCCACGACTTCGCGCGGCTCAAGCAGGCGTTCATCGAATTCACGCACCGTCTGCCGTTCTACGGCATCGCGGTGTTGTGCGTCGACGATCCGAACGTGAAGGAGATCCTGCCGTTCGTGTCGAAGCCGATCATCCGCTACGGCTTTGCGCCCGACGCGCAAGTGCGCGCGGTCAACGTGAAAGCGCACGACGGCAGGATGAATTTCACGGTGTTGCGCGAAGACGCGGCACCGCTCGACATCGTGCTGAACCTGCCGGGCGAGCACAACGTGCAGAACGCGTTGGCCGCGATTGCAATCGCGACTGAACTTGAAGTGAAAGATGCCGATATCCAGCGAGCGCTCGCGGATTTCAACGGCGTGGGCCGGCGTTTCCAGCGCTACGGCGAAGTGCCGGTCGCAACCGAAGGTAAAGCCACGGGCACCTACACGCTGGTCGACGACTACGGCCATCACCCGGTCGAAATGGCGGCCACGGTAGCGGCGGCGCGTGGCGCGTTCCCGAGCCGGCGTCTGGTGCTGGCGTTCCAGCCGCACCGCTTCACGCGCACGCGCGATTGCTTCGAGGATTTCGTGAAGGTGTTGTCGACCGTCGACGCGCTCGTGCTGACCGAAGTCTATTCGGCAGGCGAAGCGCCGATCGTCGCCGCGGATGGCCGCGCGTTGGCGCGCGCGCTGCGGGTGGCGGGCAAGGTCGAGCCGGTGTTCGTCGATACGGTGGATGAAGTGCCGGACGCGCTCTCGGCAGTGGTGCGCGACGGCGATGTGGTGATTACGATGGGCGCGGGTTCGATCGGCGGTGTGCCGGGTCGCCTCGCGCTCGAAACGAAGGTGTGACATGAGCAGTATTAAATCGGACGAACTCGCAAAACAATTCGGCAAGGTAGCCGTGCTGCTCGGTGGAGATTCCGCCGAGCGCGAGGTGTCGCTCAACTCCGGGCGCCTCGTGTTGCAAGGTCTGCGCGACGCCGGCGTCGATGCGCATCCGTTCGACCCGGCCGAGCGTCCGCTCTCCGCGTTGAAGGAAGAAGGCTTCGTGCGCGCGTTCAACGCGCTGCATGGCGGCTACGGTGAGAACGGCCAGATTCAGGGCGCGCTCGACTTCTACGGCATTCGCTACACGGGTAGCGGCGTGCTCGGCTCGGCGCTCGGTCTGGACAAGTTCCGCACCAAGCTCGTGTGGCAGCAGCTCGGCATTCCGACGCCGCCGTTCGAAGCGGTGCTGCGCGGCGACGACTACGCAGCGCGCGCGAAGGACATCGTCGCGAAGCTCGGCTTGCCGCTCTTCGTGAAGCCGGCGAGCGAAGGTTCGAGCGTCGCGGTGATCAAGGTGAAGAGCGCCGATGCGCTGCCCGCTGCGCTGCTCGAAGCGGTCAAGTACGACCGGATCGTCGTGGTGGAAAAGAGCATCGAAGGCGGCGGCGAATACACCGCGTGCATCGCGGGCGATCTGGATCTGCCGGTGATCCGGATCGTGCCGGCCGGCGAGTTCTACGACTACCACGCCAAGTACATCGCCAACGACACGCAGTACCTGATTCCGTGCGGCCTCGCGGCAGATGAGGAAGCCCGCCTGAAAGTGCTGGCGCGCCGCGCGTTCGACGTGCTCGGCTGCACCGACTGGGGCCGCGCCGATTTCATGCTCGACGGCGAAGGCAATCCGTACTTTCTGGAAGTGAACACGGCGCCTGGCATGACCGATCACTCGCTGCCGCCGAAAGCGGCGCGCGCGGTGGGCATCAGCTATCAGGAACTGGTTGTCGGCGTGTTGGCGCTGACGCTGCAGGACTAACCGGGACAACCCGAAAGCAACACCATGTGGAACAACGTTCGCCAGCTCAATCTCGCCGCCAACGCATTGCATGCGTTGCTGGTGCTCGTGCTGCTGGCGGCGGGCGGTTACTGGCTGATCCAGCGCCCGAATTTCGCGCTGCGCGAAATCCAGATCGACGGCGACACCGAGCACATCAATTCGCCGACGGTGCGCGCCGGCGTAGTAGGGCGGTTGAAGGGCAACTTCTTCACGGTCGATCTCGACGTCGCGCGCCAGGCGTTCGAGCAGATGCCGTGGGTGCGTCACGCGAGCGTGCGGCGCGTCTGGCCGAACGCGCTGGCTGTCACGCTCGAGGAGTACAAACCGCTGGGGACGTGGGGCAGCGATCAGTTGGTCAGCGTCGACGGCGAGCTGTTCACCGCGAACCAGGGCGAGCTCGAAGAAGACCTGCCCGCGTTCGACGGCCCGGACGGCACGGCAAAGGAGGTGGTCACGCGTTATCACGACTTCCAGAAGTGGTTTGCGCCGCTTAACGCGACGCCCGAAGAAGTGACGCTGTCGCCGCGTTACGCGTGGACGGTGAAGCTGTCGAATGGAACGCAGGTGGAACTTGGCCGCGAACGCAATCAGGACACGCTGCTCGATCGCAGCAAGCGCCTGACGGCGGCGTGGAGCGCGGTGACGCAACGTTGGGGAAAGGATATCGAGTATGCGGACTTGCGCTATCCGAACGGTTTCGCGATTCGCGCGGCTGGCATGCGCTTTATCAGCGAACCCGACAAGGGCAAGAAGTAAACGGACATCACACGCAATGAGCACGCTATGAGTAAAGACTATAAAGATCTGCTGGTCGCCCTCGACATCGGGACGTCGAAGGTCGTGGCCATCGTCGCCGAGTTGAAGGGCGAAGGTCACTACGAGGTGATCGGCCTCGGCCAGAGCGAATCGAAGGGGCTCAAGAAAGGCGTGGTGGTGAATATCGAAGCCACCGTGCAGTCGATTCAGCGCGCGCTCGAAGAAGCCGAGCTGATGGCCGATTGCAAGATCACGAACGTCTTCACCGGGATCGCGGGCAGCCATATTCGCAGCTTCAATTCGAGCGGCATGGTGGCGATCAAGGAGAAGGAAGTCACGCAGACCGACGTGGCGCGCGTGATCGAAACGGCGAAGGCGATCAACATCCCGACCGATCAGCAGGTGCTGCATATCCTCACGCAGGAATTCATCATCGACGGTCAGGAAGATGTGCGCGAGCCGATCGGCATGAGCGGCATCCGCCTCGAAGTGAAGGTGCACATCGTCACCGGCGCGGTGAGCGCGGCGCAGAACATCGTCAAGTGCGTGCGCCGCTGCGGGCTCGAAGTGAACGATCTGATTCTGCAACCGCTGGCGTCGTCGCTCGCGGTGCTGACCGAAGACGAAAAGGAACTCGGCGTGGTGCTGGTCGACATCGGCGGCGGCACGACGGATATTGCGATTTTCAGCGAAGGCGCGATCCGTCATACGGCGGTGATCCCGATCGCCGGCGACCAGATCACGAGCGACATCGCGATGGCCTTGCGCACGCCGACGCCGGATGCCGAAGACATCAAGGTCGATTACGGCATCGCCAAGCAGGCGCTCGCCGATCCGGACGAAATGATCGAAGTGCCGGGACTCGGCGAGCGCGGTCCGCGCACGCTGTCGCGCCAGGCGCTGGCGGCGGTGGTCGAGCCGCGCGTCGAAGAACTGTTTTCGCTCGTGCAGCAGGTGGTGCGCGAGTCGGGTTACGAGGAACTGCTGAGCTCCGGCGTGGTGCTGACCGGTGGCGCGTCGATGATGCTCGGCATGGTCGAACTGGGTGAGGACATTTTCCTGAAGCCGGTGCGTATCGGCGTGCCGGAATACGCGGGCGGACTCGCCGACGTCGTGCGCAATCCGCGCTATTCGACGGCGATGGGCCTGCTTGTCGAAGGACGCTCGCAACGCATGCGCGGCCGCAAGGTCGCGGTGCAGTCGGGCTCGATGGGACAGGTGTTCACACGCATGAAGGACTGGTTCCTCGGTAACTTCTGACGCACCGGTTTTGCTGCACAGATTTGGCTGAACGGGTTTCGAACAGGTTCTGAAAATACGCGCTGGTGCCGGCGGCCGGCGCGCGACAGGGGGTTGCCCGATCTCCTGCCGAATAACGGCCGAGTGGCTGTAATTTTTTATCTTGACGGAGGCAACATGGAATTCCAGATGCTGGAAACCGAAACGAACGGCACCATCATCAAGGTGGTCGGAGTAGGTGGCGCTGGCGGCAATGCCGTCCAGCACATGATCAACAAAGGCGTGCAAGGCGTCGACTTCATCGTGATGAACACAGACGCGCAGGCCCTGTCGCGTTCGCGCGCCACCGCGGTGATCCAGCTCGGCAACACGGGTCTGGGCGCTGGCGCCAAGCCGGAAATGGGCCGCGCCGCAGCCGAGGAAGCACGTGAGCGCATCGCCGACGCACTGCGCGGCGCGCACATGGTCTTCATCACGGCCGGCATGGGCGGCGGCACGGGTACGGGAGCCGCACCCGTGGTCGCGCAGATCGCCAAGGAAATGGGCATCCTGACCGTTGGCGTGGTCAGCAAGCCGTTCGAGTTCGAAGGCGGCAAGCGTATGCGCGTCGCTGAAGCCGGTTCGCAGCAACTGGAGGATCACGTCGATTCGCTGATCGTCGTTCTGAACGACAAGCTGTTCGAGGTGATGGGCGACGACGCCGAGATGGACAAATGCTTCCAGTGCGCAGACGACGTTCTGAACAACGCAGTGGCCGGCATCGCGGAAATCATCAACGTCGACGGTCTGGTGAACGTCGACTTCGAAGACGTGAAGACGGTGATGGGCGAGCAGGGCAAGGCGATGATGGGCACCGCGACGGTCGCCGGCGTCGATCGTGCGCGTCTGGCTGCCGAGCAGGCTGTCGCCAGCCCGCTGCTCGAAGGCGTGGATCTGTCGGGCGCGCGCGGCGTGCTGGTCAACATCACGTCGAGCCGTTCGCTGCGTCTGTCGGAAACGCGCGAAGTGATGAACACCATCAAGAGCTACGCTGCTGAAGATGCAACCGTGATCTTCGGTGCGGTGTACGACGATGCAATGGGCGACGCGCTGCGCGTGACGGTCGTAGCAACGGGTCTGGGCCGTGCGGCGAAGAAGCAGCAGTCGGCACCGATGACGCTGCTGCGTACCGGCACCGACAACCAGCCGATCGGCGCGATGCAGCACGCGACCTACGCACCGTCGGCAGCGCACGCGAGCACGGCCGATTACGGCGCGCTGGACACGCCGGCCGTGTGGCGCACCTCGCGCGATACGGCGGCATCGCACGTTCAGGCGCTGCAGGAAAAGGGCGTCGACACGTACGACATTCCGGCATTCCTGCGCAAGCAGGCGGACTGAGCGCGCGAGCAGGCTTTCGTTGCCGCGCCGCTTCAGCGGCGCTGGCCGACGAATGCACGAGCGTGGCGGGTGAACGGCGGACAGGTCGCGTATCGTCAGATTCGCGGCAAGGACAAGTGCCCTCTTCGGATTCGCGAAGCGGATTGGGCGACTGTCGCCGGACGGCGGAGCCTTTTGGGCTCAAGCGCCGGATTTCACTGCGACACGACAGCGTGCGAGCGTGCTTCGCATCGATGCAAAGGACTGAGCATGATTCAAGCAGGTGACAAGCTGCCCGACGCGACGCTCTTCGAGTTGGTCGAAGACGAGCGGGCGGGCTGCACGATCGGGCCTAACAGCTTCGACGTGCGCGAGCAGACGGCAGGCAAGCGCGTGGTGATCTTCGGATTGCCGGGCGCGTTCACGCCGACCTGTTCGGCCAAGCATGTACCGGGTTATGTCGAGCACGCCGAGCAGTTGCGCGCTCTGGGCATCGACGAAATCTGGTGCGTGTCCGTCAACGACGCGTTCGTAATGGGCGCGTGGGGACGCGATCAGCACGCCTCGGGCAAGGTGCGCATGATGGCGGACGGCAGTGCGGCTTTCACACGGGCGCTCGGTCTCGAGCAGGATTTGTCGGCGCGCGGCATGGGGATTCGTTCCCAGCGCTACGCGATGGTGGTCGACGACGGCGTGGTCAAGACGTTGAACGTCGAGGCTGCCGGCAAATTCGAAGTTAGCGATGCAACGAGTATTCTCGCCACGTTGAGCTAGTAACCTGGGCGTCGCCCCTTCGCCTCGGGCCTGCGCGCTTTGCCGCGTTGTGCCATGGCAACGGTGAGTAAGACGCTTTTGTGACAGGCCGTTACGCGGGCCGATGACCGGAAACGCCTCCGTTCCGGGACATCGGCCCGTCACGCTTCCCTGACGGTGCCCGATGGGTAATGCAGCGAAACAGATTGATACCTTCCGTGCAACAACGCTCCCTGGGGTATTGGAGTATAATTCGTGCTATGAAATAAAAAGTCCCGATTGGGATTTTCAATCGACCAGAAGATCACCATGTTGAAGCAGCGCACTATCAAATCAATCGTCAAGACAGTTGGCATCGGCCTGCACTCCGGCCGTAAGGTCAATCTGACGCTCCGTCCGGCGGCGCCGGACACCGGCATTGTGTTTTCGCGCGTGGATTTACCCACGCCGGTGGACATTCCCGCGGCGGCAATGGCGATTGGCGATACGCGTCTGGCTTCGGTGTTGCAGAAAGACGGCGCGCGCGTTTCGACCATCGAGCATCTGATGTCCGCTTGCGCCGGTCTTGGCATCGACAACCTGTATGTCGAGGTCACTGCCGAAGAGATCCCGATCATGGACGGCAGTGCCGGTTCGTTCGTGTTCCTGATCCAGTCGGCGGGTATCGAAGAGCAGAACGCGGCAAAGAAATTCATCAAGGTCACCAAGCCGGTCGAAATTCGCGACGGCGACAAATTCGCGCGTCTCGATCCGTTCTTCGGTTTCAAGCTCAAATTCACGATCGACTTCCGTCACCCGGCCGTGGATAAAACCGGCCAAGCGCTGGAAGTGGATTTCGCCAACACGTCGTACGTGCGGGAAATCGCGCGTGCCCGCACGTTCGGCTTTGCGCATGAAGTGGAAATGATGCGCGAACTGGGTCTGGCGCGCGGCGGCAGCATGGACAACGCGATCGTGCTCGACGAGTACCGCATCCTGAACAACGACGGCCTGCGCTACGACGACGAGTTCGTGAAGCACAAGATGCTCGACGCGATCGGCGACCTGTATGTGGTCGGCCATCCGTTGCTGGCTTCGTACACCGCGTACAAGTCGGGTCACGGCCTGAACAACGCGCTGCTGCGCGAGTTGCTGGCACATGAAGATTCGTACGAAATCGTCACTTTCGACGACACGCAGAAAGCGCCGCGCGGGTTCGCCTACGAGACGCAGACGGCTTTTGCATGACACGTGTGATTGAGATCGGCTGGGTTGACGCAGACGAGCCCAGTCAGACACATGAAAAACGGCCCACACGGGCCGTTTTTTTCGTTCAGCGATTTCTCCGATGCCGGGCCGCCATTCTCGCCAGCGCTTCCTGTAGCGGCGACGGCGCGAGCGATTCGCTCAGCGCGTGCAGCGCGTCGGCGCCGACCGGCGTCATGCGCGCCTGTTTGACCGGCGGAGGCTCCTTGGCAGGCTGCGGCCGCACGCGAATTCTCAGCGCATTGACCGGCCAGCCGCGCTGCTGCAGGTCTGCCAGCAGCCGCGGCTCCAGATGCCGCAAGCGCGCCGCGAGCGCGTTATGCGCGGCAAACAGGGCCAGCACGCCGTCCTTGATGAAGCCCGGCTCCACGCTCGTTGCCAGATAATCGGGCAACAGCGCGCGCAGATCCTTTTCCAACGCCGCAATCTGCTCGACGCCTGCGCGCAGCGCCGCGAACGCATCCGTGCGATTGAGCACCTCGGCGACCGGCTGCGGGCGGCGCCCGCCAAACTGCTTGGACGGCGGCCTTGAAAAGGACGGAATACGGCTCATGTTTAATGGTGACGGCGTGTTCGCACCCAATGCGCGTTCACGCTGCGATTGTACCGTGCGGGATGCACGCGGGTCCGCCTCAATGCGTACTGTCAAAGCGCGCAGCGGCGGGCTTCGGATGCCCGGCCGTCGTCGCGCCTCCGACACAGGCGCAGCCGGGGGCGCGTGCTAAAATGCCCGATTCGAATTCACTCTTGGACTAAGCCGCCGAGGCCCTTCCGACCCCGGAGCGCGCGTGCACGAACCGTACGCCGCAACCCAGCCGAAGCCGCGACGCAGACACCGATCCGATGACCACCGGTTTTCTACAGAAGATTTTTGGCAGCCGCAATCAACGGCTAGTCAAGCAATATCAAAAGACCGTCGCGGCGATCAATGCGCTCGAACCGCAGATCGAGCAATTGACGGACGATCAACTGCGCGCCAAAACGGGTGAATTCCGCCAGCGCGTCGCGAGCGGCGAGTCGCTCGACAAGCTGCTGCCGGACGCTTTCGCGGTGTGCCGCGAGGCCAGCAAGCGGGTGCTGAAAATGCGCCACTTCGACGTGCAGCTGATCGGCGGCATGGTCCTGCACTACGGCAAGATCGGCGAAATGCGCACCGGCGAAGGCAAGACGCTCGTCGCCACGCTGCCGGTCTACCTGAACGCGCTGTCGGGCCGCGGCGTGCACGTGGTCACGGTCAACGACTACCTCGCGCAGCGCGACGCCGAATGGATGGCGCGTCTGTACAATTTCCTCGGTCTGTCGGTCGGCATCAACCTGTCGCAGATGGATCACGAGTCGAAACAGCAGGCCTACGCCGCCGACATCACATACGGCACCAACAACGAATTCGGCTTCGACTACCTGCGCGACAACATGGTCTACGAGACCGAAGCGCGCGTGCAGCGAGCACTCAACTTCGCGGTGGTCGACGAGGTCGACTCGATTCTGATCGACGAAGCGCGTACGCCGCTGATCATTTCCGGCCAGGCCGAGGATCACACCGAACTTTACGTCCGCATGAACGCTCTGCCGCCGCTGCTCGAACGCCAGATCGGCGAAGAGAAGGCGGACGGCACCGGCGTCGAAAAGCCGGGCGACTACACGCTGGACGAAAAAGGCCGTCAGGTGTTCCTGACCGAGTCGGGCCACGAAAAAGCCGAGCGCCTGCTCGCCGAGTGGGGCCTGATCGGCGAGGGCGAGAGCCTGTATGCGCCGCAGAACATCACGCTGATGCACCACGTGTACGCGGCATTGCGCGCGCACACGCTGTTCTTCAAGGATCAGCACTATGTCGTGCAGAACGGCGAAGTGGTGATCGTCGACGAATTCACTGGCCGCCTGATGGCGGGCCGCCGCTGGTCGGACGGCCTGCACCAGGCCGTCGAGGCGAAGGAACACGTGAAGATTCAGAGCGAGAATCAGACGCTCGCGTCGATCACGTTCCAGAACTACTTCCGCATGTACGCGAAGCTGGCCGGCATGACCGGCACGGCCGACACCGAAGCGTACGAATTCAACGAGATCTACGGTCTCGAAACGGTCGTGATCCCGACCAACCGTCCGCCCAAGCGGATCGACAAGCAGGATCAGATCTACAAGACCGCCAAGGAACGCTACGACGCGGTGATCCGCGACATCCGCGATTGCTACGAGCGCAGTCAGCCGGTGCTGGTCGGCACGACGTCGATCGAAAACTCCGAACTGTTGTCGCATCTGCTCAAACAGGCCGGTTTGCCGCACGAAGTCTTGAACGCGAAGCAGCACGCGCGTGAAGCGGAGATCGTCGCTGAAGCGGGGCGTCCGAAGCGCATCACGATCGCGACCAACATGGCCGGCCGCGGTACCGACATCGTGCTCGGCGGCAACGCGGAAAAGCAGGCGTCGTTCATCGAGCAGGACGAGACGCTGGCCGACGACGACAAGCAGCGCCGCATCCAGAAGCTGCACGACGAATGGCAAGCGCTGCACGATCAGGTGAAGAGCGCGGGCGGTCTGCACATCATCGGCACCGAGCGTCACGAATCGCGCCGGATCGACAACCAGTTGCGCGGCCGTGCCGGCCGTCAGGGCGACCCAGGCTCGTCGCGCTTCTATCTGTCGCTGGAAGACCCGCTGCTGCGCATTTTCGCCGGCGATCGCGTACGCGCGATCATGGACCGTCTGAAGATGCCCGAGGGCGAGGCGATCGAGGCGGGCATCGTGTCGCGTTCGATCGAGTCGGCGCAGCGCAAGGTCGAAGCGCGTAACTTCGACGTTCGCAAGCAGTTGCTCGAATACGACGACGTGTCGAACGATCAGCGCAAGGTCATCTACCAGCAGCGCAACGAATTGCTCGAAGCGAACGACATCACCGAGACCATCGGCGCCATGCGTCATGGCGTGATCGCCGACATCGTGCACCAGTTCGTGCCGGCCGGCAGCATCGAAGAGCAGTGGGACGTGCCCGAGCTGGAAGAAGTGCTGCGCAACGAATGGCAGCTCGACCTCGCGATCCAGGAAATGATCAACGAGTCGAACTCGATCAACGCGGACGAGATTCTCGAGGCGGTCGAAGCCGCCGCGGACGAAGCATACGAGGCAAAGGTCGAACTGGTGGGCCGCGAGTCGTTCAGCGCGTTCGAACGCTCGATCATGCTGCAAACGCTCGACCGCAGCTGGCGTGAACATCTGGCCGCGCTCGACCATCTGCGTCAGGGCATCCATCTGCGCGGCTATGCGCAGAAGAACCCGAAGCAGGAATACAAGCGCGAGGCGTTCGAACTGTTCGCCGCGATGCTCGACGCCGTGAAGCTCGAAGTCACCCGCATCGTGATGAACGTGCAGATCCAGTCGCCGGAACAACTGGAAGAAGCCGCGGAGCAACTGGAAGAGCAGGGCAGCCATCTCGAGAACGTCGAGTTTCGCCACGCCGAATTCGCCGAAGCCGCTGCGGCGGCGGCGCCCGTCGCGGCCGAAGCGGCCACCGCAGCGATGATCGGCGACGCGATGAGCCACGGCCACGGCTCGTCGTCGCAAGCGGGGCCGAACGTGAGCGCGGACAGCGTGCCGAAGGTCGGCCGCAACGATCCGTGCCCGTGCGGCAGCGGCAAGAAGTACAAGCAGTGTCACGGCAAGATCGCGTAAGACCGAAGGCGGCGCGCTCCTGAGCGCGCCGCGTCGTTTTACGCTGGGCTTCGCCGTTGATTTCGCGGTGGTTCGCGCAACCCGCCCGGGCCATCAGTTTCGTTCCCCTCGATGCCGGCGCCTGCCGGCATTTTCTTCGACAGGTCGCGACCATGGCTGTCAATTTCCCCTCGATTGATCCCGCTCAACTCCATCCCGTGGCCGGCGTTACGCTCGGCTGGGCGGAGGCGAATATCCGCAAGCCGAACCGCAAGGACGTGCTCGTCATTTCCGTGGACGAAAGCGCGACGGTCGGCGGCGTGTTCACGCAGAACCGTTTTTGCGCGGCGCCCGTCACGGTGTGTCGTGAGAATCTGGAGCGCGTGCGCGCGGGCGGCAAGCCGATTCGCGCGCTGGTCATCAACACGGGCAACGCGAATGCGGGCACGGGTGAACCGGGTCTCGTGGCCGCCCGCGAAACTTGCGCCGAACTCGCGCGACTCGCGGACATCTCGCCGGAACAGGTGCTGCCGTTTTCGACCGGCGTGATTCTCGAACCGCTGCCGGTCGATCGTTTGAAGGCCGGTTTGCCGGCCGCGCTGGCCAACCGCAAGGCGGCCAACTGGTACGACGCCGCACAGGCGATCATGACGACCGACACGCTGCCGAAGGCCACCTCGCGCCAGGTCACGATCGACGGCCACACGGTCACGCTGACCGGCATCAGCAAGGGCGCCGGCATGATCAAGCCGAACATGGCGACCATGCTCGGCTTCCTCGCGTTCGACGCGGCCGTCGCGCAACCGGTGCTCGATGCGCTGGTCAGACACGTCGCGGACCGCTCGTTCAACTGCATCACGATCGATGGCGATACGTCGACCAACGATTCCCTCATCCTGATCGCGTCGGGCAAATCGAGCCTGCCGGCGATCACGTCCACCGATTCGCCCGCTTATGCAGCGCTGCGCGATGCGGTGACCGAAGTCGCCCAGACCCTCGCGCAACTGATCGTGCGCGACGGCGAGGGCGCGACCAAATTCATGACCGTGCATGTAGAAGGCGGCTCGAGCATCGGCGAATGCCGCCAGATCGCGTACGCGATCGGCCACTCGCCGCTCGTGAAGACGGCCTTCTATGCATCGGACCCGAATCTCGGCCGCATCCTGGCGGCCATCGGCTATGCCGGCGTGGACGATCTCGACGTCGGCAAGATCGATCTGTATCTGGACGACGTGCTGGTCGCAACTGCCGGTGGCCGCAATCCGGCCTACCGTGAAGAAGACGGCCAGCGCGTCATGAAAAAGAGCGAGATCGGCATTCGCGTCGTACTCGGCCGCGGCAATGCGCAAGCCACGATCTGGACTTGCGATCTGTCGCACGACTACGTGAGCATTAACGCCGACTATCGTTCGTAATCAGGTTGGTTGCCCGGCCCCTTGGCCGCGTATCTGACCGCTTACCTCACCGTCATGGACAAACTCGAACAGTTTCTGACCCGGGCCGAAGCCGTGCTCGTCCGCCTGGAAGCGATGCTCCCGCCCGCCGCGCCTGAGATCGATTGGTCGGGCGCGGTGGCCTTTCGCTGGCGCAAGCGCCAGGGGCGCGGCTACCTGCAGCCCGTGCCCGCCATTTCGTCGATCACGCTCGACGACCTGAAAAACATCGATCGGCAGAAAGGGTTGATCGAACAGAACACGCGTCAGTTCGTGCACCAGCAGCCGGCCAATAACGTGCTGCTGACGGGCGCGCGCGGCACCGGTAAATCGTCGCTGATCAAGGCGTGCCTGAACGCGTATGCGAAAGACGGCCTGCGTCTGATCGAAGTGGACAAGGACGATCTGCACGATCTCGGCGACATCGTCGACCTGATCGCGAAGCGGCCCGAACGCTTCGTGGTGTTCTGCGACGATCTGTCGTTCGAAGACGGCGAGTCCGGCTACAAGGCGCTGAAGGTGGCGCTGGACGGCTCGATCGCCGCGCAGTCGGACAACGTGCTGATTTACGCGACGTCGAACCGCCGCCATCTGCTGCCCGAGTACATGAGCGACAACGAGACGTACAAGCACACGTCCGACGGCGAGATTCATCCGGGCGAACTGGTCGAAGAAAAGATCTCGCTGTCCGAGCGGTTCGGGCTGTGGGTCAGCTTCTATCCATTCAAGCAGGACGACTACCTGTCGATCATCGGCCACTGGCTGCGGCATTTCGGCTGTGACGACGCCGAAGTCGAAGCGGCGCGCGGCGACGCGCTGGTGTGGGCGCTCGAACGCGGCTCGCGCTCGGGGCGGGTGGCGTGGCAGTTCGCGCGTGACTGGTCCGGCCGGAAAACCTCGGCATGAACGACGCGCCGAAGAACGCCGCTGGTCGTTCGGTGACGGAAGTCGCCGTCGGCGTGCTGATTCAGCCGGATGGGCGTTATCTGCTGGCGCAGCGTCCGGCGGGCAAGCCATATGAGGGCTACTGGGAATTTCCTGGTGGCAAGCTGGAAGCGGGCGAGTCGGTCGAGGCCGCGCTTGCACGCGAACTGCACGAGGAACTGGGGATCGACGTTCAGGCGAGCCATCTTTGGCATACGCTCGAACACGATTACCCGCATGCCTATGTGCGGCTCTTCTTCTGCAAAGTCACGCAGTGGTCCGGCGAGCCGCACGGCCGCGAAGGCCAGGCGTTCGTCTGGCAGACGTTGCCGGCTGATGTCGCGCCGCTGTTGCCAGCGACCATTCCTGTGCTCGAATGGCTCGCGGCGGAAGAGCACCAATAGAGGGGTACGCGCAAGAGCGGGCGCCGCACCAGCGGCGCCTGCCCGCGTCATTGCCGTAGCGGGCCACGCTCAATGCGGGTTGTAGTCCCCGCCGGGTGTTTCGTCCGACCCCGCTTCCTGATCGGTCCCGCCGATCTTGTACTTCTCAGCGGCCCAGGCGCCGAGGTCGATCTGCTTGCAGCGGTCGGAGCAGAACGGGCGGAAGGGGTTTTCAGGGGTCCAGCGGACGTCCCTGCCGCAAGTGGGGCATTTAACGACGGTAGGCATACGGTCAGGCAGTCAATCGCAAAACGGAACAAGTAACGAATATAGGGGTATTTCGCGCCGCTTCAAAGGCGCGCCCCTCGATCCGGACCTAGCGGGCGCACCTTGCGAGCCGGGTGTGGTCCGGCTTGTAAGCCTTTACAGGCTGCAAAGCGTGAGCTGAAACGGCACGTCGACATCCACCGCACGGGGACGCAGATCGCCGTCCTGCACTGTGAAGCGCACCCACAGCATGTACTTGTTGGCGCTCGCCTCCGGGATCACCCGCAATTCAGGTGCCACGCGAACCTGCATCAATTGATACGAACGCCCCGAGAGCATCTGCTGATAGCTGCCTTGCATGGCCATGACTTTCGATGCCTGGCCGGACTCGCGCGCGAGCCGCAGAACGATGGTCGCCGCGTCGCGCAGCGGCAGCAGCGGCGTGACCCATTTGGCGATGTCCTGGCGGCGCTGATCGGGATGAAGCTGTTGCCACGCGTAGTAGGACGGCAGGTCGAATTTGCAGGTGCCACCGGGAATAATGGCGCGGCTGCGAATGCTGGCGAGCCACTCGTTGTCCGCAAGATGCTGGCCGGTCTTGCCTTGCATCTGCCCGAGCCCCGCGAGGGTCTGTTCGATTTCGCCGAGCACGGCTTCCAACGCGTTCTGCTCGATTCCCGGATTGCCGCGAAACGGCGCCAGCGTTTGCCGTTGACGTTCGAGCTCCTTCATCAGATCCGACTTCAGATCCGCGCGACCCGCAACCTCTGAGATTTCGAACAACGTTGTCAGTGCGACGTGATGTTCCTTGGCGTCTTCCTGAGTCAGAAAGAACGTGAAGCGCTCGAACAGATCTTCGAGGCGCAGCAGCGTCCGGATTCGCTCGTTGAATGGATACTCGTAAAGGATCAAGCGGGCTCGCCTCGGGCGTGGTCGGTGACGGGAATGCAGAACATTCTAATGCCGTGAGACTACCCTAGCAATCACGCACTTTTTCAGCTCGCATTCGCAACTTTTTTCATGTGTTTTGGGTGGATTCTGCGTGCATCGGCAAACGCGGTGTCGTACAGGGCTCGGATGTGCGAAGACTGGCGCTCTGTGTTCGCGCGCTGCACGCATGTTCGCCTTGCGCGCCGGCGCACCCGCGGTTCATGCGCCCGCGAGCGACAGGTACGCGCGGTGCTGCGCGTCGACTTGCGCCTTCAGCGCGTGGAGTGGCGCGTTGTCGTTGTCGATGACGTCGTCGGCGGCGGCGAGGCGCGCTTCGCGCGTGGCCTGGCGGGCGATGATCGGGAGCACTTGGTCGCGGCTGAAGCCGTTGCGGCTCATTACGCGCGAGATCTGCGTCTCCACGCTGCAGTCGACGGTGAGCACGCGATTCACGCGGCTCTTCCAGCTCCCGGATTCGACCAGAAGCGGTACGACGACGACCACGTACGGGCCCTGCGCTTCGCGCTGCTCGCGGTTGGTCTCGGCACGAATCAACGGATGCGTGATGGCCTCGAGCCGTTTGCGCGCGCCGTCGTCGCTGAACACCCGCTCGCGCATGCGGGCGCGGTCGAGCGAGCCGTCGGCGGCGACGAAGGCAGCGCCGAATTCAGCGGCAATTTGCGGCATCGCCAATCCGTGTGGCGCGGTGATGCGGTGCGCGATCAGATCGGTGTCCACGAGCGGCACACCGTGCGCGGCGAACAGATCGGCGACGGTCGATTTGCCGCTGCCGATGCCGCCGGTCAGTCCCACGACGAACATGCTTCAGCCTCCCAGAGCCAGATAGAGCGGTGTGCCGAGAAACAGCGTGAGCGCGCCGCCCGCTGCGAGAAACGGCCCGAACGGCAGCGGCTCTTCAAAGCGCATGCGGCCGCGCCAGGTGGCCGCGAGGCCGACCACCGCGCCGGTGACCGCTGCGATCAACACGATCTGTGGCAATGCGGCCCAGCCGAGCCAGGCGCCGAGCGCCGCCAGCAGTTTGAAATCGCCATAACCCATGCCTTCGACGCCGCGCACCAGCCGGAACAGCCAATACACGACCCACAGCACCAGATAGCCGAAGATAGCGCCGAGCACGGCATCGTGCAGGCTCGCGAACATGCCGTTGAAATTGACGATGATGCCTGCCCACAAAAGCGGCAGCGTCATCGAGTCCGGCAGCAGGTGAGTGTCGATGTCGATCGCGCTCATCGCGAGCAGCGCCGCGCACAGTCCGAACCCGGCGAGCGCCGTGAGGGTCGGGCCGAACAGCGCGAGTGCGCCTGCCGCGAACGCGGCGCTGGCAATTTCGAGCAGCGGATAGCGCAGGCTCACGTGCGCGTTGCATGCGGAGCAGCGTCCGCGCAGCAGCACGTAGCTGAGCACCGGCAGGTTCTCCCACGCGCTCAGAACGTGGCCGCAATGCGGACATGCGCTGCGCGGCACCCACAGGTTGTAGCGCTCTGGCAGACCGTCGTTTTGCGGCGGTTCCTTGGTGGCGTCGCTGATTTCCGCGCGCCAGGCACGCTCCAGCATGATCGGCAGCCGATGTACGACCACGTTCAGAAAGCTGCCGATGACGAGGCCGAACACGATGGCGAACGTGATCTGCAAGCCGGCGGGCAAGCTGCCGAACGCCAGGCCTAGACCGGCCGTGAAGCGGCCCGGCAGTAAGCCCGAGAGCAGACTGGAAGAAGTTTCTGGCACGAGTGAAAGCGGAGCCCGCATGGTAAGGGATGGATTCGGCTGCGATCCTACACCACGTTGCCGAGTTGAATAATGGGAAGATACATCGCGATCACGAGGCCGCCGACCAGCGTTCCCAGCACGACGATCACGAGCGGCTCGCACAGGCTCGAAAGCATGCCGATCTTTTCATCTACCTGGCGATCCGCCAGCGACGCCACGTCGATCAGCATGGTGTCCAGTGCTCCGGACTCCTCGGCAACCGCCACCGGTTGCACGACCTCGGGTGGGAAGCAGCGCGAAGCGCGCATCGCTGCGGCGAGCCGCTCGCCGCGCCGCAGCCGCTCGGCGATCCCGGCGGTGGCGCGATCGAAAAAGGCATTGCCCGTGGCGTGAGTCAGCGAATCGAACGCGTCTGCGAGAGGTGTGCCGGCCGATAACAAGGTGCCGAGCGCGCGGCTCCAGCGGGCCGCGCACAGTGTGCCGAGCAGCGGACCGGCGAGCGGCAATCGTAGCGATAAACGTGCGAACCGGACGCGCGCTGTTTCGGAACGCCGCAGCAGAAACGTCGCAGCCGAGGTCGATGCGAAGATCGTCGCGAACGCCGGTATGCTCCAGCGCGCCGCGCCGGACGATAGCGCCAGCACGAACCGCGTCGGCGCGGGCAGCGTCGCGCCGAAGCCGTCGAAGATCTGCTTGAAGGTCGGCACGACCCACACCAGCAACGCCGCCGTAATCGCGATGGCCAGCAACAGGATCGCCCCCGGATAGGTCAGTGCCGCGCGCACCTTGGCGCGTTGCGCGGCGGCGCGTTCGCGGTCGTCGGCGATTCTGGCGAGGACGGGGGCAAGGGCGCCGGCCGCTTCGCCCACTTCGACGAGCTGGCAGTACAGCGCATTGAATTGCGCAGGGTGTCGTTGTAGTGCCGCCGAGAAACGCAGGCCCGCAGTGATATCTCGCGCCAGTGCGCCGACGATGCGCGGCATGCCCTGCCGGCTCGACGCCTGCGCTTGTGCGAGCAGGTCCAGCGCTGGCGCGAGCGGCAAGCCGGCACGCAGTAGACTGGCGAGCTGCCGGGTGAACAGCGTGACTTCGGCGGCGCGAGCTGTCGGGCGCGGCGCCGGCCCGCGCGCCGTGAGTTCGACGATGAACAGGCTGTCGCGCTTGAGCATGGTTCGCGCAGCGCTCGCGTCCGGCGCGATCAGCGTGCCGTTTTTGTGGATGCCGTCGGCGTCGACGCCGCGCCACGCGAAGCGCGTGTCGCCCCCAATGAGCGGGTGAGTCGTGCCCGTATTCATGCGAGTTCGGTAGCCGCGAGTGCTTCAGCGAGACTGGTGGTGCCGTCGCGCACACGCGCCAACGCCGCGTCACGTAGGGTCGCTACCTGTTCGGTTTGCGCGAGCCGCGCAAGCTCATGTGTGCCGGCACTCGCCACGATCAGCTCGCGCATCGCGTCGGAGACGGGCATCACTTGATGAACCCCGACGCGGCCGCGATAGCCGATGCCGTGGCACGCCGCGCATCCGGTCGGCGCGTAGGGCTGCCAACCGTCGAGTTGATGCTCGTCGAAGCCCGCTGCGCGCAGCGCCGCCGCCGATTGCGGCGCGGGCGCGCGACATGCGACGCACAGGCGCCGCACCAGCCGCTGCGCCGTGACCATCCGCAGCGCAGCGGCAAGGTTGTATGACTCGACGCCGATGTCGATCAGGCGCGCGATGGCCGCAGGCGCGTCGTTGGTGTGCAAGGTCGACAGGACGAGGTGGCCGGTTTGCGCGGCTTTCACGGCGACATCGGCGGTTTCGTTATCGCGGATTTCGCCGACCATGATCACGTCGGGGTCCTGTCGCAGAAAGGCGCGCAGCGCCACCGCGAACGTCAGCCCTGCCTTTTCGCGCACGCTCACCTGATTGATACCGGCCAGTTGTATTTCCGCTGGGTCTTCCACCGAACACAGGTTGCGCGCCTCGCCATTCAGCAGATTCAGGAAGCAGTACAACGACAGCGTTTTGCCGCTTCCGGTGGGGCCGGTCACGAGCACGAGACCGTGCGGCGCGCGAATCGCCGCATCGACCGTCACGCGTTGCCGCGGATCGAGGCCGAGCGAGTCGAGCGAAAGATCGGCGGGCAATGCATCGAGCCGGCGTAGGACCAGTTTTTCGCCGAACAGCGTGGGCAGCGAGTTGACGCGATAGTCTTCGACCCGGCCGGGCGTCGTCGCGATGCGCAGCCGGCCATCTTGCGGCACGCGCCGTTCGGCGATATCCATGCGCGCCGGCACCTTCACGCGCGTAATGAACGCATCGCGCAGATGAGCGGGCGGCGGCGCGATTTCATGCAGCACGCCGTCGATTCGCAATCGCATGCGCCAGCCGTGCTCGGCCGGTTCGATATGCAGGTCCGACGCGTTGCGCCGGGTTGCTTCCTGCAAGGTGTCGGTCAAAAGACGCACGGCGGGCGCGCGGTCGGGATCGGCGAAAAGGGCCGCGCTACCTTCGGCGGCGAAGGGATTGGGCTTCGCCCGTGGCATGCCGTCGCTGTCGAATGCAATGGGCCGGGGCGGCCCCGACGACGCGTATTGAGTGGAGGTTTGCATGAGAGACCGGGGATGAGCCGCCTGTAGAACATGACGGCTTCATCTTCCGGTAGCGCGGCCGGCGCCGCCATTCAGCCATTCGGCCAATGGCGCGCGTCGTGCGGGTGTGCGATGCTGGCGGCGTCTCGAAACCAGACGGCGCGGCGTTCAGCGCAGCACGGCTTTGCCGGCTTTCGCGCGCGACGGCGGCCTGAACAGCTTGACCGTGCGAATCGCCTGATCGTCGCTGCGCATGACTTCGAGTTTGACCTCGCCAATTTGCACGCACACGTCGCCGTCGGGAATGTCTTCGAGAATTTCCAGGATCAGGCCGTTGAGCGTTTTCGGCCCGTCGGTGGGCAGCGTGAGTTGCAGCCAGCGGTTCAGCTCGCGCAGCGGCATGCTGCCCGCGACGATGCATTCGCCCTTCTCGTTCCAGCCGCCACGCGAATTGGCGCTACGCGGAATCGACGTGGTGAATTCGCCGATCAGCTCTTCGATGATGTCTTCCGGCGTGACCAGACCTTGCAGCTCGCCGTATTCGTTGACGACCAGCGCGGTGCGGTGACGGCTCTCCTGGAAGTATTGGAGCTGCTGGAACACCGGCGTGCCGGTCGGCACGAAGTACGGCTCGGCCAGCAATTCACGCAGCGTCTCGCGCTCAAGCTCCTGGTTGTGCAGGGCCGCGAGCGTCTTGCGGACGTGGAGCACGCCCAGCACGCGGTCGATGTCGCCCTGGTAGACGATCAGCTTGTTGTGATAGCAGGTTTCCAGTTGATGCAGGATCTGTTCGAAGGGCGCCTCGAAGTCGAGCGCCTCGATGCGGCGGCGCGGGATCATCACGTCGTCGACTGAAATGTTTTCGAGGTCGAACAGGTTCAGCAGAATGCTACGGTGCTTGGTCGGCATGAAGCTGCCCGACTCCAGCACGATGGTGCGCAGTTCTTCGGTGGACAGGCGCATATCGCGCGCGCCTTTCGTGTTGATGTGCAGCACCCGCAGGATGCCGGTTGCGAACAGATTCACGAACCAGACGAGCGGCTTGGCGATGCGCATCATCGGCGCGATTAGCAGGCTCGCGGGCAGCGCGATCTTCTCGGGGAACGTCGCGCCGACGATTTTCGGCGTGATTTCCGCGAATACGATGATCAGGAACGCGACGATGCCGGTTGCGATCGACAGCACGAGGTTGTTGCGGCCGAACGTGTGCAGCGCGATCGACGTGGTGAGCACCGGGATGATCGTGTTGAACAGATTGTTGCCGATCAGCACGACGCTCAGCAGCTGATCGGTGTGCGCGAGCAGGCTCTGGGTGGTCTTCGCGCCGAGCGCGTTCTGATTGGCAAGATGTTTCAGCCGATGCCGGTTGAGCGCCATCATCGCCGTTTCGGAAATGGAAAAGAAGCTGGAGCAGATAAGCAGCAGAAAGACGGCGCCAATCTGCGCCCATAAGGGAAGTTGTTCCACGCGGCGTGAAGAATAGGGGAGAGGATGAAGAGAATATAGCAGAGGGGCGCGCGGGAGCCGCCAGCGGGATGGCGTTACCCCAAAAACCGTAGCGGTGTGGAGGACGGCGCAAGAAGCAGGAAAAGCGCGCCAAAAACAAAAACCGCCGAGCAAGCTGGGCGGTTTTCGAACCTTGAACTAACAAGGAAATTCTGGTCAGGGTGAGAGGATTCGAACCTCCGGCCTCTACGTCCCGAAGAATGCGCACAACTCACATTTGCATTGTTTTTTAAAGGAATTTCTCATCGAGTACTACACGAAGTACTAAAGTGAGGAATTTGCATAACTAAACGTTATCAAGTCAAGCTGGGTCTGCGCTGGGTGTACAACGTACACGCAGAAAATCAGTGATTCGACCCCTTTCAATGGGATGCGCTGACCGGTAGATCAGAGCGGTTTGAATTGAGGTCGGAAAGCTGCTTTGGCAGCTTCTTCTGCATCTTATGTTGGATGTCGGCGCGCTTGGCAACGACCGTCTGGTGCTTGGTTGCGCCGATTCCGACGCTTCGTTGGAGGAAGCGCGTTGGGACCACTCGCGCGCCTGATCGGGCGACTTAGACAGCGTCAAGCAGCACGGCCGGTCGGCCAACTTGATTGGCGCCGTCCACGACTATTTTGTCATCGGCTCATCCCTACGCACGCACCGTGGAGACCACGTCGTTCGCATACGAGGCCGCGCTAATGCCGTACGGTTCATCTCCACGCACGTAGGGACCACACCAAGGACGCAACGGCAAGGGTAGCGACAAGGTCAGACCGGCAGCGGGGAACTCGAGCTACAACCTAGTGACGTGACAACGTACACCGAGTCCCGAATGGAGTCCTGCTGCGCGGTTATTATCCGGGCCCGGGCATGCAACGACACCGCCCAGCAAGATCCTATGAGCAGGGGCGTCGACCAACTGATACGTAAAATCAGCGTGTCGAGTCCTGTTCAAAGGAGAGAGCATCATGCGCACGCATCAGACGTTCACGACGGGTGGTGAAGAGGTGGTGCTGGCAGTCTCACTCGAGCTCGCTGCGGCAAAGTGGAAGGTCGCGCTGCAGGATGGCCGGCGCGAGCAGCCGGCCGTACACACAGTGTGGCCCAAGCGCAAGCCGCCGCCCGCCTGCAGGCCGTGCTGGATTTGATCGACCGGTACAAGGACAAGTGGTCGCTGCCCGCGGGCGTGCGGGTCGTCGTGAGCTACGAAGCCGGCCAGGACGGGTTCTGGATCTGTCGCGCGCTGCAGGCGCACGCCATCGAGTGTTATGTGGTCGATCCGGCGAGCATTCCGGTTGAACGTCACAGGCGGCGCGCGAAGACCGACCGGCTTGACGCGATCAAGCTAGTAATTAACCTGCGCGCGTGGCTGCGCGGCGAGCGCGACCGCATGCACGTGGTTCACGTGCCGTCGCCGCAGGACGAGGCGTCGCGCCAACTGATGCGCGATCGCGGCCAACTGCAGAAGGAGGTGCTGCAGCATCGCGACCGGATGCGCAAACTGCTGGTCACACTGGGTTGCTGGGATGAGGTCGATCACAAGCACTTCGCCGACCGGCTCGCCCGTGACGAGGTGAGATGCCACGACGGCACGCCGCTGCCGCCCGAATTGCGCGAGCGGCTGCTACGCGAGTGTGAACGGCTGGCGCTGGTCAGGCAGCAACTCGCGGCGCTTGAGAAGACGCGGCAGGCGAGTGCGCCGGCCCCCGCGCGCCAGCGAAGCGATGCCCTCGCGCGCCTGAAGGGCATTGGCGAAGTGGGCGCGACGCGCCTCGCGCTCGAGTTGTTCTGGCGGGAGTTCAGCAACCGGCGCCAGGTCGGTGCGTGTGTCGGGCTGGTGCCGCAACCCTACGACAGTGGCGAGAGCCAGGTCGATCAGGGGATCAGCAAGCAGGGCAACCGGCGCGTGCGCGCGTTACTGGTCGAGATGGCGTGGTGCTGGCTGCGCTACCAGCCCGGCAGTGCGCTGACGCAGTGGTTCAACCAGCGCACGCAGGGCACGGGACCGAATCGGCGGGCGCGGCGCATTGCCATCGTCGCGGTGGCGCGGCGCCTCGCGATCGCGCTGTGGCGCTATCTGAAGGACGGGGTGATCCCTGAAGGAGCGCAGTTGAAGTCGGCGTAAGGCCCCCTAACGGGTCTGGCAGGCAGGAGGTAACGGTCGGTTAGGCAACTACGCAGCACATACGGTCTGGAGTGAACATGCCCGCTAAACGGCCGGGTTGCTAACGCAACCGATTCTCAAGATGGGGTGTGTTCCCGGCAGGTGATTCCGGCGTAACGCGCATACGGGATGAGGCTGGCCTCGCGCCGGCGGATAGAAGGCGGTGAGACACTGGAGTCTCACGGGCGCGACGATCGGCTTCAGACCACAATGGACCGCGGCAACGGTTGACGGCGGGTCTCGGGAACAGGCAGCCGCCCCTGACTCCCCGCTACGGCGCTTCTGCACGGAGGCGCCAAAAGGACCTGCCCGATAATTCGTGAGCTTCCTGCTCATAGAAGGCCGTTTATAGGTGCGCAGCCTGTCTCGCCGCTGGATGCCGAATCGTGTCCCTGACGACCTGGGGAATGTTACCGATGAACGGGTGAACCGGGAGGGCCTTCTCACAGGTTATCCACCGCGACACCCGCTCGGGCCAGAGAAGGGCCGCGGGTGCCGCGGTGGATAACCCTGCGCCCCTCGTTGCGGTGGATGCCCAATGCGCGCCATGGCGGGGAACCTGGCAACAGACACATGAACCACGAACCGACCTTGCTAAAAAGGAAGAGTCCCTATAGGTTGTAACGGCACTCCATAGCCCTTGAACGGAACCGGTTGCATCGGCCGACGGCAGAACGGAGAGGGAACCTTTCTGCATGCCCCATTATATTCGTCGCCCCCTCCGTCAACCTGACAGTACCCAAGCTCGCACAGCCGGTACTCGATCTTCGGACTAACTACCTCGCCAGCCATCGCCGGAACTCTTCCCCGCATCAGCTCGCGGACCCCGCTTCCATAAGCTTGCTGACGAGCTGCTTAAAGCTTGGCAACAGAAGCCTGTTCGCATAGCCGCTGAGGTGATCGCCATCGAAGACGAGCGGCCGGCCGTCGGCGGTGTGCGTTAAGCAGACCGAATCTGGGCACAGTGATGGCAACGGGTCCCATACGCTAACTTCGGGGACCGCCTGCGCGATGTGCGCATAGGAGTCGAGCACCGGCGCCCGCAAGGCTTCCAGATCCGCACGGGCGATGCGGTCGCCGCCGGAACAGATGGGATTGTCGCGATTGAACCAGTCCGAACATCGGAATGGCTGGCTCCGAAACTCGGGTGTCGGCCCCTCCAGGATGACCTTCGCCCCTTTGGCTGCCAGTTTCTGCAAGATTGGAATAGCCTCTCGCACGCCGTCTACCCGGCTTTGCACGGCCTCTGGACCAAACATGTAGCCAAAGGTGCTCGAGTCGTCGAAGCGGGCCCACTCGTCGGAGAAACGTGGCAGCCGCAGCGAAGGCATGAAGACCACGTCACCGGGCCTGACCTGCGCCTCGATTTGAGCGATTGCCGCATCCGTCGCCGGCGCACAGCTCGCCACCTCATCTTGTTTGCGCGGCAGCAAAGCCATGAACGGACAGCCTCCATTGTTGTACGCGAAGACCTTCACGCCAGTATCCCGGGCGAATTCGCGCAACATCCTGTTGTAGGCCATCGCGTGCGAATCGCCGATCACGTACAGGCGCCCGCGATAGGTCGCCGGAAGCGAACATCCCGCACGTGAATATGTCCATACGGGCCCCCCGTTGAGCTTCGTCCTATTCCACGTGTCCAGACATCCGTCATTGCTGGGCTCAAGGGAGCGGCTCGGATACCAGTCGTCGGCACGTTGTGCCACCACGCTCAGCGACAGATTCAGCTTCAGCTGGGCTGCCTGAATGCCGAGCCACAACAGCGCTCCGCACGTCAACGTAGCTAAGCCCGCACCTACGACAGCGGGACGCCGCATGCCTTTCAGGACCGCCGAGCGCCGCGCAGGATTCTCGACGTAGTACCAGGACGCTGTCGCCAGCGCGAAGGTCAGTACGGCCGCAAGCACGCGCCAGACAGGCGCATCGATCCCCGTCGTCCACCGCAGCAGCACGATCACAGGCCAGTGCCAGAGATAAAGCGAATATGAGATCTTGCCGACGAAAATCACCGCTGGTGAAATGAGCAGCCTGTGCAGCCAATCCCGCGGCTCTCTTCCGTGCAGCGCGTACAGTACGCCAAGCGTGCCGGCAACCGGCAGCAGCGCTCCCGGAAAAGGAAGCTGCGCCGGGCGCAAGACCTTGAAACCGGCCGCAAGCAGCAGCAGCGAACCACCGAGCAACGCCATCGAACCCAGCGTCCCATTGCGGTCGATCACGCCGAGCGGGCGCTTCGCGAGCGCGAGCAACTGGTATAGCAGGATACCGGATGCCAATTCCCAGAAACGCCCAAAAATCAGGAAAAAGGCGAGCCCGTCATTTCGCCTCGAAAGCCACCATGCGCTCAACACGGACAGAGCGAGCCCGCCGGCGAACAGAACAACGCAAAGCGTCTTTCTCGGACGTTTGCTCACCCACATGAAGAAAAGCAACGGAAAGATCAGATAAAACTGCTCTTCTACGCCAAGCGACCAGGTATGCAGGTACGGGTTGAATTCGACGCGTGGCGAAAAATATTCATCACCGATTATCGCGAGCACCAGATTGCTCAACCCAAAGAAAGCAGAGAAGCCGGTGTATTTGTTGGTATCGCTCAGCCACGCGTTTGGAATGAACAGTGCTGAAAACAAGCCTGTCACCAGCAGGCACACCA
Organism: Paraburkholderia sediminicola; assembly: GCF_046026895.1. Lineage (GTDB taxonomy): Bacteria > Pseudomonadota > Gammaproteobacteria > Burkholderiales > Burkholderiaceae > Paraburkholderia > Paraburkholderia sediminicola_C. Next base: position 45,816 of record NZ_JAQQEU010000045.1, read on the forward strand.
CGAGCGCTGGCACGATCCGCTGCATTCGACGCGAATAGAAATAGAACACGAAGCGCGAAAACTGCATCGATTCGAGGTTGCCAACGGATGCGCTGACAACAAACCCGGAAACCACGAAAAAGATGTCGACCCCTATAAGCCCGCCGGGTAACCACTGCGCGTACAGGTGATAAACGATGACCGACAACACTGCGACCGCACGCAAACCGTCGATGTATGCCGCGTGCGCAGGACGGGTGAGTTGCGGCGCAGTAGTAGCACTATGGCGTGGATTCATGGCATGAGAGTTAATGAGGTCGGTCGGAGTCCGTGGACGCCAACGGGTTTAGCAGCGATCTTGTTCAAGTAGAAACGCTGCGTGAAAACCGCGGGCGACAGATAGTCAAGCTGCGCTTGTGTCCGCTGCCGGTTATTAAGGATCTCGATGTATTCCGTGATCTCTTGCTGCGCCTGCTGCCGACTGGCGAACCGCCGACGATAGACCAACTCGCTCTTCAGCGTGCCCCAAAATGATTCGATCGATGCGTTGTCAAAGCAGTTTCCTCGTCTGCTCATTGAGGCTTGCATGCCGAACTGGCTGACAAGATTCTGGTAAGCATGCGCGCAATATTGGCTGCCGCGGTCTGTGTGGTGAATGAGACCGGCCGGCGGTGCGACGCGACCGCCCGGCGGTGCGACGCGACCGCCCGAAACACCGCCTGCATCACCAGATGCTTGGTCATACGCTCGCTCATCGCGTAACCGACCAGCTCTCCGCTGAACAGGTCCTTGAGCCCGCCGCAGGGTTGCCGGAACGTCTGCTCGCGCGGGGTTCAGACATGCTCCGCTGATTCCGCGGCGATCATTGCATATTTCATCTCGATAAATAACCAGAAAAAGCGAAGGTGCTGTTGCCCTTTCTCTCGTTTGGTTTTACGTACGATTGTGACGTAAAAAGTCTAGGGAAATGTATAGGCCCGCGATGTATTTCGTGCGCTACCCCTCAGAAGCGATAAGAAATGTCGACTTCATCGTCGAGGAACTTCTTCGTCGAGGAACTTCATTGGCGCGAACCGGAGGATCCGTCGCGCATCGGTGCGACGCGCGTTGCCCTGTAGAACCAGCGTAACAATCTGCTTGCCTTCGCTGGCGTGCTGGACCAGAAGCTCGGCGCCATGGACCGCGCGAGCGGCGGTTCGGACCACCTCGTGCGGGCGACTTGTCTGCTGCTCCGCAAGCCGGACACCTCCGTCACGTTCTGGCAGGCGTGGAACCGGCTGCACGCCGCCATCGGCCACAAGTTCCACGATCTCTACACGGCCGTGTCGCAGGCTCGACGATGAGGACAGCGCTGACTGCCAGCGTGAAATACGCATCGGCCCGATCAATACCGACCCAAACTCCGACGGCGAATGCAAGCATGACACCGAGCGTCGAAACGAAGCGTAAGCGGAAGGTCATGTAACAGACGAAGTGGCGCAGGCGGCTATACCTGCCGAGCATCGGCGCTACGGATTCGTCGCTGAACGCGAGGCCAAGGCTGCTGAATGCAAATGCGAGTGCCAGCGCGAGCTGCAACTGGCCGAATTGCTGGGGGCCATAGGCCCTTGCAAAGAGATGCGCTAGTTAAACCTATCGCTGCACGTAGACCTGTCCGGTCAAGTGTGCCAAGACAAGGTCTTATGCTGGCCTATGGGATCATGCCGCGGCAGACCGCGCCTGAAGCTGCGCGATCGCGGCTTTTAGTTGCATCGCTACGATTTCGCTGTTCCCCTGGATGGATCGGGGGTCATTACCGAGGGCGATGATCTTGGTTCGGATAGTCGTCGCTGATCCTGCTGACGTTCGGCACGCCGTGTTCGTCAAGCAAACTGCGGACAAGCGGAATCCAAACATCTGTGCTTGACGGCGCGAACGAAATGCATTGGCTTCTGGACCTTACACCCGCATCGATTCGGTCGATGTGGTTTGTCGTCGTGATGAAGGCGGTGGTGAATCGGCCAGTTGAGTCGGTCGAGTTCATGACGCTTTTAAGCTGCTTCATCGCGTCCGCTGTCAGATTGTCGGCTTCGTCAAGAATAACGTAGTGAAAGCTTCCGCTTACAGGGGAGGTCATGCTCTCGTTGTGGATGGACTCGATCATGCTGACCCCGTTGTTCCCAGCCACACAGCTTTCGTACCGCACGTTCGGCGTCTGCGTCGAGTATTTGGCTTCGATGGCAGCAGGCAGGAGCTTCGCGCAGGTCGATTTCCCTGTTCCGAAGGGACCGTACAGGATGATGCCGTTGCGGTTCGTACCCGGAAATGAGTGCCCAGGCGTAATGAACATGCGGATCATGGCTTCTGTGGAAGCAGTAGGGTAGATCATAGTAGCAAGTTTAATGTTTCGTATTCCTATTTAAATGGCGGTCGGTATCACGCTGACCAACGGGCTGGTTAAACGGCGATCAGTGCGTCCGCGATGGTTGCGAGGTCTTCGGCGGGCAACGCCGACGGGGATTGTGTGACAGCTTGCGCTACCGTTAGGGAAGGTGTTCCGCTGGATTCGGACACGGCTTTCTTGTTCTGCTCGGCGGCATGCTCCAGATAGGCGGAATCGATCAGGCTCTTGCTGGAGCCGAATCCCTTGATACGGATGCTGCCGTCCGGATTGCGCACGACGATGGCCACGCACTCCGTCGGCTTCTCGACTGGATCAAGATTCGCATCCGCGAGCGTAAGCGCGTCGATGGTGACACATGCGGCTTGCGGGGCATTACGAGCGATGGTGAATCTTGCCCATGCGATTCTTCTCGCGCTGAGACTCGTACTTGGGGTTAAGCGTTCCATCCGCGAGGAATTTCTTGCGCACGGTCTCAATGCCGCCCGCTTCCTTGAGCCACGGGAGGAACTCGTCCGGCTTCTTGTTCTCTGCTTGCGCGACAGAGAAGACGTGCACGTACCCGGACGTGAGCTGCGGGTTGGCGGTGACGACCAGCTTGACGAGCTTGTGCAGGTCCGTAGTCTGGTCCAGCGAGGTAGTAATTGTCGGGCAGTCCGGACCGAAGCGTCGCGAGGATGGTGTTGAAACTGCTCATTTCGTTGATTCAGAGAATAGATGCGGAATGCTGGCAAGATCAGGGATGCCGTATGTCACGTGGCGACGTCAACCAGGTCGGCAAGTGAGGCAGTCTGGGGTTGTCACGATCAATGTTGCCATAGCCGTCTAGCGATTTAACGGCGTTCTGGCGCGTTGCTTGAGTGCGGGGCTGCGCAGGTACCGAGCAGGCCAGCCAAGTACACGGCGGCTCGTCTGGCCTGTCGTAGGGGAAATTCAAGAATGAAGGGAAAGGCCGGACTTAACGAAAAGTCCGGCTCCAGGCGGGGTGATTACGACAAGGACAGTGGAGGGATGGAACTGGCTGGAAGGTTCAGCTCTTCGCTACCGGTGCCGGGCATGACAGACGGACTTACCGGCGCTGCTTTCACCTTGCTTTTTCGCTTTCGGCTTGTCGGCAGCTTCTTGGTGCGGTACCTCAGCCTTCGCTTCTGGCTTGTTCTTGCTCTTGCGTTGCGACTGGATCACGTCGATGTTCATTTCGCCTGTAAGCTCGCTGGCATAGAAGCGCTCGATCATTTCGACGGAAGTCCGAGCGTTACGGGCCAGCGTCAGCATGTCAATGCCGTCCGCGTTTAGTAGGCGAAACATGATGCAGGTATGGCGCAGGCTGTAGATGGTGCGCTCGTTACCGCGTGCGTCCGTTTTCATGCCGAGGTCATCCAGCAGAAAATTGAACTGGTGCTGGAGGCGCTTTAGCGCAGTGTCCCAGTTTGAATACTGGGGCATGAACAGGTAGTCATCCGGCTTGGTAAGGACGTCCGGTTCGTACAGCTTGCATTGACGCTCGTACACGTCAACGGCACGCTGCATTGTGGCAATCGGTTTGTCGTGCTTCTTGCTCTCAGGGAGCGTCAAAAACGCAGATAGGTGCGATTTTCCCGGACGATATCAACGTGCTTGTGCTGCATGTTTTTCAGGTCGGTCGGCCGGATGAAGCCGTTAACCATGAAGACAATCGTGTTGTAGAGGTCGGCCGTGACCTTGACCTTGCGGGTTTCGTTCTGTCGCCCGCTCCCGTTTGGCGAGGTAACGACGTGCTCGGTGCCAATGAGCGCCTTAGCCCGAGTGTATAGCTGTCGGTACCCCTATGGGTTAAACCAAGCGCGCGGCTTGCCCTGTTTGCTGATCTTCGGAAAGCGGGGCAGTGCGTCGATTGCGCTCCGCTTCGCCGCATACTGAAGCACCTTGTTGATGATGCCCACGTACCGCTGAATGGTTGAGGGGTCTAGCTTTTCGGCACTGAGCTTAATGACGAATCGGTCAAGCACGTCGAATGAAACGTCTTTTACGTTATGGGTGCGGAGTTCCGGGACGATCTCGCCTCGAGCATGTAATTGTCGTTGCGATGCGCATCCCCAGTGATTTCCTCGCGGTCGACGCGTCCTTGCTGAGATTCGAGCATCTGTTGCGTCAAGTACTCGAAACTGGTCTGGGGCGCTTTCGATACGCCGGCGAAATTGCCGGTGATGATCTGCCGGTACATCGCTTTGGCAAACTCGACGGCTTCACGTTTGTCTGACGTCTTGGTGCTGCGCTTGTGGGTCTTGATGCCGTCAAAATAGCGAATCTGCCAGTACGAACTGGCTGGCATCAGATAAATCTTGAGCTTGTCTGGATAGCCCGTGATGCTTTCAAGGGTGTCTGGGATGGGCACTGTCCGATTGGGCGGACATTGCCTGTGATGGCGTCGTATCTGTTGTTGTTATCGACCTGATTGCGTTGTTGTAATGAAATGTAATGAAATGAAATGAAAAAAGCCCTGCGAACCGAAGAGTTTCGCAAGGCTTTATCAAAGGTTTGTACTACACAGCTCACTGTAGTACAGCAACAACGGCAATATTTTCTAAGCCATTGATTTTTAACCAAAATCTGGTCGGGGTGAGAGGATTCGAACCTCCGGCCTCTACGTCCCGAACGCCAATCCGGCCCCCTATACGAGGTTTTCAAGTATAGGCACTTCTTTAAAAAACAACAACTTGCGTTCTGTTGCGCTCACTTGCGCGTCGCTGCGCAGAAGACAAATTTTCTGCGTACTAACGCAGATTTCACGCAGGTTTACGAGGGCTGCGGCGTCAGGACGTTAGTGTGCCGCCATCATTTGCGGACATCCGCGCGCTCGTTGACACCGCGTCCGAACTGTTTTCTCAAACGGACGCGGCCCCGGAGAGCGTCCGGGGGGTGTGGGGGGAGTTGTTTCTGCTTTCGCGGGCGAAAGATGTCCAGAAAGCGCTGGCATGCTGGCGAGTGCAAGACACAGAGCGCTATGACTTCAGCGACGCCGAGGTCCGCCTTGAGGTGAAGACCGCCCTTGGCACGTCAAGGGTTCATGTCTTCTCGCTGGAGCAGCTACGTCCAGTCGACGGCGTCCAGGTCTTCGTCGCGTCAATGTTGCTCCAGCCCTCGGCTGGTGGCCTTCGCATCTCTGACTTGGTCGAGAGAATCGGCGATGCAGTGACGCCGGCTGAATATCGCTCGCTTCTTGCCAGAGTAAACGCTACGTTGCATGGGGCCTTGTATGGCGAGGCCTCACTGGCCTTTGACGAGCAAGCGGCGCTGGCGTCGTTGCGCTTTTTTTCGGCAGCGGACATCCCCTCTGTTCATCCAGCGTTGCCGCCGGAAGTTACCGGCGTGCGCTTCAGGGTCGACCTCACAACGGTCGCACCACGTCAATTCGGCTCCGGTGGGAACGGACTCTTGAGCCAGTTCTCTGGCTTGTAAGTGGCGCGCTTATTCAGGCGGAGTTCATGACGGACATCAAGCTGTGCGCGTTCATCGTAGACGCCTGCAGTGGAATGGCCTCAACCGGAAATCTAACTTCCGGTTGATATACAGAGAATCTCAATTACGGAGTTCTCTGATGTCCGCTCATTCCGGTCCCCTACGTACCAAAACCGATGTCGCCGCGCTGCTGCGTTGCTCTATCAGGACCGTCGAATATCTTGTCAAGGCGGGGCAAATTCCCGCCCCTATACATATCGGCAGAAGGCCCTACTGGCATGACGACCTCATCCAGAGTTGGTTGGGTCAGCGCTTCGGTCTTGCTATTGCCAGTGTGAAAGCTGATGAGGCTGCCAACGTGCCGAGCGCAGCCGCATCGGCGTCACCGGCTATCGACGACCCGGTGATTGTCTCACAGTCCCCGTCATCGGCCGCTCCGGCAATCCAACGCGCCCGCGCGCGTAATGCACGGAAACTGAGCGAGATGGCCACCGAGGCCATCCGCTAAAAAGCGTGACTAGACATCACTGTTCTTTCATAAAGGAGGGTGGTCTAGCATGATAAAGCGATACCTGCGACGTGGCCTGCTGAGCCGCGCGGTCGCGACCGGCGTCTTGCCGACACGCATGGCGAGGGAAGCCTGCGTATGAGTACAGTCGATAAAACTCGAAAGCAGCACCCGCAGGACGGTGTTGTGCTCCTGAACGGCGCGGAGTTAAAGCCGCAGCCCGTCGATTGGCTCTGGCGGGGCTGGCTGGCCGCTGGCAAGCTGCAACTCCTCGCCGGCTCACCGGGCCTGGGCAAAACCACGCTAGCCATGGCGATGGCCGCACCGGTGACGAGCGGCGGTCGATGGCCCGACGGCTCGACGTGCGAGCGAGGCCATGTACTGATGTGGTCCGGCGAGGATGACCCAGCAGACACGCTCAAACCCCGACTGGTGGCGGCCGGTGGGGATGACTCGCGCATTTTCTTTGTGACTGGGTATCGGTCACGAGGCGAGTTGCTTCCGTTTGACCCCAGCCGTCATATGGCGCAGTTGCAGGCAGAAGCGGAACGAATCGGCGACGTTCGACTCATCATCGTGGACCCCATCGTGACGGCGGTGAGTGGCGACAGCCACAAAAACACTGAGGTTCGGAGGGGGTTGCAACCACTGGTTGACCTGGCTGCAGCGCTGCGAGCGGCGCTAATCGGAATTACCCACCTGTCGAAAGGCGGCGGAGACCCCGTCGAGCGGGTGACCGGTTCAATCGCGTTTTCCGCCGTGCCTCGCATCATCATGCTCGCGGGTAAAACTGAATCCAGCGACGGCGACGAACGACGCATCCTCGCGCGCGGCAAATCAAACATCGGCCCCGAAGGCGATGGTTTCGAATACCACATCGAGCAATCGGAGCCATTTCCAGGAATCGAGTCGTCATGTGTTGTCTGGGGCGATGCGCTCCACGGTCCGGTGAGGGACCTTCTATCTGGCGAGTTTGATGCGGTAGAGGCCAATGAGAAGGTGAGCAGAGTTGCCACGGCGGAGGCGTTTCTGAGGCGCGTTCTGTGCGATGGCGCTGTTCTCAGTAACGATGTGATGGCCGAGGCGGCGTCGCAGGGTATTTCCGCTGCGTCGGTGCGCAGAGCTCAAGGGAATCTGGGCGTGGATGCGCGAAAAGGCAAGGACACGAAGTGGTACTGGTCTTTGCCGAGGACTACCGGCCCGCTCAATGAGTCGGATGATTGAAGGTCGGCCCGCTTTCCCAATATCTTTGCCGGGTTTGCGTTCGGGACCTGCACCGGCGAATGCCGTGCGTTGATACCTGATTTAACGCGCACTTGCCGACTGGACTATCTTGCGGGTTTAGCCAGTCGTGCAACGTGCGACAGTTTCCAGCTTGGTCGTCAACTTGCTCAACCTGCTCAACTTTCGTAACTCAAAAATGTTGAGCAAGTTGAGCAAGTTGGGGTGCAGTAGCGAAGGATAGATGGTTCTTGGTCGAGATAAAAACAGTGGCTATACGATTTATCTCAACTCGCTGCTGCACACCATGACAAAAGAAAAAAGCCTTTTTCCCCTTGCTCCGAAGCATTCCAGGGAACCCGGAGCTCAGGCTGCCCGGCGCCTTTTACAGGCATGCCGTCAGCTTGACCGATATACAGGTCTGATAGCGGAATTCCTTCTCAATCTACATGATGGAATTCAGTTTCGCGTCGATACAGACAAGCTATGCTGGTACCTTGATGACCGACATTTCCGCGACGTGCTGTGTGTGATGAGGTGGCGCCGATTTATGACGCCCTGTCGCTTTTGCGAGATATTCGGCGATGACGGCGAGGCGGTCATGAAGGATTTGACGGACCGGTTTGAAACGGAGCCGTTTAGGTTTGTGATGCGCAAGACGTAAGAGGCAACCAGGGTCCTTCGGACCTTGGGAATTGATGTAGAGCGCGACAGCGCATTTTACGCTCGGGCGGCGAGGACAGCCCTTGCCATTCATCCACGTTGGAGGGGTTTATGATTGGCTGGTCATACAGTGACGCAGTGCTCGTCTTGGTGCTGACGTTTTTTGCCGGATACGCAATCGGTCGACTGCGTTCGCTAGTCGCCGCATCCAGGCGGTAGCTACGCCTATCGTGGTGGCCGCTATAGCGTCGCCGACATCTCAGGACCATTGAACACGAAAGGAAATTGCGACGTTGCAACGCATGGAGAGGCGCCCCATAGCCATCGACAAGGAGCGACAACCATGACGGCGTGACCACCGGCAATCGCCCTGGTCCACCAGCCAGGGTGTTTGTCGGTACGCTGACTGGCCGCACGGCTCGTCGCCAATGAAGAAGTGAAGTGGCGTCGTATTACGCCCACGCGGCCCAACGCCGCTTATTGCCTCCCTTGTGTCAGGGAGGCTTTTCTATGCTGCCACCGGGCGGCTTGCTGCAGCATCGCACGGGCGATATAGTCGACGAGACGAACTCCAACAACTGGAGGCACGATGCACGTGCTCAGAACTCTCGCATTGGTGGTGGTCCTCGTTGTAGCCATTCCTCTTGGATTCACAATCTGCATTGCGTGGGGCAACGACCACCCCACGACGCTGCTCGGGTTGATGCATTCAGTCGTGTTCTGGCAAGCGTTTTTTTGGTCCGGCATGCTGTTCATGGCGTATCTATGCCTGCTCGTGCATCTGGTGAGGAGTGGGCGCATCGTTGTCGTTGCCGGCGAGTGCAATGACCTGCCAGGCGAAGTAAAAAGCGAGGGACTGTCCGAAATTGGCATTCATCCGGTAACGAACCGAATGACCTTCGACGGCATTGACCCGTTCGGGCCCGTGCGGCAGGACCTGTTTGATTAGGAGTCGAGTGACGGCGAGACGCGCCCGGTGCATTCGCAGATGGCCAATGGGTTGGGGCGGCGCAAGTGTCACATGCCGCCTGTGCAATGGACGAACGCGGCCTGGTTGGCGCCGCGAGGCTTCTCATGGACACTTATCGGGGGGGGGGAAGGCCCCCCGGTTGAGGGGCCTCGAAGCAAACGTCGTTTTTGTTCCGGCGACGCCCCGGATTCACTGTTGCATCGATACGATTGCGCGCACGGCGGCACAATCTTTGCGATTGGTCCGGCCAGGGACCATCAGCGGACGAAGGGTCGCCAAACCCGTCGTCCATCAGCCATCCGCTGCCACGCGCGATGGCCTGCCCTTCTTCCACCTTGTTGCTTTGTCGCTGACACGACTCGATGCAGGACTGACCCCGCACGTCGTTGTCGAATCAGCTCGCTTATACAGTCTCGAGGTTGGTCGGGGTCGTTACGCCCGCCCCGCCAGGTGCCAGCCTGGCGAGCTTCCGACTGCATTTTGCACCGCTTAGACCATCGTCCTGCGTTCATGCAGACCGCGACCGCCTCAATCCAAACGACAACATTCCGGGCTTACCGTCTTTCAGCGGGTCGAACCGGGAGAAGGCCCTCGCTTACTAGCAAATGTTGTTTGACGTCCGAATCTTCCAGCGTGTTCCAGGCACTGAAGGCCCTAATCGCTCTTGCACTTTCCAGATAGCACCCCGCTCGACAGGGCGCATTTACACGGTTAAGCTCTCAGCCCGCCATCAGGCTCGCGTGGCGCTACCCACGGTCACCATCAGGTCGGCCGGCCGGTCCCTGGCACTCGCCAGGTCCGGTCGAGGCATGCCTCGCGACATGCGATATCGCTGCCCTCGTGTCTGGTACGGGTTGCGCGCCTTTCGCGCTCCTCCCCGACTGGGACTCGCACCCAGTTTTCAGATGGTCAGGGACACCGGGGCATTGCCTACCCGGGCCCGTTTCGCGTTCGCACCAGCTCCTCTGGCTAGACGCCAGCGGTCATGGGATAAAGCAGCGGGGTTACGCCGGCGCTAGGCCGGGATTAATCCGCTGCCTCCCCCTCGCACGTAGCGAGCTCCATTACGAGCACTACGCGCCACAAAGCCTATCCGGGAGGCACCCGGACGCGGTCACAGACCGGGGTGGATGAAGGGGGCGTTGGCGCGCCACCCTAATTTGACGGTGTTGGCGCACCATTGCCAGCTGACGATGCGATTCGTCATGGCCTGCAATGTATAGCAATCTCTGCGCGGCAACAGTGCCGGTTGCGCAGTCGGTCTTCAGAGAGGTGGCAACTCGAGGCAAGGCGCGTCTGAGCTGCCGCATCGTCACCTGCGGTACAGGTGCGCGTCGTGCACGATGAACGACAGCCGTTGCGCCTCATCGAGGTCCTGGCTCGCGACAGCGACGATGTACTCAAACCAGACCTCCGGCTCGCCGAGCGTCATCGTGCAAAAGGAGTTCGGGTTATCAAGCACCATCTTGACGAAATAGGTGTATTCCGCATCGAGCGCCGACCACAGTTCCCACATTGCTTCGGCATTCTCGATAGCATCAATGTCGAACCCGAACGCACGAAAGAACGCTCGGGCGCGCTCGTGCTCCGCCGGGTCGGCCAGATAGTCCCTGTCGTGCTCGTCGACGACGATGTTGGTCGACATCTGGAAATCGAGCAACTGGAGAAACGCCGCCCTCTGAGATTCAGTCAGGCGTATGGGCGGCACGTGCCGGCCCCTTCCCTGGCGCGTCGTGCGATGCAACCGGCTCCCGCGAGCAGAGGGCTCGGCATTGGGCTTCGGTTCGATTGCCGGCCCCGCCTTTGCCTCGGGCGCCAACTCGGGGACATCTTGCACTTGTAGCGGTTTGCCTTGCGCCCGTCTGAATGCGAGCAGGTCAATCACGTCACCCATCACAGCCCTCGGCAAGTCTCATGCGGTTTTAAAAAAGGGGTAATGAGCGTACGCGTCTGTCTGGTTGCTGTCAATCTGACGGTCCGCGCCTTTATGCGCCGCTGCCGGGCAGGTTGCTGCCTCGCGTGAAGCGTCTGCAGCAAAACGGTTGCAAGCGCGGAGTGGAGTCCGTACCGAGCAGAGTGAATCACGGGTGACTATACAAATAAGACGGGGCTGCATGGAGCCCTGCCCAAATCAAACGACGCGAAAGGACAACTCATGTTGATAACGGAAGACGTTGCTGAGGCATTGATGAAGATGGAGTGGGTGGTTGCGGCGGAGGTTGTTGCCGCAACCGCCGACTTTGGGTTTGTGCCGTCCGGGCTGTTTTTTCCGGTTGCCCATAATTCAGGCGATGAATGGGCCGCCGAGTTTGGCATGGACGAGATACCGTGGGCAAGCTTCCTTGAGCCGTATGACTGGATGGCCAGGGAAGAGAGCAGCCTGAAGCTTCCTCCTGGCAGCTACCCGAGCTCTCCGGGGAGCTCGCAGTTCTGGAGACAGCTAACGAGCGGGAAGTGCTATGTGACGCTCGAGGTCAACGCGCGCGAGTTCGCCATTGTGCGTCAGATGGCGGCGGTGGCAAGGAAACGGGGCCTGCTTCCCCTCATTGCAGATGAGGCGCTTTCGTACGGTGCCGTTTCCACGCCGAACTGATTCATAGCTCGCACCCCTTGGGTGCGAGCTTTTTCTTAACCACGGCAAGTGTTTCCTGAGCACCCTCGTTGCGCCTGAGTTGGCGGGCTTCCTCGTGCCTCGCGGGAGGGCTTTCGCTCTTAGGAGGAAAGCACTATTTCACTTCGGTGGCGGCGTGATATTTCGCTGGGCGCGTGCCCACGCCGTTCAATGCCTTTAATATCGTGCAGCTGCGGAGCTTCGCGGCATCCGCGTGTGCACAAAACAAAATGAGCCGCCTTCGTGA